>CBDCWD010000001.1:0-22637 GCA_965223315.1 Nitrospirales bacterium
AAACCACCTTCTTGTAATTGTCACCCTGGTCGAGTCAATCGAATCGATCTCGATTATTTCCTCAAATTCGGGCCTTGTCTCCGTCTGACAATCATCAATTGAGGTTACATCTGATGGTACCGGTGGAATCGTATCATCACAAGCCAGAGTTACATCTTCCGGTACATTCAGAATAGTGGGGGGTGTAGTATCAATTTGAGCTACATAGAAGACAAACCGGGATTCGTTACCACACAGGTCCTTGGATATAATCCCACATTCCCATAGCTGATCGTACCCATGAATATCACATCGCTTGAACGAAACAAACCGGTCATAAGTAGAATCTTGCGTTGTACAACAGTCATCCGTCGCACTAAAATCGTTCATATTTACTTGCGGCATGCCGCAACCATAAACATACATGGTATCGCCTTCTGTCAGACCTGACATGTCTTCTGAAGCCACCTCAATTACCGGTGGTACAGTATCTCTAATCTCTATGTAACGGGTGATCGACGTCATATTGTAGCATGCGTCTTTTGCAGTCCAGGTCCATTCAATGATTTGACCACATTCACATTCTCCTATTTTTTCTTCGAAGGTCACTTCTACCTCTGTACAATTGTCTGACACTTCATAAGTAGGCTCGGGCAATGGATCACCACAATAAATAAAGGTGTCATTTGGCGTCACATACAGCTCAGGCGAAGTCGTGTCAAGAACAGTAATTGTGTATTCATGAGAACATTGATCTTCCACCTCGATAACTCTGAAATACAAGTCTTGACAAGAACCGTCATGAGAGGTAGTATTAATCTTTAAGTCTAGTCCCGGATATTTAGCGTAAATATCTTTTTCAGTAGGAATAGAATCACCGCAATAAATCGTCGTATCTCCAGGGAATGCAAATTCTTCAAGATCACAACATTCAATCTTTATTGTTTGCACACAAGAACTGTCCGTATTTCCGCAGTTATCTGTGGCGAAGAATGATCTAATTATATACCGGAAATCGTCGCAAGGCTCCTCAAATCCCAAACTATCATCCTGATAGGTTACTGAAATATCCGGATCACAAATGTCCCTATAGTTTGGCCAACCTATCGAATCCGGATCAGGAGACTGATAGAAATCTATCGTGATATCTTCCACACATTCTATTGCATGAGGCGGTGTCAGGTCATAGATCACAATACTGCCGCTCAGTGTGGTTGAGTAGCCGCAGCCATCACTAATCGTGTACATGGCCACTAGCGAACCAGTATTTGGGCTGCAATCTTCAACAAAATTTGCAAGATCCAGGTCGCTTGTGACCAGGACATCATTGCAATCGTCAGTCGCACAATTGGTGAGGTAATCAATATTACTTTGATTCCAACTCCGTATTGCTTGCTCATTGGCAATAGTGCCCAGGCACTCTATTGAATCATTTAGTTGAGTAATATCGCAATTGATAACTACCGGCGGATTTGTATCCTCAATCGTCAGCGTTGCTGAAAAACCCGATGAATTCCCACAATAGTCGTTGAGCACATAATTTACAGTGAGGTACCCTGCATTCTGTCCACAGGTGACCACAAAGTTATTCAGGTCAAAGTCATCCGAGATAAGTAAGGAGTCACATTGCTCAATGACACATGACTGGAGTATTTGAAGATTGGATTGATGCCACACTTCCATGAGGGCTTCATTTGCTTCTGCTCCAAAACATTCAGCCACCGCATTCAAATCTCCTAAGTTGCAGCCCGTCGTATCCGGAGCTGTCGTATCTTCTATCGTAAAGGTCGAGGCAAAACTCACCCCATTGCCACAGCTGTCCGTCAACGTGTAGTTCACCGTAATCGAGCCGGCGTTGCCGCCACAACTCGATACAAAGTTCAATAGATCGTAGTCATCCGTCAGGGCAAAGGTATCGCAATCATCCACCGCACATGCCAGCACCGCTGCCCGGTTCGCTGCATGCCAATCTGCAATCGCCTGCTCATTGCCTGCCTGGCCTAAGCATTCTATTGTCGCATCCAAGTCTCCCAGGTTGCAGCCCGTCGTATCCGGCGCTGTTGTATCTTCTATCGTAAAGGTCGAGGCAAAACTTACCCCATTGCCACAGCTGTCCGTCAACGTGTAGTTCACCGTAATCGAGCCGGCGTTACCGCCACAACTCGATACAAAGTTCAATAGATCGTAATTATCTGTCAGCTCGAAGGTGTCGCAATCATCCACCGCACACGCCAGCACCGCTACCCGGTTCGCTGCATGCCAATCTGCAATCGCCTGCTCATTGCCCGCCTGGCCTAAGCATTCTATCGTTGCATCTAAGTCTCCCAGGTTGCAGCCCGTCGTATCCGGAGCTGTCGTATCTTCTATCGTAAAGGTCGAGGCAAAACTTACCCCATTGCCACAGCTGTCCGTCAACGTGTAGTTCACCGTAATTGAGCCGGCATTGCCGCCACAACTCGATACAAAGTTCAATAGATCGTAATCATCCGTCAGGGCAAAGGTGTCGCAGTCATCCACCGCACATGCCAGCACTGCTGCCCGGTTCTCCGAATGCCAATCTGCAATCGCCTGCTCATTGCCAACCTGGCCTAAGCATTCTATAGTCGCATCTAAGTCTCCCAGGTTGCAGCCCGTCGTATCCGGAGCTGTCGTATCTTCGATCGTAAAGGTCGAGGCAAAACTTACCCCATTGCCACAGCTGTCCGTCAACGTGTAGTTCACCGTAATTGAGCCGGCATTGCCACCACAACTCGATACAAAGTTCAGTAGATCGTAGTCATCCGTCAGGGCAAAGGTGTCGCAGTCATCTACAGCGCACGCAAGCACAGCTGCCCGGTTCGACGCATGCCAATCTGCAATCGCCTGCTCATTGCCCACCTGGCCTAAGCATTCTATCGTTGCATCTAAGTCTCCCAGGTTGCAGCCCGTCGTATCCGGGGCTGTCGTATCTTCGATCGTAAAGGTCGAGGCAAAACTTACCCCATTGCCACAGCTGTCCGTCAACGTGTAGTTCACCGTAATTGAGCCGGCATTGCCACCACAACTCGATACAAAGTTCAATAGATCGTAATTATCTGTCAGCTCGAAGGTGTCGCAATCATCCACCGCACACGCCAGCACCGCTGCCCGGTTCGCCGCATGCCAATCGGCAATCGCCTGCTCATTGCCCGCCTGGCCTAAGCATTCTATCGTCGCATTTAAGTCTCCTAAGTTGCAGCCCGTCGTATCCGGGGCTGTCGTATCTTCTATCGTAAAGGTCGAGGCAAAACTCACCCCATTGCCACAGCTGTCCGTCAACGTGTAGTTCACCGTAATTGAGCCGGCATTGCCGCCACAACTCGATACAAAGTTCAACAGGTCGTAGTCATCCGTCAGGGCAAAGGTGTCACAGTCATCCACCGCACACGCCAGCACCGCTGCCCGGTTCGCTGCATGCCAATCTGCAATCGCCTGCTCATTGCCTGCCTGGCCTAAGCATTCTATTGTCGCATCCAAGTCTCCCAGGTTGCAGCCCGTCGTATCCGGAGCTGTCGTATCTTCTATCGTAAAGGTCGCTGCAAAACTCACCCCATTGCCACAGCTGTCCGTCAAGGTGTAGTTCACCGTAATTGAGCCGGCGTTGCCGCCACAACTGGATACAAAGTTCAACAGATCGTAATCATCCGTCAGGGCAAAGGTGTCGCAGTCATCCACTGCACACGCTAGCACTGCTGCCCGGTTCGCTGCATGCCAATCTGCAATCGCCTGCTCATTGCCCGCCAGGCCTAAGCATTCTATCGTTGCACTCAGGTCTCCCAGGTTGCAGCCCGTCGTATCCGGAGCTGTCGTATCTTCTATCGTAAAGGTCGAGGCAAAACTAACCCCATTGCCACAGCTGTCCGTCAACGTGTAGTTCACCGTAATCGAGCCGGCGTTGCCGCCACAACTGGAAACAAAGTTCAACAGATCGTAGTCATCCGTCAGGGCAAAGGTGTCGCAGTCATCTACTGCACACGCCAGCACCGCTGCCCGGTTCGCTGCATGCCAATCTGCAATCGCCTGCTCATTGCCCGCCTGGCCTAAGCATTCTATCGTTGCATTTAAGTCTCCCAGGTTGCAGCCCGTCGTATCCGGAGCTGTCGTATCTTCTATCGTAAAGGTCGATGCAAAACTCACCCCATTGCCACAGCTGTCCGTCAACGTGTAATTCACCGTAATTGAGCCGGCATTGCCGCCACAACTGGACACAAAGTTCAATAGATCGTAATCGTCCGTCAGCGCAAAGGTGTCGCAGTCATCTACAGCGCACGCCAGCACCGCTGACCGGTTCGCTGCATACCAATCTGCAATCGCCTGCTCATTGCCCGCCTGGCCTAAGCATTCTATCGTTGCATCTAAGTCTCCCAGGTTGCAGCCTGTCGTATCCGGAGCTGTCGTATCTTCGATCGTAAAGGTCGAGGCAAAACTAACCCCATTGCCACAGCTGTCCGTCAACGTGTAGTTCACCGTAATTGAGCCGGCATTGCCGCCACAACTCGATACAAAGTTCAATAGATAGTAATCATCCGTCAGCGCAAACGTGTCGCAGTCATCCACCGCACACGCCAGCACCGCTGCCCGGTTCGCTGCATGCCAATCTGCAATCGCCTGCTCATTGCCCGCCTGGCCTAAGCATTCTATTGTTTCATTCAAGTCTCCTAAGTTGCAGCCTGTCGTATCCGCAGCTGTCGTATCTTCGATCGTAAAGGTCGAGGCAAAACCTACCCCATTGCCACAGCTGTCCGTCAACATGTAGTTCACCGTAATTGAGCCGGCGTTGCCGCCGCAACTCGATACAAAGTTCAATAGATCGTAGTCATCCGTCAGGGCAAACGTGTCGCAGTCATCCACCGCACATGCCAGCACCGCTGACCGGTTCGCTGCATGCCAATCTGCAATCGCCTGCTCATTGCCCGCCTGGCCTAAGCATTCTATTGTTGCATCTAAGTCTCCCAGGTTGCAGCCTGTTGTATCCGGAGCTGTCGTATCTCCTATCGCAAAGGTCGAGGCAAAACTCACCCCGTTGCCACAGCTGTCCGTCAACGTGTAGTTCACCGTAATTGAGCCGGCACTGCCACCACAACTGGATACAAAGTTCATCAGATCGTAATCATCCGTCAGAGCGAACGTGTCGCAGTCATCCACTGCACATGCCAGCACCGCTGCACGGTTCGCTGCATGCCAATCTGCAATCGCCTGCTCATTGCCCGCCAGGCCTAAGCATTCTATCGTTGCACTCAGGTCTCCCAGGTTGCAGCCCGTCGTATCCGGAGCTGTCGTATCTTCTATCGTAAAGGTCGCTGCAAAACTCACCCCATTGCCACAGCTGTCCGTCAAGGTGTAGTTCACCGTAATTGAGCCGGCACTGCCGCCACAACTGGAAACAAAGTTCAATAGATCGTAGTCATCCGTCAGGGCAAAGGTGTCGCAGTCATCTACTGCACACGCCAGCACCGCTGCCCGGTTCGCTGCATGCCAATCTGCAATCGCCTGCTCATTGCCAACCTGGCCTAAGCATTCTATAGTCGCATCTAAGTCTCCCAGGTTGCAGCCCGTCGTATCCGGAGCTGTCGTATCTTCGATCGTAAAGGTCGAGGCAAAACTAACCCCATTGCCACAGCTGTCCGTCAACGTGTAGTTCACCGTAATTGAGCCGGCGTTGCCGCCACAACTCGATACAAAGTTCAACAGATCGTAATCATCCGTCAGCGCAAAGGTGTCGCAGTCATCTACCGCACACGCCAGCACCGCTGCCCGGTTCGCCGCATGCCAATCTGCAATCGCCTGCTCATTGCCCGCCTGGCCTAAGCATTCTATTGTCGCATCTAAGTCTCCCAGGTTACAGCCTGTCGTATCCGGAGCTGTCGTATCTTCTATCGTAAAGGTCGAGGCAAAACTCACCCCATTGCCACAGCTGTCCGTCAAGGTGTAGTTCACCGTAATCGAGCCGGCATTGCCACCGCAACTCGATACAAAGTTCAATAGATCGTAGTCATCCGTCAGGGCAAACGTGTCGCAGTCATCCACCGCACACGCCAGCACCGCTGCCCGGTTCGCTGCATGCCAATCTGCAATCGCCTGCTCATTGCCCACCTGGCCTAAGCATTCTATCGTCGCATCTAAGTCTCCCAGGTTGCAGCCCGTCGTATCCGGAGCTGTCGTATCTTCGATCGCAAAGGTCGAGGCAAAACTAACCCCATTGCCACAGCTGTCCGTCAACGTGTAGTTCACCGTAATTGAGCCGGCATTGCCGCCACAACTGGATACAAAGTTCAATAGATCGTAATCATCCGTCAGCGCAAACGTGTCACAGTCATCCACCGCACACGCCAGCACCGCTGCCCGGTTCGCCGCATGCCAATCGGCAATCGCCTGCTCATTGCCCGCCTGACCTAAGCATTCTATCGTCGCATCTAAGTCTCCCAGGTTGCAGCCCGTCGTATCCGGAGCTGTCGTATCTTCTATCGTAAAGGTCGAGGCAAAACTCACCCCATTGCCACAGCTGTCCGTCAAGGTGTAGTTCACAGTAATCGAGCCGGCATTGCCACCGCAACTCGATACAAAGTTCAATAGGTCGTAATCATCCGTCAGCGCAAAGGTGTCGCAGTCATCTACCGCACACGCCAGCACCGCTGCCCGGTTCGCCGCATGCCAATCTGCAATCGCCTGCTCATTGCCCGCCTGGCCTAAGCATTCTATCGTTGCATCTAAGTCTCCCAGGTTACAGCCTGTCGTATCCGGAGCTGTCGTATCTTCTATCGTAAAGGTCGAGGCAAAACTCACCCCATTGCCACAGCTGTCCGTCAAGGTGTAGTTCACCGTAATTGAGCCGGCATTGCCACCGCAACTCGATACAAAGTTCAATAGATCGTAGTCATCCGTCAGGGCAAACGTGTCGCAATCATCCACCGCACACGCCAGCACCGCTGCCAGGTTCGCTGCATGCCAATCGGCAATCGCCTGCTCATTGCCAGCCTGGCCTAAGCATTCTATTGTCGCACTTAAGTCTCCCAGGTTGCAGCCTGTCGTATCCGGAGCTGTCGTATCTTCTATCGTAAAGGTCGAGGCAAAACTCACTGCATTGCCACAGCTGTCCGTCAAGGTGTAGTTCACCGTAATTGAGCCGGCATTGCCGCCACAACTGGACACAAAGTTCAATAGATCGTAATCATCCGTCAGGGCAAAGGTGTCGCAGTCATCCACCGCACACGCCAGCACCGCAGCCTGGTTCGCTGCATGCCAATCGGCAATCGCCTGCTCATTGCCAGCCTGACCTAAGCATTCTATCGTTGCACTCAGGTCTCCCAGATTGCAGCCCGTCGTATCCGGAGCTGTCGTATCTTCTATCGTAAAGGTCGAGGCAAAACTCACCCCATTGCCACAGCTGTCCGTCAACGTGTAGTTCACCGTAATTGAGCCGGCATTTCCACCGCAACTCGATACAAAGTTCAATAGGTCGTAATCATCTGTCAGCGCAAACGTGTCGCAGTCATCCACCGCACACGCCAGCACCGCTGCCCGGTTCGCTGCATGCCAATCGGCAATCGCCTGCTCATTGCCCGCCTGACCTAAGCATTCTATTGTCACACTTAAGTCTCCCAGGTTGCAGCCCGTCGTATCCGGAGCTGTCGTATCTTCTATCGTAAAAGTCGAGGCAAAACTTACCCCATTGCCACAGCTGTCCGTCAAGGTGTAGTTCACCGTAATTGAGCCGGCACTGCCACCACAACTCGATACAAAGTTCAATAGATCGTAATCATCCGTCAGCGCAAAGGTGTCGCAGTCATCCACCGCACACGCAAGCACCGCTGACCGGTTCGCTGAATGCCAATCTGCAATCGCCTGCTCATTGCCCGCCTGGCCTAAGCATTCTATCGTTGCATCTAAGTCTCCCAGGTTGCAGCCTGTTGTATCCGGAGCTGTCGTATCTCCTATCGCAAAGGTCGAGGCAAAACTCACCCCGTTGCCACAGCTGTCCGTCAACGTGTAGTTCACCGTAATTGAGCCGGCACTGCCACCACAACTGGATACAAAGTTCAATAGATCGTAATCATCTGTCAGCGCAAAGGTGTCGCAATCATCCGCCGCGCACGCCAGCACCGCTGCCCGGTTCGTTGCATGCCAATCGGCAATCGCCTGATCATTGCCCGCCTGACCTAAGCATTCTATTGTCACACTTAAGTCTCCCAGGTTGCAGCCAGTCGTATCCGGAGCTGTCGTATCTTCTATCGTAAAAGTCGAGGCAAAACTTACCCCATTGCCACAGCTGTCCGTCAACGTGTAGTTCACCGTAATTGAGCCGGCATTACCGCCACAACTGGACACAAAGTTCAATAGGTCGTAATCATCCGTCAGGGCAAACGTGTCGCAGTCATCCACCGCACACGCCAGCACCGCAGCCCGGTTCGACGCATGCCAATCTGCAATCGCCTGCTCATTGCCCGCCTGGCCCAAGCATTCTATTGTCGCATCTAAGTCTCCCAGGTTGCAGCCAGTCGTATCCGGAGCTGTCGTATCTTCGATCGTAAAGGTCGAGGCAAAACTCACCCCATTGCCACAGCTGTCTGTCAATGTGTAGTTCACCGTAATTGAGCCGGCACTGCCACCACAACTGGATACAAAGTTCAATAGGTCGTAATCGTCCGTCAGGGCAAACGTGTCGCAATCATCCGCCGCACACGCCAGCACCGCAGCCCTGTTCGCCGCATGCCAATCGGCAATCGCCTGCTCATTGCCCGCCTGACCTAGGCATTCTATCGTCGCACTTAAGTCTCCCAGATTGCAGCCCGTCGTATCCGGAGCTGTCGTATCTTCTATTGTAAAGGTCGAGGTAAAACTTACCCCATTGCCACAGCTGTCTGTCAAGGTGTAGTTCACCGTAATTGAGCCGGCATTGCCGCCACAACTCGATACAAAGTTCAATAGGTCGTAATCATCCGTCAGCGCAAATGTGTCGCAGTCATCTACCGCACACGCCAGCACCGCTGCCCGGTTCGCCGCATGCCAATCGGCAATCGCCTGCTCATTGCCCGCCTGGCCTAAGCATTCTATTGTCGCATCTAAGTCTCCCAGGTTGCAGCCTGTCGTATCCGGAGCTGTCGTATCTTCTATCGTAAAGGTCGAGGCAAAACTCACCCCATTGCCACAGCTGTCCGTCAAGGTGTAGTTCACCGTAATCGAGCCGGCGTTGCCGCCACAACTCGATACAAAGTTCAACAGATCGTAGTCATCCGTCAGGGCAAACGTGTCGCAGTCATCCACCGCACACGCCAGCACAGCTGCCCGGTTCGCCGCATGCCAATCGGCAATCGCCTGCTCATTGCCCGCCTGGCCTAAGCATTCTATTGTCGCATCTAAGTCTCCCAGGTTGCAGCCTGTCGTATCCGGAGCTGTCGTATCTTCTATCGTAAAGGTCGAGGCAAAACTCACCCCATTGCCACAGCTGTCCGTCAAGGTGTAGTTCACCGTAATCGAGCCGGCATTGCCACCGCAACTCGATACAAAGTTCAATAGATCGTAGTCATCCGTCAGCGCAAACGTGTCGCAGTCATCCACCGCACATGCCAGCACCGCTGACCGGTTCACTGCATGCCAATCGGCAATCGCCTGCTCATTGCCTGCCTGGCCTAAGCATTCTATCGTTGCATCTAAGTCTCTCAGGTTGCAGCCCGTCGTATCCGGAGCTGTCGTATCTTCTATCGTAAAGGTCGAGGCAAAACTCACCCCATTGCCACAGCTGTCCGTCAACGTGTAGTTCACCGTAATTGAGCCGGCATTGCCGCCGCAACTGGACACAAAGTTCAATAGATCGTAATCATCCGTCAGCGCAAATGTGTCGCAGTAATCTACCGCACATGCCAGCACCGCTGCCAGGTTCGTCGCATGCCAATCGGCAATCGCCTGCTCATTGCCCGCCTGGCCTAAGCATTCTATTGTCGCACTTAAGTCTCCCAGGTTGCAGCCTGTCGTATCCGGAGCTGTCGTATCTTCTATCGTAAAGGTCGAGGTAAAACTTACTCCATTGCCACAGCTATCTGTCAACGTGTAGTTCACCGTAATTGAGCCGGCATTTCCACCGCAACTCGATACAAAGTTCAATAGATCGTAGTCATCCGTCAGGGCAAACGTGTCGCAGTCATCCACCGCACACGCCAGCACCTCTGCCCGGTTCGCTGCATGCCAATCGGCAATCGCCTGCTCATTGCCCGCCTGACCTAAGCATTCTATCGTCACACTTAAGTCTCCCAGGTTGCAGCCCGTCGTATCCGGAGCTGTCGTATCTTCGATCGTAAAGGTCGAGGCAAAACTCACCCCATTGCCACAGCTGTCCGTCAACGTGTAGTTCACCGTAATTGAGCCGGCATTGCCGCCACAACTGGATACAAAGTTCAATAGATCGAAATCATCCGTCAGGGCAAACGTGTCGCAGTCATCCACCGCACACGCCAGCACCGCAGCCCGGTTCGACGCATGCCAATCTGCAATCGCCTGCTCATTGCCCGCCTGGCCTAAGCATTCTATCGTCGCATCTAAGTCTCCCAGATTGCAGCCTGTTGTATCCGGAGCTGTCGTATCTTCTATCGTAAATGTCGAGGCAAAACTCACCCCGTTGCCACAGCTGTCCGTCAACGTGTAGTTCACCGTAAGTGAGCCGGCACTGCCACCACAACTGGACACAAAGTTCAATAGGTCGTAATCATCCGTCAGCGCAAACGTGTCGCAGTCATCCACCGCACATGCCAGCACCGCTGCCCGGTTCGCCGAATGCCAATCTGCAATCGCCTGCTCATTGCCCGCCTGGCCCAAGCATTCTATCGTCGCATTTAAGTCTCCCAGGTTGCAGCCTGTCGTATCCGGAGCTGTCGTATCTTCGATCGTAAAGGTCGAGGCAAAACCTACCCCATTGCCACAGCTGTCCGTCAACATGTAGTTCACCGTAATTGAGCCGGCATTACCACCACAACTGGACACAAAGTTCAATAGGTCGTAATCATCCGTCAGGGCAAACGTGTCGCAGTCATCCACCGCACACGCCAGCACCGCAGCCCGGTTCGACGCATGCCAATCGGCAATCGCCTGCTCATTGCCCGCCTGGCCTAAGCATTCTATCGTCGCATCTAAGTCTCCCAGGTTGCAGCCCGTCGTATCCGGAGCTGTCGTATCTTCTATCGTAAAGGTCGAGGCAAAACTCACCCCATTGCCACAGCTGTCCGTCAACGTGTAGTTCACCGTAATTGAGCCGGCACTGCCGCCACAACTGGATACAAAGTTCAATAGATCGTAATCATCCGTCAGGGCAAAGGTGTCGCAGTCATCCACCGCACATGCCAGCACCGCTGCCCGGTTCGCCGCATGCCAATCGGCAATCGCCTGCTCATTGCCCGCCTGGCCTAAGCATTCTATCGTTGCACTTAAGTCTCCCAGATTGCAGCCCGTTGTATCCGGGGGTATAGTATCATTGATCTGGAGGGAGGCAGTAAAACTTACTGAGTTGCCACAACTGTCCGTCAGAACGTAATTGACTGTCAACGACCCACCATTGCCTCCACAACTTGAATTAAAACTAAGTGAGTCATAGTCATGGGAAATCTCGAAAGTATCGCAGATGTCCCCAGAGCAACCCAATATGTGATCAATATTATTCTGGTGCCACATGTCCATCGTGAGGAAATTCTGAGATTGACCCTGGCAATCGATGGTGTCATTGAGTGATGCAAAATCACATCCCAGAGTATCCGGTGGAACTGTATCGATGATCATGAAGGTGGCTGCGGTCTCACTAAAATTTCCGCACATATCAGTCAACACATAGTTTACCGTGATCGAGCCTGTATTACCACTACAGCTCGGCAGAAAATTTAGGATATCGAAATCATCCGATATCGTGAAAGAATCACACAAATCTACCGCACAAGCGCCGAGGTAAATCCTGTTATTGTCATGCCATGTATTTATAGTGGCGATGTTTCCATCATAGCCCAGACACTGAATTTCCTGATTGATGAGATCGAGGTCACATCCGGAGAGATCCGGACTTGTCACATCGACAATTGTGAATGTGGCCTGGAAACTTGTACTATTGCCGCAGCTATCGGTAATCGTGTACGTAATTGCAAGTGAGCCAGCGTTACCACAGCTATTCATAAAAGGGGCCGATGAGTAATCATCCGTGATATCAAATGTATCACATGCATCACTGGCACAATTCTCAATATGGACTAAATTGGCATTATGCCAATCATCTATTGCCTGTAAGTTACCAGTTGGTCCCAGACATTCAATGGTGTCATTTAAATCTTCAAAGTTGCATCCTATGGTATCCGGTGGGGTCGTGTCTTCTATAACAAAGTACAGAGGAAAACTTAGCCCGTTTCCACAGCTATCTGCCAATGTGTAATTCACAGTAATTGATCCGGCATTGCCGCCACATGAGGGCACAAAGTTGGCTAGATCAAAATCATCTGTGATAGAAAACGTATCACAATTATCTACCGCACAATCCAAAATGTTGCTTATGTTATCCTGGTGCCAGTTGCTTATCGCCTGTTGATTGGCAACAGATCCTTGACACTCGATGGTATCATTTAAGCTACCTATATCACAACCGGTGGTATCGGGGGGAGTGATATCAACGGTGCTATAGGTCGCAGAGAATGTCGAGGTGTTAGTACAAGAATCGGATAGTGAATATATAATTGTGATCTGTCCTCCACTGCCACAAGAGACTATAAAATTTGAAGGATCATAATCGCTTGTCAGATCAAAGGTATCGCATTGATCTGTGGCACAAGAAAGCAAGGCGACTTGATTATCCTGGTGCCACTGTGCAATTGCGGTACTATCTGCTCCTGCACCAGCGCACTCAGTTTGCACGTCTAGGGAACCGGGAGGACATCCACTTAGATCAGGCGGAATAGTGTCTTGTATAGTAAGTGTGGCAGAAAAACTTATCGCATTGCCACAACTATCTGACAAGAGATAGTCTACCGTAATAGATCCGGCATTGCCACCACATGAGGGCACAAAATTGAGTAGGTCAAAGTTATCTGTGATCGAGAAGGTGTCACACTCATCGAAAACACAACCTAGTATTGTTGTCAAGTTGTCCTGGTACCAACTGTTTATTGCTTGCTCATTGGCAGATTGACCTGAGCAATCAATGGTGATGCTTAGATCTACCAGGTTACATCCAGTCGTGTCAGGTGGATTGGTATCAAGAATTTCGAATGTCGCTGGAAAAGTTGTGGAATTTCCACAGTCATCAGTCAGGACATAGTCAACGGTAATTGATCCGGCATTACCGCCACAAGACGGAATAAAATTAATCAGGTTGTAATTGTCAGTGATTGTAAATGTATCGCAATCATCTGAGCTACAAGCCAGAATGGTTGCGATATTATTATTATGCCAGTTGTAAATGGCCAATTGATTACTGAGTAAACCCGTACATTCGACCGTTTGATTTAGATCACCCAAATTACAACCCGAGGTATCCGGTGGGGTGGTGTCCTCTATCGTAAAGGTCGCAGGGAAACTCACGTTATTTCCACAGCTATCTGTCAAAGTGTAATTCACCGTGATTTGCCCTGTATTGTTACCGCAGTTTGCTACAAGATTTTGAGGGTCATAATCATCTTCCAAATCAAATGTATCGCAAGCATCCTGTGTGCAATTTAATATGGTTGTCAGGTTATTCGCATGCCAATCGTCCATGGCTTGAAGATTTGCTACAGAACCCAAGCACTCAATAGTTTGATTTAAGTTGCCGAGATTACATCCTGTTGTATCTGGTGGAGTGTTATCGACTATGGTAAAGACAGGAGCAAAGCTGACCTGATTGTTGCAAATATCCGTCAGGGTATATACAACTGTGATAGATCCAGCATTGCCACCACAAGAAGGCACAAAATTTAGTAAATCAAAATCGTGTGTGATAGTAAATGTATCGCAAGCATCACTAGCGCAATTCAAGATCGTACTTATGTTATCATTATGCCAATCTGTAATAGCAACATTGTTAGCCGAAGCACCAGCACATTGAATGGTCGTATCAAGATTATTAAAATTACACCCTGTAGTATCGGGCGGATTTACATCAACCGTGCTATAGGTGGCTAAAAAGTCTACACCATTTCCACAGGAATCTGTCAAAGTGTAAATGACCCTGATTTGACCTCCGTTGCCACAAGTGATGACAAAATTCGATGGATCATAATCACTTGAAAGATCAAATGTATCGCATTCTTCAAATGCGCAGGACAACAATGCCAGTTCGTTATCAAGATGCCATTGAGCAATCGCTGAGCTGTCTGCCGCACTTCCACTGCAATCTGTCTGGACATCCAATGATCCCACAGGACAACCTGAAATATCAGGGGCTATGGTATCAACAATTTCTAAAAAAGCCGAAAAATCCACTGTATTTCCACAACTATCTGTCAAGGTGTAGTTTACCGTGATCGAGCCTGCATTACCCCCGCATGATGGTATAAAATTTCCGAGATCATAATCATGGATAATGTCAAACGTATCACAATCATCTGAACTACAAGTCAAGATTGTATTGATATTGGCATCATGCCAGTCAGCTATGGCTTGCTGGTTACCTGTCAAACCTGCACAATCGACCGTATCAGTAAGATCTGCCAAATTGCATCCAGTCGTATCGGGAGGTATTGTATCAATGATCGTCAGCATAGCAGCAAAACTCACCGAATTATTGCAGCTATCCTGCAAAGTATAGTTGACTAAAATGGCACCCGTATTTGGGCCACAACTCGTATTAAAATTTGAAGGATCAAAATCATGAATAATTGCAAATGTGTCGCACTCATCAATAGCGCAACCCAAAATTGTGGTTATGTTATTTGCATGCCAGTCATTGATTGCCTGCTGAGTGCCAGATGCTCCAGTACAATCCAGGGTCTGAGTTAGACTTTCAAAATTACATCCGGTTGTGTCCGGTGGTAGCGTATCAAGTATCACAAACTCCAGATCGAATGCAACAATGTTATCACAAACATCCGAGAGGATGTAATTTACGGTTAAACTTCCTGCATTTCCACCGCAGGAAGAGACAAAGTTCACGAGATCGAAATCATGCGTCAGTGTAAATGTATCGCAAACATCGTGTGCACATTGGTATATAAGGTCGACGTTGTCATTGTGCCATGCTAAGATCGCTTGCTCATTGCCGGATTGCCCCAGACAACTTATCGTGTCATTTTGCGATTCAAAATTACATCCACTTGTATCCGGAGGCGTGACATCTACAGTGCTGTATAGTGCATCGAAAGTGATGCTGTTTCCACAGCCATCCATCAATGTGTATACCACGGGCAATTGTCCTCCCTCATTGCAGGTAAAGACGAAATTGTTGTCGTAATCAAAATCGCTTGTAATTTCAACTTCACTGCATTCGTCATTGACGCATCCGGCTAGGGTTGCAATATTTGAGTTGTTCCAGGCGACAACGGCCAGACTATCAGCAGTCTGGCCAAAGCATTCAGATTGCACATCCAGATCACCGGGTTGACAGCCGCTGATGACCGGTAATTGGGTATCGACGATTGTAAATTGCAACGTAAACGAGACCGCATTATCGCAACGATCGGTCAGTGTATAGGTCACTTCCAGAATCCCGGTATTTGGCCCGCATTGAGCTACAAAGTTGTTGAGATCGAAATCATCATCGAGTGTGAAAGTCTCACATAAATCTGATGCACAAGCCAAAATATGAGCTACGTTGGCATCATGCCAATCTTGCATGGCCTGCTCGTTTGCTGCCTGACCCTGGCATTCTACCGTAATATTTCGCGAGCTCAAATTGCACCCGGTGGTATCGGGTGGCATAGTGTCATCAAAGTGGACCGTTGCTGTAAAATCAATGGAATTTCCACAATTGTCAGTCAGCGTGTAATCAAGATCATATCTTTTTACCGCTGCATTGGGATCTGCATTACACTCAAAATTATAGCGACTTAAATCAAAATTTGAGGTGAGAGAAAAGGAGTTACAGCTATCTTTAGCACATCCCAAAATGTAGGCTAAATTGTCGTTGTGCCAATTTGTTATAAATGCCATATTCCCGGCATCGCCCCTACATTCGATAAGTGTATCGAGGCCGGGTATATTGCACCCTGTGGTATCCGGCGGAGTGGTATCCTCAAATGTTCTCGATGCCGTGAAAGATGTGGCATTACCACACGAATCACTCACTGTATAAATGACCTCATAAGTCCCTGAATTCGGACCACAGTCGGGTGTAAAATTATTGTAATCAAAATTGTGGGTTATAATTATTCCCGAACACAAATCAGCCGCACAGGTAGCCAGATAAGCTAAATTGTCATTGTGCCAATCCAGATAGGTCTGTTGATTTGAATCCACACCAAAACATTCAGTTGTTATATCCAAACTGCCTAAGTCGCAGCCATCTAAATCAGGAGGGCTGGTATCTTCGATGGTTAGAGTCAGTGTAAATGAAATACTGTTATTGCATTGATCGGTGGCGGTATAGATTACTTCAAGGATACCCGCATCGATACCGCAAGTTGTGTCAAAATTATTGACATCGAAATCATGTGTAAGGGAATAACCCGAACAGGCATCGGCAATACAACTGGTGAGATGTGTGATGTTATCATTATGCCATGAAGTCATTAAAGCATCATTGCCAGCAGAACCGGCACATTCAAGTGTAATATTTCGATTCGAAAGATTACATCCAGTGGTATCAGGAGGTGTAATATCTGAAGTACTGTAGATCGCAGTAAAGACTGAGGTATTGCCACAACTGTCCGTAAATGTATAATTTACAGTAATTGAACCTCCGTTACCACATCCCAAAATAAAATTGTTTGGATAGTCGAAATCGTCAGTGAGCGCAAACGTATCACACTGGTCAAAAGCACAAGCCAGCAGTGCCGTTTGATTAGCGCTGTGCCATTGAGCTACTGCAGTGCTGTCTGCCGTCGATCCTCCACAGGCTGTCTGTACATCAAGTGATCCCGGAGGACATCCACTGATATCTGGCGCCGACGTATCGACAATGGTAAAAGTCACAGTGAAACTGATGGAATTTCCACATTCGTCCTCCAGCACATAGGTCACGGAAATCACACCTGTTGTCCCTCCACAAGTGCGTATGAAATTATTGATATCAAAATCATGGTTGATCGTATAGGAAGCACAAATTTCTGTGACACAAGCTGCAAGTAAAGTCATATTATCATCATGCCAATCATTGATCGCCTGTAGATTTGCAGCCTGGCCCATGCACTCGATTGTTTGATCACGAGACTGGATATCACAGCCGCTGGTATCTGGTGGAGTAGTATCAAGGATGACAAATGAGAGTGGAAAACCGACCGAGTTGCCACAGTCATCCGCAACAGTATAATTCACGGTGATCGCTCCTGCATTATTGCTACATGTCTGAACAAAATTAGAGAGGTCAAAATCATCTGTGACTGTAAATCCATCACAGGTTTCACTTGCACAGGCATTGATATGATCAATGTTATTTTGATGCCAATCAGAAATTGCAGATTGGTTAGGGGCTGCTCCCAGACATTCAATGGTATCATTTAAAGCACTGAAATCACAACCAGATGTATCTGGTGCAATATTGTCCTCGATGGTCAATGTGGCTGTAAACTGTACATCATTACCGCAATTGTCCGATAGCGTATATTCTACAGCTAGTGATCCTGTATTTGGACTACAATCCGTCACGAAATTTGCCGGATCAAAATTATCGCTAATGAGAAATGTGTCACAGAGGTCATAGGAGCACGCTAGGATATGAGTAATATTGGCAGTGTGCCAGTCTTGCATCATTTGAGCATTTATTGCTACGCCCTGACACTCCAAAGTATCTGTGAGATCTTCCACATCACAGCCCGTGGTGTCAGGTGGAGTGGTGTCTTCAATAGTGATTGTTGCGGGAAATGATAGAGCATTTCCGCAAAGGTCTGTCAAAGTATAATTGACCGATAATGATCCGGTAAAATCACTGCAAAGATCCGGCTGAAAATTGTCCAAATCAAAATCATGGGTTATATCAAATGTGTCGCAGTCGTCCCGGGCACATGAAAGCACATGATTTATGTTATTGTTATGCCAGTTAGTTATTAGTTGTTGATTTCCCTGTTCTCCGGCACATTCTAATATCACATTTAATGAATTTAAATTGCAGCCGGAAGTGTCCGGAGGAGAGGTATCTTCTATCGTATATGTCGCTACGAAACTCACAGAATTATTACAATCATCGGTAAGTGTATAATTTACTTCGATATAGCCTGCAGCACTGTCACATAAAGGTGTATAATTTGAGATATCAAAATCATCAGAAATGGAAAATGTATCACATTCGTCTTGTGAACATGTCAGGATTGCTGCGATATTTTGGTTATGCCAATTAGTTATTGCTGTGGGATCTCCGGAAATTCCCATGCATTCTGTCACCACATTGAGGGATGAGAGGTTGCAACCGGAAGTATCGGGCGCAATTGTATCAATAATGCTGAATGTAAGCGCAAAATCAGTCGAATTACTGCAACTGTCCACGAGCGAGTAATTTACGGTGAGGTCACCAGCATTGTTTCCACAAGTGGTGACGAAGGAATTGAGATCAAAATCATGAATGATCTGAAATTCTCCACATGCATCATCTGCGCAGTTTTGAAGAAGAGTCATGGTCCCGCTGTGCCAGTCGTTTAAAGCCTGCTGATTTGCAATTGCACCCTGACACTGAACCGTGATGTTACGGCTCTCCAGATTGCAACCCAGAGTGTCTGGTGGGACAGTATCGTCTTTGTAGATTGTGGCCAAACAGGTCGATGAATTCCCACACTGATCCATCACTGTAAAAACTACATCCAAGCCCGCAGAAAGGTCACAACTGACCGCTGGAATGAGATTACTGTAGTCATTGGTGATGGTCAATGATGTAGCACATTGATCTGTCGATCGGTTTAATATCGAATCCTCAATATTATTGAGCCATGTACTTATTTCTGTGGAATAGTCTCGGTCACATTCGATGAATAGGTCAAAACTTCCATCATTGGGACAGTCTATCACTGGTGCTATAGTATCGATAATCGTCAGGGTCGCTTGACACTCATCCAATACGCGATTGGTTCCATTTTCGATCACCTGGAATGTCACAATTTGAAAACCCGTGACACCGCAATTTCCGATAAAGCCGTTGGGATCAAAATCGTCCTGTATTGTCGAGTTTACACATCCATCCAGAGTGTAACTATTTAGCCAAACATTGATAGAGGTGCTATCTCCGCAATCTACCGTGGCATCTGCCGGACAATTTATCGTGCAGCAAATCACTTCCAATGTGCGGTCCGTCTCACATTGATTGGCATCTCTGAGGGTTATGGTATATGTACTGCCATTGGGGATTAAAATGGTGTCGCTTGCTGGAACGTTGCTGAAGTTTACTCCATCAATGCTGTATTGGTATGGTGGGATTCCACCATTGCTGTTCAGCACGACGGGTACGCTAAGGCCCATGAGCCGGTCGCAGTCGATTGCCGGATCAAAATAAAGTGAATCCGGTTCTGATATTTCTACGGTACAGGTTGTGGTACATCCGTTTCCATCGGTTACGGTCACTGTGTGGCTACCCGAATTTAAGCTGGTCGCAGTGCGAGTTGTTTCATTATTATCCCACAAATAACTATATGTGGGTATTCCACCCATTGCCGTCACAGTGGCCGTTCCATCGCTTGCACCGTAGCAGATGACAGGTGCATCCTGCAGCACATTGCATGTCAGTTCTTCGGGTTCTGGTACTTCTACAGAACAGATAGCGCTGCAGCCATTCCCATCGGTCACTGTGACAGAGTGTGTACCTGCATCGAGCATTGTGGCTGTCACTCCGGTCTCATTATTATCCCATAAATAGTTAAATCCGCCGGAGCCTCCGGTGACAGAGACAGATGCCGAACCATTAGACTCCCCAAAACAATTTACCCCAGAAATTAAGGTGACTGAACACGTAAACGGACTAGGCTCCGTTACGGTTGCTTGACAGGTATCTGAGCAACCATTAGCATCTGTCAGGATTACCGTATAATCACCGGCATACAAATCATTTATGATCGTTCCTGTACCGGATCCCTGATCAACACCGTTGTCCCATTCGTATGTAAAAGGGAATAAACCACTAAAAACAGTGATGTTGATCGACCCGGTGTTTGTTCCATTACAATCAGCTGGTGATGCAAAACAGAAAATTGTTGGTTGATTAAATATCGTATATGTCTGAATCGACGTGTCTGAACAATTGAAGCGATCGGTAACAATTAATGCAATGGTATACGTGCCAGGATTGCTAAAATTCCTGCATGGCATCGAGTCCGTGGATTCAATATTAAAAGTCGATCCGTTATAGCTGAAGTCCCATTGATAAGATATCGAATCTTCAGGCTCATCAAAATCTGATGAAAGTGTCCCGTCAAAACAAACAAGGTTATTTGTACATCCCGGAACCGTAGCTGAAAAATCTGCCTCTGGTGGAGAGTTAATGTAATAGCAAGGAGGATTAAAAACCAAATCAAATTCATCTTTATTCGCTGAATTAATACTTCCCCCAGCATAGGTTCCTGCATCTGTCGCTGATAATATTCCGCAGCACGGGTCAATCAATCCCAAATCGAGCAACTCTGTCAAACTCACGCAGTATTCAATGTATTTTCCATTTGATAACGGATCGCCACAAATGGAATAACCCTGCAAGGCAGTGGAAGTAGATACGACCTGATTGTTTCCATCCCTGATATTCAAAGTCACTATTCCCGGATGATCACTTCCTACTGAGTTCCAAACAAAATCTAGGGCCAAATCATCACCATCTCCATCACAATCGCCGTCGAAGAAAATTTTAAACGTAGATGTTCCCGCTCCATTGGCGAGACGGCTCCAGGCAAAACAGATGGAGTCTCCATTCTGTGCCGTATACAGGTTAAGCACATCTGCTGTCGCAGTCGGCGTATCTCCCGCCGCATCCACTCCAACTACGGTCCAGGCGTTGGGATCGCAGTAGTCTCCATCTATCACTGGATTGCCAGAAAAGTCCGGGCAAGGGTTATCCCACATCATCACAGCTTCAGAGGGATAAAGATCTGAGGAATGTGAAAAACCCCTCTCCGGGGCGAAAGCTTTTTCAGGGACCACAAGTGTGATGAGGCTTAAAGCCAGCAGGGTTGATATGCTTTTTATTACGTCCAGGTTCCTTACTTTTCGAAGCCATTTTCTCATGGCAAGCACGAGATGACAGGGTCATTTGACGATGAGCCTAGGCTTGCCATTGTCAAGACCCTTTAAATCATTTGGCCAAAACTTATGTGCCGAGAACTATGGTTGTAGGGGAGGAATCAATTATCTGGACACACTTTGTGGATGCAAAGTGCAAGTTGAGATGGCAGAGTATCATTGACATGACCATAATCATGCCAGCTTATCTGCACGATGTTGCCTTAACAATAAGGGTGTCAGGACAGTCCCTATGATAAAAACTGATAAAACATATGAGATAAAAATACCTGAAAGTCCTTAATGCCTATTTAGTATTCATTTTACAACAAAGCCAAGAAGGGCTAATGTATTTATAGACTTTTGCAGATCATTAGGTAAGAAAAAATCTGTTTTTCGGAATTTACTAAGTCTGTGCAAAGTCGGGGCGCAATCTTCCAACCTGATTTTGGACTTTTGTCTGAGACTGGAAAGCTCAGGTCCATCCCCGGCAGCTCATACTCCAGATCGAGCCTTTTATATTCCATCCCGGATCGAAATATCCTCAATGAGCGTATCGCCGGTATAAACCACCTGACCGGGATTTCTTCGGTCTTCATACACCTTTATTCCCTGCCACTCCTGTCCGCATGCGTTGTGCAGTTTTGCATTGTGTAGTTTTAAGGTCGCTCCATTTTCCACAATAATCTGACCACCAGGAGGAATCGAAACACGGCAATTAATGATTAAGGTAGCCCCTGATGAAATGATTAAATCGCCGGTAAGATCCCGGGCGCCATCCCATATTTCACTACCAATGATTGTCATATTGGTTGTCGTATCTCTCCTGCACCAGGCCGGTACTAGCAGTTCACGTACCAGTCCGGTTTCACGGCTCATTGCCCGGTGAATTTTCCCCAACTGGCAAGGAGTCCAGGCATGCTGATTGGCATTGTAATCCATGAGGTTGTTTGAGGCTGCTGTATCACATGGAGATTCGAGCGTTTTATTCCAGCAGTTGAGATTCCTTGGCGTGTCATCACATCCATCATTGGTATTCCATGTATGCCTGAGTCCAAGTACATGTCCGATTTCGTGATTGATCAAACCCTTCACCGCCCAGGGTTCCTTTTTAGTCTCAAAAATACCCGAGAGTTTGACACCGCTGCCCAGGGCAATGCCTGCTGTTGTCACCTTATATGATTCGGAAAGAACACTATCCGGATGATGTGGCATTACAAACAAATTGATGATAGAATCCAAACCAATACCATACTGTTTGATTACATCACGGTTATAATTATTGCGATTGCGACCCCGGCTTACAAACCAAAACAAATGACTGTCGTAATGACAATAGATCGCACTATCCTGCTCATATCCCT
>CBDCWD010000002.1:0-2381 GCA_965223315.1 Nitrospirales bacterium
TGATTTCGATGAGTCCGGGAATATCTGCTCGTGATTTGCCGACCGGAATAGGCGGTTGGCCTTCTTCCGCGACCGGTTGCGTATCTCCAGGGATCAGATTCGGCGGTTCGGTCGGGCCCTCTAACCGGCTGTCCAGGAGAGCCAACAGTGCGATGTTGGGTGTATTGGCCGGATCACTGGTGTCGGGTTTGATCGTACTGCCATCCAAGACGCCCAAAATCCGATCTTCCATTTTGAGATTCACCGGGTTGAGTTGCCCGCCCCCTTCATTTTCGGGAATCACTTCAATGAAGTCAGGGATTACTTCATCATCGCGGTTGAAGTTGGTGAACGGATCAAGCTCTGGGGGGTCTCCTGGAAATTGGTCAAGGATGCGCACGTCGAAGTTGCGTCCTAATACAGCGACCACTGAGCCATCAATGTCGTCCGGTTGTTGGAAATTTTCGGCTGTGGCTTTGGTCGTTGTGACTACCAGGTGCGTGTTGTTATTGAGTACCACGCCACCTTTCAGAGTGAGAGGATCTCCACCAGGCATATCTCTCGCTCGAATCACTCCATTCACTCCCTCGACCGATTCCTCATTACTACAACATCCATCATCGGTGAACCGTCGTTGAAACAGGGTGCTTTCACCTGTCACGCCGGGGATGACTGCTTGACTCGAGGCATAGGTGGCCAAAACCGTGAGCGCCAATCCTTTATCCCCGGGATCCGAAAAACGGGTCAACACGTTGGCTTGGTTTGCGGCGGCCTCAATTTCGGCAGGGTCGCTGAAGGATGCGATGGGGAAGGGGAGAAGGATATTTCTCCCTGGCGGTGGAGATACGGTATTGTCCCCAACCAAATTGGTGACGGTTAATCGTTCCGTAGGTGCGACTCCCTGATGGGGAACGAAATTCGTGGTTCCCCCGTCGATGAGCATTAGTTCCGTATTAAAGGGTCTGTATTTGGCGGTGCCTTCATAGTTAAACAATACTCGAAAATTACGGTTATTATGACTGGTATCCAAGGTGACCAGGCTATTATCAAACAACAGCAGTCCACCTCCACCTTTGGCTTGAGCCACGTTGGGGCCGGCGGGCCCGATAACCACATTAAAGCTATCGTTAGCGGCGGGATCGATCAAGCTACTGGTTGGCCCCCCGACTTCCTGAGCTATGGGGAAGCTGTCTCCTAAGGGTGGCAGACTAGCAGGGGGCGGTGGACTTGAGACTCCTCCGGCCAAGGTGGCGCCGGTGGTGGCTAAGATGACGTCTTCTTCTGACTTGGTTTGATCCTCAATGGCTTGCGATTCCTTCGCGGTGACTCCGCTAAGGACATAGCCCAGCACTTCGGCTTGTTTCATTTCCTGTGAAGCGAGATACTCCAATCCTGTCTTTGGAGTCTGCCGGTGTTGGGTCGCCGCCGTCAGTGGGGTGATGAGCGTGGAATCGCCCCCTCGGGGTGTTGACGCAAATGGGGCGCCCGTCTGCCCATTGGTGACCTCCACGCTTTGCCCCGCTTTCACCAGCAGAGGTTGTCCGGTCCCTTCCAAGGTCAACGTGCCTTCTTCAACTGTGTACACCACGACAGCCTGTTCTGCTTTCGCCAGAGTCTCCTTGGGTGGATAACTCACGAGTTGAATCGTGGAAGGGGATGGGCTCTCCAGACTCTGACTCAAGACCGGATTGGTGTTGAGCGTGACATGGAAAATACCACTTCGTGTATGAGCACGAGTCGACTGGACCTGAACACTGACGGTTTCCTCGGCTGGGAGTTGGCTTTCGGCGACCGCTACCCGGATGGTGCCCTCTTTCATTTCGACGACGTTTCCGGTTGGTGCCTCCTGGTGGATCTTCACGGTGGTCTGTTCCCCCATGGTCACCAACTCTCCATGGCCGATCAGGAGTTCGGCGCGGCTTTGTGCGTCCGTATGGATTTGATCACCGGGTTGGAGTGTGTTCCCAAAGTGAAGGGAAGTTGGTGGAGTGAGGCCTTGAGGGTCTCCGGTCTGCACCTGGCCCTCCATGCCTGAGAGAATGATGGGACGATCGGCCTCCACGCGAATGCCTCGCTCGGTGTCAGTTGCGTGGTTAATGGATGGAGCGAGTAAGGTTAAGCTGAGGAAAGTGATGAAGAGAATGAGAGATGGACAAGGGCTCTTCATGAAATTCTCCTTTGCATGCCGCTTTTTCAGGTTTCAGCATGTTGACTGTGAACAATAAATTATGATGAAAAAATATCATCCTCACTCCCTAAATGGATGAAGCTTTATTGTGTGTTTTTAGCTACGGATTTAACGTCAGGTTGGCATTTTCTCCGACGTGTAACACTGCGGCACCGTCAGTCACATTGACGGTATTATTAAAGTCCATGGGCATGTCTCCTTGCCCCACGCCGGC
>CBDCWD010000003.1:0-81966 GCA_965223315.1 Nitrospirales bacterium
AAGCTGCTCCACGTTCTCTGCGCGGGGCAGAAAGCGGGTCGCCAGTTTTGAGACATCTTCAAACGAGGCCCCCAGGTCAAGCGCGGTCTGCTGTAGCCGTTTCAAAACGCCCTCTGCCGCTTCAGGGTTATCACCCAAGACGCCAGTGAAGGCGATGGTGGTCGTTTCCAGGTTACTCGCCAGTCTGACAGATTCTTCGGTGATTTCAGAGAACACCCGAATCGCCTCAGCCCCCAGCCGGAGCAGTTCAGTCGTCAAAGCACCTGCAACGCCCGCCGTAATCCCAAGCTGCACCCCGGCGCTTTGTGCGCCCGCTCCAACGCTCTTTAGACCGTTTGACCCCTGACGAGCTAGGTTTTCCAATTCGCGGGCATTGGCGAGCAGTTGCTTGCGAAATTGTTGATCCTGCAAGATTAATCTATATTCGATACGGCTACTACTCATAGAGTTCCTCAATAATCAATATCACGATAAATCTCTGAGATTCCTCATCACCGGTAATCATCGTAATCATCAAATCATCGACAATTGTTTGATATTCCCCTGGCTGTTTTTCCAATTGTTCCAAAACCCAACTTTCATACCCTGACCAATGACCCAACACTTGCTTTGATACATCTAGTAATTGCCTGGCCCCCTCTAATCGCTGTTCCTCACCATTGTCGTATGGAAACGAAAACGAATAGCTGACTGAGACTAAATCACTGCGACTGTCCATCGTTGTGACTAAATCCAGTCCCTGCTCATCAGTTGGAGATTGCCCGATGTACTGCACGCTGTTATCGCGGTACGTCCGCTCAAACCATTCATAGTTATAACGCTTCTCCATATATCGAATCAGCGTTAAATGATCCTGTCTAATGCCTCTAGGGACGAGTGTTGCTGTTTGCGGCGGTGGTGATACTACGCTCGTTGAATCGGTGCTTGATGGTGGCGCTACAAACAATCCCGCACCAGCCAAAATAAATACAAACAACCAGAACATACCTACGCAACCTATGACGATCTTCGTGCCGGTTTTCACAATTCACCTCTCGCTAATATGTAAAATGGATTTAGCTCCATTCTATCACGTCAGCGTTGGTAATCAATGACCTAACCGTCCCCCCCACCTCATTTAGCAGCGCCATTTTCTCCAGCGCCGCCATCTTCTCCTCCTCTGTTTTCAGCGCATCTAACCCCTCCACCAGCGCCCCCGCTTGCTCTGCGGCCACCTCCAAGGCGGCTTGATGGTAGACCTGCCCCAAGACCTCGTTCCCCGCTTCCCGGCCCCAGGTGCGATAGGCCATCAGCAGCCCCCTGGCCTGCGACCCAAGGCCCGGCAGACCCAGGGCCTCATCCCGGCGGCTCCTGGCCAGAGCCAGCACCCCGGCCAGCAGACCACTAGCCAAGTCGAGCGAAGCCACGCTGCACCCCTCGTTTGATGGCCGGTTCGATTTTGGGTAGGATTGCTTGGTGAAACTCCCGGCTGAAATGGCGCGGCTGGATGCGGGGGATTCTCACCGAACGGCGAAAGATGGGGGTCGGGTCAAGATGACGCCCAGGCCCCCCATACTGCGCCACCGGGAAAGTGTGCGACAGATAGGGCGAACCGGGGAACATCAGCACTTTGCCGGGCTTCGCCACGATTTTGCGGGCCTTGAACCCCTTGCGGTCAATTCCCTGCCAAAGTTGCTGGTATGTGAAATTACCCCTGACCGAATCGGTGGCGTTCTCAATATCGACTCGGAAGGTGATGCGCTTTGGGAGTTCAACCACCTTGGCCTTGAAGATGGGTTGGTGGTCCCAATCACTAACCACCTGGGTGCGCTTCTGGGCGTGTTCTTCCGCAATAGGCAGACAGGTATCAATCAGGCCCTCCCGAATAGCCCGGTTGAAGGCCCGCACCTTGATGCGCGGCGTAACCAGCTTCAACCTAACCTGAACCATTGCCCTTCCCCTTCATTTCTTGCCGAATCTTCTCCATATGTATCGCCTGGACCATATCGCCAAAATGCTGCACGGCCAGCCGTAAGGCCCGCTCGCTGATGTCGCGCATCAGGTACTGGATTTCCTCGTTGCGATCATAAATCCCCAAGGCGTTTATGAGGCTATACTCCCACTTGCGGAACAAATCAACCTTGGTCTCGCTCTCGCCCGGAAGATTGAGGTAGGTCTCAAGCAAGGTGAAATCCCCGTCGCCGTGGGTGGCTTTGAGCAGGTTGGTTAAGGCATCCTCAAAGGCGGCGCGGGTCATCGGCTCCAGAGCTGCCGCTTGGTAGACTACCTGATAATCCTCCGCCGTGCGGACCCTGAGCCGGTCGGCGGGGGCCAACGCCTCTTGGGTGATGTGACGGGCGATATTGTTCAATCGGACCTCTAACGTCTTCAACCGTTCACTCTCCCAAGCGATTGCGGCCTCAAAGGTCTTGTACTCCACCCACTGGTCGTAGAGGGCCTTGTTACCAATGGCTTCTTCTTCCGTTCCGTCTGGCTTCTCCGGCACACCCCAAATTTCAAGCCGTTCCCGGAGCGGATACTCTTCGGTTCGGGCTACCCCAAAGGCATCGACATACTCATAGCTGTACTGCCCCGGCACTTCGGGGCCGATGCTATCCAACTCAAACAGCCCCAAGACCCGGACTCGACAATGCCGCCCATCCGAGAGCCAAACAAAGCGATAGACCGTCCGGTCCAGACCAAAAATCGCCCTGATCCAGGTCAGGGCCAGGGCGATTTCGTAACGAATTTGGTTGAGCCGTTTAGTGATTTTATCCATTACCCAATAATTGGCGGACGCTCTGCATCTGCTCGTGGAACCGACCCCAGATGCTTATTCTTCGCATGAAATCACTGCCAGCCATATAAGACCAAGGGCAATTATCAGTCAAAAAATAACCGACTTCGCGCATTACCCTGTCAAGCCTTGCTACTGTGTCGCTATGCAACCGCATCTTAGGGCCGTTTTCATTCAACCACATGGCAATATCGTAACTGCCAGTAACCTTTTTTCCGGTCGCCATCATATCAGCCACCATCTCACGGACATAAGTCTCAGGCATTGGTAATACTGTGATAAACTCGGCGGCGGGTTCGCCTACTTCGTTATAAAAATCGGGGTTGCCACGCCATGATAATACCCAATGCTCTGGGTGGTGTGGGTTGTGGTGCAGATGATGCAGCCAAGATTTTGCCCATCTCTCTTTTGAGACAACGCCACCAATATTGCCCGCATAGCCAAAAAGTTCAGTGGGACTAAATTTACTCCAATCATGAAAGATAAGCCGCCATAGCGGGATACCCCCAATCATTAGACCCACTCTGAACACATGCCATTTGTGAAACAACACTGATTTGAATTGCTCCCAATACACCATGTTGACCTCGCAGTGAATCACTTGACTGTGTTAACCAATAATTGACAGCTTTTGCAGGTTGCCACTCCCCCCGACCATATAGGCCAGGTTGGGGTTCGTCGGCGAAAACCACCCGGCAGCAAAGGGGTCAGAACCGACGGTGGTCAACTGCGTAAATGAGTTGCCGCCGTCATAGCTATAGTGGAACTGGCCGGGGCCGGTGTTTCCATCCACAATGGCGTGGACTAACTGAGAAATGCGATTGGCGCAGTGGATTTTGACCGCTGCGTTACTGGCTCCCAGGTCTACCGCCTGCACCCAGTTGGCGACCGTGGCGGCAAAGTCATCACTGCGATAGATGTATTGCCCTACCCCGGCAAAGAGATAGGCTCTTTGGCCTTCATAACCAATGCCGATGGCGGTGATATTGCCATTGTTGGGGCCGGTCAGGTTGGAGAAACTGCCCGCTGAAGCTGCTTTGCTGATAATGGTGTTGGTTGCGCCGACCGCAATCACCGTCCCATTGTCGGCTTCCACAAAGTCATTGATGGCCGGGCCTGCCGGCGACCCCCCGATAGATGATGCGAGGTAAGACGCGCCGTTATTGGTTGACTGGAAAATCTCCCCATCCCCGGCCACATAGACCGCATCGACCGTTGCCAGCATCGCAGTTACCGCCGCAGTGGTGGCGTCAATCGTGGTTGAGGTCCAGGTTCCTCCGGCATAATTGCCGTGCGTGATAATCTGATGGTGAACCTGGATAGCAGACGTGGCATCAGCATCACCCACAATCAAACGGAAGGTACTATCACTCAGCGAAACCACCGCCAAGCCCTTGAGCGCAGTCGCGCCCCCAGCAGGCTGGGCAGTGGACATTGCCGTCCAGGTTCCGCCGCCGTTGATGGTGTAGTAGGCGTTACCATTGGATGTGATAGCGTAGCCCACCAGGTCTTCCCCCGGATAGCCAGGGATGGTCTGGTCGATGTCGCTCAGGAAAATAACATCCACAAAATCATCGGCGGCTGGGGCGGTATCAGCTAACTGCTGCCACAGCGACCAGGAAGTATGCTTGAGACCCTCGGTGGTCACTGACATCGTCTTCAAGCCCCCCTCACCCGTTCGGACCGGTCCTTGACCATTAGTAAGCTGGGTCACTCGCAGACCGCTGAAGATGTCCAACCGCTTCCATTGGGTGGCTAAATCAACCCGCCCGGTCGGAATCGACATCTCCCAGACGTTGAAGGTCTTCTGCGTCCGGGCCATATCTTCCAGAAAATCGGGTGCTATCCGCTTCTCCCACTCGAAGCCGCCGGAGATGAGACCGCTGGGCGGCGTCGGCAGCGAGAGCTTGTTAATCGGGTTACCATAGCGGTCCCGCCCGGTGATTTGCTGGGTGCCGGCGTAGGGAATGGTGAAATCTTGAATGGTGTGGTCGGTCACACTGACCGGGGCCAGCGGTTGGCCTGGTCTTGGGTTACGTTGGATAAAAGCCGATACTCTGTTCTGAATATTCAGCGTCATAATTGCTACTCCTTGGGCAAGGCATCAGCCGCCTTGCTTGATGCGCCTGTCTTAGCCTTCTTCGAGGCCGTCTGAGGCGGCTGCCAGTTGACCAGATGGTCTTTGACCCGGCTGAAGCTGGCCCCCTCAATCTCTTGGAAAGGCCAGAGTACAGGCAAGCGGTTTTGAACATCATCGATGGTCTCAATAGTCAGCCGCTCTAGTACCTTGGCTATCGCTTCAACCTGCTCTGCCTTCAAAAACTCCGCCGTTGCCAGGCGCTTACGAAAATCAATAATTTCAGCCATGCTATTGCTCCGTGGCTAAGTGAAAGATATGTCTCAGTTCATAGGAGAGATACATCCGTTCGTTGATATTGGGAACGGTCACATCGGGCCAGGACCGGTAATCAAAGGGGTACGTCCGTTGTTCCTGCACCCACTCGCACTGGTAAGCCTCAGCACCGACCGCCTCACACAGGTCAACCCGCGTGTCTACCCCGCTCAGGTTATTGAAGAAGACGTTGGCAATGGCCTGCCAGAACCCGGCGGCGTGCGTCTGGGCCGCCATCGCGTTCTCCTGACTGGCCTCTACCAGCAGATAGCGAGACCGGATAGCGAAGGTGTGGAAGAAGACCTGTTCTGAGGCTCTGAGACCACTCGTTTGCTTAGGCGCTGCTTGTGGTCCCTCGACGATGTGAACTACAGCCGGCAGTATCCCTTCCGGATTCTCAATCTCCGTTGGGTTCAACCCAGCTCCGTAAGCGGTGGTTATCCCACTCACTGTCAGTTCCAGGGTCGCCAGTTCATTAACCGCCGTCTGCCAATCGAAGCTATACACGTTCGCCTACCTGTCTTTGGCGCTGGGTGTTGACTTCCAGGGTATTCATATTGGGCCGGGGGATGACCTCAAAAACCTTGTAGTAGAAGGTCAGACCCGCCACGTCATCGGTTTCGACCAGATAATGGTCTTCAGTGATGTCGGGCAGGCTGCCATCGGCGTCACAAGGGCCAAACATAAACGTGCGGGAGGCAATGGCCTTGACCCCACTCCCTGAAGCCACATCATAGGCGATGTTGTCATCCTCCCAGGTCGCCTCCAGATTGCTATAAACAACCTGGCGCTGGTTCTGGTTGGCGGTGGTTGAGAAGGGGTTTTTGACCACATCGACGCATTTGGTTTTACGAATGGAGCGCATAGGCAAAGTGAGGGGCATCAGGCGCTCTCCGCTGCAATCGAGTAGGCGTCGGTCCGGGTCAGGCTGACAATCCCGGCCGTCATCGTGGTGGTCTCGTTGGCCTGGTCTTCCAAGTCTTCGGCCAGTTGCTTGTACCCCTTAGCCGTCTCCTTCATGTTCATCACTACCCACCGCTCCCGCTGCTCTCCGGCCTGTCGAATCCACTCCGCATGTAAAACATGCGCCAAAGCCGCTGCCGCCAGCAACACATCATCGTTGTGGTCGGTCAGGGCCTTGGCGATGCGCTCATCGGCGAAGTTGGTATCTTCCCCAGAGTAGGGACGCGGTCCTTCATTGCGGATTGTGTCTCCGATCAGACCGCGCACCTGGTCTCTGAGTTCGGTTTCAGCCGGTTGGTAGGGCGTGTAACTCACTTAGGCTACCCAGCTTTCTTGGCGGCGGGCTTGGATGTGGCTTTTTTGGTGACCGGAGGCTTAGGCTTATCAGCGGCTTCCTCTGACGGCTGGGTCTCCTCAGTCGTCTTTTCTGCCTCCGGTTCCGCTACAGCGGTCAAGGCGTCAACCTTCTCCACAAACGCTTCAGGAAGCGTCTCTAGTTCAGCGTCGCTCAAGTTCATTGCCAGGACATCCTCGGCTGAGAGGGCCTTGCCGTCGGCGTCAATGGGGTTGCCTTGAGCATTCAGGTAGAAGCCGCCGGTCCGTTTTGCTTGGGCCATGATCTACTCCTTAATTAGTTCAATAGGGCTAGGTGATAGTCGGGTTCTGATACGTGGCGTTGTTGAATTGCAAGACTGCGCCGTTAGTTCGTTCCCAGACCCCTACCCCTAACATGGCTTCCATGGTGTTGATTTGAAGCGGGTGGACCATCGCCTCATCAGAAAGTTGCAGCCCTTGCAACGTTTCGGCAGTATCTTGCCGGAAGGCCAGCGGTCGTGGGCCGGCATCATCCCAGCAGAAGGCGTAATTGGCGACGGACCAGGACTTCACCCACACCTCAGCCGCTCCATAGATACCGATGGCCCGATTGACAAACCGGGTTTGGTCTAAGCGGTCAAAGGGAACGTCATTGCCAGTCCCAGTGACCCGGAAGACCTCAATCCGTTGGTCGGCATAAGGAATGAAGCCGGTCAACGCTCGCCAGGCGGCTTCATTGGTACGATGGATGGCGATTTTGATGTCAGCCGACAGGCTATGTTCCATCACATCTTCAATCAACGCATCAACCACGGCTGTAGTCAGGGTGGCGTTGGCGTCATAGTGGGTGTGGGAACCAGCCACGAACGGTGTACCGTCAATGGGACTATTGGGGATAGGGTTGCCGTCAGCGTTGACGAAGGCGCGAACGGCCAGGTCTACATCATCGACCAGATGGTCACGGAAGGTGCTATTGGATGAAAGGAAAATCGCTTTGCGGATTTCCCGTTCAACAACGCGGCGGTGGGCTTTCTCTGCGGCTAACGTGCTTTCGGCCAGGTCAGCCGGGGTCGCTTTCGCCAGATGCCGCTTAGTCCAACCCAGAGGGAACTGGTACAACCGCAGCGGAAACGCCACGGTCGAACCCTGCCGGCTGCGCTGGGTCGGCGCGTTGCCAAACTCATCCACTTCCTGCATATCCCCATCGACGCTGGAGCCGTAGATGCGCTGGCGGTCAACCGTGATTTCGCACAGTCCCCCCACCAGGTCCATCATAATTGCGTTGTGCGCTGCGAGGTCACGGTCTAGCACCTCGCGGATATTATCTTCGTCAAAGTCGGCTACGCTCTGAAATCGCGCCGCCAACAGGTCATCAATACTCGAACTGCCTGTAATTTGTGCCATGATTATCTCCTACTCGTTGCCTACGCTACCAGCCGGGGGCCGAGAGTTATGATGTCGGTGGCGGAAATGACAGTTGCAATCCCGACCGCATCGCCAGTCGTGGCGGCATCATCCAGCCGCCCGGCAGTCGCCCCGGTGTACAGAATTGCGCCCGGTGTTAGCCCGCTGGCGGCATAGTGGAATCGGATACCTGCGCCGACATAAAGAGTCACCACCTGCCCGGCGGCATACGCCTTGACCGTCCAACCGGCTGCGTTTGCGTTCGCATCAGCCGCCGTTGCGTTGGACATATAGACCAAGCCGTCGCTCCCAATCCGACAGGGCGCACCGGCCAAAAGGGCCTCACCGGCGACCAGATCGCCGGCCAGGTTGGGCAACTCTTTGATAGAATTCATGTCTACATTCACCACCGTATCGGGTGTAATGAGTGCCATAGTTACCTCACTAAAGGGGTTCTTGATAGATTCGGCTGCTGCCGCGTTTCCGCGCCTTGGTCTGGTCCTCAGTCGGCTTCATCTGCTCCGGCTGAGTCAGCCCTCGCGCACCATCTGCAACTGCCGAACGTTTGGGTAAGAATTCAAAAATCCGTTGGGCATCCAGTTCCATCTCTTCTTCTGTTTCTCCCATCAATCGGTCGATAAAGTAGGCCGGCAGACCTACTTTACTCCCCACCTTGGCCCGCATCGCCGACAATCGCGCCTGTTCAGCATCACGACGGGCTTCTTCGAGTTCGCGTTGGGTTTCGTTGTAGAGGTCCTTCCACTGCCCTTCGGCCATCTTTTGGCTTTTGGATTGTTCCTCTTGTTCACGGCGTTTACGCTGCTCCTCAAGCTCAAGGCGTTCTCGCCATGCCTGAAGTTTCCTCAGTTCGACTTTAAGCTCTTGATTGTCGGAAATCACTTCACGAAACCGCTCATACGGAACCGGCTTGTCAGGATCAACGCCTTGTAGCAATTCTGGGTCTGGCGCATCAACACCTTCGCCATCCGGCTCATTACCTTCGGGCGGTTCAGCGCCGCCGGCATCAGTATCAGCCATAAACCGCACTGACCAAAATGGATTGAGAAAAGAATTAAATAGTAATGATAGTAACACTGGAATCTCCTTACGCTTTTAACGTGGTCGCGTTCACGATTAGAGATGGGCTATCGCCCTGCCGCTCCCCCAGCTTGCTTTTTACGTGGTCGCCTCACGATGGTCGAGGGAAATAAAAAGGGCCACAGCGAATATTCACTGTGGCCCTTGGGTCTACAAATAGCTAAACAAAAGCCTGACACAGGGGGTTGCCCCGCATCGAATATGTAATTGAAATTATTTTATCAGACGGAATTGATTACGTCAAGCGTACTCTGGTGTGAGCCGTCAAGTTTTAACTAAAAAAACTCCACTATTTTACAAAAGGGTACTTTGGTCAAATATTAGGCGTCGGGTCTCTGCGTGTGTCATTTCGTTTCACGTTGCCAGTTTTCAGGTTTCGAGCTAAATGCTGCGTGATTCCGCTTGTAGCACTTTGTGCAACCTGCCCAAAACATAGGCGCTAAAAGGGCTGATTTTGCAGGGTATCTATGGTTGATTGCGTGGGCGCAGGCGGCTCTGGGGGCTTCTCACAGGATGGTCTCAACGCCTACCGCGCCCATTTTCACGTTTGCCCACAACACGCCAAGAGACACTGCCATTCACGCCAGCTTCAACTAGCAGAGAAATCCCCCGTCCGGCATTAAGTTCTTTGCGGATTCGGTTGAGTAGGTTCAACTCGTCACGCGAAATTGAATAACATTCTCTTTTTTTGACTGTTGTTTCCTGCCGGACATCGTTCGCCATCAAAATGCTACCTCAATTATTTTTCCCTTGATTTCTTTGCCAAAAACAAATCTACAGCGGCATTTGGTCGTACACTCACAACCGCCTATGGGTATCAATATGCCAATCGGCTGATACCCGCGCCGCGCTTGGCTAACACAACAGGCGCAATGCTGTTTCACATTCGGGTCTAATCTGCGAGCCTCCCGATTGTACCCGGCGGCCCTGGCCTCTCTCCGGCGAACGTTGTGATAGGTCGTAATGCCAGAGTTGCCGTACAGGTCCACCCGCTGCAAGAAGTTGCCATTGATAGCCCCATCCAGACGATGTAAAGACGCTTTACCACTCTCAATCTCCAGGGCAAATTTACGCAGAAAGCGAAGCTGAGCCTTGATTTGGCTGCCGACGAAGCCCCAATCGGCGGCGGACATCTGCGCCCAACCTCCCTTGGCCAGGGCGGCGGAGGCGATGTGGACGGTGCGGATGCGGTCGCGCATGCCAAGCTGCCACTGGGCCAGGGTGATTTCACCGTCTGCCAGACTCCTTGAGATGGTCTGCATTTCGCGCCGGGTCGTTTCGATGACGCTTTCCAGGGCTTCCAAGACGACCACCTGACGCACGATGCGCCCCCGGCTGTCCCGGTAGCCGCCGTGGGGCCTGAGGCGGCTATCCCAACTAAACTGGGGTGTTAGCCGGTTCGTCTTTATCGGCTCAGGCACGGCTTAGGCGGCTGTCCTCTCGGCGCTGGGCCTGCCACAGGTCGGCGCCATCCGCAATCAAGTGCCGGGTCTGACCAACCACCACCTGCACTCTCCCCGCGTTTCCCTCAACGAACGCCTGGGCTTGTTCAATCTGCTCTACCGTTACCAGGCTCATTGCCTCTAACTCCGCTTCCGTCCAGTCCAGCGCCTTCCCCAACGCTCTCTTCTTCGCCATTATCTGTCACCTCATCTATCCCTTGCGCTTCTTCCGGGAACTCTCGGCGGCTCAGGTCAGCCGCCGCCATCTTCGCGGTCTTCATTTTTTCAATGTCATCATCATCCAGGCCATAGACATTGCGCCAAATCCACTCCTCCGGTAATCCGGCTGATTTGGCCGTCTCAACCTGTATTTTGCGAATCTCATCGGAATCGGTGGTGGCCGGGTCTTCCCACTCCAGCTTGGCCCGGGCCTCCTCGCCTAATACGGGCCTCCGGTTGGCATCGTGCAGCGCCTTGACTACTTCAAAGACCTGCTGCCAGGCTTTGTCAAAAGTGAATTGCTTGCGCTGAATCTGGGCGATTAGGGGTCGCTCGGCGGTTCTAAGGGCAATGCCGCTGGGAGCCTGATGATCTCTGGGGTTGAGCAAGAATAGGGGCCAACGTTTCAAAATCGAGAGCAGGTCCAGCCACGAAGAGACACCCCCCTCCCACATCTTCTTTAGGTCCGGCGGCTCAATCCGCCGCATGTTCTTGCCAACCAAGACCGAATTGATACCATACTCCGTATTCTCCCCGGTCGAATCGGGGCGAGTGAACTCATCCGCCGTGTAAGAGGGGAAGGCATGGTGGTCGATGGCGATGTCGATGTCGCCCAGCGTCTTGTTGACAATCCGTTGCAGCCGCAGCACGTCTTCCAATTCGCTCAGGCCCCGGAAGTTTCGGAAGGGAACAATCGGAATCAGGTCAATTGGCAACGCCTGCGGGTTCTCAGTCACCAGACCACCCGACTCGCGCTTAACCTCCTCCGGAGTCAATAACTCCCAGTTGGCTTCACTACCACTGGCCTGCTGATCAGCCCAGAGGCGGGTAATCCGGCCCGGCTCGTAGAGATTGAGCCGGGTGTAATGAGATTGCACCGTCTGCCGATCTTCATCGTAGATGGCCACGTCCCATTGTTTGGAGGCGAATAGCACCACCTCGTCATCCAGCTCCGAACGGAAGAAGCGCACCCCGGCAGTGCGAGACTGACCATCATAGACCTCGTTGGCCGTGAAGCGGGGGCGGTTGGTCTCCCCATCCCATTCGATGAACAGGGCCACCTCCGCATCCCTCAAGGCGTAGAAGTAGAGTTCGTTTTGGATCTCATTTAGGTTGCCCAGCCGCCAAAAATCGGCCAGGGTCTCAGCCATGGTGCGAGATGGACCTGACAGGTCAGCCGCCACAACCCCCTCCCCATCGGGCATCACCCGCAACCTATCCAGGATGACGTTGAGTACCAGGGCGCAGACGTTGCCAAAAGAATCAGGGAACAGATCATTATGGTCCAGGTCAAGATATTGCTGCTGGCGGCTGGTCAGCAAGACATTCTGTGCGCCTTTGGCAAAATCGCGAATAACCTGAACCCGGCGCTCCTGGTCGGTCGGCGGTCGAGTGGCTAGATTGACCAACTGGCGAATGTTATCACTCACGTCTTGACTGAAATTTAGTCCGGTCATAGTTAGAACCTACGCTTCTTAATAGCCCTACGGGGCTGTTTACGTTTCGGCATATCGACGTTTAGATTCCGCACGCCGTAATGCTCACCATCCTCCATCACCCCATAACGCAGACAGTCACCAGGGTCATCGCCCCCCTCGCCGGTATCAGGATCACAGTCCTCCTTTAGCACATCCTCTCCCCGGCGCGGATCATGCTGCAAGACAGGCAAAGTCTGTATCAGGCGGCGACACCTGGGCGAGATGGTTAGTCGGGCCGGTATCCCTTCATCGACATTGCCTAACCTCTGCAAGATTTTCCCCCAGCCGTTGATGCGGTCTATGTTGGCCCGGCTTAGAGTGATGCCTTCCTGCTGATACTGGTCGGCAATGGTCTGGGTGCTTGTCCCCCGCTGGGCAAAGACATCGTGTCCGGCTACAAAGGTCTGGAGCCGACCGATAGATAACCCGTTTCGGGCCAACATCGACTTGATAGCTCCGGCGTGTTGCGGGGTCAGCCAGCGGCGGGCGGCGTGTTCGTCGATGACGTGAATATTGCCGTCGTTATCCTTGCCAAAGAGCAAGCAGACCGTCCAATGGACAAACCCATAATCGAGGGCACACCAGTACGTCCAATCAACCGGCAGCACATCGGGCATGGGGCGGACGTGGATGGCTTCGTTGAAGTTGATGAAATACTGTCCGGCTGAGATGGAAAAATCGCCGTCGCACCAGGCTTGCTTGAGCCACCCCTGAAGCGATTTCAAAAATCGCTCATACTCCGAGTTGATGAAGATGTTGTCTCCCAGCGTCGTATGGATGAAGCGGGTAAACGTCTCTTCTCCCCGGATGTAGGGGTCAAAGAACATCTGCCTGGCCCAAGCGTGACCGATGCCGCCGGGGTTGAAGCTGAAGTAACCTCTCGGTCGCCAGTTCTCTTTGCTGGTTCTGAGCGAAGCTAAGATGACATCTATCTTCATTTTGCTCAGTGAGGTAGCGTCCTCAATCAGCAGCCCGTCATACTCAATCCCCAGATAAGCGTCAATCTCACTCTCAGATCGAAAGCCGCCGACCACCATAAACGACCCATTGGGAAGCTTGAGGACCCCATTAGCCGTACTATGAGGGGTGAACTTCAACACCTTGCGCCGCAAGTCCTCAAAGGATTCGCCTGCCTTCTTCTGTAATTTTCGCAGATACAAGAACTTGAGATCGGGAACCCGCTGCATATCATCGATGACTGCTTGGGCTAGTTCGGCGTGGCTCTTGGCCTGCCCTCGCGTCCCCCCCATCGCCACATACTCAGGACCGCCCTCGCAATCACATTCCCTGGCGGCGGCATGGAACATCGTCTGCTTGGGTTGGGGGATGTAGCCAGCGGACAGAAAGCGGCGGGTTTGGTCTTCCGGGCAGCCCAGCCGATAGAGCGTATTCAGATGTTGTAGGAGTTCAGTCTGCGCTGTTATCTGCATCGGCATAGACTTTCTTGAGGGCCGTATCGACGACACTCCCCAGCGGTTCGCCGCCAGAGGTGTGATCTACCTCCTGGCGGTCCACGAACAAGCGGTGGTGTTTGCCCAGAAGCTGCAAGGCGTCCATTCGGCTGTAGAACTCAATCTTGGGGCCAGCGGCGGTGAAAGAGATGGACTTGATGAGATGCCCATACTCCTTGACCTTATCCCAATCCACCACCACCTCAACGACATCAACCGCATTGCCATGTCTGTCTACAACATTTCTGGTCTCATCATTGAGAAAATCAGCCGGCGTCACGGGTGGTCGGGCGATGTCGGCCAGGTGCATCAGTACCTCGTCGGCGGACATTGCCATTTCATCGATTCGGCGTTGGATTTCGGCTGAAATGTTAGCATTTGACATATTTTTAGAGCCTGAAATCCTAGCTGAAGCCTCAGCATACCCCGCCCGCCGCGCCGCTTCGGTGGCGTTCCAGCATGTCAGATATTCGTTTATGAACGCCCTTTGCTTCTTGCTTAATGCCATGGGTAGCTAGGTTAACCTGTTAACCAATAGGTTGTAGGGTGGACAAACGCCATTGCTGAAGTGTCCTGCTGCCGCCAAGGCGTGCCTGACTCGTTCTTCCGGCGGCAGCGCCTTGTTTGCAAACATGCTACCCAAGGCGAAATTCGCGCCACAACCAATAGCCGTATACCCGTCCACACTTGAATTGACCTGAAAATCTGAGGCTATCATATACAATTGACCCTTGTATCCTACCAGGAACTGTCCCCCTGATTCCTGCTCGTTTTGAACGACTCGAAACCCGCCATCCTTCAGACACCCTCTGACCGCATCAACAAAATCGGTTGCCAAATATGATAAATCTGACTGCCCATCCTGCTGTGGTTCAACCGACAATCTGTATTGTAGCAATTGACCCATCCGAAAACTAGAGGTATAGCCAATGAGAAATTCTCCGCGCCTAAAAACCTTTTCAAGGCGACTAACGTTCATATCCCATCCACTTGCTGAGGCGGAATCGCCGCCGATGATTACACCATCGTCTATTTCCAAACCTACGATGCAGGTCACTTAATCGCTCCTTTCGCGTTGTGTGCCGCTTAACTCCCGGCCTCAACGGCTTCATCGGCAACCACCAGGGTGATATGGGTCTCTTGCTTAAGCGGGACAGGCGAAGTCGAGGGACAGTCCAACTCCACCGCCCAAACCCAGGAACCGGGGGCCAGCAGTGCCGTCTCGCTAGGCGGCAAGCCGACCAGGAAAAAGTCGGCGGTATTGCCCTTGGCAAGCTCGCTGGCTATCTGGCCGGTATCTGTGACCGGCAGGTCGATAACCGGGTCGGCATTGAAATCGCGCCTAACCACCTGGCGACAGGTGCAAAGTGAGACATCGATGTCTTTGAATTTGAAGCCCACCACCGGGGAGGTGTCCCCCTGTTTGATGGTGAATTTGATATGCTCAGCACTACTCATGACAATCGTTCCATTTTCGTCTTCCCAGATTATTTCGATGGCCTGCACAATCGGCGCAATTTCAATGGCCTGGATGACCGGTTCAATTTCAATGGCGGCGTCGGTGATGATGATACTGTTCCCGCCCTCACCGGCCAGGTAGACCAGGCTGTTCCACATGGCTAGTCCTTGACGGTGATTGTGCCGCTCAGGTTGCCGCCGGTCACTTGCTTTTCTACCAGGACGGTTGACGTGCCTCTCAGCAGCTTCCGGGCGGTGGATGGCCCAAATTCCTCATCGGCTTCAAGCAGGTTCACGATGAGTTGCAGCATGGCCGCTTCACCCGCTGTCAGGCCGGAGGTGTCTGTCACAACCAGGCCGCCGGAGTTGGCCGACCGCACGGAGACCTGATTGATGTTGGTCACATCGGCCACATTGTTGTTGGCCCCGCTCAGGTTGACCGCATACTGCCCGTCCTCAAAGGTAATGGTGTAGCCGTTGATGATTTCCACCGTGCGGGCCAGGGTCACGCCTCCTACCGTCACCGGTGGGTTGTGCTGATGGGTGTCTAAAAACGGCATCCCTTCACCATCTTCGATGTCCTTTAATTCAAGTCTGAAACTGTTCACATCCAACGCTCTAATCTCCGGCGAGGCTTGAACCAGAGTCATATCAGCCCGCGGGACATTGATAATTTTTGTGAGCCAATCAATCGTAATCGCCATTATCTCGAAGTGGGGCCGCTCCCCATCGCCATTGCCATTTGAGCGGTCAGGGCCTCTATCCGCGCTTTCAATTGCACGTTTTCAGCTTGCACAGTCACCAACTGTTGTCTCAACTCGCCGAATTGCTGCCGGGCCTGGTCTGCCGCCTCAATCGCCGCCAGCGCATTGCGTTCGACGGCTATCAGCCTGCTCAGGGTTACACCGGGTTCTTGACTAGGCATCTGAGGTCCTGATGACGGTCGCTGACCCCCCGGCAGACCCCAGCGTCCCGGTCGTCTCAAAGGTCTTGATAGGGGTTGGACCGCCATCGCGCACCCGGATGAACAAATCACGGTCAGATGAATAAACGCTGGTGAAGTTCTCGGTCGTTGCCGCTGCCAGTTTGTCCAAGTAAGAGATGAAGACGTTGTTCCCGGCATCGGCATTAACCGCCGCAAAGTCCTCATTGCCATCGGTGGTCGTGATGGTGAAAGTGTCCCCGGAGTAGCTTGAGTATTCCAGCCGCCGGTAGAGACCGTTGTTGTCTGCCACCCGGATTGTGCCGCTTGAGGGCGTGTCGCTGGGGATGGTGGTATTGACCTGAACCGAAGTGATATTGTCGGTCGTGAGCGCCGCTTGGAGGGTGAATTGCCCGACCTGCAAGGCCCCGCCTGACTCCGGGCCAACTAAGACTCTATCTTCGCTGGACACCAGACCAATCACTGAGAACTGGACATTGTTAGGCGGCGTGACCACGGTGTTAGTGAGATCCGTCACCCGGTCAGCGGCGGTCAGGTCATCCGAGCCAATCCCTAATCCGTAGGCCCCGATGATGGCGGAACCGGTCGATTGCCCAACAAAGGGGGTGGAGATGGTCCGCTCGGTGACGGTCACGTTAACCAAGGCATTATCACCGGTGGCGTTATCGTAGACCCCGGCGGTGGTGGCTTCCCAAATCGGCAGATTATCAACCGGGGCCGCGCCAACCAAAACTTGGATCCAAACCGTATCCGCCCCATCATCAGCCAGGATGCGTCCTTTGCCGCCCACGGCTGAGGCATTGTTGATGGTGGCATTCACGGTCGCCCCGTCGTTTGCTGTGCCGTCAACGCGGGTGAAGGCGTCATTGTCGACCACCGTGCCTGAACCAGGCTCTATGGCGAAGATGGCAAAGCCGGTGACGCCGTTATCATCCAAGGCCAACAACTGACCGACAGCCCCCGATAGCGAGAAGGTGTAATACTCGCCCACGGTTAAGCCGCTTGAGAGTTCAGCATCATACGCGACTTCGGTCCCCCAAATCAGGTCTTGACCCTCGTCGAATGTTCCGCTCAGGGTGTCGTAAACAATTTCGTGGGTAATGCCTCGGAAGACTTCGCCATTCAAACCATACAGCGTTTCGGCGCTTCCTTCGCGGGTCAGATATTTCAACCGCTCATAAAATTCGGTAACGGTCCGCGTGCCATACTCCCAGTTTGAATAGTAGAATTCGTTGGCGGCGTTACCATCGGCATCAATGCCCACATAGCCTTCATTGTCGTTGACAATATCGCTCCAGGTGGCAACCGTCGCCTCTGCCGTTTGGTTGTTTAAGTCGGAGGTTTCAGATAGCGCCAACACGTTGTTACCGCGTGACGACCCGTTAATCTTGAATTCGCTATAGGTCTGGTTGAAGCGGCGAGCCGTACCAACCAGCCGTCTGCCATCTATGTCGGCTCCGTTGTCTCGCACTTTAATCATAAAGCGGTGAGAAATACCTGCTGCCACATCCGCATTTAGCCCCCCGCTGCTGGCGTTCCACCAATCATCAGACAAAATGGCCCCGTCCTGCAAAATCTGAATCGATTGCGCGTTACCGAAGTTCACAATCCCGTCAAAGATGGTGTCGCCATTACTTTGAATGATAGAGCCGTCATACAAATGCTCGGCGGCGGAGGCGGTGATGGTCCAGCCGTTGACCATCGTGATGATGTTGTCAGTGCTTCTATCGGTCGGCGTCACGATGGTAATATCTACCTCATCATCGCCGCTAAAGGTGGCGTCATCGGCCAAATCTTGGGCTTCGCGGTGAAATTCCAAGACTGTCGCATATGAGGGCGAAGAACCCCCAAAACGGGCGTGGTCATCGCCGATGTAATCCACCACTTTGGTGGCGCTGTCAAAGCTCCAATCTGCTGCTACCCAGGTCATAAAACACTCCTATTCATCTAACACTTGATTAACTTGCAACGAAAAACCATTTGAGGTCAACGTCCCACCCCCTTCAAAGGGCTTGTATCTGGTGGTCCCGGAGGCGTTTCGCACCCGGATAAGCAAGGTCTTGTTGGCGGTGAAATTGACCGTCTCCGAAAAGGTGGTGGTCGCTTCAACCTGATTGAATAAGGTCACGCTATCGGTGGTGTTGCGGATGTAGACCCGGCTCCCGGCCACTAAGTTGGTCAGAGTGATGGTCACGGAATTATTAACCGTGGTACTGGCTCCAGAGCCATTTCTGACCGTGGGTGTGTCCCCGCCCCCGGTGATGTTGAGGGTGACCGCCCCCCCGCTGTTGTTGTAGATGGCGGCGTCATTTGTGCCGTCCGCCCCGTAGCCACTGAAGCTGTTGCCCTGGAAGGTGTAGGTTCCGGGGGTCGTAATCTCAAGGGCATGTCCATCGCTGAAAGCAAATGAGCAGTCTTTGATTTTGGACGGGTCATCAGCCGTGATAAACGCCACCCCATCTGCGGTGGTCGCCCCGGCGATAGTGCAACTATCAAGGGTTGCCCCCGCTTGGGTAATCCCTTCGCTGCCGGTGATAGTGCAACCGGTTAACGTACACGCACTGGTCAGGGTCAGGTCGGCAAAATTGTTGAAGATACAGCCAACGGCATCAAAGGCCCCGGCTGTCCCGACCGCCGTTAAGACCGGACGGGTGTCAACCCCACTCTCGCTCCCCAGGCCAAAGAAATTGCAATCCGTGAAATCAATGTCGGTGGTCGCATTGCCCAAATCAACGCTAATCCCGGAAAAGCCGGCATCAAACAGGCCATCAGGGAAGGTGAGGGTCTTGCCGCTGTCAATAAAGACCGTGGCCGTGGTGGTCGGGGTGGTATCCCGCCCAATCCAGAACATGCCATAACATTCCATGATTTTGGCATCCCCGGTCGCCGGGTCAACAGCCAGGGTGTAGATGTAGCCATAGCGTCCGGTGGTGGCGGCGGTATCCCCCTCGTCATCATCAACGAAGTCTTGCCACGTGCCGTCAGCATCGGCTCCATCGCCGCCAACCAGGTTCAGACCGGCCCCGATGTCCACCGCATCCATGGCCAGGTTTTCAGACTTGGAGGTGGCCGTGAAATCCCCGACAATGCCAAAATAATCAACGGCGGTCAGGTCCGGCGTGCCGGTGGTTCCGTCCCGGTGGGTCGAGACATTGGGGTCAATGGCGCGAATGAGCCAGCCCCCCTTAATCGGGTAGGTGTCGCTCCCTTCCAAATCATAGGAGTAATAGTCCCCGGAACCGGAGCCAATGCGGATTTCAATACCGGGGACTGAGAGGAGTTCTAAGGCATTGGCATTGGTGGCGATGAGTTTCACGATGACCGTCGTGCGCCGGGTGGCGGTCATATTCCGCGCCGCGCCGGTGGTCGTGTAAAACCCCCCGGCAGACGTGCCGATTTTCCGGCTCACCGAGTTGGTTCCCTGATAGACAAAATCAGGCTCGACCCCGGCCCCGGCCCCACCCCCAATGCTGCTCACATTCGCAGCGGAGTTCATATCATCGGCTCTTAGATTGTCGGCGCTTACGCTGACGGCGGTCATCGGTTAAACCATCCCGGACTGTTTAGCGCACTGCCCTGAGCAGCGGGTCTGAATTTTTGTCGCTTGGGTCTTGCAGCGGATAGCGCGTGCCGGTCACCCGAACCATCGAATAGGCGGCACACCCTAAACACTGACTGATGGTTTCGTTTCTAACTTTTTCCGCATCGCTAAACAAATGATTCTGACAATACGGACATCGCCCAACGCCATTTTTAGTCACTTGATTAGACATTGAATCGCTCCCCGTAAACCGTAATTTTTCCAGAGGCAAAGGCCCCCGGCCCGCCGTGCCCCTCTTCGGTCAATAAGACCCGCACCCGCCAGTCCGTGTCAGGCAACTTGCCTTGCTGCCGGGAAATCCGGGCCTTGGTCTCGTTGCCGACAAAGGTCACATCATCGACCCCCTGGTCAATCACGACCAAATTAGGTTGCAAGATGATTTCGCGGATAGTCCCCTGGAACGCCTTGCGATAGCCCCGGAATTGATAGGCTATCGGGAACCACGCCTCACTTGCCCCGGTCAAGCCGTTGCTGGCCTCGACCACCGCAGTCAGGTAAAAACTGTTGGCGATAGCGTCATCCTCTGGCAGAATATCCTTGTACTCCACCACCAACCGGAGGGAGTTGTAATCGCCGTTGTTATCCAAAGGGCCGGAGTTCAGCAGCTCATACTCGCCGTTACTGCTGACCCCAGTGTTATCAATGGCTTCGTTCGTCCAAATGTTGAATTTAATGCTCATGGGTTTCTCCCTGAATATCTTCTAATAGAGCTGAACGTCTAAGTCCCCTGCGTTGAAGCGGAAGACATCATTGGTATCAATCTGCTTCGGCTCAACCTTATGAACCGTCCCGGCTCCATCAGCCGTCAACGTGATAGCCGCGCCGCCTTGGGTGGTCGAGACCTGGAAGGTGTCCCCGGAGACGCCTACCACCCAGTACAGGGTGTCTTCGCTAATCCCGGTCGGTAGGACGCCGCTCCCCTGCGTTTGGAAAATAACTCGGTCATCATTGGCCAGGGTGTGACCATAGGCAGTAAAGACATCGCCAGTATTGGCTCCATTGACCGGCCAATGAATGTTGGAGAGCCAGCCCCACCACTCCATGGTAGTGGAGTTGAACAAGGCGACCGCCACCACCAGACCCCAATTGGCGGTGGCGGTGGGAAAGGTGATGGTGTTGTCATTGTCGGTGTCGCCGTCAGTGGGCGCTCCCCACGCGGCTGAGGCCCCGGTCGCCACCGACTGGCGAGCGTAGGCTCCCCCGGAGACCTCGGTTCCGCCCCCGGCGTCGGAGGGGGCGACGGTGAATAGGGCCACATCCCAATTGGCCGGACGCGCCCAACTGCCGTTGCGAAACATAAGCTCGATTAAACTGTTTTTCAGACTGGTAGTCATTGAACCGGCTGACATAGTAACCTCCTAGTAAACCTAATACACAATAATCAATGGGTGATAATCTAATTCCCGAATGAGTACCTTGGGTACGCCAAAAATGTAAATCACTTCGCCGCTCTCGATGGCAAAGACAACCCCGACCTCGCCTAATTGAATGGCGGCTGAAACAATGAGACCGGCAGATGGGGCAGTGAACCCTAACCCCTCCAGGCTAGCTGCTGCCTGGGCTATCCTTGCTGGGCTGACTGAGATTTGCCCCGCCCCTGGTAGGGTTGCCTGACCCTGCAAGACCTTGGTCGGTGGGGCGGCTGTTGCCCCACGTCCTTGCAATGCGGCTACCGCCAACCGAATGAGACCGGCGGCGCTAAGAGGCAACGCCTGACCTATGCCTAGCAAAACCGCTTGCCCTTGCAGAATTTTTTGGGGCCTTGGTGAAACCTGTCCTAGACCCAGCAGCGCCGTTTGAGACTGAGCGATTTTGCTTGGTGTGGGCTGCATTTGCCCAATTCCTTGAACCAAGGCCACCGCCCCCGATGCCAGGATGACGCCGGAGGAAAGGGCCATCCCCAAGCCTAATAGTTGAGCCTCCCCTTGTAGCACCTTCTGCGGAACGGACAGTCCTTGTCCAAGCCCTTGCAATCCGGCCTGGGCTTGCCCTATCTTGGCGGCGGTCGGCTGGACTTGTCCTATCCCCTGCAATAGGGCGACTGCTCCAGCCGCTAGCTTGACGCCAACCGGGAATACCAGCCCCAGGCCAAGTAAGCGTGTTTGCCCTTGTAGCACTTTTTGCGAAACAGCAAAGGTCATCCCCAAGCCCAGCAAAGCGACTTGAGACTGGACGATTTTGCTTGAAGCTAGTTGTGTCTGTCCCAGACCTGGTAATACCACTTGGGGTTGGACGGTCTTGGCCGGTGTTGGCAATATTTCTCCAAGACCAACTATCCCTATCTGAATTTGCCGGATTCTGCCGGGGGTAGACAATGCTTGTCCCTCACCCAACAATCCGGCTTGGCCCTGCAACACTTTCTGCGGCGTGGTTGCAAAACTCCCAAGCCCTGACAAGCCCGATTGAGGCTGGGCAATCTTGCTTGATACCGGTTGGCCTTGCCCTAAGCCTGGTAACGTCAATTGAGGTTGTGCAATTTTTTGTGGGGCGGCTGCCATTCGCCCTAAACCCAGCAACCCGGCGATAGCGTCATGTGTCACGCCCCCCGCGGCGGCGGCTTCAACATATATTCCGAAGTCACGCCGGGCGGTCAACCACTTCTCAAAGTCACCGGTATTCCCCGACTTTGGCTGGGCCACCCCAAACGACAGACGGTTGGTTATCCAAATGTCGAATGTGCCGGGGTCTTGCGGGTTCGCCATCTTAACTCACCGTTAGGTCGTCAAAGTAGGTCGCATACGACCCGCTTGTAGCCGTGTTATTGCTCACCAACTCCACTACCACAAAATCGGTTCCGGCGGCGGGCGTCAGGGTGGTTGTCAGTTCGTTCCAGACACCGGTAGTAGCGGTGTCTGTGACCACCGTATCAGCTTGACCGGGCTGCCTGATAATCATCTGGGGGTTGGTTCCGGCGTAGTTCGCTTCGCGGTTGACGTAGACTGAGAATGTAGTCGATTCATTGCTGACCGGCACAAATATCTGATGCCGGCCCGCATCGTTGAACTTGATTGAGGCCGTGCTGCTGCCCCTGGTCGTGCCGGTATCTCGTTCATTGTCGGCAAACTGAATCGGCCCCCAACTTTTCTTAGCTGATGTGGTAGGCCGGGTCAGTCCATAGAAGTCGTCAGTCGCTTCACCCGTCCCCGCAATAGCAGCCAGGGCGCTCCATTCGTGCAGGGCGAAAAAGGGCTGTTGGGGTAACTTGATTCCGCTTAACAAGCTGCAAAGGTTAAATCCTGGTATATAAGAGACGCTGTTTGCGCCGGTGTTAACATTGTTCCTATCCGTGCCATTCTCGTAGAAGCAGTTGTAATCTTCCACGATTTCGCCGGTGGTCGTGCCCCTAAGCGCCGTGCCAGCATTGAAGAAGATACAGTTATTCACATCAACTGTATCACCCCCGGCTATGGCGGTAGTGACCCGAATGCCGTCTCCAATGAACAAACAATTTTTAACGGTAATTTCGCCCACTCGAACAATGTTGATGTTCCTGCCACGGGTGTGGATGAACACACAGTTTTCAACGATGTGATTGCCCTGCAAGGTAGCGGTATGCTCAAACGAAACAGACCCATTACCCGACTGCCCCCCAAGAAACAAACAGCGCCGAATGGTAATAGCGTTTTGACCGGAACCATCAACCATGATGTTATCTAGCAATCCCGCCAGGTCGAAGCAACAATCCTCAATGACCCAGGTGTCGCAGTCGGTCAAATCCATTTGCTGGGTGGATGCACCGTCCATATGAAAGCCACGGAATGTTCGATAATCGTACCCAGTCGCAACCACACAGGTAGTCCGGGTTTGGGTTTGGTCGTTATCTGAGCCGGTGATCCTGACCTTCCCCCCCACCCCATCGGTCTTCTCACCGGTCAGGTCGGCGATATAGCTGATATGGTTGCCCACTGAGCCACTGTTACCTACAGATAATGACTCTCGATACACGCCAGGGGCGACATACACATTGTCACCACCCGTTAGAGATAACGCCTCTGCCCCACCAAGCGTCAGCTTGCGGTTGGCCCAACTCTGCCCATCATTTGCATCGGAGCCACCAGGCCCCACGTAATAATCTGTCATAGTGCTGCTACCTGATTGTTAACAAACGTCACGCCATTAAACCACCAAAAAGAAAGCGGGCGGCTTTCGGTTGGCGGCTCAGGCTTACTTAATCGGTCAGGACACCAGCGCCACCAAGGAAAGCTGAAATTTGTGACCAGTGACCCGACCGGTATCTTGACCACGGAGACTCATCGTTGTAACAGGTCGGCCTCAGCGGTGATTGCCATATCGTGTAACAGTTCCACGTTGCCTGCTGCCAAATCATTGAAGGCAGTTGGGAATCGCTTGGCCGGCAGTTCCTTGACTGGATTCCCATCGCTCACGGGATGCTCTGCTGCCGTCGTGCCGATGTAACGCCATTCCTTAGTGCCATCATCAAAGACAGCCAGAAGACGCATAACGCACTCCCGCACGCCGCCCCCTTTGTCTACGATGTTGTCTGTCCAAACCTCTTGAAAGTGACTAAAAGTTGCCATTATTCGTAATCCTCCCATTCTGCCAGACCCAGCGCCACCCGTACCTTGGCCTCAATCATTTCTTCAACAAAACGCCGCTGGACCCTGAGCGGCATGTCAGAAAGTGCGTTGGGGTAAGTACGTGTACTACTATGGGTCTGTAACACGCCGGCTTCGTTTCGCCATTTGATTTCAATATCAAAGGTGTAACGTGCAATTGGCGTAGTCTGCCCAGTATTCTGAAAGTTGGTTATGTTCAACTCCTCAATGTTGCGAGGCATGCTAGTTCTCCGTGTTCCTAAAGGTGCGGCTGGCGATGAAGCCAGTCACCAGAATAGCTATCCCCTGCGCTACCTCTTTGAGCAACTCCGGGTCGGCTTCAACCCCCAGCTCTGCCGAAAACAAAACCAGGACTTCCAGGATGACCCCGGCCAGGAAGACCTTGAACCGCGCCGATTTTAGTAGAGGTTCTTTTGGTTTAGTTGCTTTGGTCGTTGCTGTCATCAGCCCCCCTTCCAACAAATGCTTTGTCATAGGCTTTGATTGCGGTGGCTAAGAACTGATTTCGTGTCGTGACACTCATTTGCTTCATCACCTTGGTTAGCGATGATTCTGACATCTCCTCAAACAGTGATTGCAGAAAAACGATGTCAAGTTGGGCTATCTCGTGATAATCCTTGGCGTCTCTCAGCAAACTAACCAGCCGGTCAACCTCTGTGCGAAGCATCTCAAGCTCATCAGTTAATGCCTGCGTCAGGTCATCCTCGGCCAGCCGTTCAATGACACCGAGAAGCCGTAGGGTGATTTTCAGCAACTCAGCGAATTTGCGTTCCATCACCGTCTCAGTCACTGTTCGGCCTCATCTCCGGCGGCTGACCGCCCATGTCTTCGATGGATTTCTTGAGCAGCTTGATATAATCGTATTGTTCCGTGATTTGCCGTTGCTGGTCATTGACCGTGGCTTCAAGTTTAGCGATTTCCTCATCCCGCTTACGCAACCCGGTACGCAAGCCGTTGATTTCTTTTTGGCGTTGGATAAGTTCAGTGGCCGCATTGTCAAGTTCTTTACGGGTGGCTGCTAGTTCCTCGCGGGTGCGATTGACTTCATCTTGTAATTTGTCGATGCGGCGGTCTAATTCCTTGACCGTCTCGGCATGCCGTTTGGTCAGTTTTTCGTTTTGCTTTTCTAGCCGTTCGGCCAATTCGTCCCAGTGTTGCTCCGCTCTTGGTTGGCGAAACATAATCCAAAACGCGAGAAACAATGCACCAAGACTGATAATCAGCGGCCATGCCCCAGGATTTTCCTGACCCATTTGAAGGAGTGTGTGAAATAATTCAACCATTGCCCACCCGTTTTATCGTAAGCCCACAGCGCCAAAATAATTGGGAACAGTGGCCGCCCAACATGCCCAGGCGCATCATACAATCCAAAAATGTAAGCCCAATAAGTGAGCGATAGCCATAATAAAATTGCCGCTGCCAACAACGACAAGGGTTCTCGGTGTTTACGAAATAACCCAAGGTGAATATGGAAAAATATACCGGCAAACAACGCCAGCAAAACGGCGAACGTGTCAAGAATGAATTGCATGTTAACTTTTTAAGGTCTACCATTCATCTGCTCCGGGTCGGTGGTGCTACACCACCACCGCCGCGCCGAGGGCGCTCTGGAAACAAAAAACGGGCCAACTCGGTTGACCGCCTACGTAATCGCTTGCAGTCTGTCGAATTGGCCCGTCACTTTTTAGCTTCGGACAATATTTTATTGTCAACTACCTTAGATTTTACTCAATCCTTCGCTTTACGTCAACAGTACCCCGGTTACGGGACTGTTTCTGACGTATCGGAAACGGATTCGGCCACCCCAATAAATGAGCTAGGAGGCGCATGCGCTGTACCATCGCCGCCCACTCAGCCTCTAGTGCAGCCCGTTCAAGTTTCTTGATTTCTTCGGTCGTTTCTTGCTCTGTCAATCCGTTCCCTCTCTGGCTTCCTCAAAATCTCTCTCAGTTTCCCGCGACCTCTCACCAGAACGGCTCTGAGCTGCTACCCCAGCCGCTTTAATGCAACCTCTGCAAAAGCGGCCTTGGTATCTCCGTGCATTTGCGTGCCATCGGCCTCGGTGAACAAGCCAGCGACATGATCATACCCTGGCAGATTGCTGGCATCCCAACCGGCTTGAACAGCTAAATTCAACGCCGCTAGTTGCTCATCAGTCAATTGGCGGCAGGTCAGTGCCACCCCTAACATAATTCCCTGGTTCATGCTGCTACCCCCAGCTCCGCAAACGGGCGCAACTGCTGGGACCGACGCGGATGGCGTAGTTTTCGCATGGCCTCTTTCTCGATTTGGCGAATCCGTTCACGGGTGAGACCAAACTTCTGCCCGACCTCTGTCAGGGTATGGGGCACGCCATCAACCAATCCGAAGCGCAATTCGAGGATACGCCGCTCGCGCAGTTGAGTCCATTTGCGATTGGTGGCTACGCTGAAGCTGGTCACCGCCTTGCCGTCGGCGGTGTAGCGCAGCTCCGGGTCGCCGCCTAAGTTTCCTGCGATGATTAGTTTGCTGTACATTGTTATGCCTCCGTTCTTTCAAAAAAATCGCTGGCCCATCGGAAGGCAATCTCTGCATTTTGGGCGCATTGTTCATCTTCGGGTCTGTCGCCTACAAAGATGCTGTTGGCCCAATCTACGATGTATCCCCTCCCCCAGGCTTCCACCTCGCACAAGGCCAACATCCCAATATCAGGCTTTCTCAGTAGGGACCGATGATTATATGGCTCTGCCGTCCCTTTTTCATGGTGAAAGCACGATTTGATGATATGAAACGGATTCCGCTCGAACAAGGCTATCATGGTGTCGAGTTCGACATCATTATCTTTTGGCGTTTTGAAGCCATACGCCACGCCGCCTTGGTTTGTAATGCCGAAGACCAAATAATCCTTGTCCCGATATTGCCAGATTTTCTCTTCGACGCCCTCAAACAGGACAATATCATCCGGGTGATTGATGAATTTGCCGTTTTTGCTATAGCGTACTGTCCCATCCAGGTCAAGGCATAAGGCCGGACGCACTCTGAAAGATTTATTGACCATTCTGAATCTCCTTATCTACTGAATAACCATTGAACTGCGGCGCCGGCGTCCAGGTATCCTGACCACCATCCTTGTGAGCCTCAACCCAATCTCTTAGGTAGGCGGTCATTCCGCGATGCCAACCGCGCACCGTCCCGGTCTCTATCTGCTGAGAGACGTATTTACTGTTGGGTTCGCCTTTGTACTTGCTGTCGTTTTTGCCGCCGGCCAAGGCTATGTATTCCCACATCTCACCTGAAAGCCACACGCGAGGCAGGTAGAGCCACCACGGTTCAAGCACTACTGCTAGCTTGTCGGCTACGCACAGCCGTGAGAACTGACGCCCGTCTCGTTTGGCGTAGTATCGGGAATGATACAGGCAAAAATCGCCCCACTCAGGCCCAAACCACCGGTGCATGACCCTTGCACCCCATTCCACGTGACGCTCACCTTCTGCCCCGTCCATGTTTGGTTTGCCCCAATAGCCCAGGTCATGCACGAAAAAGGCCACCCAAAGCCGAGGGTCTGCCGGGAAGCCGTACAGCCGCCACCAGGCCCAGGCCACAAACCAGGGATGAATGAGAAATTGATGCGCTCCAAATAGTACGCTTTTGGTCCCTACGTTCACAGGTGACTCCTTTCGTCATCAAACTTCAACAGGTATTCCCCTTCCCGGTCGGTCGCATAGATGGACCCAACCGTCGCACCGACCGGCGGCGGAGGTGGGTTGACTTCACCGGTCTCTTTAAGCCCCCAAAACACGACATAGAAACTATGGTGACCAAGGGTGTTTAGCGGACTTATTTGCTGTTTGGACTCATCGGGGTGCATTGATTTTAACCCCGATACGATGTCGGAGAACTCTTTTTCCGACCCCGGCTGAATACTCAGGCTAACTACCATCCCCCACCACAAGCCAAGATTTCCAGATGGCTCATGATGCACATTTTTATCTAATTTGAATGGGGGGCTGGCGTCACCGCTTGGTTCGCCCTCGTATTGCCATTCAAGCACATTGCCGTTGACCCGCTGACCATCGGGATTTAACACATCAATATAGACATGGTGTTTTTGTTCGTTCTCTTCTCTGGTCAAATGATATACGCCGATGACGCGATAACCCCAATCACCTATCGCTATTGTTTCTGCATCGGCTCTGTGAACCCTTACCCCGTAATCTTTTGCCAAGTTCAGAGCCATCTTGTTTTCGATATAGTGGGCCTTGAACTCGCTAACCAACTCGTTAATCCGTTTAATCGTAAATCCCACGTGCTTCTCCTTTCTTTGCTTATGCTGCCTTGCCCAACCGCGCCCGGTCTCGCTGTCTACGCTTTTTGGCCTTGACCCGTGATTTCTTCGTTTTCCGACGCTTCACCTTGGTCTGCCCCTGCTCTCCCTGCTCTCCCCACGCTCGCCCAACCTCAGCCAAACCCGCCCACAGCCGGCCCACTGCCTGCCGTAGCACCCGCTCCTGGCCCAAGACCCTATCGGCCTCGATAAGCGCCGCTAGCCACGCCTGGTCTTCGTCACTTAGTTGGGCCTGCCATTCCTCGGCCTCAGCGTAAGTGTAGCGAACTCTGGGGCCACGTCTGCCTTGCAACATCGAGGACAGGGATAATCCATAGTGCGCTCCGTCCGCAGTCCGCGCAAACCGCAGACGGTACAATAACACTTATGCTTCGGCTGCCAGTGGCGCGGCATGTCTACTCGCTTTCTGTCTTTCTTGAAATGCCAGCTTGTAAATCAATGGCTCTAGGGGCCTCTCATCCAGCCTGGCAAACAGATGGGGCGCAAGGGGCTTGTGATTCGCCATCACCCACAAGGCAAACGCTTTGCGATTCCCCTGGGGAGCTTGGGCAAAGGCATCTTCCACTTGCTCCTTTGTCTCAACGACCGTGTTTTGGATCTCCGCCACCCACTCGTTTACTTCACCCAGAAACTCATCCGGCACTATCTCTCGCAACTCATCCAGCGTGCCGTCTACAATCGCGGCCAACGTATTCTTGAAACTCAAACCGCTGATGAGTTTGTGCAATTTGCGATACTCCTCCCCCTTGAATTTGAACCGCTGACCGTCCGAGAACTCGACCACCCATCCCTCTGAATTAGATGTCAGGGTCTCTGAGGCGGAGATAAGCTGCTCTGGGGCAGTGAACTGGGAGACCTGCGGCAGCCCAAAACCAAATGTATGAGCAATATTTTGAACCGTGGCCCACGGATAATAACGACCCGTGAACCGATTGCGAACGGCCAGCAAGACCAAATCCTCACGCCCTTCGTAATCAACCACCACCCGGTTTTCTGGATAGATGATCTCAAAGAGCAGCGTCACGTCATTCAAAAACCCCGACAGGTCGTGATTTTGTTGCAAAAACTCAGTCCCCCAAATAGCCTGCTCACTCTCAAAGCTTCCCCGCGTAGCCAGCCGATAGCCGCCGTTTTCACGGTACAATATCCCCAAACTGCCATCCAGCTTCTCGGTCACGACCGATACCGGCGCGGCGGTGGTGCGTTCTCCCTCACCCCAGTTGAAAAACTTGTCAAATGGACGGGCCACCACCTCCCCTGTCCTGGCGTTCAGTATCAATCCTCGACTCACCCGCTCCAGGTAATTCCAGCGGGCCTCATACTGCGCTTGGGCGGTGTAATTGAACAGCCGCAAATCCCCCCGCTCAGAGATGGAGACGTGCCCCAGCGTCTTCCAAGCGGTGAATCCAGCCACGAGTAGGGATTGAATGTCTTTAATGCTCGCTATTGGCTCTCTATCCATCACTCACTCGCTTTCTTTCGTATCTGCCGCCCCGTGCGAAGCCGGGGCGAGGGGTCGGGAATTGGGGGTTGTGGAATGGCTACACGTAAGGATTCCGGTTGTGGGTAATGCTTCGAATCCACGCCGCCACAGCCTCCACCGCCCGCAATCTCGCTACGTCTACCCCCGCGAAATCCCATGCCACCCCGCCGCCGAACGGCGCGACGCACCCCGCGCACACCCAGCCATTACCGCTCAGTCGCTCCCAAAAGCGTGAACCGCCGCAGATGTAGCAAGGCTGTGTCGGGTCGATGCAATGCGGCTGGTCGAGGATGGCGGCGAAATTAAGGGTGGTGGCCTGGCTTCCGTTCTGCCGGTTCATGGCTGCCTCACCTCGACTTGCATTAAATATTTCTTCGCCAGTGCTATTGTTCTGGTATGCAAATCTCGTGACATTTCAACCTCACCCTCTTTCATCCAATCGCCAGGGAACCAATCACTTTCAACGTATTCAATCCCCTCGCAAACGTCCTGAAAATAACGCCATTCACTGGGCGTGGTGATTCCGACATTCTCAAAATGGTCCAACTCTGAGTCTATGCCGTATTCAAGCAAAACAACATCCAAATGATGACCGCAATGCTCGCAGTGACAGCAACCCTCAGCTTCGTGCCCAGAATCCCGAACATGGTAATTGCTCTCGCTTTTTACATCTGCAAACGTCGGGTATTCTTCATGCTCTGCGAAATCCGGCTGCTTGCCACCGTCTCTGAGCCAAGCGACGATTTTTTTAGCACATTCTGGACAATAGTCCATATGCCAATCCGTGTCTCCCGTCACAATCCAACACAAATCTGCTGGCTCCTGTGCGTCATTGGCTCTCTGCTCGATTTGCTCCATAATGTCTGCGATTTTCATAGTCTCACTCCGAATTGGCTTCGATGCCACGGCTCCGGTCGCCAGAGATAGGGTCCATCAAAATGAGTTCCATACTCTCTCCCCCTACGCCTGCCAGCGCAGGTCATCCCCTTGGGTCTCAATCGCACCCCACAGTTGGCCCGCTATCCGGCTCAAAACCGCCATCCCCGCATCTCTCACGTGCGCCTTGGGTGATGAGGCCCACAAGCATTGCAACTCGAAGACAGACCGATTGGAAGTGATAATCGTCGGCAATTCCATCGTCTCTCGATGGTTAATTAGCCCAAACAGCTTCCCCATCGCCCACTCGTTGGTCGCCGTCTTGTCCAGGTCATCCAGCAGCAACACCTTGGCAGATTTGGCCTTCCCCCACATCTGTCCTTCGGTCGGCCCATGGTCCCGACTCCAGGACTCTTGGGTCGCCTGGCACAATTCCGGCCAGACCACGATATGAGGCGTCCAAAGGTGCGCGTGAACTATCTCGCGCAGAATCGCCACCGCCAAATGGGTCTTGCCGATACCATAAGCTCCGCTGATCGCCAGCCAGTTTTGACCTTCCAAGGCAAGCGCGGTCAGATAGTCCACCGCACTTTTCAGGGCTTGGCTGCTGTGGGGTGCGTTCCGGCTGGTATCCCACTGCTCAAAACTGAAGCGCCGGTATTTCCCCTGCTCTAGCCCCCCGGACATCATTAGTGACTTAGCCCGATACGTCCGCTCGGTTCGCTCCCGCTCCGCCTCTTGTTGGGCAAGGTCAGCGTGATAGGCCGCACTCTTGGCCTGACCCGATACGCAATCGCAGAAGCGCCGCCGAATATAGCGGGTCCGACTGCCTATCGGGTACGCCTGCGGTTCCACCAGCTCCCCACAGTCCTCACATCGCCACTGGTAGGCTTCAGCGCACTTTGGCCTGTCGGAATCGTTCGATGTGTTCTCGATTACGGTCGAGATAGGCTGTAGCCCCGTTTGCCCTTCCCTCCCCCGGCGTTCCAGCAGTTTTTGATTTTCGCGTTGCAGTTGTACCTGATCCATTGGATACTCCTTGCTCATAGTTGTGTATGTGCCGGGCCAGCGACCCGGCCTGTTTAATGTTTGCTAAAATTGTCTCTGTGTAGCGCCAACTAGCCTTGGATTGCTTGGCGGTCTCTTTCAGCGCATACTCTAGCCACGCCTGGGCGCTCTCCCCTACCCCGGATACCCCGTGCTTGGACAGGTGTATCTCGATATCCAGCATCGATTCCCACAACTCTCGCTCGATGGTGCGTGAGATGACCCCCAGGTTGTCCCCCTTCCACAGGCCAACCACCGCGTCGAAGGCCGGGGACTCCCCCCGGCTGGGCGGCGTGGCCCGATACTCGCTCTTGGGGTCGATGTAAGCCGGGTTGAGATGCGGCGGCGGGAGATGTTCCTGATTCGGCTTGGACTCAGAAACGGGCTTCGCTTCATGCGTGAGGGTGCGTTCGTGCGCTTGTGCGTTCACATGTGCATGTGTACTGCTACTACTAAGATTCTCTGTAGGAGTCTTTGTAAGACTCTCTGTTAAAGGATAAATGCCCTTTTGGGATTTATTAGACGAATCCCCTTTGGGTACATTGTAGGTAAGTCCCCATTGGTCACTTTCTAGGTAAATGCCCAAAAGGTATTTACCTAGTAAATCCCGGTTGAGGTGATACCAAGTGACGCGATCTGAATCTGTCCAATAGATGACTAGCCCCGTTGGGTCAGTCTTCTGGTACGCCTCGCCCTTACTGATTCCTTTGGTGACTTTGGTGCCGATTTTTTTCAGAGCTGTATCGAATTCTTTGATCGAAAAGCCTAAATCTTCAACCCAACTGTCATCGTCCCGATACAGCTCATGATCGCAAGGTGACTTGAATTTGTAGAAAGGCTCACCCTGCTTCTTGTCATCAAGATAGACCATCTGCTGCAAGAGGATGGTGGCCGTCACGCTGCCCGTAATGGGTCTCAACCTCTTGCGATAGGGAATCGCGTCTTTATCATCGCTTAATTGCTTGATAAGGGCATAACCAGCCTTGCTTGTGTCGATCAACGTTTTTTCACTCATGTTCGTCTCCGTATGGCATTGCGGCTGATAACTTCTCGTTGTCCGTTCTCAAATTCGACCAGGGCGCTGTTCATCGCCCCGCGTGCAATAACGCGCATTGGGCGGCGATACAGCGTGGCGCGTTTGGCGTTGTTCTTCCAGGCATAGTAGTAGGGGTATTTCACCGCTCGCCTCCCGGTTTCCGAAACACCAGCACGTCCTCCCAGTCAATTCGGGGGCTACCCTTGGCCTCTGCCAGTTTGCGGAAGAAGCTCTTGCGCTCGACTTTCCGCTCAACCAGTTCCCCGTCGAGACCCCACTGCGCCCCCCGGTCTTCGACGAGCCAGGCCCGAATATGGGCCACCGGCTCGAAGCCACAGGAGACACACAGCCCAGCCCATTGCTGGCTGAACGGCACACGTTTTTTATTCCGCACGAAGTCTTTACAGACCCAAACGGCCACCCCGCCATCGGCCAGAGCCAGATAGCATTGCTCGACGATGAGTCGGGCGGCTGACCAAAAGGTGTCGCCACCCTGAGTGCCGAGGTTGTTTTCGTCGTGGCTGTAATGTTGAGGTTGCTGGTAGACGCTGTTGCTGCCGCCGATGTTGGCAGCGGCGGTGGTATCCACCCCGGCCTGCTGCATCCGGCGCTTGCGGGCCTCAAAATCTGAGGCTGAATCGGACTGATTGACGCTGTTCTCATACGGCGGCGAGGTGATGACGCCGTTGAAATCGCCTTCGGACAAGTTGCTCAGATTGGCCTCGGAATCGCTGTAGGAGAAGTTCATATCACCCTGTACGCCGTGCCGATTCGGAGACGCCTGCAACCTGTCAGGTCGCCCCGCTTTCTTCCAGTCAATGCCGCTTTTTGACGTGCCGGCATTGATGCTGTTAGCGTAGGGGGGCGATGAGACAACAGCCTCAATATCGCCCTCACCCATATTCGTGAGTTGCCCATCCGTGCGTCCGTAGACGCCACGCCAACAGCCGCGGCCCTGATTCCGGTCATTCTCTCGGTCTCGATAATCGTGTTTATGGTTGTGACCGTAGGGCGGTGATGAGACCACGGCATCCCACTCCGATTCTTTGGCCGGCATATTGCCCAGGTTGCCGGGTGTATCGCCATAGGTCTCCCCGTTGGCTTTTTCCATCGCTCGCAGTAATGCCTCTTTTGAGGCAAAATTCATATGCGGTTGGCGGTGACTGTCCTCTTGAATCGCCGCCGATTTCTCAGGGTCTCGGAATTTGCTGGCAGATTTTGCCCCTTCAGTCGTTCCCCAAGGCGGCGATGAAACCACGGCATCGACCTCACCGGGCGGCATATCAGCGAGTTGGCCTTCGGATGTGCCATAGCTGGCTTCTCTGTTTTTTGAGTAGCGGTTATGGGGCAATTTATCTTTGTCGATGTATTTCCAGCCCGCCTCATAGTTTTGGTTGCTGCCGGCATACGGCGGCGAACTCACCACGCCCTGAGCGTGGGCTTGGGCCAACACCTCAAGCAACTGCCGGCTATCACCCTGCACCAGCCATGCTTGAGCATCGCCTTTGGCGTACTGCATAAATTTGGGAATATTGCCTTCATACCGATGAGGAATCGTGAAGGGAATCTGACCGCTATTCTGGACATAGGCCGCTGAGGGCGCATCATCAACCGGCGCGGCAAAGAGCGCCATCTGAGCCGATGGCGGGGGCGATGGCACAACCTGCTTGGCCTGAGCCAAGCACTCAGGACACCAGTGCCGTCCGCCTCGGTGATTGACCTTATCCCAACGCCCGTAAAACCTGACCCAATCGGCCTTGGATATGCCGGTACAATCACAGCCGTGGCCTAAGTCAACGAATCGGGCTTCAAGCTCGCATCCAAGCCAATTCAGCCCGTGGCGCAGCGCATAGCAGGCTCCGAGCGCCACGCCGCCGAAGGGGTCAAGGACGGTATCACCCGGCGTTAGGTGGCCTTCAAACAGCAGGAAATCGTAGATCCGCCGGATGAGGGCTTTGCTGAACTTGGCCGGGTGAATCGTGGACAGGTGCGTGGCCTCGCCATTCCACTTGTCACCGTAGCAGCCGTGCCAATCGAGGGTGGTGGGGAATCGGACGGTGGTCACATCGCACCTCCCATGAGCCGCTCTCTGATGCCAGGAATACTCCCGGCTTGCTCAAACAAGTAACTGATTTTCTTTCTGCCGACGCTCTGGAATCTCTCCGGTCTCTCGCCATGCCAACCGGCCCAGCGGTATAGCACATTGGACACCACAAACCGTTCGCTATAGCACCCTTGACCCTGGCAGAATCGGGTCATAACCTCGGCTAAATACGGGAAACGGCCTTGATGCTCCCACCAATCAGCCCAGACCTTCCTTCGACCAGCATCGTAGCGAATCGGCAGCGAGAATTGGTCAATGAGATTCTGGATATAGTCAGGCTGATCCGTCGTCAGGCTATAAACCCGCCCTGAAAGCGCACTCCCCGTGCGTTTCATCAGCCGGGCAATGCCCGCCGGCGAGTGACCAACCGCATAGGCCAGGAAAATGAACGCATCCGCCTCACGGCTCCAAACCAAACGGGGCGCATTACCCTTGCCCCGCTTGTAGGCTTGCCAATCGGGTTTGGCGGCCTCCGAGCGCAGTACCCACCAGTTGCCCCAGCGCAATGCCTTGATGCGCCCTAGCCGGATGAAGCGGTTGACATCCGTATGGTCTATGCCATACATCTCAGCTGCCTGCCCTGGGGTGAGCCATTTATCGTCCCAGCGGGCTTGTTGCTTGGCAATAAGGCCCGCAATATGGGCATCGGGGATTTCCCGGCCCCAGGGCTGAAAATAGGGCCAATTCATCGGGTTGACCGCCCAGCGCAGAAAGGTCGTTTCCCGAATCAAGCGAATAGTGCGACCGTCAGGTATGATCCGATGGGGCAACAGACCCCTATCAGTCCATTTCATTACAGTGTGATTGTCTACACCGAGCTTCTTGGCAATCCCCCCTCCGGTCAACCAGCCGGGCGTTTTCGATGGCGCGGGCAGCCCTAAAGTGCGCTCCCATCGCAGATGCACGGCGTTAACGCTACGCCCCAGATACGCCGCCATTTCTGCCTCGCTGAGGTAGCCCAGGTGATCTCGGATGTACTGATCCTCCTCCTCAGTCCAGCGAGGCGCTTTGGTTTTGGCAAAAATTTCGATGTTGGTGTCCAACATAGTGCCGAAATCAAGCATGACGCCCTCCGGTTGCGGTCTGGATGCAATGACGCAATTGCCACACCCGCGTCTTGAGCTGGTCGCATAAATCGTCATCAACGCCGTCCAAGACGACCAGGGCCTCTTCCAGCAAGTCGGCGTCCTTGCGGAGTTCGACCACCGTTTTAGCCGCAAAGTCGGCTAAGAATTTCGTGGGGACCGAGGTCGGCTTTTGGCTGGCTGCCGGCTGGTGGCCGTTGCCAAGGTCTTTGGCGACCTGGTTGGCCGTTGCCAAAATAGCGTTGATGGTGATGCGCTTTTTCTTCGCGGCAATGGTCTGGGCCAATTGGATTCGGGCTTGTTTGTCGGGGATATTCAGCAGCGCCGTGGTGACTCGAACGTCTTTGGTGAGCTTGCCTTGATTGACCAGTTCCTGAACCTCCGGCTCTAGCTCAAGTAACTTGAGGCGACTGTGCAGGTTGGCTTCGTTGATGCCGGTCAGTCTCGCAATCTGCCGGACGCTGTAGCCCTCTTCATCGCGCAGCCGGGCATAATGCAAGGCTTCATCGACCGGGCGCTTGGGATAGTGATGATGGCTGGTGGTTGCCATGATCAGCAGTTGTTCGGCCTCGCCCGCGCTGATGACCTCGCATTTGAGCGCCGGGCAATCTCGGCCCAGCACCCGCCCGCCGGCCAGTCTCAGATTGCCGTCAACGACCAGGTAACTCCCGGCTCGCTCTGGGTCAGTGACTACCAGCAAGGCTTGGAGGACGCCGCCGCCCGCTCTGATAGACTCGGCCATCTTCTGAGCGTCTTCAGGAGGAATAAATTGCCGGATGTTTTTGGGGTGCAATCGCAACCGGGTGTGAGGCAAGTAGAGATATGTCCCGGTCTGGGGGACTGGGGCCTGAAGCGTGGGGGTGGGGGCGCTTAACATGACGCACCTCCCGGCTGCCCAGCCGGGCGCGTGGGGGTATGCGGTTGTAAGGTGTATGGGAATATACGCTTGACCACGGAATCCGTCCGTGGTAGAATAATAGACGAGCGGGGCATTAAAATCGCTCCTAACAAAGCCATCGGGGATAATCTTGGCGGATTACCGATGGCTTTTTCGTTATATGAATTTTTCGTCAAAAAAAATGGCCGACTCAGATTTCCTTCGTTTGTTGTTGACGCAAACGCTGGAGATTTTTTGAGTCGGCCAGATATACAATTATAGCGATACTTCGTATGAAATAAAAAATCTCCTGATACGCTTGCGTCAACAAAATCATTATAAATGACATGACATTTAGTGTCAAGTTTATCGTTACTTGTGTTGACATGGTTCATGCGACGTGGTATGATTGAGGATAAGACTAAGCGAGGAGAGATGGCTTTGGAGATTCGGCTAAAAGAATACTTGCAGAAAATTAAAGAGCAGGAACAGGTTAAGCCCATCACAGAACAACGCAGAGTCCCGACCTTGAAAGAACTTGCTAAAGCGTCTGGTGTAAGTCGCCAGAATTTTGCTCGCATGGTCAATAACCAAACAGATTTCATCAATAAATCCACTATAAATACATCTATAAAAACGTTGCGTGAATTGGGATTTAACGTTGAAGTGAATGACATCATTAGCTTTGACTCCGATTCTTAAGCGTCCTCATATTTCACATCCACCCTCATTTGTGGCCTTGATGGGCCAAACCCAACATTATCTGATGCGATGATCGCATCATCGGCTTGCGCTGTCTGCGGGCTTGTCAAAGGGACATGACTTTTGGTCATGGTGGGTTGCTCCAGTTTTCTGATTCCCCTACCCTAGTTCCTGTCCAGCCTTAAGCCGATAGCACTCAGTCAGATATTCAATGGCTTCTTTGAGATGCTTGGGTGAGGCATAGTATGGGTCAATGAATACCCCTCGGTCGAGGGGGTCAACCTCCTCAAGCTCTTTGAGCCAGCGTTCAAGTTCGGTCTCTTCCGGCTCTGGTTCGGCGCTGACCGGAGCTGAGGATTGCGTGGCCGGATGCTTGGGCTTGAGTTCGCCGGTGTCGTGATCCCAATGCTCGCCGGTGAAAACAATCTTGTGTCCGCAAGAGGTGCAGACTGATTCGTCGCCTACTTTTGGGTCGGTCATGAGTTTCTCCTATGCGGCGGCTGGCGGCGCCATCTCTTCCGCTTCGCATTGTCTTTTCCAAGCGTTGATGTGTGCCTGGTCAATCCGTTCAAAGGTCATCTGCTGGCCGATGTTCAATCCCCAGGTGAACCAGGCGGTAGGAAACTGGCTCCCTGACCCCTCCCAGCCCTTTTCCGGCATTTTGAAGTTGATGCGCTTGTCGATGAGAATGATTTCGATGCCATGTTCGGCAAACTGATACTGGCCGCTCTGAGTGCCCAGGGTTTCTACGGGCAACAACAGGGCAAAGGGCTTGCCCAGTTCATAGCAGCGTTCCAGCCAGTCATATTTGATGCTGAAGGGCGGGTTCGTCACTAGCACATCCCACCCGTCCGGGGTGTACTCAAAGAAATCTTGACCGGCCAAGATGCACGAACTAACCACGGAGAAGTCCTTATCTTTCAAGGCGGCTTCCAGATAGCCCTCACCTCTGGCCGGCTCCCAGAGGGTCCAATGGGGCGGGAGGTATGGCAGCAAGGGGGTTAGGGCGTAGGGTGGGGTCTGGCAGAAGTCCATCCCCCCTTCTTCGGTGGGGTCGGTTTTGCGGTTGGCCTTGTTGCCGCCTTTAGGTAGCAAGATGGGCGTTTCGACTTCCTCAGTATCCCAAGGGAGCGGATCAGCTTCCTCGTCGTGGGTGTCATCCAATTGCCTAACAGCTTCGGTGACACTCTCCGCCTCGCCACTGGCTATCTTGTCGGCTATTTCCCGCTGTTCGTCTTCGTCCTTCCGGGCCAGGGTCAAGAGTTGGCTGGTGCTGTTGGAGACCTCGAATTGCCCGATTTTGGCCTTTACGTCGGGGGCTATCCCTTTGGCGATTTGCTTTCGTCTCTGAAACGACCGCTTGGTAAGGCCGATGTCAGACGCTAGGGCTTCGGTCTTCTGAAACGAGGGTGACACGGTGTCACCCTCGTTTTTTGATGCGTTTTTGTTCCCTACTTGCCCCCCACTTTTCGCCCGCACACCCATCGCTTCAAGCACTTTCTCACGTTGAACAATATGTTCCCCCTGCTCAAGCACGGTCAACTCATTGCGCTTCAAGTTTTCGTCAATCTCAAGCAGTTCAGCGGTCAGGTCATCAACATCTCTCACGATGGCGGGAATTGTCTCACGACCTAGCAATTCATAGGCCCGTAGCCGATGCCGCCCGGTCAGCAAGGTGTAATCCGGGCTGATACTGATAGGGTTGATGAGGCCAATCTCAGCAATGCTGTGGGCCAGACTGTGGGCCTCGTCTTCACACAAGTCGCGGCGGCGCGTTTTGATTTTGATGTTTGCTATCGGTACTTCAATGATGCGAGTCATCAGTCATCCTCTTGTGGTAGAATCGACATCCCGGCGTGGATCATGCCAAAGGCATCGCGGACATACTCCCGGTTGTCTTCTTGGTCGCGGGCGATGTGCTTGAGAACGTCGTCGTATTCAATGCCCAAAAACTTGCAGAAATCGCGGCCCGTCCAGACCAGGTTTTCGTCCAGGTCCGGGTCAAGCATGCATCGCAGCACTTCATCAACCTCGTCTGCGAAAAATCCGCAGATGATGGGATAGCCAAAGCTATAGCCGGTCTCTCTGAGCAGTTGACTCAATACGTCTTCATTGCGAGAGCGGATAAGAGGGCCTTTAACCAGGTCGTATTGCTGGGCTGAGATGAGTTTGACCACATAAATCTGGCTCTGGGTGTGTTTGAAGATGGCGTAGTCGGTATATCGCTTGCCCAAGGGCCTGGCAACAACTTCCAGGTTGTGCTGGGCGTTGCCGGCCTTGATGTCTTCCAAGGTGGTCATCTTGTCCGGGGGGATGACCGCGCCCAGGACGGAGCCAAGCTGGTTGCCGGTCGAAATCATGGCGCTATGGATTTTGCTCATCAGGTAGGCCAGGTTTGGGTCTCCAAAGAGCAAATGATAGTTGCTATGCGGGTTGCCTTTTGCTTCTCGTATTCGGGCCATCGTGAAATTCTTTCCTTTCGCTATTTGCCTGGGTGGTGGTCATGGTTGGCACTTTTGTCATGGGTTACATCCTGACATTGGCAATAGCACTGGGCTGATGGGTTGCACCGGCGATCTGGCTAAACTGGCAAGCCCTCACTCTTTCGCCACTCAATCCACAGTTCGCGCAAAAACGTCTTAATCATCTTGCGCCATGCCCGATTGTGGATATGAGCATCGCTGAATTTGGTCTTGCCGTTCTCTTTCACTGGTTCCGGGTGGTTGGTGCGCTGATACTCTTTCTCGCTGTAGTAAATGTCAATCCACGGCGGCGATTGCTGGCGTATGAACTGGTCGGCAATGTTGTAGCAAACTGACTTTAACAACCGGTTGTACGGGCTGTGATAACCAGAATCGCGGATGTTAACGTCTCGGTGACTGACCAACTGCCAGCTTGGACCAGGCTCTTTGTACGTAACATCTTCGCGCCCGTTCCATTGGTCAGCAGGCAAGATAACAGTCAGCACTTTTTTTGCGTCTTCCTTTTTGCCTACCCATCGCCAACCCTCAACCGGCGCTTTAACCTTCCCCTTTTCATCAACCCAATATTTGTAAATACCATAACCACAGAATCGCCACAGCTTGGCAACAGTATCGAAGTTTCCAATGTCGTCTATCTGGGCCAGCAATTGAGCCGCTAAACTCTCGCCTATCCCACGCTGGGACAATAGCCAGCCCCAGATAGGGCCAACGGCTTCACCATGGTTTATCATCACTTGTTGGACAGAGACCTCGCGTTGCGCCTTGTTTTTAGGATGTACCAGAGCATCTAAATTCATCGTATCAATCCAAAGCTGCTCGAATCCAGCATCGAAGTTTGACACACCCCGCTCTGCTGAACTGATGCGTAATAGGTGTCTTTTCCTGAGTTCCATTAGCTCATACCACCATAGATAAGATTGCCAGAGTAACGGGTGTTTTCGCTCTTTTAATACCGGTTGATTTTTGGTTGACATCATTAGCCCTTTCTTTACATGGTCATTTTGGGTTGCACTGGCCCGGCGGCAATAGCACGACAAAACTGGGTTACACATGGATCCTGGCAATAGCACGGCGTTCTTGGGTTGCACGCGATTGATGGCACGGAAAACTTGGGTAGCACTTTCTGTATAGCATCTCCTTGCTGGGTTACACATTAGGCATGGCATTATTAGAATGGGTCACACGTGGTTAGCAGCACTTGATAGTTGGGCTTCACCGAGGGGATAGCACTACGATTTTGGGTTACACTCCGCACCTGGCTAAACCTTCTCCCCCTCAATCCTCAACGCCATAGTGTCAATCTCGCTTTTGAGCCACGCAATCTCATCGTGGATATTGCCACCCCCGGCGGCGATAATCACAAGCCGCTCATAGATGTAGCCCGGCACACGTTGACGCAAATACAACCGCGCCCGATGTGCCGCTTCTCTGGAGCCAGCGCGGGCTAACTCGCGGCCATTCATCGCGTCTTCAATGGATTGCTCAGGCTCATCAAGACAGGATTCGTCAACAGGGACTTGGGCTACAAATTCGCGGGCGTTGAACGTGCGGCCATCCTCAAAGTGCAATTGTTTTTTCCGGGCGGCAATGGTACGTGACACCTGAACCGCCGCCCCCATATTGAGCATCAACTTGTTAGCTGGCAGGTAGCGGTCTTCCACGTCTCCCCGCTCATGGGCCACAATCGCCAGGCGCCCAAGCTCGGCGGGCTTCGCGCCGTTTTGAAGCTGGTAATCAATCATGCCGTCTTCGGTTGGGATTTCCGGCTCTTTCTCCTGGTACTCTTGGCCCCAATCCGTAATGTCAATACAAATTTCACTTCGATTTTTGCGTTTGGTCATAATGATTCCTTTCTTGAGATAACACTGGCATTATGGGGTACATAGCTGGTCTGGCTTGCATCCGTCAAATGGGTTACACGCTGAGTTCAGCAAAAGCGCGGCGGCGGTCTCGACACCGCCTGCGAGCCAGCCCGGTAAGGGCGTCTCAGCCGCCTTGGGTAAGGCTACCTCCCTATCACGCCCGCAATGTAAACTCTGGCAATCTGTTTGGTTTTGGGCCGGTTGTATGGCTGTTGTCGCGGGATGCCGGTGAGCTTCCAGTGCCCACACCCGCAGCCGCAGCGGTAGACGTACTGCCCAGCCCGACATGCTTTGGCGGCATCAAGATAATTGCGAAATCGCTCTTTCGTTGACGCCTTCAATGGCGGCTTGGATGGCGTCAAGGTTGGTCATTGCACCCTCTCACTTCGGATAGTAAACACTCACTCACTCCCCCAAACCTCCCTACCATTACCCTGTCACAGCAGAGCGCCCGGCAAATTCCAGTACCTCAGCCCAGGTGCGGAAGACCAAGGGGGCCAGACCCGCTTTGCGCCACCAGGCGGCTTGCTCTGCGCGGAGTTGGCCGTCCGGGGTCTTGACTTCGGGCTGGATGGTCGCACCCTTGATGACGACCAGGCTCTCGATGCCTTGCAGGGCGGTCAGTACTTCGCGCCGGTCGAACTGACCGATGAGGGTCAGGCCCTGGGGGTCGATAGCCAGCAGGTCGGGCAGGCCGGCCAGGGCGGGGTCTTCGGTAGCTGAGGGGACGTTGTGGAGGTCGAAGACCCTGAAGCCGCAGTATGCCAGGGCTTGGGCGATGTCGGCTTGGTTGGCGTCGGGGGTCGTGTGCTTGGGCATCAGGTGGCGCCCTCCGGTTGTGGGGCGTCGATGACCAGCGTGCCGTCCAGGATGGCGTTGACTACCTGGTCGAGGGTGCGGAGTGGCTCTGTGCTGCCCTTGGTGAAGTAATGCTGAGAGCCTTTAGTCAGATGGTGGTCGATGGCCTGGACCAGGGTCAGGGCGGCGTCATAGCAGGCCGGGTCAATGCGAGGGAGGGTGAGGGCGGGCATGGTTACTTTTCCTCCGAACTCTGGTACAGACAGCCCAAGGCATCATCCCAGACCGCCGGGATGCCCCGGCTCTGCATCCATTGGCAACGCTTGAAGTCCGTTGTCTCTGGCAGGTGAGGGCGGAGGGCGACCGGCGAATGGATGACGTTGAACCAGGCCACCAGCGCGGCCAGGAACGCGAAGACCAGCATGGCGAACCACCAATTGAAGATGACGGCTCTCAGCAACCGCCGGTGACATTCCAAGGCCCAAGCCAGGTCGCGGACGGTCTGGGTCGCTGTGAAGGCGAGGTATCTACTCGCCGTTTGTATGGTCATCGTTTGCCTCTCCAATGCTCAACCACAGAAAAAACAGCGTCGTTAATAACGTGTAACCGATGAATTGCAGCACTTCCGAATCGAGTCCCATCGTCCCCTCCCCTACTCCCATCGTGGCCCGGCCACCCGCTGCCACTGGCCGTCGAGCTGGCTTTCCTCGACCGGGATGCAGCGCAGGCCGTCGCGGTGGGTATTCAGCACCACCGGCTGGCCCCGGGCCGGCACATAGACCTGGATGACGCTATCGAGCAACAGCCGCTCTCGGTCAACGTCTTGCCACACCGCGCCGTCGAAATGCCAAAAGCCAACCTGGTCCGGCTTATCAAGCCAGGTGCTAATGCCAACCACGCAGGCGGCAAGGGCAACAGCGGCGAGCAGCAAGGCGGCGGTGGTGAGCAGTCTAGTTTTCGTGGTCATTTTGGATCTCCTCGGCTTCCAACTCGGTCAGCCGTTTCCTGAGCCGTTCCAGTTCGGTTTCTCGGTTTTCAAGTGCTTTCCTGTCTGCCTTAGTCACAATGTCACCGTCTATGATGGCGGTCTGCTGTTCAAGGTCTGCGATGGCGGCTTGGATGCGTTTGATTTGTCTTCGTCTAAACCAGCCTTCAAGCACCGTTGCCCCCTCCCGACTGATAAACCTCGTCAGTCCCAGCCTATCCCGTACATTTTGTCCAGCACGCCGCCCAACGAAATCGGGTGATAGTTCTGAGCGTCCACCCCGACATCCAAAATGTACCCCTCTCCCTCGTGCTTCCCGTGACTGTGACCGTGCAGATGCCAGGCCCCGTAGTGTTTTCGGTCCCACTCAGCGAGCGGGTAATGGCAGAGGGTGATTGCCAGGGAGTAGCCGCCCTTGCCCATCGGTGGCACTTCCAACACCCACAGCGGCGGCAGCCATTCGATGATGTGATTGGCCGACCTGTCAATGACGCGGGTGTCACCGGGTAACCAGCGCCGATCATGATGCCAGGGGGTGTACAGGAATGAGATGCGGCCCTGCAATTGCTGTAGATACCGATGGGCTACATGGCTATTGCCCAAGGCGAAATCGCCTAGATGAAATACCCGGTCATCCGGGCCGATGACTGAGTTCCAGTTGTCTACCAGCGCCTTGTCCATCTCGGCGACGGAATCGAAGGGTCGGTCGGTAAACTTGATAATGTTGGCGTGGCCGAAATGCTGGTCGGCAGTGAACCAGGTTCGTTCCAGGTCTTCGATGATTTTGGTTCCGTTGTTTAGCATTGTGTCCTCTTCAAGTTGGCGGGGTGATGGGCTTTACGGATTTCGCACCGATGGCCCCGATTGCCCACCTGCCAGTGCTACCCCGCCTTTGCTTGGTTATGGGTATGTTGGACGTTGCCGAATCGAACGGCGTAAACCTGTACGTCCAATTTGGCCCCGCCGACCTGCGAGATGCGGCGAGGAGTTTATTGAACTTCAATACGAGTTATTGATACTTAGACCATTTTGATTGGCGCAACTGCCCTCGCAGACCGGGGGTGCGCCTCAGACCCCGGCGGCAAGCCAGCGGCCACAGGAGCCGCGCTGGTTTCAGAATAGGATTTCGCCCTCATCGTCATCTTCCGGGCCTTCCGGTTCCGGCAATGCCTTGACCTGGGTGAGCCTGTGCTTCAACTCGCGTACTGTTGAACGTAGATTGTCTTGCTCATTCTCCAGCCGGCGTACAACTGCCGTGTGCTGCTCACGAGTCACAATGGGGGTGTCGTAGGCGGTGATTTCTCGCTTGCGGGGAGCGTAGGCGCGGGCTATTTCTTCGCTGACAAACTTGACCGAGTAAATAGCGGACATGCTGTAAAACTCGGTGCGATAGCCGCCCTCCTCATCAGGGACATCGACCCGCATCAAGCCGCCCCACTCGGTGGGCTTCGTAACCCGGCCCGCTGTTTGACCGTGGCCCATGAGTTCAACAATGGCCCACATTTCCTCTTGGGTTTGCATTACTTGGGTTTCAGTTGACATGCTTAAATCCTTTCAGTTTGCTCCAATTGATTTCTGATTTGCGCCGCAATCGTCGGATGGCATACGAAGGTGTTATTGTCTAAGACAATGACCTTATCGCTTGGCACAATCTCACTCTTAAACTCAATGCGTGTGCAGGGCCAGGGTTGCCACCAGTGGTCTACCAACTTCGACCACAGCGATTGATGTACTGCGTGGCAAGTGTGAATATGCTTGGTCAGGTGCGGGTTGGTGATGATGCGTGGGCCAAATAGACTGGCCGGGTTGAATGGGCTAAATAATGGTGTGGTCATGGGCGCACCTCATCAGGCAGAAATATCGAGGTCTGCACAGGCTGCCGGTACAATAGCGCCCCCTGCTCGCCCAGTGGCCCCGCCGGATACATCGACCAGTCCCCCGCCCAGTGCGAGGCGGTGTAGAAGCCGCCCAGATAGCGACGTACCACGTAGACCGGCAGGCCCAACCCAGCGGCCAGGGCCAACGTCGCCCACGTCCCTGACCCGAAACCCGCAAAGCAGCGAGCCGGGTTCGGGCTGGGCCTCAGCCCCTTTGGACACGGCGCGGTCGGAAAGCCGATGATGTAGCCGCCGTGCGCTACCACGTGGCGTACCATGGCTGTGCTGCGCTGGGCCAACTTTGCCGCCATGGGGCCATCGTAGGCATCCTTGCAGAACACCAGGGCATCGGGGGCATAGCGACGCACAATCCAGTCCGCGCCGGTCGCATCGCCGACGGCCACCTGGTAGCCCTCGCTAAGGACGTGGCGCACGATGGCCGCGATGTTCGGGATGTCCGGCGCGTTGATGTCCAGGCTGCGCGAGCCGGTGAAGCCGACGTATTTCATGGCGTGCCTCCCTTCGCTTCATCGCCATCAGCAGGCTCATCACCCACCAACGCATCCAGCGAAATGCCAAATATCCGCGCTATCCTCAACGCATCGTCAACGAATAGCCTTTGCTTGCCAGACTCAATATTCGCCAACCATGTACGACTGCGGCCAAGGCGTTCCGCTAATGCCGCCTGGGTGTACTGCAATAAGTCTCGAATCTGCCGTATTCGGTTGCCGATATTGGCGTCGCTTGACATGGGTTCGGTACTCAGGTACTATCAAGTGTGATTGACAGTGACAAAATATTGACTACAATTAAGTTTGTGGGAAGCACCGAAGGCGGGGGAGCCGGGAGAGAATTTCTTTAGAGGGAGATACAAAATAAGAAATCCGCGCATCGTCAGATGCGTTGATATAGAGGTCCTTCGGGACTTCGGGTCGGGCCGGTTCATTACAAGTTTCGTCGCCTGAGTGAACCGGCCCTTATTTAGTTTTTGAGAAACAAAAAACCCATCACGTAACGATGATCGCGCTCTAACGGCGTGATTACCGGGTGATGGGTTTTATTATTCGTAATAGGTCGTGCAAACGGTTAAAGTTTTGCATTGCCTGTTTTAAACAAATAAAACCAGCACAAGGCAAAGTGAGTGGTTCGCCTTGTCTGGCTCTCTGAGGGCTGATCCGTAAATTTCGACCAGCGTAAAATCGTTGATATATTAAGTTCCACTTAACAGTATAATTCGTTTGCATTTTAACGTCAACAGAAAAGTTAAAACCTTGAGATTTCTAACTTTTCTCCAAGATTTTTATGTCATCAATGTGGTCTATGTAAATGATGTGATGTTCGCTCAGTTTCCGTTTTTCTACCCGACTGATGCCTCGCACCCATACGTGTTGCCCGTTTTCAAGCGAAGATGAAACCGTTGGAGAGGCCCGCAACCAGCGATGTGTGCCGTCGGCCTCGCGCAATGAAATGTTTTTTATGCCGGAGCGCGTCTTTGTCGGCGTGATTCTGGTAATGACTCCGTAGACTTCGATTGTGCCGCTTGGATTGCGAGGTCTATCTAGGTGTTGCTTGATAGCCCTTACAAGACCAAGTATCTCTTTAACATCGCTGGTGATGTCGGATGGTTGATTGTTGGTGTTAATTGCCATAGTAGGAAGCTGTGGCTAAAATTGCCGTTGAGTCGGCGCGGTTGTCGCTATCCTGGCGGGTGGTAGCAACCGTGTCCGGCTCGCAGGAGCCGCCTTAAGTGGCGGCTTTTCTTTTTGTGGCAGACAGATTTCGCGTGAAAACCAAGAAAGGAACGGGTTCATCTTCCGGGACATCAAAAAAATCGCATAATGCAGCTACTACATCGGCATCAAAACGACCCGTTTTATCGTTAAGCATCCGGCTTATCACATCACGGCTAACGCCGGTCTTCTCCGATACTTCTTTGATGGTGATGCGCCGATTTTCCCGACTTTCTTTTCTGTTCCACGTTTCAATCAGTCTGCTATAGACCACGGCCACTATACCTCCTTTCACGACAATATACCTTATCATACAGGATTATTGCGCCCGTGTCAAATGATATTGTCATTGTCGCGAGATATTTAAGCTACTTGTACCACATTTTGCATACAAAACACTTGACAAAACCCTCAAAATCGGTTATACTGGTAAGTGAAAATGAACACCACCCTCGACCTCCACCAAGCCCCAACCGGACTCGAACCGGTCAGAACAAAGCGGAAAGGCAACCACGATACGGTTCCAAAAAGACCGGCTTAGTCCAGTCATCCGGTATACAAAAGGACGACCCCCGGCCAAGGCGACCACCGGGCCAACAAGTCCCATATAACGCAAGAGGGCCGAGACATGCTCGTAACATGTTTCGGCCCCACCTAACAAATATAAGGATGAAATAATGTTACATGAAACCATGTCTTCTGTCAAACCCTCGATTCTCTCAACCACCCCTGCTCCCCTCATGCTAGACCCAGACCCCCAACGCACGGCCACCATCGACCAATGGCTCGACCTCATCAACCAGACCATCACTCCCCTCAGAGCCTACCGCGCTTATCTTCAGAAGGCACGCACCCAAAGCCCGGATGCCATTTGCCCGATGGAATTTGCTCGGATTGAGAGCCGAGCGAAGGATGCAATGGAACGCCTCTGTTGCGCTATGGAGAATATCATCTCTGACAACTTGGCTGAGGTCGTCACCGGTAAGCCCGACGGCTACCCTTACATCCTGTGTGCCATTAAAGCGGGTCAAGATAGCCCCGAATACCTGCAAATGGAAATCGACAGCTACCGGCGCGATTACCCCGATACGGCCAGGGAGTTGCAGGGTATCTTCGACCTTCACTTCGGCTCGGAAGGCGCGTTCCAAGGCGTGTACGATATGAGCGTCGCTGCGTGCGGGTGATGCGGTTGGTGGTGATTGAATTACGATTGACATAATTAGCAAGTTTGGTAGAATTGTTGTGAGCTGCTCATATCCCGGAAATCCTTCAGTGCGTCGGACGGAAGGGACTGGGCGGCTCTTTTTTTGTGCCCCGACCCCCCACCCCACCACAACGCAAAATCCCCGGCATAACCATCCGAAACCAGAACCAAAATGGCCTAGTGTCAAATGGCTATACCGGGGATATGGGGCCGCTGTCCTGCAAGCGTAGCCAGGGTAGCTACTCGGACAGACGAAGGTCGATTACCCGATTGTCTGATGCCCGGCCTTGCGACCGGGGACGGGGATTGATTTTAGATGACTAATTGTTGCATATGGTTCTGTACTGCATTGCCGAGAAACTCATTCACAAACAGATTGGCCTGATGAATCGAGCGCAACCGCTCGATGGGCTGGCGGCTCGCGTCTAGCACTTGACAGAAGCCGGACTCACCATCGACTTGCACGAAGCCGGTCTTATGCCGCTGGCCGACCATCACCCCCCACTGTCCGGGCTGAGGGTCAACGTCCAGCAGGTCGCTATGGATGCGAATCGGCACATAGCCGCGCTCAAATTGTGCGTTGAAGGCCCAATAGCGGCCTCGCCGGCGCACAATATCGCCGACGGTGAACTCGCAAATTTCGATTGGTTTTTGCAGGAGCAGAATTTCGTTAGTCATCGTGGAAACAGCATAGCATAAACGCAAACGGAATCCTAGTACCGATCATGTACCAAAATGTACCAAGCCTCACCTTGTTAATCCAGAAAACACCGACTAACGAAGGATTTTTAAGGTAAAGTCTACTGCTTTACGCTTTTTCAACGCAAAAATCACGCAGAGTTTACCGAGAAATCGTGTAAAACACGTTATACTGTTGTCAACAAAATGGGATGACTTGCAAGCTGGCCAGAGCCGATGCTCTAACCGGGGATATCCTCGTCTCATATCCAGAATCTTAACGTTAAAGGATGTGAGACATGTTGAAAAAACGTATTTTTACCGCTATTGCTGCTATTGCTCTGATGATTGCCGTGACTGGCGCATCTGGTGTCGTTGCCGATCAGCTTGGTTTTGAGATGACGCCACAAGCGCATGCTTGTGGTAGCGCAGGCAGCGGCGGCAGCTGCTAGTTAGCCTTCAAACAACAGGAGTGGAAGTGTTAATTCGCCAGAGCCTCGATGAAACTCTGGCGAATTTTTTTGTAGCGTTCAATGAGATGTAAATAAGGTTTTCGATCTTGATACCTTGATATGAATCCTTGCACTTCGGTCATATAAATCTTGGCCTGATCATAATTTTTTGCCTGTAAACAACACTCAATCAGATCCAATCTTAGTTTCATCGTTCGCTCTGTATTTCCCTGAGATTCGTATAATTTCAATGCTTTAGATAAAAATCGAACGGCATCTTCAAAAAACCCCTGGGCAGAATAAATTAGCCCAAAATTATTCCAAACATAGCCTTGGCCAATTGTTGACTTGTAGTCAATGAAAGTTTTATCGGCTATCTTCGCATGCTTTAGCGCCAATTCCAAGTTCCCTTGGAGCCAATATGAGACACATATATTATTGTGAATCCGTGCCGCTTCTAATTCGTCTTCCAGGTCATATGTCAACCCTAACGCTTTGGTCAAATGTGTTAAAGCGACTATAGCGTTACTTGTCTCTAAAGTATCTGTGTAAATCATTTCATTGTAAAGAACCCCCAAATTAGCATGTCCATATACCAATCCAAATTTGTCTTCCATGTTGTCCCAAATTTCGCAGGCTAAAGTCAGGTGACGCTTTGCGCTCTGCCATTGGCGGCAACGGGTGTACAACAATCCCAGATGATTGTGCGTATGAGCTAGACCGTGGTCGCTACCATGTTCCTCGAACAATTTCAATGCATAGCGGCATAATACCTCAGCTCGCCACCAATTACCGGTTTCAACATAAAAGAAGCCCAGATTCGTGCAGGCCCGTGCCTCGGTGAAGGTGTCACCGATTACTCTTGACAGTCGAATCGTATTCCGATAATTGCTAATCGCGTCACGGTATTGATCACGGCGCATCTGGAGCCGCGCTAATACATGGTGCATCCCGGCTTGTCTAGCAGGCTCATTTTTGTGGCCGGCAATTTTGATGCAGTAATTGAGGTATCGCTCCCAATGACCCCAATTGCCGCGCCATTCCATGTAATCGGCTAATTCTGTAATCAGATCACAGACCTGACCCCAAGAAAATTCGGCTTCCCAGGTTCCCTTACCATCGTGAATAGTCGCTAGGTGTTCCCACTCCTTAATCTTCTCGATTCCTTGAACCCACAGAGCCGCACTGACGGCTCTCAACATCTGGTCCCGATAATCGTCTAGCATAGATACGTTATCTCTATGACGGGGCAACCATTTAATTAACCAGTAATTAACATTACGTCGCACGGCCCCAACGAAAAATCCAGTCCGTTGTTCATAAGTTTTTAGAACTACAGATGGCATAATTCCCCCTTCCACCTGAGTGCTTCTTTCATCAAAAACACTTCGGTCAAGCGGTGGATACTGTAACGCCAGACATCATTTTTCACTGTCACATGAATAAGGGATAGTTTTGTTAGCTGTTGAATTGCGCTATTCACCTCATTCTCTGCGAGAAGGGCTGTTTCAACAAGTTGCTCAAAATTGCCACCGTTCGTCAGGGGCATAACTAACAACAGTTGTTGAGCGCAAGCATCAAGCATGTTCCAGGCACGCCAATAAATAAAATTGTACATCGCTTCAATGTCTTGACCATCAGCTTGTTTTAAGCTATCTAAAACCACTGGCAGCGGCAACATTGATAACTGACCTATAACTAGCCTAAGCGCCAGTGGATTGCCGCCAGTCACATTATAAATGTCTTCGAGTTGTGATTTTGTTATCTGTTCAAACCCAGCTAGACTACGCCTTTCTGCATCGTCCTTGAGAAGCATTACTGCATTGGCAAATGATAATTCGTCCAGGGTAATGCATCGAATATCACTATAATTACGCAGACTGTGGCGGCTAGTGATAAGGACTTTAGATGGACGGGCCAATGCTCGCAATAACGGCAATATGGATTCATAATCGGTGACTGTCTCCAAGTTGTCAATCACAACTAGCAGAGGTATTGATTTTAAGTATTCAATGAGTTGCTTTCGGCGTTCAGATTTCGAATCATCAAGGCTAAGGCCAATTTTTTCGGATAACTTCTCAACTAAATCATCTTCGAGCATTGCTGGATGCGTTTGTCTATTACTACTTCCATGCCAATATTCTTGTTTGGCGCTTACCCAAATGACCCGTTCAAACCGCAATTTCATCTCATATGCCTGTGTTACAGCGGCTGCCAGGGTGGTCTTGCCAATGCCGCCGATTCCTTCAATTGAGGTAATCCACGGTTCTCCATGCAGTGTGACCGCTTCAGTTACGCTACTAATGAGATGGCGGATACCAACTAGGCTATCTATAGTCACGTTGAACCGGGACAGGAGCAAGTCTAGCTGTACTTTGTCTTCATGGCTTAAAATGCCTTCAAGGATTTCCAGGGCTTGACCATGCAGACGGTAATAGGTGGTATGTGGCAAATCGAGCGCCGCCCGAACCTCCTTCACCGCCAACCCGCGCACATAGCGCAGCTCGACCAACCGGCGCATGTCGGCGTCGGCTAGTTGGTCAATTGCGGCTTGAAGGCGTTTGGTTGGGATGCGGTCGATGTCCATGGGCGTCGTTGCGTTGGTAACGAGCGGTCGGGCAGGGCGAGCTAGGGTGCGGGTATTATATCACCGAATGGCGGGGGCAAGCATAGGAAAATGGTTGGAGGGGGAAGGGTTGAAATAAAAAAAGCCGTTCGATTTGAACGGCTTAGGGCAGTGTAAGTTTCTGTTTGTATCACCCGAAAAGGGCTATTCGATACTAATATCAAGTAAGTACCAAACTTCATTGTTTTTATCGTAATCCATGACACAAATATATTCGGACCGAATCATAGCCCCAAATGAATTTTGAGCATCAACTTGGCCTTTCACGACCCATACTCCCAAATTGCGAAGATTTGTTGTGTCTACGCCTAATTCGCTGGCTGTTTCAGCTTCAATAAACACAGCTTCATCCCAATCTTCTAACCATCCACCAAATTCTGCTGTTGATGGCGACTTCAACCGCTCCTCAACAAAGTTCTGACACATGATCTCCGCCATTATATCATCTCCAATATCTGGCGTTGGTGTATTGGTTGGCCCTGGTGTGGACGTTGGCGTATTGGTTGGCCCCGGTGTGGACGTTGGTGGAACCGGTGTGGATGTGGGTATCTCGCCTAATTCAATTAGTGTTCCATCTTTTATCTGTAATGAAAAATAGCCACTAGGTTCTCGCCATTTATCATCTATAATGCCACCAAACACCACTTTTTGTCCTAACACCACTTTTAAGATATCGCTTTCTTCTATGTAAAGATACACGTCAACCTTTGGTTCATCAGATTCCACATCAAGACTCAAATAAGGCCTTCCCAAAGATTTGTCAATTTCAAGGATAGTACCAGACCAGTTGCTTATATACTGACCCTTGATAGTGTCAATATAAGCAGTGTATTGAGTACTTGTCCAATCCTTTTCGCTGGGGTTTTGGATAATGTCAGAAAAAGACATCTCTGACATAGGCGTGTTAGCTGGTTCAGGTGTCAATATAGGTTTGGGAGTATTTGTATTTTGGGGTTTATTTTGTGTATTTGATTGCCCTTGTTCAGCAATCTCTTCCTTTTTGGAGGTTTTATTGTTTCTCTCAAAAACACCTAAAAACATTGGGCATATGAATAACAAGAGAATTCCAATCCATAAGTATTTATAGCTCTTTCCTTTTTTCTTTTTTGGTGCTTCATCTTGTAATTGTTCTTGTCTGCTTAGATTGTCGGAAGTTGATTGAAGGCTGTCACTGAGAGGCGGCAACTCCCGTCCACAATAACGGCAAACTATCGCTGCTACTTTGATAGTTTCCGCGCAAAATGGGCACATTTTTGTTTCTTCAGTCATGGTTCCCCTCACACTTATAGATACATCTAGCTATGTGAGTCGATAGTCTCTCTGATAAATACTTGCTGACGATTTTATGAGAAAACGCTTATTATAAAGCTAAGACAGATTATCAACTGAGTCAAGCGTTCTAGTACTTTTATGTCATTCATTTTTATATTGGGGGTTTCTAATCTATCTAAGCTCTGATGCACTAAAGCGAGCGCATCAGGTTTTCAGCACGTAGGGCCGGGCTGTTTCATCGCCCAACCCCGGCTGCGCGGCCCGCACGCAGGCCGGCGTGGTTCAGCAGGGGGGGAGGAGGGGTGGGGGCTCGCGGCGGGGGTGGGAGAGGTGGGGTGGCGAAATGTCACAAATCGTTACTCGCCCTCTAGTAAAGAATTGGGTTCAACTTTCGAGGGTGGAGGCTTAATGACGAATTCATATATCTCCTCTAAATCAAACTCCTTGCACGCAAATTTTACTGTCAATGGGCCAGGTCTTTGTACCGGCAATCCACTGAAACGGAACTTCATTTGAACTCGAAGCTTGTCTTGGAAATCCATAGGTATATTTTGGCTTAGCAATTCTTCTTCACCCATTATTGCGTGAATAGAACATGCGATATTCGTTGGTTCGTGTTCCTCTCTGACTAGGGCGATGAGTGTCGCGAACACAGGTAGCACGGCAGGAAACCCACCAAGAGGAGTAAATTCTTCCAGAATCTGTATCGCTGAGGCATTATTTGTTTCAGCATCTTGTATGATCATCAAAGCGCATAACATAAGTTTTACTTTCATCGCGCTATCCTTTTTGGTCTATATTTATAACTATAATCTGGGTCTGTGTACTCTCTGGTGCTGATGTAACAATACTCGAATTTTTTAATGGCTGGTATGATATGTCAACGACATTTACAACCTTTGCGGTTGCAACAAAGATATTTTTAATTTCGTGCCCCCAGATGATGAGCGACATATCTAACTTGTTGATTGCATCTATTGCCTTGGAATAATCAAGAAAAGTCAGCCCGACCAGAACTGCATAAGCAACAATCAAATCATCATTCAGTCTGTCAGCCCTGGATAAACGACTATGATACTCTTGTATCAGTTGTTCGGCAGAATACTTGGTTGCTAGCTGTCTGACTGTTTCTTGTCTTCTAAAATTCTTGTAAACATAATTAGGGGTATTAGCAAGCAGCAGGATTTCTCCCAGCAATGGCAGATTGAGATCGTCTGATATATTCATCACATCCCCCGATAAAAGCGCATTTGGAAAGAATCGTAAGGGCACTGATTAGCCCAGTGAATAACTTCCTTGTACCCGCCCCACTTACTGACTACTCTGGGTAGCAGATGTGTTTCATCCACATCCACTATGATACCAGAATGTTCAAAATCACCTTGCTCATCAAGATAGATAATTACATCTCCAGGTTTGACTTGATTCAAATTAACTTCTATATAACTATCATCTTTTAAAATCATACGAATTGCTTTGCTGCTCCAAATACGGGTACGCCTTGAAGCAAATGTTAGACCGTGACAATTATAGATCGGATTTTCGGGAGTACGAATATTCGCATTGGGAAATTTTCTGTCAAGCATCTGAAAATAGTTTCGTTCCGTTATCGAAAAGTCATGTTCTTGGCTGTTTTCAATATTATTACCTAATCTGGTTTGTAATTGTATGGGGTGATCAGACGCCATGCCTGGCAGTAGTATTGAACTCATAGTGCATTTACTCCCACATATTAGTAGTGAGGTGATATTTTTTATCTACCTCTAAGATAATGGGTTCCGTCAGAAAAGTAAAGGCTGTATTACGACGGCGAAAGAAGATACAGGCTGCATCATATAATCTACTCCTCCCCCAGCAGCCCGAGCTGCACCCATTCCCGCACCTGCTCCGGCGGCGTGGCTTCGCCCCGTTCGGCGTTCAGCACGAGGCGCAGTATCACCGCTTCGGCGGCGGTGACACGACCGTGGTGGGCGTAGGCGGCGCTGAGGACGGTCTTTATTTTGCGGCGCAGTTCGGCGTTCGGGTCATCGGTGGCGTCGGTCATGGGTTGTCAGTCCACCTTGATAGCGCCGGCATTGGTCGGGTTGAAGCCTTGGGGCCATTGGGTATCATTGTTGTATACGGCCCCCTTCAGGGTGGCCCCACTCAAGTTGGTTTCGCTTAAGTCAGTATTGCTCAGATTAGCCGCGCACAAGCTAGCGTCGGTCAGGTTTGACCCTTCCAGGGAGGCTCCGCTCAGATTGGCCTTGGCCAGGATAACCATTTGTAGCCAAGCACCTTGTAAGTTAGCCCCTTGCAAGTCGGCTCCAGACAGGTCGGTTCCAACAAAGTTGCGTTCCCCCGTGTTGTATCGTTCAAGCAATTCCTGGGCATCCATCAATTCTCCTCAAGCCAGCGCCACCGCTGCCCCCACCGCCCGTTCGATGACGGGCCGCAGTTGACCTTCCAGCCACGGCCCGGCCAGCGCATCCGGCGGCTGTACGGTCGCTACGCCGTCGGCCAGGCTCACCAGCCGGCTCCCTTGCAGGTAGCGGTCGAAGGTGGCGGTGAGCATCTGACCCTGGAGCCGGTCTAGCGCATCGCACCAAATGGCGTCCAGTTCGCTCTCGGCGTCGGTCTCCGGTGCCGAAAAATTGCGCTCTGAGGGTGTCTGCGCGTCGGCGGTGGGTATTATGTCGATTGCGGCGTCTTCCAGGGCGTCGGCTTGCGGAATCGGCGCGATGGCAGGCTCTTTCAAAGGTGGTGCTTGGCCTTCCAGTATCCGCACCCAGATGAGGGCAGCACTCATGGGCTTGCCGTGATAGTCCAAGTCCAGGCTATCATCGCGCCAGGCATCCGCCCAGGCCGCAAGGTTAGCTGCTATTGTGCCGTCGGCATCGAAGTGCATGAGGATTTTAGCGGGGCTGTAATGCTTTGCCAACTCAGGAGCGGAGGCAAACCGTTGCAGTGCGTTAGGGCTGATACTCAGTTCACGTAGGTCTGTCATAGCCTGCGGCGCGATGTCGAGTAGGCCCAGGTTCTGCGCGTGGCCGTTTTCAATGAGCGCGAGCTGGGCCGGGTCGTCTAGGGACTGAGCATGCGTAACTGTTTTGTCTTGTGTTTCGGAATCCGTACTAAAATTACTATTACTACTACTAAGAGAATATATGACAGACTCGTCGCCTTTTGAGCCGGCCAAAGCGTAGACATTAACCCGGCCTAATCGGTCGATGGTGATGAGGTCCAGCGCCGCCAGCGCCTTGCCGGAACGGGAGACTTGACGCGAACAAAGGCCGGTCACATCGGCAATCTGGGCGGTGGTCGCTTGGCCGACGTGTTCAAGGACGCGATACATCGCAATATCGGATTTGGTGAGGTTGGAAAGATTATGTAAGATAAGGTCTTGATTTAAGACATGAAACGTGGTATCATTTTGCATGACAATGAAACTCCCTTGTGGAGACAAGAAACCCAGCAAACTTTGGTAGGGGAGCTGGGTTTTTTGATCCCCTGCAATATATGGTTTTTTAGAGCCGCCCTATCTTTGGGCGGCTTTTTCTTTTTCTACAATACAAACAGCAATATCGTACCCTAGAGCCTTAAACACATCGCGGATACTAGCATAACGGACATTGCCATAATCTCCATCCTCCATCTTTTTGATGGTGTCACGTGCAACGCCGCTGGCTTCTACTAATTGATTGATATTATAGGGTTCTTTACGTAAACGCAGATTGTCAATAAGTTTTTCGCGTATAGTAGTAGTTTTCATGAGTTTTCGCGCTCTTTCTTATAAAACCAACAAGATAGATACTATCATTTTCTAAAAAAAATGTCAATATTTTACCTTAAAAACAGTAGAAAACTATAATTGATTGCTAGAAAACTATTGACAAAAAGATAAAAATCGGTTACAATTAGTAATAATTAAATGATTGACCGACCACTAACCAGGAGATGAGACGATGAATTTGACGCCGAAAAGCTGGAATATGCAATCAGAGATAAACGCCGAAACTGCCCAAGTTGGGGACACCGTATACTATACGGACATTTGCAATTGCATTAAATATGAAATCATAGAAGTGACAGATACGGATATTGTTATTCAGGACGCAAAAGATTCTGAATGGATAGACGTAAAGACGTTCGCTCGATTAAACAACCGTTGGACATTCAGTGAGGATGACCGGGCCTCTAAGGAGATGGCAGGTATCATCACCGTTTAACCCAGAGCAACGCCCCCACCGCCCCGACAACGACGGCTCGCCGGACTAAACCGGCAACTAGCGACAGGAGATGAACGATGAGATACCCGAGAATGACAATCACAGAAAAATGCAGCAGTTGCAGCGGCGATGGGCTGTACAAACGGCATACGTCGTACACCGTGAACGGCAAGCCAATTTGTTTTCGATGTGAGGGGAGCGGGGAAGTGACACGCAAAATCCCGTCGTTTGTGAGGCTATACGAGGTGAGAACATTAGTCGGGAAACCGTTGCTCGTTCCGGCGGCAAAGCGAAAATTCTACATAATGAAAGATTCTCCTTCACTGTCAATTGACGAAATCCCCTTCTAGCGGCCATCGCGCCGCCTGCTGTAATGCGGCTCGCTACGGCGACCGGTGGCAAGCCCGGACAGACGCAGAGCCAGCAGGCGAGCGGACTTTAACCGCGCAAACAAAGCGCCACGCTGACGGCGTTAACTCGGCAATAACGGCGCATTAGCCCAGGCAAGCGCGATACAAGCGGGCCAACGCGAAAGGGCCGGTCAGTGCGACGAACACTGCCGGCCCCCGATACAACAAACGATTGATTACGAAATTATGCCAGAAATGGAGATGTAGTGCAAGTGAAATCAGCAAATGCTACCGCAACCATAAAAACACCTGAACCCACAAGAGTAGGGCCTACAGGTGTGCTTATTTTTGAAAAAAACGGAATACCGTATGCGTTCGATTTAATAAAAAGTCGAGTAGGTGAAACGGTTGAGATTGTTAGCCGTAAAAATGGCTTCGTGAGATTCAAGCGGGCAGGGCAAATCGGCAATATCAATTCACCGTTTCCAATATTGCCAGAAGAATTTTTTGAGATTGACGCATACCAAGAGGAGGGAGGCAATGTCTAAATATCCACTCGTTATAACAGACGAACACCTTGAAATTCATAGCTCAATTCCAGATGAAGTTATTGAGAGAGACATTGAAGACACGAAGAAAGAAATTATCGACCTTGAACAGGAAATTGAAGGCTACAAACTTATTTCCAAAGCTCAGGGAGCAACAAGTAACGGGAAAATGGCTACTTTTTTGATGGGCGCCAAAGCCATTGGCTTGCAAGAGCGTCGGGATTTTGTAGTGTTCTTGCAAGCAATTCTAACTCGACGCAAACAGAACCCCAGCTAACCCCGCATCCCCCGCCGCCACAAGCCTGCAAGCACTGACGGCGGGGGTATCCCAATCATTAAGGTGAAAGGAACGATTATGAGTATAATACCGAAGCATACAATTGTCACGCCCGGCGGCGTGTCGTACACATTGCCCGGTTACACCTGGTCGGGGCGCACACCGCTTGAAGACACCGCGCTCGCCGGCTGCGCGGTCGGCAAGTGCAAATTCGTGCCGACGTGCGAGGAATCGGGCATAAATTGCGTGCTGGACGACAGTGACATTGATAAGGTGCTAGAAGTCGATTGGGTCACGAACCCAACGGAGGATGACGAAATATCCCAATTCGGCGGCGAGGCATACGGCCTCAGCCGCCGTGGAGAATAAATGATGGCAACGATAACAACAGTATCAGCAACTTACGAACGCAAATTCAATTTAGGCGATTACAACAGCGCCCATATCGGTATTACGCTGTGGGCCGACCTGGACGATGAAGACGACCCCGAAAAGGTCAGGGGCAGCTTGTTTGAGCAGGCCAAGGCGACGGTGAAAGCGCAGGCGATGCCGATTATTTCAAACCAAAGAGCGCAGGTAGAGAAGGCATTTTTGGGGCTACCAGAGGAAGTACAAAACGAAATCATGGAACTGGCCTACAACGGCAACGGTAATTATTATCAGAAGAAAGGTGAGGAACAATGGCAATTCGAGGATTGACCGACCAAGGCGCTTCGTTTCCCGAAATCGGACGGCTCCGCAAAGGCGAAGAAAAGCCAAGCGGCAACCGACCCGGCAAGGATTTGACCTATTTCCGCTTCGATACCGAAGATGATTTAGCGGCTAAAATGTTCAGTGACGCCTACGGTAAAGAGGCCAATGATATTAACGTGTTTCTTCCCTTCGATACCGTAGACGAGAATTTTATGACGGCTAAAGAAGCCTGGAAAGCGGGTGGGCTGCAACATCGCTGTGATGGCGAGACCTGCGAAATCTGGCTCAAAGACGATGGCACATACAGCCGTGACCCGATACCCTGCCCTGGTGATTGCAAAGAGGTTGGCCGGCTCAAGGTCATCATCCCTGAGCTAAAGCGGCTGGCCTATGTGACGGTGCTGACCCATAGTATCCACGACATTATCACGTTGCACCAGACGCTATCAGGCTTTCAGTTAATCGGTCGCAGTTTGCGTGGTGTGCCGTTCGTGTTGAGACGCAGACCCCGGCAAATTAGCACGCCAGCGGGCAAGGGTAAGCGGGTACGGCGCGAAAAGTGGCTGTTGATGATTGAGCCATTGCCGGTGTGGGCTAACGCCACGCTCACGGCGATGGAAGCCAACGCGCTACCCAAGCCGGATGATAGCGAGGTGCTGATGTTGGACGCACCGGAAACTGAGGCGGTGACAGAGGTTGCCTTTGACCCGGAGCCGGAACAGCCACCGGCCCCTGAGCAGCCGCCGAAACCAGAACCTGCCCAACCCGCACAGTCCAATGGGAACGGCAAGAAAATGCTCACGGTCTCCGAACTGGCAGACCGGGCGCTGGGCAAGGTCAATGCTCAGACAGACGGCTACTATGACAACATCCATCACCTCAAGGGCGCGTGGGAGAAGATGAGCGGGTCGGCTCGCTGGCCGGCTGCTAAGGATACCGAGGCCTGGGTCGAGCTAATCGGACTGCTCACGAATTACGCGCACGAACAGCGGCAAGCGGAGAGTGAGCCAGAAGCGGAAACCGCCGAGGCGGACTTGGAAGCCCATTTCGGCGAGGTTGATGCGGAAGCCAGAGAAGCGGCGTTTGCGAAATAACATAGCACACCAGCGGGGCGGTTTAGTAGCCGCCCCGGAAGGGATTGACAATGCAACATTCAGACGGCCCGTGGAGGGCTATCCGGCGAGGCATGGGACAATCTATCATTGGGGCTGATGGCAGTAGCATTGCTAGTACCGGCAACAGTCGGCGGTATCCAGCCGAAAAAGCGGCCAATGCCCGGTTGATAGCCGCCGCACCTGACCTATTGGCCGCGTGCCATGCGTTTGTTGAGGCGTGGGAAAAATCGCTTCAATTAGAGAAAACGGACGTTGCGTTACGGATGGCAAAACAAGCTATAGCCAAGGCGCAGCCTAACACCAAATCGTAGCACCCCCAGCGCCCCGGCTGCGGTCGGGCCGCTGGGGAGAGGAGTAGACGATGACACCGATTGAGCTTGCCGAAGAATGGTACGACGGCGCTATCGAAAACGGCGCTGACCCTGAATGGACTGATCTCAATATCCGAGGACTGGCATGGAAAATCACCCAGCATTTCGTCCCGCGTGACCAAAGCCAATGTGAGAACGAATTGTGCGAAGCCCGCCAAATCATCAGGGCGCTATTGGGCGCTCCACCGCCCCGCACCTGGAAGAAATGGCCCAATATCCACAAACGCGCTACTGAGTTTTTGCAGCACGGTGGCACTGGCTGAGAGGGGTGAAGGCATGAACGAAATCCGAACGGGCGAAGTATCAGCAAATAGCCATACGTGGCTCTGTGGAAATTGCGGCGACGCTCCGCACGTCAACATTGATGGTCGGCTGCATTGCTGGATTTGCGGCGCAGATAACGGCTCTGTGCAAGCCGCCATGGAGCCAGAGGAACCGACGGAAGGCGAGGCGTAGCCCCCCTAACCTGTGGTACAATATCCCCAGCAAAGACTAAGGACTAATCCCATGGGACGACCACCTAACCCCGACCAATCGACAACCTACATCGTGGCCGACATCGCCGCGCAACTGAGCGAAACCAACCCACCCGCCCAGGCCCAAATCAAGGCCATCATCGAAGCCGTCGGCGAAGACCAAGCCCGCGCCTGGCTAACTGAGACCCTGGACATCGAAGCCAAGGGCGGCATGCAGACCAAGAACCAGAAGCGACGGCGCACCCCCGGCGGCGTCTACTTGTACCTGGCGCGGGGCCGGTTGCCCAAGGAAACCCAGCGTCAGATATTCCCCTACCCCCACAAACGCAAGGGCAAAGGCAAGCAAAGTAAGCCCAAGCCCTTCCGCTGGGAAGAGCGACTGGACATCTTCACTGAAATTGAACCCACATCAGGCGAGGTACAAACCGTGAAACTAACGCTCATTGGCAGACCCGGCAAACTCATCGACAAAGGGCAAGTGATGCTGACCACCATGAAAAGCACCAAGGCCCCTTCGCTTCCGAAGGGCTTACCCAAGCCGCCGGACAAGGAGACCACCTACATTGTCTTCATTGCTGCTAAACAGTGGCGTAGAGTAGCGGAGTCCATCAAAGACCCGGAGGACGCCTTGATTGTCGAAGGCTATCCGTTCTTTGATGAGCGGCTCAAGACCATCGCGGTCTTGGGCCAGAGTGTGACTACCAAGCTGCTACAGCGGGCTAAAAGGGAGGCGGGGTGAACCAATTTGAAGCGTGGCAAGAACGAGAATGTGAGCGCCTGGGCATCTCAGTCGATGACCACAACAACATTTTGGATATATCTAAGCGGATTGAGGCGGCAGGCGGCGGATGGCCCTATAATTTCATAGTGAGCTTGATTGATGCCCCCAAGCTGCTGGAACTGGACGAGTGGGAGGCGCAATGAGACAGATAGGCGTATCGACAACCGGCAATCCAATTGTCGAGTTAACCAATGATGAAATGCTGAAATTCTCGGCGTTCGCCAAGTCGCCGCCTGAGTGGTTCAGCGTGGTCGAAGAACGGCTGCAACAGTTGAGAGAAGAACAGACGGAGTTTGAGCAGGAGGCACGAAAAGCCGCTGGCCGTGATGATATGAAAAGGTCCAATGCTTACTGGACTATGTATCTTAGCGAGCAGCGATTGATTGACACACTTGAATATGTAATGGACCAATGCCCGGATGAATAACCCGAAGCCCAACGGCGATGACCCGGAAGCTGCCGCCCGGCGCGAGCAGCGTAGCAAAGAAGCCAGGGTGAGGGCATTGTTGCTCATCGAGGAAACAGCGGAGCTGCTACGTGAGCATGTGCCGCCCGACAAGCGGACCGACTGGGTAACGCTGTTTGCCAAGCTGCTAGAAGTGGACGAGGAGACCCGGCTTACCGGGTCTTTTTTTGTTGGGGTTCCAAAAAATTGCGATCTAAGAAAGTTAGGCATCCATAAGTCACTTTTCCTCGAAAATCACCTGAAATCAAAAAAATGGCTTTTTGATATTTGACAAGGTGGTTTGCTTGTGATACCCTGCCAGTATCTTAGTCGTACCTTGGGCGTATTACAACGTAGCACCTTGAAACATTGGAGGTAAAATGTCTGTAGTAATTTCTGTGGTCAGTCAAAAGGGCGGCGTCGGAAAAACTACTCTAGCCCAAAATTTGGGATATGAATTAGCCGCAAATCAGTCAAAGGTGCTGTTAATTGATTTCGATCCCCAAGGCAATCTTACAATGGGATGCGGGTTAAATAAATATGCAGACCCTACATCCGCCCCCGGCCCAACAATTTACAATGCCTTGCAGGGGGAAGATATTTTGAGTTGCGTAGTAGGTTTAACTGATCGGTTAGCAATCGCCCCCGCCAATTTGGAATTATCCGAAGCCGAAATCAAATTCGCTGCCGCTTTCGATAGGAATATAAAATTACAACAGGCTATAGCCCCCATCAGGGATGCCTGCGATTTTATTATTATTGATGGGCCACCATCACTAGGTTTCTTAACTGCTAACTCGTTGATGGCGGCAACTCATTATATTATTCCGCTTCAAGTTCACCCCTACGCCTATTTTGCTACTCAACAGTTGATGGGCATTATTGGTGAAGCCACAAAAGCAAACGAGAATCTAAAGCTATTGGGCGTGGTTTTGACAATGTTTGACAAGCGAAATTCGTTATCCGATGCCATCAAGCAGTTAGCCAAAGACAAATTCAATAGCGGTGTTTTTAATTCTCATATACCCGTTAATGTGAGGATACCAGAGGCCACGTTAGAGGGTGTGGCCGTATCGCAGTACGAAGTCGATAGCATTGGGGCGAGTGCATATCGAGAACTGACCAAGGAGGTCTTGCAGCGTGTCTAAGAGAGATGATTTGGTGAAAAAGACTCAAGAGGCGGGGGAAGGGTGGAAAAGCCAACTGTCGTCTCCTACATCGTTTTTAACGCCTCAAGACGAGTTAGACAAACTCAAAAAAGAACAAGACAAAAAAGAGCGGACCCGGGCGCGACGAATCACGCTTGAGCTTGAACCGGAAGTAAAAGCAATCCTAAAAAAATGGTCAATCAGGTATGGTGTCCCACAGAGTCAGGTGGTGACTCTGGCAATCATAGAACTACAAAAACTTATAGAGTCAGATGCGGTTGATATTGAAACATTGCAGACCGAATCGACCAGCCCGAAATTCGCTTACAATTTAGATTTAGCAGAAGCGATAAAGAACCTCAAATAAGAAGCCGCCCCGGTGGTGAGACCGAGACGGCCCAGCCAGCGAAAGGAGAAATCTTTCGATGACCACCCACATTTTACAATCCCAATCCCAAATCCCAAAGTTTTATGATTTTGAAAAATCAAATAATCGACGTAACATGCGCGGCACTTATGTGAAATCCGACCCGCCATCGTGGGCGTTCGTCAGCGCCGCCTGGCTCCTGTGGCTGGTTGATGCCGCGCATCGGCTGGCCGGGTGGGTTGATGACCGGGCGCTGCTCATCGAGGCATATGTGTGGCATAGCAGTCAGCGGTTGCAGGTGCGCGGGACGCTGCTGGCCGGGGGGCTGACGATTGCTTGGGTAGCCATAATGTGGGTTGCACTAGAAACGGCGAAGGGAGGCATAGAGGCATGGATACTCTCAGGATTGCCAGTCGTATTATCGGCGTAGGTTCAATTCTCGCTGTGACCGTGTTGGGCGGTCTGACAATTTATTTGGCCTGGGAGACAATCACGGTGCTAGCTCCCTGGATTGTGGCTGTGTTCATGGTCTGCCTGGGGTTGTCTGCCGTCGCGGGCGGCGTGGCTCATATCTGGATAGCCAAGAATCGCATCCAGATTAGCAACATCGAACGCCAGGAAGCCGCCGAACGGTCTACCCTGACCATTGAACGCGAGCGGCTCAGTTTGCTGGCCCAGCGTGATTTTCTGCCCCTTTTAGCGGAACAGGTCATGCGAGGTATGGCTCTGCCGAAAACCATTGCCGGCATGGACATCAGCGCATACCCGGCGATGACCGCCAAACTCGCCAGCCAACAATTGCCTGCACTGGCAGAGTCGCCGCCGGTTCCGTTACTTCCCTCGCTGGAGCGGTGTGACAATATCCTCGTCGTCGGCAAAAAAGGCGCTGGTAAGACCTCGCTGCTGCAACATCTTGAGGCGATGCGGGTACAGACCGGTAAAACCGTCATCCTCGATAGCCACGCACAACCGGCCCAATGGCGGGGTGATGTCATCGGAATCGGGCGCAGATATGCCGCCATCCGAGATGCGATGATTGCGCTTACTGAGCGTCTTCATAAACGCTATGAAAAATGGTCAACCGGAAACAGCGATTTTACGCCCGTCAGCACGTTTATTGATGAGTTTACGTTATTGCCCCAATTCCTGCGCGAGTCGGGCTACAATGTGCAGAGCTACTCGATTCCGGCGCTGACCGAAGGGCGCAAGGTAGGTATGAATTGCGTGTGGGGTGTCCATAGTGACCGGGTAAAGGCGCTGGGGTTGAAGGGGGCTAGTGACCTCAAAGAATGTTTCGATGCCGTGGTGTATCTCCGCTATGACGCCAGCACCAACGAACGCTACGCTATGGTCGATTGGATGAATGGCGACGGGATGCAATCTCAGCGATACGCGCACCCTGGCCCGTTCGTGGTTCACGGCCAGGCGCAAGCGGTAGAGGAATCGCCGCAGGAGGTTGCGCTGCTGGAAGCGCCCGCGCCGTCGATTCTCAATGCTACAGTTGCGCCGGACGCGGAATGGGAGGCGTACCAGGTGATAGCAGATGGCGGCTCCAAGTCGGCGGCTTACCGGCGGCTCTATGAACTGCGGAACGGCCAGCCGATGAACAGCCGGCCTAGTGGGCCGCAACTCAAAGAGATAGACGCTATCATTGCACGTTTTTCGGAGAAATAGCGTGGAATCGTGCGATCCGAACTACGATTCCGCACGGATCGCACGGATTTAGAGAGAAAAGCGGCGCGGATGCGGACACACCCGCGCCAGCCACCGGGGACATAGAATGATGATAGACTTTAGTATATTTGATTGGATTGGCGGTGCAATTGATTTGTACAAAGACTTATCGCCAGATTACGAAACCATTTGGATCGAGGGTAACGGGCGCACAGCTAATCAATGTGCCCGCGACCAAGGCAAGGGATGGAAGGCCGGTGACGTTGATTACGAAAATGGCTTGGTGAAACTCCACCGCAAAAGGGAACAATCATGAACTGGCGAGACGCGCCGATAGGTATGACACAACATGACGAGTTGCTGGACGTGGCTGAGGCCATTTTGACCACGCATTACCATTCCACCGACGGCCAACCGAGCGCGGATTTTGTGGCCGGCGTGGTAGCCGTGTTGACGAGTCGCGGCCTCGGCCCGCACCTCGCGGCCCGCCTCGAAGCGCAGCCCGCCGTGCGCGTAGAAGCGCCGCCGATGTTGCGGCTGGGGGATTGAGCGATGACTGACACCATCATCCTCCACGAGCCGGTGGTAGTCCGCTGGCGGCGAACCGGCGAGCGCATGGTGTGCCGCGTGGTCACCATCCGTGCTACGTGGTGCGAGGTGGTGGACGCCGATGACCACATTTACCGGATTGACTACGACCGCGCCGACGTGGAGCCGCTGCGGTTGGTCAGTCCGCCGGAGAGCCGGGGCTGAGGCCGGGAGCGGGAGCCGTCCGAGGGGGCGGCTTTTTTGTTGCGAGGAAACAGAACGTATGATTTAGGCCATTATGCCTATAGAAAACTATTGACAACGGACTACAAATAGCGTATAATTGTAGTCAACAAGCAACAGTTACTTGCACCACAAGGTGCAGAAAGGTAAAGAAAATGGTTAGATTAATAAACGAATTAAAAGCGCACCAAGAAATATCGAAAGAATTCGGGAGGGGTGCAACTTCTGTCAAAATGTTTGTCGAGGTTGACAATAGAAAAACACAAACCGGTATTTCTGTCTATCAAAATCCAATAAGCATAATGGAAGATATTGCAAAAATTAACCAAGCGGAAGAAGTCAAATATATTAGGTGCGAAAGCGACGCTGACGACTGGAGCGACCTATTTGATGAATAGTGAAATCAAACGCTCGCTAGATAACCTGTTTGGCGGCGATAGTGTCAAATCGCTATCCCGTCAGCGGGTGGCCCATGAGCTAAAGAGAGTGGGCCACGTAATCGAGCAAATTACCCGTGATGAAGTTCTGATGTCACTGCAATCAACGGCTGACGTTGCGGAGTTGTACAATGTCAGTCGTCAGAGTATCAACACCAGAGCATCAAGAATCCGTGAGCAACGCGGCTCGTTCGGCTGGCAGGTTGGCCGAGGCGTGTGGGTGTTCACGCCAGGTGAGGTTGAGGCGCTGAGGCCAGGGAATCCAGGCAGACCAGCCAGGGAGCAATCATGAGCCTCACCCGAATGTCCATCGCTCGCCTCAAACGCCTTCTAATTCAGGCGCAAAAGGCGCTTGAAGCCAAGCAAACCGTGGTCGCCCGCCACAAACCCGGCACGGCGTACCACACCCGCGCAACGAAAGAAGCTGAGACGTACCAGCATCGAATCACGGCGATTGAGGCGGAGTTACAGCAACGGCAACAGTCAGCCGACTAGCCCCCACAGCCCCCGGCATCGGGCCGGGGCAGTAGCGGAGGGAACATGGAAAACCGAGTTGTCCTCGAATTCGATGACCAAGCCGAGTTTCCAACCTGGGATATTTACGATAACGAAACCGGCGAAATGATAGGGCAAGTCATTCTAACAGATGATGGGTTCGTTGTGGAACAACACGAGGCAGATGCAAGGTTGCAGTAGCCGCCCGATCATCCAGAGCCTCCACGTCGGAGGCTCTTTTTTTGCGCCTCGATTCGGGACTAGGCCATTGGTACTAATTTGGGGGAAAAGGGTTGACAACATACGATAAACGTATTATAATAAAGGGGTAAGGTTAATCAATAACAGTAATGAAAGGACACAGAAAATGACTTACCAAGACTATATCAGAAAAGTAAACGAACTAATCACACGAAAAAACAAACTATACGATAGTGCTGTGTACGGCAATGATAACTCCACCATCTATGCCAAAATTGACAAAATCGACGCTGAGCTATCCGCCCTGGTCAACCCCAATGATGCTCCCTTGGCTGAGGACGACTTAATGCTCCTCAGCGAGGGTGAAGTTGGGTCATACGAAGATGTGGAACGCATCCACACTTGGATGAAAAAGACTTACTAAAATCGAACAGCCCAGCCGGTGGCATCGTAACCGGCAACACACACAAATGAAACAATTCAGTTACCAAGCCGATGATGAGACACTAAGGATGATAGCGAAGTTGGCCGAGTGGTGGGGGCTGCCTGCCGCTCGGCATAATACTCAGGTTATTGCTCGATGCGTCGAGCGAGTTTATACGCAGGAAAGGAAAAGAGAAATGACTTATACAATCAATTACCACACCGGCGCAGGGAATTTTGAGTTTGATGGCGACCTTTGGGACGCTATGACAAAAGCAGACGAGGACGCATCCTACACCCAACAACCAATCACCATCGAAGACAGAGACGGCAACGAGGTCGCTCGCCGCGCTTGGGTGGGTGTTTTGACTGGCCTCGATGAGGTTGAGAATCCTATTCAATTTGGTGATTTTGGGTATTATACTGACTGGGTTGAGATGTAATCAAAGCAGTCCGCTCCCACAACCCCCGGCGTCGAGCCGGGGCATAGCGCCCGCAAGGGCAAAGTTGACGACAAACACGCGGATTTAGTCGGGCCAGCGAAGGCCGATGCGGGACAGGCCGGTTTTCCGGCTCATATGAAAAGTTATAGCTCCAAAGTAGTGGCGCAGGTGCTTATCTCAAACTATCCCGGTCTACTCTCCCGAATCGAGTAGACCACTTACCAAGAGCCTCGTGAGGGAGGCTCTTTTTTTGCGCCTTGATGTAGAACAAATGTCCTTCGCATAGGACTGTGCGATTTTTCGCAAATTTTCAGCGAGGTAGGGGGGTCTGGGGAAAGTAAAAGGACTGGCTTGCTTAAGAGACCAGTCCTTTTGATATATCTTTAGTGCGAAGGATTTTTGGGTTTCGCACGTTTTTAATTGTTGGGGGAATTGTACCAGAATCGCCGCCGGTTGCCAAGGCCGATTCTGGGGCTATCCGGGGGAGTGGGCTTGCAGTACTATGCGAAGTTTGGTTAGAGACATTGGAAGTGCTCTTATACATATTATACAACATAACAGCAGTATTAGCACGGGGAAGCAACCCCTTCCCTGCGATAAACTATCCAAATAACCTCAGTCGCTTCTTGGTAAACTGCAACACTTTTCATTGGCACTATTCCACAAAACCCCTAAAATATTTCTCGCAACATGGAATTTGACAATTAAAGGTGTGGGCCAGTGATTAGAGAAATGATCGCTTATAAGGAGTCTGAAACATGAAAAGCTTGTATACTGAAAATGATGTTCGCCGAGAGAGCAAGGTCTACTATAATCCTGATTATTTTCCAGAGGAGGAGGAGTACAGGTCTTCTTTTAGACGTGATTATGCACGCCTTGTACACTCCCCCGCCTTCAGGCGGCTTCAAGGCAAGACGCAACTGTTCCCTGGTGTCGAATCAGATTTTTTCAGGAATCGATTAACGCACTCGATGGAAGTGGCACAGATCGCCAAGTCAATTGCCATCCGATTTAACCATATGTACGACTTAGATATAGATACAGATTTGGTGGAATTCGCGTCCTTAGCTCATGATCTTGGCCATCCTCCATTTGGTCATAGCGGAGAATATGCCCTAGATCGATTGATGAAGGGGAACGGTGGATTTGAAGGGAATGCCCAAACCTTGCGAGTACTTTCCAAATTGGAGAAGCGTGCTGTTGTTGATGATGAATGGCGGGCGACTCAAGGGTTCAATATAGAGAGGGGGATTGACCATCGATTAGGGTTAAATCTGACTTATCGGTCATTGGCATCAATTCTTAAGTATGACAGAGTATTACCGAAGGAAAAGCCAAAAAAAGAAAAAGGACTGATAAAAGGGTATTATCAAGAGGAAGAGGTACTTGTTAAACGAATTCGTAGTCATGTTGCTCCGAGTGTGCCACAAGGGAACTTAAAAACTATTGAATGCAGCATTATGGATTTGGCGGATGATATAGCTTACTCAACACATGATCTAGAAGACACTTTTAAAGCGGGTTTTTTAAAGCCAATTGACATGCTTGCTGCCAATCGAAACCTAACGGAGAAAGTGTCCCAAGAAATTGAAAAAAGCACAGGGTTAAATTTTTCTCCCCAAGAAGTCCAAGAAACGTTAGTCGAAATATTCAATACAGAAATCAAGTTAGATAGTCCTGACTGGCTTGACTTCAGACATCTAGTCACAACAAAAAGCCCAGGATTATCCCAAACATCGATGATATACCAAGCGTCTCAATTTTTAGCCAGCAATGGTTATTACAGGACACGCTTAATATCTCGACTTATTGGAAAGTTTATACGAGAAACCACGTTAGAGATTGACCAGAACAACTTAATCCTTTCAAAGCCGAAATTACCTGAAGCTGAGAACAGATGGATCATGGTACTAAAGCACTTTAATTATGTTACTCAAATCGAATCTTCACGGCTTAAGACTAATGAATATAGAGGGGCAGAAATACTCAAGGTGCTATTTGATACGCTCAATGAGAAAAGGGGATCTTGTCTCCTTCCTGAAGACTGCAAAATGATATTTGATCACGTGCCGGCAGAGAAGCGGGCGCGTATAATATGTGACTTTATCGCTGGGATGACTGATCTATATGTTTTTAATTATTACGCCCGAATAAAATCAGAGAACCCACAGTCTATATTCACATTTTAGCAGTTGTTGTCTCTGTGCTCTTGGCGACGACCACATAGGGGCGCTAAAAGCAAGAACGGCTTTGCCTACCCGGTGAAGCTGGAAAAACCGTGCCGGGGCGGAAGTCCCCAATCCTCAAATAAACAAAGCCCCGCTCACTCAGCGCCCCTTTGTGCTACACTATCCGCATGACACGAACGTACAGACGCGGCAAACAATACATTCCTTCAAACTGGAAGCGGCTGCGGCGCAAGAGCCGCCGGGCGAAGGTCAAGGGTGCGTTGCGTACAGGCAGACCATTGCCAAGGTTCAGAATGTGCGATAAGTACGATTGGGATTAAAATAGACGCTCAGGCGGGAGCATTTTAGGCGGGTCATAAGTTATAGTTTCGTTCAAAAGACAATATATACCTGGGGGGGGTATCATCTATGCCAGTCGAAACTATTTATCTCGATGATGGTGGGATTCTTGTAAAAGGGGTTGGGATTGTCACCGGCGATGAATTGATAGCTTGCCTTGCTGAGATTTATGAAACACCGGCCAAGATTAAGGCAATCCGCTATCAACTGGGCGATTTTACTGAGGCTGATAAGGTCGCTGTATCAGGGGCTGACATCCAGCGGCTTGCGGCCAAAGACAAGGAGGCGGCGGCGATAAACCCGGATATATTAATTGTGACCGTGGGTTCGACAACAGTACTCTATGGGCTGTCTCGAATGTGGGAACTGTATGTCGCTGACGCTTTGGAAGCACGAGCATTTAGAACGGTTGAAGAAGCGCAGAAATGGCTCTGGGAGCAGTTAGAAAAAAATCAGTCCTGAGAGCCATTTCCCTCTCCCCCAACCAACTGCGGATGTTCCGCCTTAATCAACCCGACAATCTCCTCAGCTATCTCCCCTGCCGGCCTGTCCAGGTCTTCATCTTCCAGATAGGCCGGCACATAGCGTTCACCCAGCATCAGCGTGACAGCCAGGTTGCCGTCTGCAACGGTGATGCTATGCCGTTGCCCCTCCCCCGGCGGCAACGCCTCGGTGAGCGCCTCAAGCAACTGCTTTGCGCTTCTCATTGGCTCACCCGATGGCGTTTGAATAGCAGCAGCGTAAGCCTAAAGGCCGCTTTTGCAGCCTCTAAGCGGGAATTGCGCTTACGTAGCAGCTCGTATTGTCCCATGAACGATTGTGGCGCACGGAGCAATTTCCTGGCGGTCGAGGCCCGTTTTAGCTGAATGACTATCATCTGTTGCTGGGTCATCGTTACCCCGCCCCCTGCCTCTGCTGCCCTTGCCAGTTCACCTGACCGACCATGATGAACTCCGCTTCCTTGGAGAGGTTGACCATGGCGGCTATTTCGTCAACGCTGCCCGTGAAGCCGCCGTGGTTGGCGGTGAAGCTGACGCAACTCATCAGAAATCGCAGGTGGCCCTCTGAGAGCAGCACAGGCTGCATGGGTGGTTCTTCCTGCTGGGGCGGCACGTCAGTCTGAAGGTCAGCGGATTGGATGATTTTGTCTTCTAACTCTTTTATCTCAGCCATCACCGATGCCCCCCGTCACTGACCTTGAACAGGTTGGTCCCGTTGGTATCTAGAGCGGCCATCACAGCCAGCGTCGCCGCGATACCGTCAACGAACTCCTGCTTGGTGATGTCCGAATTGGCGAAATCGTCATCGGTTAGCACGTTGCCCAAATCGAGCTTTTGGTACTCGATTTTCAGCAGTTCCAGGTCGCCCCAGATACCTACCAACTCTCCGATTTTTCTTCTAATCTGATTTACGTGGTCAAATGCTATAGCCATATCATTCTCCTTAAATCCATAGTAGCCAAAGCGCAACTTTGGCCGTTGTAGCCGGCGTTCCAGCCACCACGCGACGGACCGTTACCGCCCCATCCGCCGCGACAAAAATAGCAAATTGGTTGCCGCTCGCCAGCAGTAACACCTGATTATTCGTTGGCGTGACGAATATAGTGCCGCCATTGGTCGCCCCGGCAGAGTCACGGATAACATAGTGGCCGCCCAGATAATATTGAACGTCCCCTGCTCCATCAGGGATTACCGTGCGGGTTGTGCCGTCTAGCCCATCATACATCCAATGGAGAAAGCCACTTATGTCATTGTATCCGTGCAACCTGCCTTGCGGACTGCTAGTGCCTATCCCAATGTATCCATCAGGCAAGTTGATATACAATCGGTCAGCGAACGTACCTGGGTTGCCGGGCGTGCCTCCTGGACCACTTCTGATCCTGAGCGAATCAGACAACTTATAGATTTGAGCCATCCATGAAGAATGGGCTATTTCCCATCTGTTATCGACAGCATCCCAATAAGTATCAAACGATATGGCTGCATTGTCGTGTGACCAAACTAAATCTTGTCTTACCGGATAATCGTCCGTAGCCACGGTATATTGAACATGAGGGCCATCTCCATCATTATTAGGGCCGTCCAGGGCCAGTAACGCATGCCCAATACCCCCATGCGGAACAGTTGTTGTGCCAAGCCCTAGTTTCCCTTCACTGGTTAACCGCATCCGCTCAGTCACCGAGTCCACGGTATCGCCGAGCGCATGCGTATACCAAACGTGGCGACCCGGTATATCATTGCCGGATGGTATACCATCTACCTCAACACTCGATTGCCCCGAATTATAGAAATCATCTGTTCCATAACCCTCCCCTCTCACAGCCAGCATTGTCTGCCCATCGGCGATAGCTGCCGGCGTTCCCACCGACCCTTGAGCGCGGCGTCCCCTAATCAGAGGGTTCCCGGTGTTGTAATAATTAGTCATCTGGAAAACGATATTAGACCCATCGCGCATCATATCCAGGGCCTCAACCGGCGCGGTTAATCCGATGCCGACATTCCCCGTTCCCCGGTAAATGTCGCCGCCATTCTCAGTCCACAGGCTGCTCCCGCCGCCCCCCGCCTTGCCTCGCCGGGTCTGGTCAAACTCGGCGTTGGTGATAGTCGTCATCGCCGTACCGCTACCATCGCGCCACAGCCGTACAATAGCCAGTAGTTCCTGAGCAATGGGAACGGCGGGCAGCGCCGTGGTCGGCACAAAGGGGGCATCGTTAGAATAGACCGCCCCCTCGGTGTACTGCAAGACCCCCGTATTGTCCAACCCGACAGCCACAAGCTTTGCTTCCCCCGGATTGGCCGGGATGCGAGCGGTCATATCCTCGCTGAGGAATGGAGAGCGATGAAATTCATAGTTAGTCGCCCCGGAATATGTGCCGGGGTTGATTGACACTTTCATTGACGGGGGATTGGTCGGACTGACCCGGAAGGAGACCAGCATATCATCAGTGACATCAAGCGGGTCGGAACCGATGTATCCCGCCGGGCGATTGATGATATGTGACCGTCCGTGTTGCTGGATACCGGCGCTGGGGAAGGTGGCTAGCACATCGGGCTGCTGAGCGTAGGGAGAGGTGCTTAGGTCGATGACTTTCCATCGCTCGGAATTAACCGGGTCTCTACGGAAGTAGACCCCCATGCCCTCAGCTAGGGGCCTCTCGTCGGGGACATAGACCCGGTAGGGCATGATGTCCCCCCCAATTTCCTGCACCCAAACGTGGTAATCGTCACCGGCGTAGATGTCGCCATCGACCGCCTTGACCAGGCCGAATTTGGTCTCAACCCGTGGCTCTAAGTCGCTCTTGAATTGTTCTCGGATGCGTTGGGTATCTCGGATGAAGGTCATCAGGCGACCCCCACCACGTCGGAGCCGTCGCCATTTGTCGAATGATTGCCGGTTATGTCGCTCACTGCGGGTGTCCCTGACTGAAGGTTAGTCATCCGCTCAACTTTGACCGCTGCCGGCGCTTCGTGATGGGCTATCAGGTCCAGCCCGGCGGCTCCGCCGTCTACAATCTCCGATGAGACCGGGTTGTTGGTCAGCGTCCCTCGGCTGGCCCAAGACGTGCCGCCGTTTAGGGTTTGCTGCACGTCGTTGCCGCCTGCAACGGCGTAGAGTTCATCAAAGTCGGTTCCTGGAATGACCTCCAAAGCTCTGATGGGGCTGGCCGCCCAGCCGGAATCGTCAATTCTGACCCAAGATGTTCCGTTGAAGTGCCACAGGTGCGAGACGCTAGGAGACGCACCAGCACACAGATTAACAGTATCATCGTCATCCATTTCCAACTCGTCAAAATACACCGTCCCGCTAACGCCATCCGCATTTGCACCGCTATCAGTTGATATGTCAACGTTGACCAGGTTTGGAAACGAGTCGTAATTGTCTTCTCCGTTACTCGAAGCCTGCGAGACACCATCTAAGAAAACCTGTAACTCACCGTCGTTAGCTGCCGCACCTGATGCTCTGACAATTCTTATCTCTATACAATGCGGTGCGTCAGATAAAGAGTTGTCCTCAAAAAATGTTGTAACCGTAGGATCGCCATCAGTGCCCCAACGGTTAGTAGCCCTGATGTTGAACGCGCCATTATTCCAATAAATATCTACAGTTACATTATCAGAACCCCCTGCGCCATCTCTTATTCTAACTCTGATAATAAAACTGCTGGCATCTGCCTTGCCTGAACCTGGAATAGTGATATTGTTGGGATCGAAATGGAACCGCAGCCTCAATTCATTTGTGCTGGGGTTTGTAAAATTTTTTCGCAAAAAGACACTGTTGGCATCATCTATCTGTAGAGACACGCCATTAGACGAGCCGTCCAGGGCCGCCACGCCTGTTATGGACGCATTAGAGCCTGCATCAGTCACAGTGTCATAGTGAGTAGTTAGCGCCCCCCCAGAATCGTGGGTTACATCAAATACATTCGTCATGCCGTCCTCGCCATCAACCCGCGTACAAAGGGCCGGATTCCATAGTTCGAGACCGCCGTATCAATCTTGGTCTCAACCCTGATATAGTAGGTCTCGTTATCGACCTCAGCCATCGTCGCCGCCCCAAAGGACTCGTCGGTTCCCACGGTCACCCCGGTGTTGTCTCGCCGCCCTGCTCGGAGCGTTCCGGTCGCACTCTCCCAGAAAGCGACCCAAATCTGAGTTTCATCCTGCGGCTGGGCGGCGATGTTGAAGACCCTATCGCCACTGGGTAGAGCAATCTGGGTCCAGCCGGCTCCGAAGTCCGATGATTGAAATAGATAGCTATAATAGACCGCACTTTCCAGCACCCAGGCGGCGGCCCAGACCACTTGCCCCACCCGGTTGGCATCCTGGAAGGTGACTACGCTCTGCCAGCGCACATCAGACTGAGTGGCCGCGCCGGGTAGCCCGGTCACCGTCGGCGTCCGATTGGCCCAGGACAGACCGCCGGTGTTGCTGTAGAACAGCCCCCCGTCGGTGGCCCGATGCCAGAGCGAATCATTGGCATCGGCGCTCTGTTGGGGTAGCCACCATAGCGGCACTCGATGCAGGCTGTTGATGGCGTTCTGGTTGCCGGTCAGGGTTCCGTTGCGGGTCTCCCACGTGCCGTCTGGAAGTCTCAACTCCATCCCGTTCGTTTTATCCCCTGTGGCGATTATCTGGCTCGGAACCGGCGGTGAGACGATGCCGGCAGGCAAGGCGTTCTGGGTGGCGTAATCGGGCGTAATGGTCGGAATCGGCACTGTCCGCCCCGGTAACCCATCGGGGCGCTCTACCTCAAAGGTGGCCTCGATGCGGCCTTCGCGGGCCACCACCTGGACCGGGACCATCCGCACATTCTCCAGGTCGCCGGCTCCGCGCAGGTTGGACTGCAACGATGCCGCTAGTGCGCCGCCGAGTAAAAACCAACGCTGGGGGGCCACATACAGCACATCCCAGAAGGCTTCTGAGAAGTTTAGGGTGATTTCTACCCCGTCTGATAGTACATCCCGGAAGCGGCCCGTCCAGCGGTTGAGTTCGGTTTGGTCAGCCGGGATAAGACCCCGGTAGGTTTGAGTTCCGGTTCCATAGGGCAACCGCACATTGTCCGAGACTGACCGAAGCGGGATACCATTGCCCAAAACGCCGTCCGGGGATTGGAAGCCATCAGCCCACACCTGGGAGACTGAGGGCAGATAGCGGATCTCCGCCTTGCCACTGTCTACCAGATGCCCCGGCTCTAGGGTCATCACCGTCCCGACCGCATCCCGTCCAGCCTGGTCTTCCATATTGATACGAGGCTCTACAATAAGCTCTCCTTGCGGGGTGATTGTCACTGTCAAGAGCCGGTGCTTTTCGTTGACCCCGGTGGCAAAGCGGCCCATCAAATCACCGGCCACCCACTCCTCCATCGCCCCCCGCTTGGTCGGGTCGCTGGGCAAAATGACATCCATAACCTGAATGAGGGTGGAGTGGTAGTACAAGTAATGAAATGACAACCCCTCAGTGGTCATCAGGTCGCCGCTCATTTTGTACCATTTATCGACCTCAGCCGCCCTGACCCCGGTCAGGGTTTGAGCATAGCCATAGAGGGCTAGCGGCGCTTGGCGGCACTGCAATACGATGCGCCCTTTGCCCTCGTCGTCAAACCCTCGCTGCTCATCGGTCACATAGCCCACGTAACGGATATGCCGCCGGTCGTCGTAGACAGCATCATCCCGGACGGTGACTTTTTGCAGTACCCCGCTCCAATAATCTCTTTGGGTCTCAATAAACATCGTCAGCCGCCCGATGGCGCTCCAATCGGTGTCGGGGTTGGCCCCTTTGCCGGGTGTGCTTGTATCCGGCGAGGTGAAGGTGAAAGACCGTCCGATGTTGTACTGGTCGGTGGCATGGGGAATGTCGGAGGGGGTATATTCCCGGATGTGTAGGGGGGCGCTTGGGTCTTCTACGATGAGGGGGCGATAGGTGACTGAGGTCTTGCCGTTGGAGTCGTCCTGCGAATACCGCAACATCCCCTTGCCGTAGCTCGACGGCACAAACTGGGTCACTTGAGCGGTGGGGTCTACGATGGTTCCCAGACTGGCCGGGGAGACTGACCAGGCTTGAGTGGCCGGGGCGGTTGTCAGGTCTGCCCCGGGCGCAATGGCTTTGGAGCGGGAGGCGTTGAGGGCGTAGGCATTCGGCTGCCCATTGGCCGGCGAAGCCAGGGCCTGCATCTGGTTGCCGATGGTGGTCATCTCTTGAGCCGACAGCGGGCGGCTGTAGACCGCAATCGCTCGGACCTGCAACGTCCACTCTGAGGTTGAGGCGGGCAAGGTGTCGTTGATGTCCCCCACCCAGAGCGCCCGACCGGTTGGGCCAGTGCGGTCTGGCGTGAACGTGAAGGTGTTCATGGTTAAGGTGGTGCTATCCAAGACGCCATACACCCCTCTGCCCAAGGCGACCGTCCAGTTTGCGGGGAGTGGAGAAAAATAGTTTGATGTGGGCGCACTGAAAACACCCCCATGTTGAAACTCATGCCGCACTTGAAAAGCGCCGCCCAAATCCGTGGCCCTGATGGAGGCGTAAAACTCCTCAGCCCCCAAAGAGTCTCGGATTCCAAACGCGGCCTTCTGGTCTCCTGAACTGGCCGAAAATGACTGCAAACACACCAGAACGGTGTAATCATACTCAAGGTTGAAGGGGGTCTCTAGCCGGTTGCCCGCCGCGCTCAAGTCCCAACCGCTTGCCTGTGCCCACCCCACCGTCCCAGTCTCAACCAGGTCTTGCCCATCGAATTTGGCAACGTTTTGCCGGGCCAGGGCCTGAGTCGCCGCCCCGATGCCCTGGTAGGCCGCCACCACATCGTTCACCGGGTCAATGGAGGGGGTCAGCCACCACGATTCGGGCAATTCCTGCTGGTCGATGACTAGCGGCAAGCCGATGATAGGCTGCGGCGGCGGAGACACATTCTGGTCTGAGTAGGCTTCTCCAGCGCCGCCTAACGAGGCTGGTGGCCCGTCCTTATGCACCCCGTCAGCGACGGTGAAGTGGCTGAACTTCGGGGCCGGGAGATGGTGCAAGCGAATGGTGATATAGGCGTTGTCCACCAACTGCATGTTATCATGCCAATCGACCACCAACGACCCGGACCCCTCCGCCCCGAATTGGAGCAGCCGCTTGCTCCCCAGGTCGTTACCCTCCTCGGTTGTGCCGAACTCAATTAGCATCCCCGGCTGGATGTCGTTCGATACTGAGGCAAAAGGCGACTGCAACGCGCCGCCGTCGTAGGCGATGGTCAATTGACCCCGGTCCGGGCTGGCCTCATTGACCCGCCCCTTCCAGACAACGGTCTCGCCAAATGGATACAGCCGCTTTTCGGCTTTATGGGTCGCCCCGGCATCCCGGAGCAAGTCCTGGTCGGCGGTCGAGAGCAAGTCAGGCATCGCTATAACCCCACCGCCGGATTGTTGATGATGGTGATGTTGTTGACCCGGAACGTGACCCCGTTGAACGTTCGACCCTGCGCCTGGGCGATGGGTCTCGCTTCAGGGCGCAACGGAACCCCCTGCAGATCAACGAAATAAGCCGCCGGCAGCAGCCCGTTGCCGCTGATGTCGGTGGTTAGATATAGCGGTGTACCTGCCGTCCACGCCGCGTCTATGAGTTGGTTCAGCCGCCACAAGCTCATATCGTCAATCTCGGTCCAAAACCACTCCAACCAGGCAAAGCCCCGCAGCGCCTGGCCCCCGTCCTGCCGCGCTAACCGCTGCGAATGGTCATCGTACAGCGCCAGGTCGGGAACAGTGATGCCACGGGCTTTCAACGCGCCGCCGTCCTGCAAACCCGCCGATGAGGTTGCTACTCGGAATGACCACTGATATGCCGTCATGTGCCTAACGTCCTCCCGATTTCCTCTCTGACCATCAGTTGTAGCATCGCTCTCAGTTTTGGATCTCCAACGTCCTCCCCGCTGCCGACCAGCATTTGCTCGATGTTGAGCGAACGGGAATTATTGACATTGGACGGCTGCAAAGCCCCCAACGGGGCGCGGAATCGCTCCGGTTCATTGGGGCTGACAATGACCGGCAATTGCTCAGGCGTCGTCGGCACATTGCGCGAGGCGGTGCGCTTGAAGGCGACCGGCAATGATGGAATCGGGAGGTTGCTGTCCTTGGTCGGAAATGAGAGAGTGGAGGATGACCGACCACTGCTGCCGAAGACATCACCCAATTGACGCGAGATTTTCTGTACTTCGACCAGGGCCTCTTTAGCTTTGCTAACTTTGACATTGAGTTTCGCTTCCTCAACCGCTTTGACGGCCTCAAGTTCAGCAACCAGGGCATCCTTCAACACCTGAAGCTGTTCATCGAGCGCCGCCTCAAACTTCGCCAGTTTCTCGGCCTCTTTGCGGTCAAATCGCTCTAATTCCAAAATGAATTTGCGATCCTGTCTGTCAATCTCTTGCTGATCTCGCAGGTCTTGCTTTTCGAGTTCCTGTTGATGTTGGAAGTCCAGTTTGGCCAGACGGTCTTGTAAGTCCTTGTCGCGCTCTAGGGCTTTTTGATTGTTGGTTTCGCGTAAGTCGTCAACTTCTCTTTCTAGTTCGGCCCTGGCAGCCTCCCGACCCTCTCTGGCCGTCTGCTCCGCATCGACCAGCCGCTCATCCCGGCGCGTCCCAGCCGCCGCCTGCCCACTGCGGAGTTGACGTTGAGCTGAAAGAAACGCGGTCACATCATTGGACCGTTCAGCCTCCAGAGCCGCTTCATCAAATTGCGCCTGTAGCCGCCGTAATTCATTCTGATAATCCCGCTCCGCCTTAATCCGGGCGTTCTTCAAGTCCTCTGCGATTTGGCGGCGTTCATCAGCCGCATCCCGCTCGGCTTGAACGATTTCTTGCGGAAAATCCAACTCAGCGTTTTTGCTGTCTAGCTGAGAATCGAAGATGGCCCGGTCCCGCTTTTGGGCTGTAGACAGTTCAATCTGGACCCGCTTTTCGGATTGCCTAATCAGCGTCTCAGTGCGGGCCTCCTCCTGGCGGCGTTCAAGTTCGATACGTTTCCTGGTGGACTCTTCTATCGCATCAGTTCGCTCGTTTTCGGCCTCCGTAGCCGCCTGCTGTGCGTCCGATAAATCACGCTCGGCTTGCTGCAACGCCAGAATTGAGTTGGCCAGTTCCAAGGCGGCTTCGTTATCTTCTTCCAAAGCTGCCTTACGCTCCCGTTGCCGGTCGGTGTTTTCATCCAACGCCTGGTTGTATTCGGCAATACGGGCATTGGTATCAGCCAGAGTTTTGCGAGCCGCATCCTGGGCGGCATCCAGGTCAATAAAGCCATCTTCTACAGCCTTGAACGCCTCATCAATCTGATTGTTGAACTCGCTGAAATCCAGGTTGAATAGGGAGATAACTGCGCCACCCAGCTTGTTGATGAGTTCAACCGTCGGCGAAATGACCGCTCTTAAGGCGTTGATACCTGCCGTCACCAGGCCGGTGATTTGGGTCAGGGTGACCATGGCTTCATCGACCCGGCTGATGATGTTGGCCAAAAATGCGAAGGCTTCATCAACCAGAGTCACATCGAGCAGCAGTCCATTGAGCGACTTCCCAAACTCGAATATCTGGCCACCGACCAGCTTGACCGCTTCCACAATCTCAAAGAACCGGGTGGCAAAGGCTTGCAGGCGCTCGAAGTCTACCCCCTCCCCAATCCCTTGCAGATTGTTGCCAATCGTCTCGACGACGCCGGCCACAATGTCACCCAACTGACCGACAATGAGCAAGATTTGCTCCCGGTTTTGCCCCAAGAATTCCTCAAATCCGCTGAATTGTTCGGTCAGGGCATCCAGAATCGGTTCCCCAAAGGTAGTCTTCATTTCTTCCAGGCGGGTGTTAACGCGAGCTTGAGTCCGCTCAAACGTTTCGGCAAAATTGTCCAGGTTGCGCCCCGAATCCTCGAAAAACTCTTCGAGACCGCGAAGCAAACCTTCGGTGTTGCCAAACTCTGCCTGCAACTCGCGGATACGTCTCAAGGCATCGGGTGGAATTTCAAACCGTTCCTTCAGCGACCGCGTTCCGGTTGCGCCGCCTCCCAAGCCCTCCGAAAGAGCCAGCGTTGCCCCTTGGACGCCCTGGGCCGGGTCAATTGTCGCCAGGGTCGCAGCCG
>CBDCWD010000004.1:0-652500 GCA_965223315.1 Nitrospirales bacterium
TCAGTGTGCTGCCCATTGAACAGTCTTCAAGTCAACCCCCTCTTTCGCCATTTCATACAAGGGAGACATTTCTCGAAGATGCGTGACCGCTTTCAACATACGATCAATAGTGTATTCAATTTCCTCATCCGTGTTAAACCGGCCAAGCCCAAAGCGAATGGAGGAATGGGCTAAATCTGACCCAACGCCTAAGGCCCGCAAGACATAGGATGGCTCAAGCGTCGCGGAGGTACAGGCAGAACCTGATGATAACGCAATTTCCTTCACACCCATCAACAACGCCTCTCCTTCCACATAAGCAAAACTGATATTCAAATTACCAGGCAACCGTTCAGTGGGATGGCCATTTAAATAGACTTCATCCATCGCCCCCATGATCCCTTCCTGCAATCGATCCCTCATTTTTGCCAGCCGGATGGATTCCGTAGCCATTTCCTGCTCACACAACTCACATGCTTTTCCAAATCCCACGATTAACGGTACAGGCAAGGTCCCCGACCGCATACCACGTTCATGCCCGCCACCATACATCATTGGCTCTAGCCGAACGCGAGGGGCCCGCCGCCGCACATAGAGCGCCCCTATTCCCTTTGGACCATAAATCTTGTGGGAAGAGAATGACATCAGATCAATGCCCATTTCCTGAACATTGACTGGAATTTTTCCCACGCCTTGGGTGGCGTCGCAATGAAAAATAATGCTCTTTTCTTTGGCAATTGCCCCAATTTCGGCAATCGGGTTAATGGTTCCAATTTCATTATTGGCTAACATGACAGAAATCAAAATGGTTTTATCGGTGATCGCATTTCGCACGTCATCGGGATTCACTCTTCCCTGCTTGTCTACGGGGAGAAAGGTCACCGAGACACCTTTCTTTTCCAGGTATTTGGCTGTATCAATAACCGCACGATGCTCCGTCGAACTGGTGATAATGTGGTCACCCTTTTCCCGGTACATCGAGACAATGCCTTGCAGGGCTAAATTATCCGATTCGGTGGCTCCGCTGGTAAAAATAATTTCCTTGGCATCCGCTCCAACCAGATGTGCAATCTGCTTCCGCGCCTGCTCAACATGTTCTTCAACTTCCCACCCGAAACTATGATTGCGACTCGCGGCATTGCCGAATTTTTCCGTAAAGAACGGAAGCATTGCCTCAACGACTCGGGGATCACAGGGCGTGGTTGAATGATTATCCAAATATATGGGCAACTTCATAATTGAACTCCTTCTTTTTTACGGGATTCCACAATGATTAAGGGAGGCTCTTCCATCATATCTTCAATGGACATGCTACTGAGTAAATGCACGATGCTTTCTTGAACCTTCAGCAGGGGTGTACGGATATTACAATGATCCATCTGTTCACAAGCAGTATGGTCGTCTTTTTCCTGATAACAATCCGCAATACCTAACGGGCCTTCGATGGCTTCCAACACTTGGGCAATGGAAATATCCCGTGGCTCACGCGCCAAGACATATCCCCCCTTGGGACCATTTTGACTTTCAATCACATCATGTTTGGCTAACGCTTGAAGTACTTTGGCCAACAGTTCTAAAGGAATATGATGTTCTTCGGCAATTTCTTTGGTATTCACCACGCGACATGCCGGATACGCATGTTCACCATATTGCTCGGTGGCAATATACTGGAGGGCGATTAAGGCATAGTCGGCTTTTTTGGAAAGTTTCAACATAGGAACGATCTAGGAACAATAAATCTTAATAACACTCTGAATCTTTCAATCCCGACTCATATGATCGGAATTAATGTATCATTGACCTCACAACGCAGTCAAGACTAAAATGGTCGGAGATTGAATTAGTCGGATTTTCAATTGGAAAAATAAAGCCTAATGGCGATAAATTGCCACTAGAATCACTTAAATTGTTGTTATAAAAGGAGAAAACAATGGGAGGAAGTAATCCATATATTGAGAAAAGTCGTACCACAATTGCGGAAAAACCGTTCAAAGTCACCTTTATGACTCCTGAAGGTCCCACCGAAATTCACGTCGATCCCGGCACACTGCCTTTAGGGGAGACAGGTCTGGAGGGAAGCATTCTGGACATTGCTCTAGGCAATGACATTGATGTGGAACATGCCTGCGGCGGGGTTTGCGCCTGTTCGACCTGCCATATCATAGTCAAAGAAGGATTGGAGACATGCAACGAACCTACCGATGACGAAAATGATCAGCTGGATGAAGCCCCAGGCTTGAGTCTGAAATCCCGGTTAGCCTGCCAATGCGTTCCCAATGGCGAAAAAGATCTCATTATTGAAGTCCCCGAATGGAATAAAAACCTCGTCAAAGAAAGCCACTGATAGAGAGCCCGCCCCGCTGAATTAGAATTCTTCACCATACGGAAACCGTGAAGAATGCGCCCGTTCTCATCAACTGAGAAGTTTTTTCCCTGCGTTTTCCCAATAAAATTTGAGTTTCTTTCCATACAGATGTGTATCTGTTTATCACACACATAGGAATCATAAAAAAAAATATCTCCAAAAAATTCATTTATTATCAATGACATATGAACTATTTATGATATGGCTTAACTTTTGCTAGTTGAAACTTCTTTGAACTGTTCGACTCGAAAGGTCTATTACCATTGGATCGAGAAGGTCTTTATGATTCTGATTTGTGCGTGGTGTCAACAAGAAGGTAAACGTGAAATTCTGGCACCAGAAAACGGACGGGCTTCGGGGCAACAGTCGCACGGAATCTGTCAGCCTCATGCGGCGCTCCTTCGCCAAACCTATCAACCCGCAACCGGTGGCGACACTTTGGCAAGATCGTCATTTCGTTCACAATTTTTTCTTTCTCCCCTCCGGTCACTCAAATCATTGATGAACGCACTTCATCTTTTTTGAACATTCGTACCTCAAACCCACAGCACATTCGCATAAAACGCCTTCGTTCCTTATTTATTGCCCCATTAAAGTTTTTCTGGTACCGTGTGCAAGAATTGCACACCACAGCACACACACCATCTTTTCTCGACTTTACCTAACAGGACTCACGTATGGCATGGGAACCTAAAGATCCGTGGGGCGGCAGCGGACAAGATCCACTTGATGAGGCACTACGCAAAGCCCAAGATCAAATTAAAAATCTCGTTCCAGGAAAGGGCTTTAAATCGGTTGTCTATATCGTGATAGCCGTGTTGGCCCTCTGGCAATCCGTCTTTATCGTGGCCCCTGACGAACAGGGCTTAGTGAAACGATTCGGGGATATTGTGAGGGTGGCGGAGCCAGGCCCTGGCCTTAAGATACCTTTTGTGGAAACCGTCGACACTCCTAAAGTTGAAAAACTCCATCGCGTGGAAGTCGGGTTCCGGACGGACCGGGGCCGCACCAGGTTTGTGCCGCGCGAAGCGCTCATGCTCACGGGAGACATGAACATTATCTCTCTCGAGTTTATTGTCCAATATAAAATTAACGATGCGAAAAATTACCTTTACCAAGTTGCGAATGTCGAAAACACCATTCACAACGCCGCAGAAGCCGCGATGCGTGAAGTCATCGGCAAAAGTAAAATCGATGAGGCCTTGACTGTTGGCAAAGCGGAAATTCAGCAAAACACCCAAATCTTGCTTCAGGGCATTCTTGATCAATACAAGGCCGGCGTACAAATCCAAACGATCCAATTACAAGATGTAAACCCGCCAGAAGCGGTGGCCGCCGCATTTAAAGATGTGGCCAGCGCCAAAGAAGACCGGGAAAAACTCATTAATCAAGCCCATGGTTTCCGCAATGATCTGATTCCCCGAGCCAAGGGGGAAGCGGCCCAGGCCATTAATCAAGCCAAGGCCTATGCCCAATCCCGTATTAACCGTTCCGAGGGGGAAGCCAATCACTTCCTCCAGACCTTAAAAGAATACAAACAAGGAAAAGACGTCATCAGTAAACGGGTGTACATCGAAACCATGGAAAAAGTGTTGTCTGATACCGAAAAAATTATTCTGGATTCCAACGCGGCGAAAAGTGTGTTGCCTTACCTTCCGCTTGACCGTCTTGGGAGATCCCGTGGAGGTACCGCACCATGAAAAGTAATCTCCTCTTTGGCATTGTGTTAGTCCTGGGACTCCTGATTACGTTGGGCCTTTCACCGTTTTTCATCGTTGATTTAACAGAATCCGCGATCGTGGTGGCTCTGGGAAAACCCGTTCGGACCATCACCGAACCAGGCCTCAAGTTCAAAATCCCGTTCTACCATCAGGTCACATTTTTTGATAAACGGTACTTGGATTATGATGCTCCCGCCCGCGATGTCATCACCAGCGATAAGAAATCCATGGTCATCGATAATTTCGCCAAATGGCGGATTGTGGATCCGTTAAAAGTCTATCAAGCTTTTCAAACGCAACGCGGCGCCCTGCAACGATTGGATGATATTGTCTATTCAGAACTTCGTGTGGAACTTGGCCGGCATGAGTTGGCTGAAATTGTTTCGGCAAACCGGGCACTGATTATGAAAGTGGTTTCCGACCGTTCCAATGAAAAAGCTTCCGCGTACGGATTGGAAGTCTTAGACGTGCGCATTAAACGCGCCGACCTGCCAGAACAAAACGAAAAAGCCATTTTCGCCCGGATGCAGGCGGAACGGGAACGGCAAGCCAAGCAATACCGCGCGGAAGGCGAAGAAGAAGCCCAGAAAATTCGGTCGGAAGCGGAGAAAGATAAGGAAATTATTTTGGCTGAAGCATACAAAACCTCGCAAGAACTTCGCGGTGAAGGAGAAGCGAAAGCGTATAAGACCTATGCCGCAGCCTATAAGCAAGATCCACAATTTTTTGAATTTGTCCGATCTATGGAAGCCTATCGGAAAACCTTCGCCAGCGACACGACGATGGTCCTCACGCCAGACTCTGAATTTCTCAAATTCCTCAAGAAACGGTAGGCGAGACTCTTCCTTCTAGCAGGCATCGTTCTCTCTCCATCCGCCTATGGCGAATCCAGAACATGTACAGCTCTTGATCGACGGTGGCGTGGCAGAATGGAATAAATTTCGCCGTAATTCCCAGTCACCGCAACCAGACCTGAGCGGAGCGGATCTCTCTGGCTATGATTTTACCGGCCTTGATTTAAGCCATGCCAATCTCGCAGGCGTTGATCTCTCCGATGCCTATCTCTTTCGCGCGAATCTCACGGAAGCCAATCTGACCAAGGCCGACCTGACGGAAGCGGATATCCTGGAAGCAAACCTCATCAAAGCCAATCTTTCTCAGGCGATCATGGTCCAGGTGGATCTTTCCGCCACCGGCTTAATTGCCTGTAATCTCGAAGGGGCCAATCTGGAAGCGTCCAATCTCACCCGCGCCTCTCTTCCATGGGCGAACCTTACCGATGCGAACCTGTCCAAAACCAAACTGCACCTGACCGATTTACGCGAAGCAAAATTGATTCGCGCCAATCTTCAGGCTGCCTCTCTTCAGGATACGTCTCTCACCGGAGCAACTCTCGAAAACGCGAACCTTCGTGGTGTCACCAACGTGTCCATTGATCTCCTCACCAAAGCCAAAACCCTCTATCACACCCAACTCGATCAGGAAATCAACGACCAACTCCTCCAGAACCATCCTCACCTCTTCGAAAGACCCAATTCACACCCCGACGAAAAATAATTTCCCTAGTCGTCCCCTAGGTCACTATTCAGGTAGGTTTCATTGCTCCTATCGTAGACAGACTGACAACGATACTTTACAAATTCGGCCCAAAACCTGGGGTTGGCTCACATACTCAGACATATCACACCCTATAACTAGTTGAAAATAAAATGAATTTTTACAATACATAATTTTCCAAGACTAGCACTCATCTTGCTCTACAAGCAGGCAATACAGGAATTTTCTCAAACATGGCTGGTTACCGAACACACAAAATCTAGCATGGGCGCACACATGCAATTCTCAGACATCTATCAATATGTCTTCTTAGGTATTTGTTTTACTTGCCTTGTCGCCCTCGCTCTTGCCTGGTATGTATTTCTTGGCAACCGCAAAAAATAGTTGAACTACCATTGTAGTCAGTGCCAATAAGCTCGATACGATATCTTGGCAGATGAATCGCCATGGTGGTCATGATCTTCACGCCCACTCGAGAAAGAGAGGCAGATCAGAGCTACAATGTCTCCAGGAAGCTACGAAGTACGAGGTTTACTGAGCCTCATGAAATGGAGAATTGTATTCGACGTGGAGGCTTCCATACGTCATGCCCGCAGTCGTAAGCGGGCATCCAGAAGCCTTGCCTGGACCCTGGATTCCCGTTTTCACGGGAATGACTAGAGGTTGATCCTCACGACAAGACAGATGAGCTTTGGTCATACACTTATTTGAAACTAGCTAAAGTCATTTTAAAGTGGAGGAACTAGAAACGGTTAGGATGCGTTAGAGGGCAGACGTCTACGTCTCAGGTTAAAGAGATTCGTAGACTTCGTCGCGCAACTCTTTGACGTGGATGTGATAGCGATTGATTTTTTTGATCAGTCCTTGACGGCTAATGCCAAGCTGCTCGGCAGTCCTGCCTTGATTGAATTGGCAGGCCATTAAGGTATCTTTGATAATTTGCTCTTCCAGTTCACCTAAAATTTCGGGAAGGCTTTTTCGTTCCAGGTCTTCACTCGTTGTGGTGTTCTTGACGAAGCGTTTAATACCCGGGTCCAATGCGTCTTCCCTAATGGTCGCAGCCCGCACCATGACCGCTAATCGCTTCATTTCATTACTCAGCTGCCTCATGTTACCGGGCCAGTGGTACTCTGAAAGACGGCGCATTGCTCCAGACGCCAGTTTTTTGCGGGGCTTGCCGATGTCTTTGCAATGCTGGTCCAGGAAAAAATTGGCCAGCATCGGAATATCCGTCGGAATCTCTCGCAAGGACGGTGTCTGAATATGCACGACCTTTAACCGGTAGTAGAGATCTTCGCGAAAGGTTCCCTGCTTGATGGCCTCTTCTAGATTGGCGTTGGTGGCTGCCACGACACGAATACTGATGGGAATCGGCCTTCGTTCCCCTATCGGCTCGACCACCCGCTCCTGCAACACCCGCAAGACTTTGGCTTGGGCTTTGAGGCCCAAGTCTCCAATTTCATCTAAAAATAAGGTGCCTTTATGCGCTTGCTCAAATTTTCCTATTCTCGCGTCCACGCCTGTGGCCGTACCTCGACCGATTCCGAACAGTTCACTTTCAATAAGATGTTCCGGCAAGGCGGCGCAATTGATCGCCACAAACGGATGACGCGCCCGACGGCTCGAATAATGTATGGCCTTAGCCACCAATTCCTTGCCTGTCCCATTTTCCCCGGTAATCAGCACATCCACAGAACTATCCTGGATTTGATCAATGACGCGAACTACCCGTTGCATCGGTGGACTATTGCCGATGAGGTTTTGTGTGGAGAACCGCCCTTCAACTTCTTTCCACAACTGAGAATTTTCCTTTTCCAGTTGTTCCCGCTCTTGTTCGAGTTGCTTCATCCGCTGCTTTTTCTGCAAGGGCGTCGCGATTTCGTCGACAAAGGCTTGGGCAGTGCGTTCATCCTTTAGCGAAAAGGCCTGGCCTCTTTTATTCACGGCCTCAAAGACACCAAAGATGTCACCTGTCGACGATCGTAAGGGAAGAGCCAACAATGTCCTGGTGCGCCGTTTCGTGTGCAAATCAATTCCCGAAAAAAAGCGGTCATCTGATTGGACATCGCGGATATTGAGCGTTTCTCCCGTTGCGACACAATGTCCGGCAATGCCTAACCTGGCATCTAACCGCAACACCTGCCCATCTTCCTGAAGAGGAAACCATAACTCTTGACGCGCCTGATCCCGGAGAAAGACACTGGCTAATTCAGCATCGAGCCGCCGACAAGCTTCGTCTCGGATGAGTTTAAAAAACGCGCGGCAAGTCGTTTCTTCATTAAGACGCATCAAAAATTGACTGCTGGGGAGTTGCAGTCCTGATAAACGCTCTACGGTCGGAGATTTACTTGCCATGGAAAATTTTTATCTCTCTGGTTCGGAGGATCAACATAAATCATTGTATATAATGAGCAACAGTGTCAGCACGACGGCTGCCATTCCTATATTGCCAATTCGTATGAATAATTTCTACCACAAAATAACATTCTGCAATACCTGACAATCCCTACTCACGGCAGACAACGGACCGTGGTCAACAGGTTGTCATGACACATCATTCATGGAAAACTTCTTGACGAAGCATACGTTCCTTTACAAATGTATTTCTTGGCCTTCTTCCAAGACTGTAATCTTTTCGATTTCAAGCTGAGCAATCTCCTGTAAAATTTTTGCACGAACAGTGGGTTTCATATGATAGACAAATACAGGTAAATCAGGGTTCCCGATTTTTTTGTATTCCTGAGCAAGTAGTTTGGGAGTGAGATGCTTACTTTGTACGGCAACGTCCATCATGGCATCCGGAAAGGAAACTTCAATGAAGATACCTTTAAGATTCGGGATCTTCGCAGCAACTTGCCAGATTTCTTCTGTCACATGAGTATCTCCACTGTAGATCCACGCACCCCCGTCATCACGCATGACGAACCCGACTGTTTCAATGGTGTGGTTGACATGTACCGGAGTCACTCGAATACCACCTGACACAGAAATTTCTGTTTGGGCTTCCACAGATTGGGAATGCAGAATGGCGTGGCGGGAGCCTTCAGGATGAAAGAAATTTGGGAAAACCAAATCGTTAAAGACATGCTTTTGCAACCCATGAATAACAGAGGGCAATCCAACGACAACAATCTGATGATCTTCAAGATCTGAGAGGTTATCCGCGAGTGGCGGTATATCTTTAATATGATCATGATGAAGGTGTGATAGAAGAATGTGCGTGACCTTTCGCTGTTCTTCTATGGTAAGACACGAAGCCAGGGTGCCGGCATCCACCATGACCTCCTCATTGACGAGAAACCCCACGCTCCTGCATATCCTCGAACCAGTCTGTTCCTTTACAGACAAATCAGACCCATGCGATCCAAGGACGCGGATCTTCACAAACTTGGTCTTTCAAGGAATGACATTTGTTTTTTCTGGATCGCGAAATCAGACCTCATACAAGTACTAACTAACATACGTAGTTGACGGCCAGTTAAAATCAAAGAGAGTCAGAAGAATAAAAACCATGTTCAAACACACATGGCCAATTGCATTTACTCGAATACACCAGAAAAAGACTCTTAACTCTTCTGTGGTCATCATGCAAAAAAGTGTGAATAAAAACAACCTTTCCTTTCTCACCGGCTTTCAGACGATGATGTGCGAGTTCTTTGAAAAACAAAAAAGCCTTCGGTCTCGTGAGACCGAAGGCTTTAAAGAAAATGGCTCCTCGGGCAGGACTCGAACCTGCGACCAATCGGTTAACAGCCGATCGCTCTACCAACTGAGCTACCGAGGAACAACATATTAGGTACGTGACTTTTCGTGTTGGCTGATTCTAGCCCGACTGTCCATTTTCTTCAAGAAGAAAGGACAAGGTCTTCGTCTTTTTTCAGCTGCTAAAATTGAAAGTCGGCCGAATCTTCTTCCCCTTCATCGGCTTCTGAAGCCCCTCCCTCTGAGAGGTTCACATAGTGCCGTGCCCAGGATAAATATATATTAGCGCTGTCTTTCATGGCATCGGCACCGTTGATGAGTTTACCGATCACTTCCGGGTCGCCGCCACTCATTTCCATCTCACGCGCTTTGACTTCGAGTGAAGAGTGAAAATCTGTCATGTGTTTAGTCAGTGCATCCACCTGCGTACGAAGATCATCATTCATGAGTCCGTTCCCTTAAAATATGACTGCTTAGATTCGTATCTATAGTCTTGCAAACTACTAACACCAATGTGAACGAAGCCTCATTCTCCAGAGTTGTGCCATGGGTCAGAATCGGGGTGTCATCCCCGCAGTTTTTAGCGGGGATCCATCCGAAAAAGACAGAACCTGGATTCCCGACTAAAGATGTCGGGAATGACAGACACCCCGTTCCACGGCTCACAGCTTTGTTTATCCACCCACTGGATTCGATTAAAAATCATGAGCTTCGCTAACGTATTTTTTTGTAAGTTCCGCATGTTGGCGTTTCTCAAGCCATCTGATCCTACCCCCCCTTCACCTTTATCCTCTCCCCCCAAGGGGCGAGGAGATAGGAAGGAAAGGACAACATGGCACGACTCATGGTTGGAAGTTATGTGTCATGGCTAAGGAGACCGCAGGTGCGTGCAATAAAAAGGCCCTGCGATTACCCCCTTTCAGAGAGATATCGCAGGGCTTCTTGAAATAAAGAACGTTATCCTTGGTACGCTTGACCCAACTCTGCAGCTTCTCCAGCCTTATCTAACAGGGTCCCATCTGAATTCACAGCCACCATTTCAACAGCTTGATGTTTGGCCGCATCGCACACCACTTTACACAACTCGCACCCTTTGCACCGGTCAATATTGACCTCGGCAACCATCTTCTCTGAATTCAAATCTAAACAGTTGGCTTCCGGGCAGTACATAATGCAAAGCCGGCAACCCTTTTTTGCGACACACTTATCATCCGTCACTTGAGCTACATTATACATCTAGCATGATTCCTTTATCTTTTATTTCTTTACCCAGCTTGCCCGTTTAGGCCGCAGCGACTTCTCCCACCATTACTTCGACATTGTTCTTCTCTGCCCATTCCGCGGCCATATCATAGGATCGTTTCACGGTTTCTAAATTCTTTTTTAATAACATTTCTTTCTTCGCAAATTTTTTCTTGATGGCTTCATCTAACGTGGCGGTTCCACCTGAAGCCACAAATTTTTTCCCAAATCGTTCTTGCAGGGCTAAATCCAAGGCATTCATTGATACACACTTAGTGATCCCAGCCACCGAACCAATCATGGTCATGTTAGTGGCCAACTCAGTGCCCGCGATTTCCATAGCAATATTTGTCCCGGGAATATTAAAAACCGACACATTCATGTCTTTCAGATGCTTCACGTCTTCATCTGCCAAAAGAGGCATGTCGGTATTAATGATCACCAAACCACCTTCTTTAATGCCGGAGTAAAACGGCATCGTATAGCTCTTGCCCATCGTGATGACTTGTGGATGGAACACCTGGATGACGTCGGGGAAGACAAGCTCCCCGCGATCATAAATTTTTCTCAATCCAATTCGGCAATAGCTTTCCGCCGGGGCCATCCGTTTTTCAGCACCAAAAAATGGATTGGAAATGGCAAACTTACCATCCTTTGAAGCCGCCATGGCCATCACATGAGCCGCAGTCACAGCTCCCTGTCCTCCCAATCCTGACATTCTAATATTGATTCGACGTAAAATCATGACATTGCTCCTCTCAACTCGCCCTCCAGTTATGCTTTCTGGGCAGCCAGTTGCCTTTTTGCTTCAGCTTTGCGTTCTTTTTCTTTGGCCGCCAATTCAGCCAATAATTCCCTTGCAGGTTCGCTGACGAATTCCTTCATAGCAAAGCGCTCAGAAGGCTTTTCGGAATCCCGCATTTCCTGCAAACCTTCCATGCTATTTTTCCCAATTTCCAAAATACAGGGGGTATAGAGTTGCAAATAGGTCGGCCCAATTTCTCGAGCCACGTGAATGGCATTTTTAATGACTTTTTCCACCAGATTTGGCTTACTGACGGTACACTGCACCACATAGTGGCAACCCGATTCCCGGGCAATTTCAGGAAGCCGGACTTTTTCAAATGACTTCCCTACTGGTGCCATTTTCGCAACAAACCCTTTTTGCATCAACCCGCTTTCTTGCCCACCGGTATTGGCATAGAGTTCATTATCAAAACAAATCGTCGTAAACTTCTCTTGCCGGAACCACGCTTGCAGTGTCATGTCTAAACCAATATCCACGGTTGCTCCGTCTCCAGCTAACACCACCACATCTTTCGTTCGATCAGGAAAACGGACGCTCAACGCCCGCTTCAACCCTGAGGCAATCGCGTTCTGGTTGCCAAACAACGAATGAATATTATGTACCGCCACATGTGGGAACACCAAGCTGGTACAGCCGGTGGAACCAACCATCACGGTATCTTCAGGGTTAGGGAGCGAGGCCAAAATATAACGAAATGCCATGGACTCGGGACATCCAGCACATAATGAATGCTCTTCAATGAGCTCCTTGGCATTGCCAATGTCTTTCCACCCTCGCGTTTCATTACCAAACGTCGCTCGCTTAACAAGATCTTGATATTCCACGGGCATAATATCGTACATTTCTTCGGCTATTTTTATACGTTCTTTGCTCATAATCAATCTCCTACGAAGTTAGTCAAAAGTTTCAACGGGTGAGATCCACTCAGCTCCCACGAGCCGACAACGTTTCCACTTTCATTCCCATTAACGTTTTGATTTCACTGGCAATAATCTCTGGCGGCATCGTCATTCCGCCACAGACATGTGGGCCAGCATGGACCCGCTCATTGTTTGGAATCGTGGCAGACACTTCACGGGCCAACCATCCGGTGACATTAAATTCTGGGACAATAATATGCTTGGCATGTTTGGTCGCTTCACGAATTTCTTCCCCAGGCCAAGGGCGCAGAGTTTTCACCTTCACAAGTCCAACCGTAATACCTTCGTCTTCTAACATGGCAATCGCTTCCCGGCTCTGTGAAACGGCGGTTCCCGACGCGATAACAATCACATCCGCATCAGTATTTTCTGTATCAACCAGCCCATCCATCCAACGAATGGTATGTTTTCGTGAACGTTCAACCGCGGCCCACACCTCTTGTTGCCAACTCGCATGGGTGGCATAACTAATGTAGTTGCTTTTCATGACAAAGGGATCTCGCATCATCCGAACCGGTGGACATTCCATGTCCATACAGGGAACTGGAGACCGATAAGGATCATATGGCGGCAAACACATATCGACCGGAGTCAGATCCACCATGTCTTTCGTGTGGGTGACAAAAAATCCGTCACAGCACAAGGCCAATGGCAAATGAACATCGGGTTCTTCGGCTACCATGTACCCCTTCAGAATCCAGTCATAAAAATCTTGTGCGGTCTCTGCATGCCACACAAGCATTCCCGTTTGCATGAGATAGGAAATTTCCAACGTGTCTGGCTGGATCGAGAGCGGAGAATTAATACCACGGCAGGTCACAATCATCTGAATGGGCAATCGAGCTCCAGCCCACATGGGAAAGTTTTCCATCGCCCGCATCGTTCCGGGTCCTGCCGTTGTCGTAAAGACTCTCGCCCCGCCAAAGGCCGCCCCGGCACATTGCGACATCACGGCAAATTCGCTTTCCCCTCGAAAATAGTCACCAATATACCCCTCAGCAAAAAGTTCGCCGATTAAGGCTGCCGCCTCACTTTGCGGCGTAATAGGATAGGCGATCATGACATCACAGGAGGCTCGTCGAATCGCCTCTTTAATCACTTCACTACCAGTAAAGAAGGAGGGTGTTCTTTCTGCCTCATACAACATTTTCCAGGGATCAGTGTACACCTGATCTTTTTTATTCTTTTGTCCTATGAACGAAGCTTGAGTGGCCATGTCAAGACCTCCTTCTGTATAGTGCTTCAGGTGAATTATGCTGAAAGAAACTGGTTACTGTGTCTTATTGTAATCCATGGATCTTGCTTGCGATAGGGGGCATTAGGGCTATGCGCACTAGATCACGCCGTTGGCGGTGGCACGGTCCCCTTTAACTTTTTCACCCAATCGGCCAATCTTCCTATCTTGTCGGCTGTGGCATCTCGAAACGAAAGCATGGCATCCTCATGACCGGCCTGTGCGCACATGGCCACCGTATAACAACTGGTCCCTCCTCGAATAATCTTGAGGGACAAATTCGCTTGATGGCAATGCACCCCCACAAACATGCAGGCATCTATCTTATTATGCCAAATGGTGAGATTGGGATGATTGGGATTAATTTCAATTTCGGGGTTAATCTTGGGGTATTTCGGCCGGTAATCAGGCATCGGGATTAGCATGGCCTGTTGGAGCTTAGGATCCACGCATTCCTTAATAGTTTCATAAAGATGCCGAACAGCTTTCGCTTTTTTCGCCGCTTTTTCATTCCACGCCCATAACACCAAGGGGCCTGGGAAAATGGTGGGAACCTTGGCGGCTAGGAGTTCCTTCGCGGCCTGCTCCATAGCTTCTTCTTCTGCGACAATGGCTCCATGGATGTGTGCTTGCCCAGGGTCCGGCAATCGAATGCCCATTGAGGATGCCGCCGGAGGCAAAAAATGCTCGGGGCCGGGCATCACCTTATAAGTAGTCGTCATTGTGCTACAAATCTCCATTCTTCATGAAAATGACACAAAACACCTTTTGATTGCGTGAGGAGGGTATATGGTAAAGAGGTCCAGGGCATTTCTCAATACTGAAAAAGACCCAGCTACCAATAATCTTAGACTTTTCAGCAAGGAATCGATGAGTCTTTTGCCCTACAATCCACAAAGATCACAGGAAAAGGGCGCCGAAAGTATAGGAAGCCCAGCTAAATATTGTCAATTTTAGGGTCTGTTGAAAAAAGCCGCCAGCAGCGTTCTCTAGACCAGTGAGAAGTGAGAAGCAAGGAGCATGACGATCATGGTGAGCCCGTCGAACCATCCTTCGACAGGCTCAGGATGATACATCAAACGGCTCAGGGCAGGCTTTTTGAACAGATCCGATGCTACTGATAGCGAACACTTTCCTGGCGAAATATGGCCCGTGATATCTTCATTATTCAACACTCCCTTAGTCGGGAACCAGGTTCTGTCTTTGTTCGGATGGATCCCCGCTTAAAACTGCGGGGATGACACATGGGTGCTGAACGCCTCGCACACAACTCTGGAGAATGGGTCTTAGTGAGCCGTGGTCCTAGTGATTCAGAAAACAGCTCGTCTGTATTACCGAGCCCGAATTTTTAGAATCTTATAGTCCCACACCGGTTCGGTTTGTACGTGAGGCACAACCGAAAACGGAATGGTCACAGAAAAATCCCGTGATTGGCCTGGAGGAATTTCGATGGGAAATCTCCTTTGTTCTTGACCCACTGTTTGACACGTGTCAGATTCGCAGTCTTTAACCGTGGCCTGAAGCGTAACCGACAGTATGGTATAGTCAGTCGCCAGGTTCTGAATACGGCCCCCGACGACAAATGAGCGAGAATTTAACCCGGGCCGAACTTTCATCTGTGAAAGTTGAGCTTGGTTGACAGAAATCCGTTCAAACTCTAAATGGCGTTCCTGGGTATCTTGCCAAATGATGACACCAATGGCCCCGATTAACAGGATCACCGTCAATCCCAAAACCCGACGGAACTTGGGGAAACTGACCGCCGTGAGAATGAGGATCACTATTAATAAGAACAGGGCAATACGAAGCATCACATTTCAGGCTCACATGTGAAAATGGTTCTTTTGATCATCTAGAATTCCATTTCTGACGTTGTTGTATCGGACACCTCCAAAAATTCTTTCTCCTGTTCATAAAGGAAGGCTTGAATAATATAAAACACCAGAGGCAAATTTGCTCATGATCACATCGGATACCAAAAGCTTGGGGGCGGTTCAAAAAAGTTCATCCAGTCCTGTCCTGAGGCCTCCCGAAGGGAAGGCCGCAGCCCTTTTTGCGCGCGGAGCGTACTGGCGCTACGTGAGCACGGAAAAAGGGCGAGAACACCGCTGGTGGCTTTTTTCAACAGCTCCATAAAGGATGAATCATGACTGATTGGTTGCATGAACTCGACATCGCTTCAAGGTTAGCGAGAAAAGCCGGACAAGTCATCATGAAGATTTACGAACAAGATTTTTCTATATCGTATAAAGGCACCAATGATCCCGTGACCGAGGCTGATCAATTGGCCAATACGCTTATCGTTGAGGGACTGGCTGAACATTTCCCTCATGATAGAATTATAGCCGAAGAAAGTCCCATGCCAACTGGCACACAACAATCAGATCGAGTCTGGTATGTTGATCCATTGGATGGCACCAAAGAATTTATTGCCCGGAATGGGGAGTTTTCCACGATGATCGGATTGACAATCAATGGAACGCCTCAGCTGGGTGTAGTCTATCGACCAACCGAAGACCAGCTCTTCGCAGGTATCACCAACCAAGACTCGTGGGTAGAACATCAAGGAACTCGCCGTTCCCTACAAGCCGCACGCGCCAAATCTTTGTCATCTCTAACTCTTGTGGCATCTCGATCGCATCGCTCCTCTAAACTGTCGGCCCTTAAGCAAACCCTGAACATTCGAGAGGAACATCCCATGGGAAGCGTAGGGCTTAAGATAGGATTCATTGGTACTGGTGGGGCAGATCTCTATATGGAACCAGGACCCTACACAAAATCCTGGGATGCCTGTGCCCCCGAGGCTATTTTGCGCGGGGCCGGGGGATGCTTTACTGATGTGCATGGAAACCCCATTCAATATGATGGCCGAGAAATTCGCAATGTGCATGGGATAGTCGGAAGTACGAAAGACTGCCATCAACAGGTCATTGACGCCTTGACGAGCTTATGCGTCTCATGTGAAGGTTGACACCTTTTTTTAGCGGTTTTTAGAATCTGGCCGCCCATTTCCCATACTCTACAACAGGTGATCGAGAGCCTAATTCCATGCGTAAGAATTTAGTTATCATTGGAGGGGGCCTGGCCGGCTCTGAAGCCGCTTGGCATGCCGCCAACTTTGGAGCCAAAGTCACGCTTTATGAAATGCGCCCCAAAACCGAAACGGCCGCCCATAAGACCGAACATCTTGCGGAAATTGTCTGTTCTAATTCATTAGGGTCAAACGATCCCCTTAGTGCCCCTGGCATTCTCAAACAAGAAATGCGGCTGCTAGGATCTCTGATCCTCAAAGTCGCCGATGATGTGGCCGTCCCAGCCGGCGCCGCCTTGGCTGTTGATCGAGAGCAATTTGCTCAAAAAATCACACAGGCTCTAACAGAACATCCCAATGTGAGAATCCTGCGAGAAGAAATTCATGACATCCCTGAACATGCGATCTGTATCATCGCCACAGGTCCGCTGACTTCGCCTAAACTCTCTGAAGCCATGACCCAGCTCACGCGGGCAAAAAATCTCTATTTCTTTGATGCGATTTCCCCCATCGTGGATACCGACTCGTTAGATATGAACAAAATTTTTCGTGCTTCCCGCTATGATAAAGGCACAGCCGATTACCTCAATTGCCCAATGGATGAGGAACGCTACAATCAATTTTACAACGCGCTGGTTGAGGCCGAACGCGTCCAACCCAAGGCCTTCGAACACATTCCATACTTTGAAAGCTGTCTCCCGATTGAAGTGATGGCCGATCGGGGCCTGAAGACTTTGGCCTTTGGACCTTTCAAGCCCGTTGGCCTTGTCGACCCCAAAACCGGCACACAACCCTATGCCGTGTTACAATTACGAGCAGAGAATCATCATGGATCTTGCTATAACCTCGTGGGCTGCCAAACTAAGCTGACGTATCCTGAACAGCGCCGAGTGTTTCGCATGATTCCAGGGCTGGAGGAAGCCGAGTTTCTTCGCTATGGCAGCATTCATCGAAATACGTTTATTAATGTTCCTATTCTTTTGCAGAAGACATTGCAGTTAAAGAAACACCCCAACATTTTCTTTGCCGGGCAATTAGTCGGCGTGGAAGGCTATGTGGAGGCTGCCGCCAGCGGAGGTTTCGTAGGACTGACTGCCGCCAGAATGTTATCGGATCAGAAACCTGTCATACCTCCGCCAACCACCGCTCATGGGGCTCTTCTTGACTACATCACGACCTGCGACCCCAAACATTTTCAACCCATCAATACCAATTTTGGCTTGTTTCCCCCACTTGAACCTCCAATTCGAGAGAAACAGAAAAAACGGCAAGCCATTCAAGCACGCGCGCTGTCGGATTTTCATTCTTGGGCCACACAATCCGGACTTTCAAGATGACTGACGCGATCCAAGACTTTCTTCTCCATTTACAATTGGAACGTGGCGTCTCGACCGATACGCTTCACAGCTATCGATCTGACCTCCAACAGTTTTTTGGACATCTTCAAGCTCATCACTTTCAGAAGGAGACCAGCCCGCAACCTGAACATATTGATACGTTCCATATTCGATCGTATTTAAAACATTTGAGCGATCAGGGTTTAGCCAAAACCTCGCTGGCTCGCAAGCTGGCCTGTCTGAAAAGTTTCTTTCGATTTTTGGTAGAAGAAGGCAAGCTTAACAATAATCCCGCCGCGGCTGTCCGCTCCCCTCGCTTGGGAACCCGCCTGCCTACGGTATTGACCAAAGACGAAGCCACCACATTATTAGATAGCCCTCCCGCCACAACATGGATTGAGGCGAGAGATCATGCAATTTTGGAAACCCTCTATTCCAGCGGGGCACGAGTTTCAGAATTGGTGGGCTTAAACTGGGATCATGTGGACCTTGACGCCAGACTCCTTCGATTGCAAGGAAAAGGTCAAAAAGAACGCCGAGTCCCGATCGGGGAGGTGGCGCTAGAGGCTCTCCTCCATTATCGGCAACAGGTCCCTCCCGCTCGCAAATCTCAAGGAGGGAACAGGGTTCACCGACGGTCTGCTTCTTTAGGGGCTCAGCCTCTGTTCCTCAATACTCGAGGAGGCCGTTTAACCACACGAAGCATTGAACGCCTTGTCAAACAACGAGCCGGCGACCGGTTTGCTCAATCCATTACTCCTCATACCCTGCGCCATTCATTTGCCACACACTTACTCGACGAAGGCGCTGATCTGCGGGCGATCCAAGAACTACTCGGCCACGCTTCGCTAGCCACGACACAAAAATATACACACGTGGCAACCGATCAACTCATGGCCGTGTATGATCGGGCCCACCCGAGATCGGGTTCGCCCCTTCATTCATCCTCAGAAGGAGAGCACCTGGAATCATGATCATTCGTTCAACGACCATTCTCTGCGTGCGAAAAGGGCCCGTCGTGGCCATGGGTTCTGACGGTCAAGTGACGGTCGGAACAACGGTCATGAAAAGCAACGCGCGCAAGGTCCGACGCATGCATCAAGGCCAAGTTCTGGCAGGGTTTGCGGGAGCCACAGCCGACGCCTTTACCCTGTTTGAAAAATTCGAAGCCAAGCTGGAAGAGTACAGGGGAAAGCTTACTCGCGCGGCAGTGGAACTGGCTAAAGACTGGCGGACCGACCGTGTGCTTCGACGGCTTGAAGCCCTGCTGGCCGTGGCCAACCATGAACAGTCCTTTATCATTTCCGGGACTGGCGATGTGATTGAACCCGAGGACGGCATTTTGGCTATCGGCTCGGGTGGATCCTATGCACTCGCTGCCGCACGCGCCCTTCTGGCCCAAACAACTCTTGAACCAAAACAAATCGTCGAACAAAGCATGGAAATTGCTGCCAGCATCGACATCTATACGAATCAACACATTGTGATCGAGGAGTTACCGACTTAATTTATGGAACAGTTATCACACGATCAAGCTTCAACTCCAGCACTTGATTCCCTCACCCCACGACAAATCGTAGCGGAACTTGACCGTTATGTCATTGGGCAAAAAGATGCAAAACGAATGGTCGCCATTGCCCTCCGCAATCGATGGCGCCGTCAACAACTCAGCCCAGAACTTCGTGATGAAATTGTGCCGAAAAACATTATTATGATCGGTCCCACTGGCGTAGGCAAAACCGAAGTCTCGCGCCGGGTGTCCAAACTGGCTGATGCCCCATTTATCAAAGTGGAAGCGTCTAAATTTACCGAGGTAGGCTATGTCGGGCGAGATGTGGAATCCCTCATCCGGGATCTGACCGATATTTCGATTAATCAAGTAAAATCAGCCTATCTCGAACAAGTGCAACACAAAGCGGAGGAAATGGCAGAGGAGCGGGTGTTAGATATCTTGCTCCCTCCCTCCCCTTCGACGTCACCAACGAACTCCAGCAATACCAAAACGGAGGAAGACACTTCCGACTCCCCGTCCCCGAAAAGACCTGACTCATCGGAGTCGACCCGTGCCAAACTTCGGGCTCAATTGAAAGACGGCAAACTAGACAATCGCCAGGTAGAAATTGAAGTCAAAGACAAAGGCGGAATCCCCGTGGGTATCATCTCGAACATGGGCGGGATGGAAGATATGGAACACAACATCCGCGAAATGCTGGGAGGTCTCATGCCCGGAAAGAAGAAAGACCGTCGGATGAAAATTTCGGAGGCCTTAAAGTTTCTCACACAAGAGGAAGCCCAAAAACTCATTGATATGGATGAGGTGACCAAGGAGGCCATCTCGCGCACGGAACAGTCCGGGATTGTGTTTCTAGATGAAATCGATAAAATTGCTGGGAAAGAAAAACATCAAGGTCCCGACATTTCCCGAGAAGGCGTGCAACGGGATCTGTTGCCCATTGTGGAAGGCTGTACCGTCAGCACGAAACATGGGTTGGTGAAAACCGATCATATTTTGTTCATTGCAGCCGGAGCCTTTCATGTCTCTAAACCATCCGACATGATCCCAGAATTACAAGGCCGATTTCCCATTCGTGTTGAGCTGGAACCCCTGACCAAGGACGACCTCATCCGGATTCTGACTGAACCGAAAAACGCATTGATCAAACAATATCATGCTCTTCTTGAAACAGAGGGTATCAACCTAGATTTCACAACGGATGGCATCGAAGAAATTGCGGCAACCGCAGTAGAGGTCAATGACCGCACCGAAAATATCGGCGCTCGCCGTCTCTTCACAATTGTTGAACGGCTCTTAGAGGAAGTGTCGTTTGAAGCGCAAGATCTTCCAGAAAAACACGTGGTTGTGAATGCGCAATACGTCAAAGATCATTTACAAAACATTGTCAAAGACCAAGACCTCAGCCGGTTTATTTTATAAGTCCTCGAACTTTTTACATCTACATGGACACACTCATTAAAAAAGCTAACATCCTCATTGAGGCCCTCCCCTACATTCGTAATTTTGCGGGAAAGACCATTGTCATTAAGTATGGCGGCCATGCCATGATTGATGAACACCTTAAGGAAGGTTTTGCTGAAGATGTGGTGTTGTTGAAATATGTTGGACTGAACCCGGTCATTGTACATGGGGGGGGGCCACAAATTAACACCATGTTGGATACCCTTGGCATTGAGGCGAAATTTATTCATGGCGTGCGTGTAACAGACGAACCCACAATGGAAGTCGTCGAGATGATTTTAGGTGGTCGTATTAACAAAGAGATTGTGGCGCTTCTCAATCAACACGGGGGAAAAGCGGTTGGACTCACAGGAAAAGATGGGCGATTATTCACGACCAAAGCATTTAATCCCAAGAGCCTGATCCATCGCTATAGCGGATCGACCGAAACACTTCAGTCAGAAAACTATGGCTTGGTCGGGGAAGTCAGCAAGGTGAATAGTGAACTATTGTTCACCCTCCAAAATGCCAATTATATTCCCGTCATTGCTCCGATTGGGGTCGATGCCAAAGGGAACACCCATAATATCAATGCTGATCTAGTCGCGGGCAGTCTGGCGGCAGCCATTCAAGCCGAAAAACTGCTCATGTTAAGCGACGTGAAGGGTATTCGGGATGCCAACAGACATCATGTCTCAACGCTCCCACGGAAAAACATGGAACACATGGTAAAGAAAAAAGTTATTAATGAAGGCATGCTTCCTAAAGTGCATGCCTGTCTCACGGCCTTGCAAGGCGGCGTGAAAAAAGCTCACATCATCGATGGACGAGTTCCTCACGCAGTCTTGCTAGAAATCTTCACCGACAAAGGCATCGGCACTGAAATCGTCGCCTAAAAAAATCCCTCTCTTTTGTAGGGCTTGCTGAAAAAAGCCTGTGCCTTGATCCACTCAGACTCCTGCAAGAACCGGCAGACCTCTTGTCCCTCTGACGGTGATGAGAGTCGAGCGCATGTGTCCGAATGAGTCTGTTGAAAAAAGCCGCCAGCGGCGTTCTCGCCCTTTTCCCGTGCTCACGTATTGCCAGTACGCTCCGCGCGCAAAAAGGGCTGCGGCCTGGCTGGACGGACTTTTTTGAACAGACCCGAGGCTGCTGATCGCGAACCGCTTCCCGACGAAATATGGCCCTTGATATCTTCACTATTCAACGCTCCCCGAATCTGACGCCACCAGGGACCGGCTTGCCTCCGTTTGTCAAAACCGAGTTCGACGCATTTCTGGAATGTGGGGTCGGCGTTCCGTTATAGGCTCGATCCGCCGAATCGTAGTGCGGATTACGGATTTCGGTGTGCCAAGGACGCTCCCTAACTCTGTACTCTTTTCATCTTTTTTCTTTTTCTTGCGGGCGGGCTTCGCCCGCCTGCCCGTTTATAAAGACAGCAGGACTACTCGGAGAAGAGAACGGTGTTCAGGAACTGCGTGGGATTTACGATCGAAATACCTCGAAAGGGATTCAAAGCTAGCAAGTCGTCATCGCCAGAAATCAGATGGGAAGCCTGCCCACAAACAGCAAGCTCAAGAAATTTATCATCTTTCGGGTCTCGGCAGACCTCAATAGATTCAGTAATCGTGACAAACCTGGCTGTCTGAACAAGCGTGCGTAGAAAGGCCTCTCTCGTTTTCCTTTGAACATACTGGTCAAATTTTTCACGGCGGAGAACCTCTGCCAGTTCTTGGGTCACATCTGTAGAAAGAAGCAACGTGCCTTGAGCGAAGCCCTGCCGTAGAGCCCGTCCCGGGTTGCTTTGATGGAATAACAGAGCGCTGACAATGGTGTTGGTATCAAAGACGAAGCGGGTATTAGCGCTCATCAAGAATTTCTGCTAGTGCTCTCTCTGTCAACCCACGTGTTTGGGCTTCTTGACTTGCCTCACGCATGATGTCTGAAATTGACCGTGATGGACAAGCGGTTTCGCTCAATCGAAGGCTGAGCAACGCGTCGAGTTTCAACCGTTCTTGTTCGCTAGCGGATTGATAGATTGTGGCCGCGTCGGGAGTCACGCGAATCGTAATCTCTTGGGTGTCCATATGATCTCCCGGATTATGGAGGTTTCTCAGTAGAGTTTAGGAAGTTTCTCCACCGTTACGTTCAGACCTACCTGAATCTCTCTTCTTAGTATACCCAGGGGTTGAAGAGATTGAAACCCCTGTGATTGTGCGATAAGAGATAACACGGGCGGCTCGCTCCCATTTTCCCGCTATCGTCGCGTTCTATCACACCCACCGCCGCATGCCCACCTATCGCGAGCTCATGCGCCTGGCCGGCTTTCGCTCCACCAAGGCCGCAGCCAAGCTGATCAAAAAGCTGGTCGCCGCCCAGCTCATCCAGCAAGACGCCAGCGGCCGGCTCCTGCCCACTCGCTTCTTTGCCCAAATCCGCCTGTTAGGGACCGTGGAGGCAGGGTTCCCGTCGCTAGCCGAGGAACTTCATCTGGAGACTATCAATCTGGAGGACTACCTCATCCGTAACCCGCAAGCCACCTACCTTCTCCGGGTGCAAGGGGACTCTATGATCGATGCGGGGATTCTTCCCGGAGATGCGGCAACCGGTATAGGCAAGCGTTAAGGCGAAGGTGCGGTCTTCGGCGCGTCCATGGTGACTGGCCACACGAATAAACCGGTCTTGTTCGTCGAGGGTTAGATATTTGCGGTGGCCGTCAGAAGTGAACAATTCGCTTGTCATCTGTTCACTTTCGCGTGATTTTCCAGGGAGGTCAAGGGACAGGTTTTTCATTGACATTTCCCTTAAATGCATCTACACTTGTATATGCAGATGAAAGCTGGCTATGTTTGAGTGGGATGACGACAAAAACAAAGAGAACCTCGCCAAACATGGCTTGAGCTTTGACGATGCGGAGCAAGTTTTTGAAAGCCAAACGTTTACATTTGAAGATACTCGATTTGACTACCGCGAAAAACGGTATATCACATTTGGTCTTTTGGAGGGACACATGGTGGTGGTGGCACACACACCACGCGGCGACAAGACCCGCATTATTTCAATGAGAAAGGGAAATAACCGTGAAGAAAAAACCTATCAAGAGCGACTTAAAGAAACTCGACACGATGACGGATAAGGAGATCAACTATGATGATATTCCCGAATTTGATGAAGCCTTTTTGCACTCCGTGGAGATGAAGGTTTCCCCGGGAAAAAAGCAAATCGCCCTGCGTCTGGACACCGACATTCTGGAGTGGATGCAGGCACAAGGCAAAGGGTACCAAAGCCGAATTAATGCGATCTTACGCGCTTACAAGGAAGCCCACCAAAAAAACCCCGTTCTGACCAAAAAGTGAACACTTCCTCCGATTCTGTTCACCGGCGGCGTGCGTCCTCTATATGGCTGATTAACTGAGCCATAAATTCATCGGCCATCGCCTCCGAGATAATCGGGACTTGGCGAACAACAGAACTCATGGCCGTAGCTAAGGAAAAAGCCACGGTATAGGGATTGCGAGCGATAAGAGTCAATCAAGACACAAACATCACTCAATAGGACTCTCGTGTATCCGTGCTTGAAGCCGTTGGGTTATAGCCGATTGCAGTGACCACCAATGCTTGAAACGGTAAATTCCGCTGGGTTAATCAAATTGATCGATGACATCTCATTTCGATTCGCTATAACTCCATTTTTTCATGAAGGATGCCTACGACCATCACGGTTTGCTCCTGAAGTACATAAAACAGGAAGTGACTCTGGCAATGAAACATCCGCTACCCTAGACCTATCTCATTCACGGGCTTACCGATAGGAAGATTTTTTCTAATCGTTTTATCGCAGTCTTTTCATTTTAGCCTGTTTCTCTTCTCTAGATCCGACCGTAAACTCTCTGTCAGCTTTTTTGCTGGGAGAAAGATATATTCATAGCCCTGCTTATCTTTCCTCAGCAGCTTCTTCCTGACAAGCCCTAAAAGATCATTTCTTGCGGTGTCGTAGGCAATGCCGTGATGACTTCTATGCATCTGGATTGTGTACACGGCGTCTGGATGCCCAATGGCATGATACACAAGATTTTTTTGCCGCACGTTGAGCCCTCGATAATGTTGCAGGAGCCTTGTCGATTCCTGAATTTCTACTTGTTTTCGTTTTAAATACACTTTTAAGTCTTCAATAGCTTGTCGGATTGCCCGGAGGTTATATATGAAGAAATATGTGAGGTCGTTCGCATCAGTTTCTGTATATAAATAGGCTCTGACATATTTTCCCGGCGCTCTTAACATATACCTTGATATTGACAGATATTCGAACAACACATACTTGCGTGAGAGTAGATACCAATACATTAACGCTCTCGCTGTTCTTCCATTCCCATCGGTAAACGGGTGATCATAGGCCAGCCAAAAGTGCAGCATAGCTCCTTTGAGCACAGGATGAATCCAGTTCTCTTTGTCATCCTTGTTGGCAAATCGACAAAACTCTTCCACTCGTTTTGCTAGCTCCTCCGATCTTGGTGGCACATGGACGGTTCTATGGTTGTATTCGATGATAATGTCATCGCGTTTTCGTAGTTGCCCTGCTTCTTCAGGGTTTTCTAAGGTTTCCTTTGTGAGGAGGCTATGAATTTCGAACAAACTCTCTGGAGTCAATGTTAGATTTTGGTGGTCCCGTATATACTGCATGGTTTCCCAGTTATTGAGAATCATTCGCTCATTTTTATTTTCGGCTTTCCTTCCGGTTCGCAACATTTCTTTTGCAACTCTTCTTGTTGTCGCCGCTCCTTCCAATTGACTCGATGCGATGGCCTCTTCCATCAGCGAGCTAATAATATATTGCTCTCTTGGAGGCAGGTGACCAGGCTGATCAGTCGTAATATTTCCACCAGACCATAGATCAATTTCATGCAATTCCTTGAAAATAGAATCTGTAATTCCGTAGGTATATGGGTGTCCAGCCTTATCTAAGAACGGGGCTAGTTTACTATTGGCTCTTCGACCTACCCTTATGAATGCCCACAGCTCCTCGTGAGATAATCCTTCTGGAAGTAGTTGGTAGCGGAATGTGTCCCAATGGTCATAGCGCTCGTTGGCCAGACTTACAACTCTTTGAAATTCCGGCGTCATGACCTTATCGAGCAGGGCTCTAAATTTTTCAGTGTCCACCAAAACTTCACTGAAAACTGGTGGGCTAAGAACGATTCCCATAATTTCCTCAAAGCTACAAGTACCAGATAAATACCAATTTAATATAAATTGGTATTTATGCATTGTCAATTAATTTGTCAGTTTTTACCAATATCTAATAAATTGGTATTTTATCGGTAATTACGGCCAAGCATTCAATACACGAGAAAAAACCACTTTAAAGCAATCTGCTATGAGCACTTTATCTCGAACCCCCGTTCTCAGCCAGCTGTCAGTAGAGGCTTGAACAAGCCATACCCTGCATACAGCCTCAGGTTGGGAAATATGTTTGCCCCCGCCTGGTTTGACCGTGGCACGACCCCGCGCTGCGGCTTGCCAGCCAAGAAGCCCTCCAAGATCCGGGCTGTGTCAGAACCCAGGGGCTCAGCTTGCATGCCGGCACACAGTGTGGGGCCCACCAGCGAGCCCCGGAAGATAGCTACCATGCCGTGTAATCCCGCTGTCGGTGGAATTGGGAAGGGACATTTGGTCAAAGAAATCGATGCGCTGGGCGGAGAGATGGGGGTGAATACCGATAAAGAAGCCGGTATTCAATTCCGAATCCTCAATACACGAAAAGGTCCTGCAGTTCGAGCCACCCGAGTGCAATGTGACAAAGAGCTCTATGCGGCCATCCAACAGGGCCGAAAACCTCCACCAAATGGGGCGGACCCACCTGAGATACCCCCAACCCGGTCACCCGGCCACCGGCGAATGCAGGTGATTGCCCTTTTTCAAAGCCGGTGCTAGAGTCCCGATTCAGCAAAAAGGCCCTTTAAAATTCCCTTGGAGCCGATTAGTGCCGCCACACACATTCTTGATTTAGAATCCATGCTTCAGGCGATGAGAATTCGACGGACTGGCGTCCACCATCAACGTACTCCACGTACAAGGGTACAACCTAGATGACAATACGTTCATTTTGTTACAGTCTCTTAAAAATTTCTTCCGCTAGCAATGCTTCAATAACCCAAAATGGCGGATAACAAAGAAATGGGGGGGTAATATGCGAAACCATCGAAACACACTGCTGTCCGGACGTTTGATAGCTGAAAAGGCATAACCTCTTGTTTCTACATGACAAATAACCCATTTATGTCTGTCATCGACTTGAAACGAAAACCTGCTCTTCGCCATCCTCCTGTGGAACTCGGGGAGGACCTGGCTCATGTATACCGGCAAACTTATTTTTTCACAGGTGATGGATCATTTGCCTATGCACACGTTTCGGCGCTGTGTCCAACGCTATCGAGGCCACCACAAGGTCAAGCACTTCAGCTGTCTCGACCAATATCTCAGCCTGGCCTTTGCCCAGCTCACGTATCGCGAGAGTCTGCGCGACATCGAAGTCTGCCTGCGTGCCCGGCAATCCAAGCTGTACCACATGGGCATTCGCAGCCCCGTCACCCGCAGTACATTAGCCGATGCGAACAGGGTTCGCGATTGGCGCATCTACGCCGACTTTGCTCACTCACTGATCCAGATTGCCCGCAAGCTCTATCTCGACGAGGAGTTTGGTGTCGAGCTGACTCACACGGTCTATGCCCTGGATGCGACGACCATCGATCTCTGTCTCTCGGTGTTTCCTTGGGCCCACTTCCGCCAAACCAAAGCGGCGGTCAAGCTCCATACGCTCCTCGATTTGCGAGGCAACATCCCCACGTTCATTCATATCTCCGACGGCAAGCTGCCCGATGTCAAGGTGCTCGACGAACTGCTCCCAGAGCCCGGCGCCTTCTACATCATGGATCGTGGGTATCTCGACTTCTCCCGACTGTCTGTGCTCACTCAATGCGCCGCCTTCTTTGTTATCCGGGCCAAGACCAACCTCCAGTGCCGCCGGCTCTATTCCCACGCCATCGACAAGCAGACGGGGCTCCGGTGCGATCAGACCATTCGGCTCACGGGGTTTTATCCCAGTCGGGCCTACCCCGACAACCTGCGGCGCATCAAGTATCACGATGCGGCACGCGACAAGACCCTCGTCTTTCTGACCAACAATTTTACACTCCCCGCCCTCACGATTGCCGAACTTTATCGGTGTCGCTGGCAGGTAGAGTTGTTCTTCAAATGGATCAAACAGCACCTCCGCATCAAAGCGTTCTACGGCACGACCGACAATGCGGTCAAAACTCAAATCTGGACGGCCGTGTCGGTCTATGTGCTGATCGCGATCATCAAAAAGCGACTCAAGCTGAAGGCCAGCCTCTATACCATTTTACAGATTTTGAGTGTGACCATTTTCGAACGAAGCCCGTTCTTACAATCACTTATGGAGTCCGATAGCCAGGAACAAAGCCAGCATGCTCATAACCAATTGAATTTATTCGACTAAACGTCCGGACAGCAGTGATCGAAACACTATCGTTAGTGCCACAGTGTTGTTGCTTAGCAGTTTTTTCGCCCTGAACGTGCAAGCAGCCCAAGTAAATTTTATCGGCACTCTTGGCGCAGTGCCAGTAGATAATGGTCAAGGTGTTTACGCCGGAACCCCCCTGGGCACAGTTTTTTCTGGTTTTATCGATGACGTCAGTTTTTCAGGGGAAATTTCCGACGGCAGCACTTTAACCAGCTTTTCCTGCTGTATTGCGGCAGGGGGTTTAAGTATTACCAACGATGAGGTTCTCAATGCCGACGCTGCGAATCTATTAAACCAACTCACCATGAGCAACCAATTTAGTGCTGGCGATACCTTTGACATTGTGGATATCGAAGGCGACCAGGCTACTGCCAATAGTGGACGTATCGAGGTGGGCCTATCTTACCTGCTGCCCGCTACAACCTTTCCTAACGAAGACCTTGGTAATTATCCATTTTCCCCGGGGGACGTTCTGCTATCAGCATTTTTTATTCTGGAAGAAGATGCCAACGGCCAAGATATTTACGATGGCATCGGCTTGCTGCAACCGGTACCCCTCCCTGGCGGCATTCTCCTCTTTTCCTCAGGTCTGGCGATCTTTACCTGGCTGCGGGCAAGAAAAAATTTATAGGGCTATCAAGTCTAAATACTCCTAATTCTGAAAAAATATACTGAGGTCGATGCCAAAGGGAACACCCATAATATCAATGCTGATCTGGTCGCGGGCAGTTTGGCCGCAGCCATTCAAGCCGAGAAATTGCTTATGTTAAGCGACGTGAAGGGCATTCGAGATGCCAACAAGCATCATGTCTCGACGCTCCCACGGAAAGACATGGAACACATGGTAAAGAAAAAAGTGATTAATGAAGGCATGCTTCCTAAAGTGCCTGCCTGCCTCACGGCCTTGCAAGGCGGCGTGAAAAAAGCGCATATCATTGATGGACGAGTTCCTCATGCAGTCTTGTTAGAAATCTTCACCGACAAAGGCATCGGCACGGAAATCGTCGCCTAAAAAAATCCCTCTCCTATGTAAGGAGAGGCTAGGTGAGGTAGAGTTCTCAATGCTCTAAAATACAAAAGAGCTTCACAGACCTGAAAATTCTGAAGCCCACAAAAATAATGAAACTCTCCAAAGACGAGTCTTCTAACCTGCAATCCATTCCCCAACCTGACCGACAATCAGCGCTTTTATTAGTTGATCCCCAAAACGACTTTTTCCCCGGCGGGGCTATGGGATCACAAGAAGGCACCAATCTGATTCCAGTTATCAATAGCTACATCCAACATTTCAGCCGAAATGGGTGGCCTATCTTAGCAACAAGAGATTGGCATCCACCTAACCATTGTTCTTTTACGGAACACGGCGGCCCCCATCCCACCCATTGCATTCAGGGATCACGAGGCGCGCAATTTCATTCAGACCTCGTCATGCCACCTGGCATGATGGTCATTTCCAAAGGCACAGATGCCAAGAAAGATTCGGGATCGGGCTTTGAAGGAAGCAGCTTGGCAGACCGACTGGAAGACTTACAGGTCACAACAGTCTTTGTGTTAGGACCCGCCACCCAAGATTGTCTCAAACAAACAATTCTGGATGCCCGTAAACTCAACCTTCAAGTCATCATGTTAGAAGATGCCATCGGAACGAAGCTAACGGGGAATAACCTCCAGGAAATTTCTGCGGCTGGAACGATTCATAGCACTGCACAAGAGTTGGGAATTGACCTCCCCAACAACTGAACACACACATTTCATTCGGGGCCTGTTGAAAAGTCACGCTTGACAGCTTAGGATTCAGGCCTTACGATTTATGTGTAAGACTTACACACTAGGGAATGTATGCCCACAAATTTAGCCATAGAAGACACACTCCTGAGAAAAGCCCTCAAAGCCGGAGGGCTTCGCACCAAAAAAGCTACCGTCACGAAAGCCTTAGAAGAATTTATTCAGCGGCGCCAACAGAAAAAGATTCTCCAAGCGCTGGGAACCATCGAATTCTGTGAAGGATGGAACTATAAAGCTGATCGGCACGATCGTGAACCTCGTCGTTGATACCTCAGTCTGGTCTTTAGTCCTGCGTCGGCCCCAAGTTGAAGAAGATAACCCATTCGTTCAGGCTTTTCGATTTCATATCAGCCAAGAACATGGCGTGTATTTGATTGGGAATATCCTGCAAGAACTCTTAGATGGCCTGAAATACAGGCGCACTTTCGAAAACCTCATTAAGATACTTGATCCGTTTCCCCTCTTAGCATTATCACGAAACACATATATTCTTGCCTCAGATCTTCGCAATACCTGCCGATCTAAGGGTACCCAAGCCAGCCCTATTGATTTCCTGATTGCTGCAGCCTGCTTGGAGCACGGATTTCCTTTATTAACAGCCGACCGTGATTTTTCTCACATTGCCAAGCACTCGGACCTTGTGGTTCTACCAAAATCGTAGCGAAACAACTTAAGGGAACCTCTAAAAACTGTCCTTTTTCCCGATGGCGGCGTCAGCGGTGTGCTCAAATCCTCATATATTGGCCTATACACTGCGGTTTTCCGCGCGCCGCTTCCTTGCCCTCAGAAAAAATCATCAGTTTTTAGAGGTGCCCAAATATCTCACAGTCGGAGGCTATGCAGTATCCTTTCATGCTGAACCGCCGTCTTTAGGTTAAAAAGACAGGCTCACTTGATGGAGAATTCTGTCGGATTCTCTCTGCGAGAAATGCCATTCATGATATCGGCGACTTCTTGGCTGAAGGCGGCGAGCATGCGGCTCATGGCTTCAACAAGAGCTTCGTAGTCGGCCCCTCGCGGAACTTCCGAAAACTGACTGGTCTTTTTATAAAAGACCGCTTTCCTCTCCCCTTTCGCTAACGCCCACCGAACCTTTAAGACCGCCTCTTGGTTGTTCATCCCATCAAATTGAATGATGTCCAACGACAATTGGTAGTCCGGCATCTTCGAACGATTCCAGGGATACGTGACAATTTTTTCAGTATTCAACAACTCTGAAAGGTTTTCTTCCAAAACATGACTTACATTCTCTTTGAGGGGGGAACCCCATTTATGAAATTCTGCTAGATCGATTTCATGTGGACTGACCCTGGTCACAATCTGAGGACGTTCCAAATATTTCGGAATACGGATCGGTCCCAGGCCTAAAGACATTCCGGACTGTCCAGCATCTCCCATCGAAGCACTAAGAGGCGCTTCCGTGGCTCGCAGCAGGTAAAAATGGGTGGGGTCAGTCGTGCCACATCCCCAAAGGTTGACAAGACAGACCGTCACAACCCAATAAACTTGGAACTTTCGTATACCCATTTTTCCTCCTCACTCATCCTTTCCACGCACCAAGGATTCCGGGTGCTGCTCCAGATAATCGGCTAACACTCGAATGGATCGAGCCGCCGCCGCCAACTCCTCTAAAGTATTGGACAGATTTACTGCCGTTGGAGAATTTGGGTCGGCTATTTCTAAGGCTTCTCTGGCAGCTGCCAACGTTTTTTCAGTGCTGGCTGCTAAGGATTGAATGGTCTGGTCCACATCGTAGGTAAGTTTTTGCACATCCTCCAGCGTCGTACTCAACGACTCTACAGCCTCTGTCAGACCAGGGGAATTCGCTAGCCGTTTGGTTCCTTTCAACGTCTCCAACAATTCGTGGGCAATTTTGTCTAACGGAAGTTGTCGCAATTCCTCTAAGACACTGGTGGCTGTTCGTCTGAACTCATCTAACGTCGAAGGTACTGTGGGAATTTGAGGGTATTTACCAGTCATCAAAAGCGAAGATTTCGGAAGATCAGGATAGAAATCAAGGTCTACAAATAATTGTCCAGTGAGCAAACTGCCGGTTTGCAATTGCGCGCGCATCCCATGATCTTCCACTAACATGCGGCCGACAGAATAAGGCTCTTCAGCATTAATTTGGTCCAAGACTTCCAACACATCTGGTGTCAACATGCGATCAGGTTGTATTTCAATCGCCACCGGCACTTCAAAATTCAAAGTCTCTGGGTCAAGCTTCATCGCAATATCGGTGACGACCCCAATTTTAATACCTTTCAATTCAACGGGAGCTCCAATACTCAACCCACGAACCGATCCATCAAAATGCAGTAAAAATGGAACCTTACGAACATATTTGGCTTCCCCAATGCTCCCGAAACTATCAAAAAGCTCAAACATCGTTCCCGGCCTGCTCGGCTTGCCCGTTCCACTTGCCATAGTCGGCGTATCAAAAGCCACCCCTCCTGCCACCATGGACGCAAGCGATTCCATTTTCACGTCAATGCCTTCGGCCCCTATCGAGGCCTCAATACCCGCCCTCTGCCAAAATCGACTGGTATCCTGAACCAGCAAATGATAGGGGGCTTGTATAAAAATATCGATAAACACGCTTTGATTATCTTTCGACAATTCATGACCTAAAATACGCCCCACTTTGATCCCGCGTAAAAATACTGGTGCCCCGGGATAGCAAGAACCAAGCTGCTCAGCGATCAACTGAAATTGGCTTCCATCCTCAAAGGCCGTCACCCCTGGAGGATTGTCCAGCCCGATAAACTCTAAGGTCGGGTCACCTGGCCTAGGATCGGCATCAATGTAGGCACCCGACACTAAGGTCTCTAATCCTGAAATACCACTCAATCCAATCTGAGGTCTGACCACCCAAAACTGAGTATTCGTTGTCAGATGAGTCTCCGTTTCTTTGTCCATTTTGGCTGTCACGACTACTTGGGAGAGATTTTCACTAATTCGAACGGTCTCAACCGTCCCAATCTCAACCGACTTATACTTAATCTTCGTTTTCCCAGCTTCCAATCCTTCCCCATTGTTAAATGTAATCGTGATAGTTGGACCTGCCTCTGAAATCGTCTTATAGGCCAACCACGCGCCCAGCAATGCGGCCACCAAGGGGATAATCCATACGATGGAAAATCCCTCGCGAGAAGTCACAGCGACTTCGGGCAGATCCTCAAGCGGTATGTGAGCAACGGGTTTTTCAGGCATCAGACGTTTCGAGAGCATCCCAAATTAGTCGTGGATCAAAACTCATCGCCGCAAACATGGTCAAGATGACCACCGCGGCAAACGACGTAGCGGCGGGACCTGGCTCAATCGTGGCAATGGCTTCCAATCTCACCAACGCCACCAAAATTGAAATCATGAAAATATCGATCATGGACCACCGGCCGACCGCTTCCGTCACTCGATAGATAGCCGTTCGCGCCCTCGGACGCCACTGCCATTTTCTCTGGACAGACACCAAGAGAAACGTGAGTCCAAAAAGCTTAATCAACGGAACGGTAATACTGGCAAAGAATACCAGAACGGCCAATGGCCAGAGACCACTCTCCCACAGTGATTGTACGCCACTCAAAATCGTATCAGGATCTCCTGCTCCAAAGGAAATAACAGTCATTATTGGGTACATGTTTGCAGGAATATATAAAATATATGCCGCAAGAATCAGTGCCCAGGTTCGAGCCAAGCTATTCGGTTTCCGGCGAGTGAGCCGCGCCCCACATCGCCGACATGTTGCATAGGCCTTCGGAGGTAACGTCTGAAGACGATTCACAAGTTGGCACGTTCCACAACTCACCAGAGTTGCTTGGCTGACATCCCTCGTATGAATGCTCATCCGACCCTCTCTAATCGTTCCCACACCTGGCGAGGATCCAGTGCCGCTCCCGCGCCGGCCATCGCAATGAGCAGGGCGGCAAAAGAATACAGAGCCGTTCCCGGAACAATGGTGGCAAAATCATTGATTTTGACGATGGCCACGATCACCCCCAACATGTAGACATCCACCATCGCCCAGGGACGCAAGGCCTCTACGATCCGAAAGATTTTCTTGGCATACCAGGGACGCTGTTTCAGTTTTATCGGAATCAGCACATAGAGCAGCCCTAAAATTTTGAGGAGCGGGATCACGATACTGACCAACAAAACTAAGGTCGCCACTGCCCACATATCTTGACTAAACAAGGCGTTGACTCCAGAGAACAGGACGCTATCCTGCACACGCCCCTCGTATTTAAATGTCATAAAGGGAAACACATTGGCGAGAATAAAGAAAATCACTGCTGTCAGTGAAAAAATGAGTGTGTGATCCAAGCTATCGGACCTCTTGCGATAGAGGACGGCCCCGCACCGAGAGCAAAGAGCTCGTTGGCCATTTCGCAAGACCCGTTGTCGCTGCAACAAATCGCAATCCTGACAGGCAATGATCAAATGTCTCGGCATGTTACGCATTCCCATGATATTTTAATAATTCTTTGGCTTGTAGCAAGGGAAACGCTGATCGAGAAGGGCTAAATCGCCAACTGCCCGGGCTGATACACTGTATAAATTCTTTGCCTAGGAGTTACGCATGTCTTTTCAAACGAATAGTTGCCCCATTTGTTCTGGATAAATATCTAGAAATTTGCTTATTGCCCCACAAAAAACGTCGCCCCCTACTTCACCCGTGGGCTTGTTACACTTTGTTACAAAGTTTTACGATTGTGAGAAGATCTCCGATTTGGTGAATGGTAGCGTGTGTGATGACAGATCACAATGATTTATTCATCATCACACGAAGGAGGGATCTCATGAACAAACGAATTCTCATTTTCAGCATCGCGGGCTTGATGTTACTTGGTACCGTTATTGCCGTTGGTGCATCGAAAAGCCATTCAGGGTGGTGCGACTCACATGACGGAGGCTTCATGTCGTCTCACTGGGGAAAACGTCACGATGGTCAACGTAAGATTGATCGCATCACAGAAAAACTGGATTTAAATGAGACTCAGAAAACCAAACTTCAGGGGGTGCAGGAGTCTTTGCAGGAGGCCCGGCAAGCCATGTCCCAGACCAGGGTTCAAACCTTTGATGAGGTTCTGGACCTGATTTCCAGTGACACGCTCGACCAGAGCCGCGTCCAAGGCATCGTAAAACGGCATCAAGCGATTGTGGAGGACTTCACGCCGCTAGTGACCGAAAAGATCGCCGACTTTCACGCGGCCTTAACTCCGGAACAAAAGTCCAAAGCGGCAGAATTCTTACAGAAATGGAAGGACCGCTTTGAGGATCGGAGAAAGTCTCAAACCTAATACCAAAGAAGGATGGGGAAGGCTGAAGCCTTCCCCATCATTTTTGTAGCCCTAAGCCGTTATGACCACCACTGTCCTAGTCATCGATGACGATCACAAACTCAATGAGTTACTGAAAGACTACCTTAGTCCGTTTGGAATGACGGTGTTAACGGCAGAGCATCCTGACCAAGGCCTGACCTTGTTTCGTCAAAAGAGCCCATCGCTGATCATCCTGGATCTGATGCTTCCGGAGAAAGATGGTTTCGCCGTTTGTCGGAAAATCCGGAAGGAAAGCACCGTGCCAATCATCATGCTGACGGCTCGAGGAGATCTTCCGGATCGCATAGCCGGACTGGAGCTTGGGGCAGATGATTATCTGGCCAAACCCTTTGAACCGCGCGAACTCGTGGCAAGAATTCAGACTGTTCTACGGCGGAGTGATAGCGAAGGGGGTCCTCATTCCACACCTCACCGGATCCAAGTAGAAGAATTGACCGTTGACTTGCGAAAGCGGACAGTCTTGCTGAATGGCCAACTCCTGGATCTAACCACTATGGAATTTGAAATCCTAGCCCTGTTCCTCAAGAACCCTGAGGCCGTACTGAGCCGAGAAGAAATGATGGACCGCATCCGTGGAATCGACTGGGAAGCCTATAACCGGTCTATTGATGTGGCAGTCAGTCGTCTACGCCAAAAATTGCAAGATGATCCAAAACGACCGCGCTATATCAAAACCATCTGGGGTGCCGGATATCAATTTTTGCCGATCCCCCGTCCTGCAGTTGTGGAGTCCCCGCGTGGTCCGGTTCATGAAAAATGATGAGACTCCTTCGCCAGCGTTCGATTTTCGTCAAGCTACTTCTCATTTTTCTGGCTACTGCTGTTGCCCTCGTTCTCGTCATCCGCGGATTTTTTTTCATTGGGCTTGATCAAAATCAGAGTTTCAAAGCAGACTTGTTCAGAAACTTGTCCAAATACTCCCTTCAACTCGTCCAAGAAATCGGGACTCCGCCGGATGAGAAGCGGACAAGAGCCCTAGCCAATGAATTGGGCGTCCAGTTTCGCGTGAAGAGCCGTACAGAAACATGGTCAACGGATCCGACCCTTCCTCCTATATCAGCATTGACGATTGAAGAGGCCTTTTCCAATTCCACCACACAGGTTGGGCGCTATCACCGGCATCCTTTCGTGCTCATCAACCAAAATGGCATCCAGTATGCCTTATTTTTTCTCCACCGCTCCTTTGGAGAACTCCCAGCTTGGAGCTTCTTAGGGTTAGCGGGAGTGGTTGGACTCATTATTGGAGCCAGCTATATAGCTGTTCATCGCCTGTTTCGACCACTCCGTTGGCTGAACGAAGGGGTGGAGAAAATTGCCAAGGGACAATTCGAACATCAGGTCCCCATAAGATCAACTGATGAACTGGGCCGGTTAACACAGTCATTCAATGAAATGGCGCACCAAGTCAGCGATATGATTCACACACGAGATCGGCTCTTACTTGATGTCAGCCATGAACTTCGGTCACCCCTCACCCGAATGAAACTGACCGTCGAGATGATGACGGTCAATTCTGCTAAGGAGACTCTCCAGCAGGAGATTCGAGAACTAGAAGCCATGGTGACTGAGTTGCTGGAATCAGAGCGACTCAACAGTCAGACGGGCGGTCTGAGTTTAGTCTCAACAGATATCGTCCCTATCGTGAAAAAATTGGCTGAGTCCTACGCCTCGATTGGACCAGGTGTTCAGCTTATATCAGCACCACAGAATGTCCGCCTGCCACTCGATCCTCATCGAGTGCAGATCGCCATACGAAATGTCATAGACAATGCCGTGAAGTATTCTCGCCCTGAATTCGGTCCTGTCACACTTCACATTGAAGTCAACAGAGATTCAGCCCTTGTCGCTGTGGAAGACCATGGCACTGGAATACCCGTAGAGGATCAGTCACGCATTTTTGAGCCCTTTTATCGCATAGACCCGTCACGAACTCGAAATACGGGAGGATACGGTCTTGGGCTGAGTCTTGTGAAGAAAATTATGCTTGCGCATGGCGGTGAAGTCTTCGTAAAAAGTGAATCCAATCACGGGAGTACGTTCACTCTAAAGTTTCCAAAGGACCCTTCCAATATTCCAGCTAAATAGAGATAGAGGATGATCATCGCCCTGACCTGATCTAATCATCAGAGAGTGGGTAAGTGGAGACACTCAGAAAACTAGCTTTGATCCATCCCTCAACCTAGAGTTCCCGATCACGACTCTGAGTTTTGTGCCCTTATTTAAGCAGCAGACCCTCACTTATGGAGCCTGAACAATGTCGGCACGCATGGGAGCCAGGAGCAACAGGAGTTCTTGTTGGTCTTTGTCCGGAACTCTATACTGGTCCAAGATCTGGATCAGATCATCCACGACAAAATCAAACTCATCATTGGTGATGTCTAGACCAGCATGAGATGATTGCATGTCTCGCCCCGTATACTGACACGGCCCACCTGCGGCCATACACACTTGCTCAGCCACCAACTCTTTTAAGCGACCAATATCAATTTCCCCAAGTCGTTCGCTCACCTTTGAGTTTTCAATCCGCTGGTCACGGGCCACGGCATCAATAAAATCATTCACCACCATCTTGATGGCTTCCTTGCCTCCTAGGTGATCAAACAGTGTGGCTTGTGACTTGAGATCATCAGTAGCACAAGCACTCATAAACACAAACGTTGTGATGAGGATGGAGGTTTGAGCACACATCCGAATCATGAGCCATCTCCCTACGATTTAAAAGAGCTTTAGGAAAATGGGTCCCTTGAAAAAAGTCGTCAGCGGCGTTCTCGCCATTGTTCCGTGCTCACATCGTCCCAGTACGCTCTGCGCGCAACAATGGCTGTGGCCAAGCTGAACGGACTTTTTTATGACCCAAGGCCGCTCATCGTCAACGGATCCCTGGCGAAATGTGCCCCTTGATATCTTCATGACTCAACATTCCCCCTAAAGAATATGCTGCCAATCTACAACCTTGAAACATCGTCCATGGCGTGAGAAAAAATTATCATAGCTCGCGGAAAATGTATACAGGCCTCAGATAGCAAAAGACATGAGCTAACAATTTTATCCTTGAGGTCTCACTACACACCTTCTGTTTCAATATGGATGGTTCTCCCGCAGTGCTTACAGTGCACGGCATCGGGGTCATGTCGTTTCAGTCCGCAGTCAGGACAACCATATTCGACTTTAGCCGGCCGAAAGACGGCCTGGAGGAGATGGAGAAACAATGCAACGCCCAGTACCATGATTACGACCGCTAGTAACCGCCCAATGTCCCCTGTCAGGGGGATATCGCCAAAACCAGTCGTCGTCAAGGTTGTCACAGTAAAATACAAGGCGTCCGTATACGTGCTAATTTGCGAATTCACATCATGCTGAAAGACATAGACTAGAGCCGTAACTACAAAAATAAACACAAAGAGGTTAATGACGCTGTGTATCACCTCTTCGTTTCGGGAAAAAAACCGATACTGACTTCGGAGATCTCTGAGAAGATGATACGACCGCAGTAACCGAAGAGACCGGAACACTCGTAAGAATGCAAGGTTTTCAATGAATGCCGCAGCGAGCAACGCAAGGATGACCACGATATCGAGAAGGGAAATCGGCTGAATAAGGAAATTAAGGCGATTGTCAGCAAGGAACAATCTGGCAAAAAAGTCCAGGCTCAGAACAATCGCGATCATCACATCAATGGTGATAATCCAAGCAGATAACTCCACCATGGAGGTCACAATAAAAAAACTGATGGTAATGATGTCGAACGCAATCAGCCCAAAACGAAAGTAGACAGATGTCTGACTCGTTCCATAGTAGAGGTGATGTAAGGAATCTCTGAACGCAGACATTCGAAGGGATCAAGGGAGTGTTGAATAAAACAAAATACCAGAGGCAACTTTGCTCATGATTACGTTGGATACCAAAAGCTTCGAGGCAGTTCAAAAAAGTTCATCCAGCAAGGCCGCAGCCATTTTTACGCGTGGAGGGTACTAGTACTACGTGAGCACGGAAAAATGGTGAGAACGCCGCTAGTGGCTTTTTTCAACAGCCGCATTAAGAATCTAACGGCAAGAGAACACTACACACATCATAGGCCAAACAGTCAGCCATTGATTTGCCGGGGATCAGCTTCTTAACTCCATGTATAGATCGAGGCCAATTTTGACTTGGGCAAAATAACAAGGACGCAAGAGCTTTCTACGCTCTGTTGGTATTTTTCAACGTGATATCAACCATCATCTCGTCGGCAAGGCGCTCAAGAATGGCGCGGACCTGTTCGGAATCGGTTTGGGTAGGGAGGACGAGTTCTGTCTCAGCCCGAAAAATTCGTTCGCCCGACATGGGAGCACTCTCGACAACGGTCCGAAGGTCTTGCATGCTGACGCCGAGAGCCGCCAACTTGCTCGAGATCTCTCGCACAATGCCAGGACGGTCTTGTCCAACTAACTCTAGCTGTAATGAATTGTGATGATCGACACTCGCCAGTGACCAGTCACTGTCCACCACACTCACAGAAAGCCCGCGGTCGGCTAGCATCGGAAGAGCCGTCATGAAGCTCTCCGTCTGATGTTCAGGTAGATGAATCTGGACGACCCCCGCGAAATGTCCGGCTAGGCGCGCCATACGGCTCTCGTCCCAACTCCCCTCATATTGTGCGATGACATCTGCCAGAGATTCGACCAATCCAGGCCGATCTTTGCCAATGACTGTGAGAACCAGTGCACGAGTCATAGGGGCAGTCTAGACATTCATGTTGTCGCATGACAAGATCTAACCCGAAACTTGGTGCGATATCCGAATGTCTCTGCATAAGGAAGAACAAGAAGTCAAAGCGGCATTAACTCGACCGTGAAGGTAAGGTATCCCGCAAAGACGCCATTTTGGGCGTTAGGGAATGTTGAATAATGAAGATATCAAGGGCCACGTTTCGCTTCGTTCTTGTACTGAGGATTCGTGCCGTACGAGAGCTACTGTTTGTTCTAGAAGCGTCCGTGAAAACTGCATGCCAACTCAATAGGGGGTATGGGGGGTCTCCTTGATTGCGACCATGGTTCTAGACTCCCCACCTCCCTTTTCTCTCTAATCAACGAGCGGAAGGGAGGTGGGGTCTACAGACACAAGAGAAATCCTTATCGTTGATCTAACCGCCTCCGTTTACAGAGACGGAAGATCAATGGCATTGGAACATGGGCGAAACATGGGGCCCAGAACCGTCGCGGTCAGCACATCTTGACTGGCTAAGATGATCTCCACGGAGAAATTCCCTTCAGCACCCACTACTGAATCCAGGTCTATTGAATCAATAATCCCACTAATGATCTGGCTTTCAAACGGCGCAATGAGCACTGGTGGCGTGACTTGCCGCTGAATGTCCTCACTCAAGACAGTTTGCCACTCCCGCCCTGCTTCACAACTGGTCGAAAGATAGGCCGTTAACAGCGCATTGGGTGTCCCGGTCCCATGCAGAACATGACCAATGAGCAGATCGGCGACAGCACTCACATAATCTAAACACTCACCTTCCAGCAACACCCCCAGACTTGTGCAAAAATCCGCTCCCGCCGTCAACAGATTGTCCCGAGGGGTCAATAGGGGACCTGTAACACTCAGAATCACCGGATCAAAAATTGGAGTGTCATCATCAAATAACGTTAACAGCCCCTCGCGCTCAGTAACAGTTGACTATCTCGTTTCACTTCAAGTAACCCTCGCACCTGTGCACCAATAGTCTGGTTAAACTGGCGGTACACGACCTCCAAACTGGTCTTTTTCTTTTTCGCTCGGAGTAGACATTCAAGGAAATCTACGCCTGGATTGTCTTCTTGAAACTGCGCATTCTCTTAGAAACCGTACAGACTTTTTCCATCTCTCCATTGCGTGACGTAAAACGAACGGTCGCCTCATACACGTCGTCAGGCGTTAAATCCGTCATCACCCCGGTTAACTCAGCTGTCAACCCATTGATGGCATCGCCCTGCACACGGAGTTGCACATCTCCCGTGCGGGTATTGGTTTGCGCCAAAGCGCCTTCAATAATCCCAAGCCATAAAATGGCAAAAACAATCCCCACACCGAGCCATCGTTCAATCAGTCGTCTACGCATCCGGTCCTCCATAGGTTAAAGAATAGTTCACCAGTCTACGTATCGAGCAGATCTGCCCAATAAAAAATACTTGTATAGATACATAGCGGGAGTGTTGAATAATGAAGATATCAAGGGGCATATTTCTCCGTAGACCCATTGACGATGAAAGACCTTGGGTCTGTTCAAAAAAGTCCGTTCAGCAAGGCCGCTTACTGCCTGGCTCGTCTCGAAGAGCGACTCTATTGTTTTGCGCACGGAGCGTGCAGGTACTACGTGAGCGCTCACGGCCCGAAGAGCGCCAAGTTTGTGAACCCGAAGGTCCGGATAATGGCGAGAACGTCGCCTTGCCTACCCCATCCTGAATAAGGTGGGACCATTGTTTTCAACGGACCCATAGCGAATTCTTGTTCTCCGACTTATGGCAAGCACACCAACTCCACTTGTTCTTGCGCATCGATTAACACCTGATGGGCATTCGTTTGACCAACTAATGCATCGCTGCAATCGGCCGTCACTTGTCGTCCACATTCTCTCGTGACGATTCGGGTTGCACTCTGATACTCACGCGCAGCAACGATGGCCTCTGACGTCTTTTCTAGGCAGCTTGGAGGGGGAGCCAACGTACTACAGCCTACCGAAGCCAGAACAGGAGGCAGAGCCGTTTGCCCCCCTGGACCAAATTGGAGGAGTTCTGTACATCCTCCATTAGTTGCAAAAGTTAACGGGAAAGGCATCAGTTGGGCCGACGCACCTTGGACGATTCCCCCTTGCACGGCCGCGAGTTCCAACTGTAATTGACGATCGACATTTTGCAACTCAATATCTTCAGGAATCGGGTCAAGCACATACGAAAATTTTAGTCCACCGCCGATTGGGCCAGTTCCGTTCGCAGAAGCTTCAACATCGGTTCCTTGAAATAAGACATTCCCGTCCCCATCAACAACTCGTGGTGTTACACGTAAATTAGCACCTCCTGGAACTGGAAATAATAAATTCTCCAATACTACGGTGATCGGCGCAGTTGGTGAACTACGACTCAGTTCAAGGATTTCCACGACTCCTGATTCGGTCGAAGTTCCAAGCGAGGAACTGAGAATCCCACTGAGAAAGGAGTCGAATTGGCCGACCGCAGTGCCAGGAAATAAGATAAGGCCTTCGCAGCTCACCAAATCATATTCCATGACAAAACTTATTGGTGGTTTGGCCAGTTTCAAGCGTTTGACTAGCCATACATAGATTGCCAAGTTGTCCATCTTGAATTGTCAAAGAGGTAGGTTCAGAAAGATTGAACGCCGGATCTCCATTGGGCGCAGTCACAACCACGCCACCAATGGTCAAATCGGCCTCAACCGGCGGAAGAGCGTGGGCCGTCGAAACCGTGCCCAAGAACATCAGGCCCACTACAAAGATTCTCAATTGAGTCATCACGTTATTCCTCCAGATGAAGTACTTGGTTTGGTCAAAGAGTTGTTATAACTGTCCTGCTCTAGCCTACAAGTACTTCATGCATAGTTGTTTGCCATATTGTGTGTTATGTGTTTGAACCGGTTTCAACTTTTATGGAAAACATCCTAACGTTCCGCAGTGAGCAACGGTTGCTGTTAGACCAAACCCGTCGATATGACTTAGGATCGGCAAGCCATCTGTGCCGATGGCCAGGGACGGCAGCAGACCTCCTACACCACCTGGTCTACCGTCTGTAGTTGTACAGTCAACACTGAGGCAATGTACGACTTTCGTCCCATCAATATTAACAATGAGTGGAAAGCCATCGGAACCGACGGCCATGGCGAAACTGCTCGTGGCATCGTTGACAGTAGCGAAGGTCGTCCCGGTCGTGCAGTCGAGACTTCCACAATGCGCCACTTTTAAAGAGCCACTCGAGGCATAACTAACAACGGGAAGGTCATCTACACCAATGGCTAGTGGCGTTTTGGGTCCACCACCTGTATCAATCGCGGTGAGGGTTGTACCACTCATACAATCAACGGTCCCACAATGAGCTACTTTGACTTCTCCTGTCGCCTCATCAGCGTAACTCAGCACTGGCAAACCGTCTGACCCAATGGCAAGAGAAAGAAGCCCCAATCCGAGGGCAGGGACGCCTATCGTGTCAATTGCCGTGATCATTGTGCCAGTGGTGCAGCTCAGACTGCCGCAATGGGCAACTTTCACGGTTCCTTGCGTTTCACCAAAGTCCACATACCCAATGATGGGAAAACCATCTGAACCAATAGCTATAGATGACTGCACAGCTAACTGCGTCGTCGTCTCCAATGTCGTAATGGTCACGCCAGCGCTGCAATCTACGTTTCCACAATGGGCGATTTCGAGTTCATGATGCAGTTTGTCTGCGAAACTGATAATGGGAAATCCATCGGTGCCGATGCTTAATGCAGGCAAGACGGCTTCAGCATCGGCGGTAGTAATCGTAATAATCCTACTATTGTCGAAAATGGGACCATTTTCATCACAAGCCGGCATTTCACAAGTGGCGAGTTTGAGATCAAACGTGGAACGATCTTCATAAACAACCACGGGAAAGCCACTCGTGCCAATGGCTAGAGACGATTTCGAAATCGAAAATTGCGGACCTGTACCAACGAGAACTCGTGTATTGAATGTATCACCAGCACAGAGAACCGTGCCGTCTTCTAAGAATCCAATTAGAGGTTTTGCAAGCGTACAAAATTGTCCTGCAATCGAGGCAATCCCGGATGGTCCTTCTGGGCCTGGCTCGCCTTGAGGTCCCTGTGGACCAACCGGGCCTTGATCTCCCTGCGGGCCTTGAGGACCGGTTAGGCCTTGAACGCCCTGTTCCCCCTGTGAACCTTGGAGATTGCCAACCAACGTCCAGATCGTCTCATCCGTTTTCTCAAAATAATCGCCCGTATCACTCTCTAAATAGAAATCACCTACTGCTCCAAGATCTTCTAAGGGCAATTCCACTCCCGTGAACCATTTTGACCCGTCTAGCCCCGGTAGTCCTGGTTCCCCTGGCTCGCCTTGTGGACCAGGAGATCCGGGCGAGCCCATGGGGCCCTGTGGCCCAGCTGGGCCAGGCTCCCCTTGTGGGCCTGGTTCACCCTGCGGGCCGGCAGGGCCGGTGTAGTGAAAGCGCAGGCCCAACACTTGGGTGCTATCTTGCTTCACCGGCAATTCCATATTGATCGTGACATAAGTTTTTCCTGCATCCGCCGCTTCCGTCAGTGCGGGCAGTATCGCGGATACATCCAATTCATGCAGCACTTGAGCAGCGACAGTGGCTGTTAAGCCTGTGACGCTGTTACTAAACATATCTTGCGGATCGCCGTGCTGAGCCGCCGACACGTTCAGGTCATACGTGAAGCTGCCGGCTTCTTCCGGTAATAACACAATCGTGGCTTTGTCAAAGCTTTCAAAATTATCCGGCACCACAAATCCAAAGTGTGTCTCGCCGCCTAAGTTCGCCACCGCCCAATTCCCAATCTTCTTCTTCGCATTGGCTTTCTGCGGCGTCACCCACAGTTCATTCGCCGAGGCCAGCGACACCATGGCCAACAGACCAACAAGACTCCCAAGAATTCCTATCGCTCTTGTCCCATAACTACTCATACGCCCCTCCCTCGTTTAATGAGTCACCAATTTCGACTATCGAAAATGCTTACACGAAGATGCTCACACACGCATAGAAGGAGATGTAGCACAGAACTGTTTACGGATTGTTTACCGATTCAGATTTTTTAGAAAAATTGAACTGGCGGGACAATTTAGAAGGCGAGGGCCTGCCACAAGGCAGGCCCTCGATGCCCTATCACCAACACATCGGAAGATTAGCTGGTAGACAAGGCCATGATGGTCAATGACGCCAGGGCAATTGACGCCTCCGCAGCTCTGCTGTGGCAGAAACACGTCGTAGGCGTCTTCAGCCTCTCTTACAATAAATAAAACAGGGCGAATCGATCTTCGGAATGAAATACAGTACAATCTGGAGCATACCTGTCATGAAAAGGGGGCTTTGGCATAAGGGGGAAAGCCATGTTGAAACGATTTACGGCTGTCATCACCAAAGAGGAAAAGTGGCATGTTGCCCATTGCATTGAATTGGGCGTGGTGAGTCAGGGACAGACGATTGAAGAGGCACAGAGGAATTTAAAAGAAGCCGTTGAACTGTACCTCGAAAGTTTTCCTGAGGAAGATCTACCAGGAACAAATGGAGAAGTCTTCATGTACCCACTTGAGGTCAGCGCAGGTGCCTAAACTCCCTGTTCTCTCCGGCAATGATCTTCTAATGTGTCTGAAGAGAGCAGGGTTTCAAGTGGTTCGCCAAAAAGGAAGCCATGTCAGTCTGCAACATGGGTCAAAAAAAACAGTTGTCCCACTACACGATACCTTAGCGAAAGGAACCCTCTTGGGTATCCTGAAACAATGTGGAATATCTAAGGAAGATCTTCTCCAGCTTCTCACCAAAAAATAAGACCTCAGTATACAGTAATAACAATGGCAATGGAGCGACGGCCGGCTGAACAGCCGGCCATCGGGTCTTCACACCAGAAAGATGTACGTGGTTAATGGACGGACAGGGCCACGATGATCAATTGTGCCTGAGCTATCAACGCATCCGCCGCGGCAGGGTCGATCTTTTTGCCCTTTTGGGCATTCACTTCATCGATAAACAGCTGGAGTTTCTCTAAGGCCCCAGCTAATGCCGCGTTGATACCTTTTTGAAGGCCGCCCACCTCAATGAGGCGGCGTAAGCGGAGAAGAGAAGAACAGCAGCTAAACAAGGTGAGGGTTTTCTGGTAAAACCGTACAACAACAGATCTGACCCGTACTTGAATTGGCGACTATTCCTTTTGAGAATTGGATGAATATCTCGAAGTCTGGGAAGATCCTCTCAACTTTCCACACTAGAAAGTGATGAAGAACTCCGTTGCAATATCAGTGATTTTTGTATAAATTTTTGTACCCTTAAACCATTTACTGACAGACAAGCTGGCCAGTACCATCAAACCCTACTAAGGCTTGACCAACTGGACAGGTTTGTCCAACATGGGCTCCACTACTGACCATTGCATGTGGGACAGAGACCAACTGCTGCCTAGGAGTCATCTCGCCATCTCCCTGAACTTCGAGTGCCAAGTATTTCGTTGATCCATCGAACAAGTTGTCAAGTTGGGCCGTAGCTCCAAGCAAAACGTGATACAAGCCGGCATCCACGACAACTTGCAACGTTTCTGTCCACAGAAGATTACCGTTCGTGGCGGCATCATAAATACGAAACTCTATCGTATGCGTCCCAGTTACAGGTGTCCCTTGGACATCTGTCAAAAAACCTTGGTGATCTAGTAATTGAGGAACACCTTGGGCCATGCCGCTTGATACGAAAATCATCAGAATGAAGAAGCTGTACATTCCTATCTGTTTCATAGTTCGCACCTCCTTTTTGTTCTAAAGATTATGTCTACGATGATAGTTGAGGGACGACCCCCGTTTTCACTCTGAATTGGCTACTAGTCATTGTTGCCACGCCGCCTTGACCTGACGCACTGGCACGCAGGATGAAACTGTTGGATGACATTTGTCCTCCCTCTGTTTCCATCGCTACAGTACGGATAGCAAAATTTGCCGAGGCCATACGAGCTGATGTTGGAGGTGGTGGTGGAGGAGGAGGTGGTGGTGGTGGTGGAGGTGGTGGTCCTCCCAATTCTGCACAAACTATATTGCCAGCTCCGTCGAATCCAATGACCATTTCACCGGTAGGACAGAATTGATTGGCCAAGACAAGATTGCCTGGTATTCCCTGTTGGCCCTCTGGCCCTTGAGGTCCTTCGGGACCCTGTGGACCAGTTAATCCAATCGGCCCCTGTAAGCCCTGTTCTCCCTGTGGCCCTGCTAAGCCAATCGGCCCTTGAGGGCCTTGTGGTCCAACTTCTCCTTGTAACCCCTGCTCGCCTTGGAGACCTTGCAGATTGCCAGCTAAGGTCCATATCGTTTCATCCGTTTTCTCAAAATAATTTCCTGTATCACTCGCCAAATAAAAGTCCCCAATCGCTCCAAGCTCTTCAACCGGAGGCTCCAAGCCCGTCAACCATTTGGAGCCATCCATACCGGGCAGCCCGTTCTCTCCAGACACCCCCTGTGGGCCGGGAAGACCTTGGGGACCCGGCAACCCGATGGGGCCCTGCAACCCTACTTCACCTTGCGGGCCGGGTGGACCAATGGGACCTGGCTCTCCCTGGATGCCTTGAGGACCGGCGGGGCCGGTGTAGTGAAAGCGCAGGCCCAGCACTTGGGTGCTATCTTGTTTCACCGGTAATTCCATATTGATCGTCATATAGGTTTTTCCTGCATCCGCCGCTTGCGTCAGTGCGGGTAATATCGCCGACACATCCAATTCATGCAGCACTTGAGCAGCGACAGTGGCTGTTAAGCCTGTGACGCTGTTACTAAACATATCTTGCGGATCGCCGTGCTGAGCCGCCGACACATTCAGGTCATACGTGAAGCTGCCGGCTTCTTCCGGTAATAACACAATCGTGGCTTTGTCAAAGCTTTCAAAATTATCCGGCACCACAAATCCAAAGTGTGTCTCGCCCCCGAGATTGGCCACTGCCCAATTGCCCATCTTTTTTTCTGCGTTCTGTTTCTGTGGCGTCACCCACAGTTCATTCGCCGAGGCCAGCGACACAAGGCTCAACAGGCCAATAAGACTCCCAAGAATTCCTATCGCTCTTGTCCCATGACTACTCATATGCCCCTCCTTCGTTCAATCCACCAGTTTCGACTATGGTAGGGAGAGAAATATCACATCACTGTTTACCGATTGTTTACCGATTCAGATTTTTTTGAAAAAAAGCGGGTAAAAAATGACGTGATACAAATTTATCTGCGAAAAGAAGTAACCGATATCGTGAAGGAAAGCCGTAAGAGAGCCAATAGGCAGTAAGACTTGCCTATTATAGTCACTTATGACTATAATATAGTCATGAAAAACGTAGGCATTGCTGACCTTAAAAGTCACTTGAGCGAACATCTTCGTCAGGTACGACGAGGAAAGACCATTACGATCTTTGATCGCAATACGCCCATTGCACGAGTCGTGCCCTTTCAAGAACCGGGCGGCTTACTCCAAGTCCGTCATCCCTTCCCCCACAGCCCTAAGTTGCAACAAATCACATTGCCCCCTCCTCTACGTCTACGCAAAGACATCGTGACCCTCCTTCTTGAAGAACGGCAAACCGAGCGGTGATTGCCTATCTGGATGCTTCGGTTCTGTTGCGTATTATCTTAGGGCAAAAAAATTCTCTGAAGGAATGGAATAACATCGAGCAAGGTGTGGGGTCCGCTCTTCTCGAAGTTGAATGTTTGCGAACCCTCGATCGGTTACGAGTCATCGAAGGTTTAGGCGACGACGCGATTACAGCACAACGAGAGGCTGCGTATCGACTCATCGAAGCCGTCAAATTGGTCGAACTCACCCACCCTGTTCTGGCACGGGCCGCTCAACCCCTTCCAACAGTCCTTGGAACCCTTGATGCCATACACCTCGCCACCGCTCTGTTGTGGCGAGAACAACTTGATCAAAATTTGGTTATGGCGACACACGATCTTGCCCTTAGCACAGCCGCTCGTGCCAGTGGATTTCGCGTTATCGGAGTGTAAAAAGATGAGCACGATGGCTCGCTGTCCACCTCTGTCGGGAGGTTGGCGGATATTCCTTATGGAAAATTGCCACATATTTTGGTAGAAAGCATGTCAGTGGGATCAATCGTTGCGTCCAAGAGTTAAGAAAAACCATTGAGATCAATGAACATCTCGCTAGGGCACAAAAGATATTAACTCAAAACCTGACCCCCTAAGAGACATCGAGTCCGGCATAGTACTTCAGAGCATTCCTCCAAGGTTAGGGTTCATGAGGACCCGTTTGTACCATGGAGAACAAAGTTGTTCTCCTTCCTCAGCTCATGTACGCAATTACAGTATCTAAGCCGGTCGAATGAGACTGCGATGTATATACGATTTGGTGACTTCTGTGCTGATAAATACAGGCGGGCGGAGTAAATTCAGGACGTTCCCGACAGAGAAGCGGCCCTTGTGCCAGGATGGTCAAGGTATGTTCTAATTCGGCTGGGTATTTTGGGGCTACTTGAATGACTCCCGATCCTTATTTCTTTTCACATCAGGGGCATGAGGTTCTTCAGAAAAATTGCCGACCGTCTATCTGAGTTTACTTTGAATTTGATGGCAGACTTGGGGGTTTATTCGCATCAGCCAGTAACTTGTTGATTCTGGCAGCAAAGGCCGAGTACGGTTGTGCGCCCTTTATTTTGAAACCTTCAAAACCGTTCTTCGAGGTACGGCCTAAAACAAATCCCGGAGTGCCGGTGATTCCCACCGAGTGTGCATCTGTAATATCCTGTTTGATTTCTTTTTCGTATTTGTCACTTTCTAAACAAGATTGAAACTGTTTTACATCCATGCGAAGCTCCTGGACATATTCCAGGACCCCCTCTTGGCTTAAGTTCTTTGGGTTGGAACTCAGCACATGCCGTAACTCCCAGTACTTGTTTTGCTCTCCCGCGCATCTGGCAGAACGAGCAGCCTGAAAAGCATTCTTGTGAAAATCCAACGGCAGGTCACGAGTGATAAAACGAACCTTTCCTGTATTTATATAATTCTTCTTTAATTGAGGAAATATCGTTTTATGAAATTTGCTACAATATGGACATTGATAATCGGTGAACTCCATCAGAGTTACTGGGGCATCTTTCCTCCCTAAAGCATATGTGTCCACCATTGGCAGTTTGACCCGTTGGGTTGCCGTAGGAGCTTGAGTAACCTTTCTTTGAAGAAGTTTTTGTTGATATTGGAGTAATTGCTTAATCTGTTTCAGTTCTTGAAGTATTGCATTCCCTTGCTCCCGGGTCAGACCCTCGGCGCTCCTTGCCACTGGAACTCCCACCACACACCAAGCTACCACCAATAGAGGTATCAGCCGCCTGAAACAAATAGTTGTCTTTTCCATACGTCTCTATCTAAATTAATTGGTTACCCCTAAACCATCTCTTTGAAAAGTTTACCACCCTGAATGGCTGCTCAACGGGCAGCTAAGCAATATTTTTAGAAAAATCCTCCCACGCTACCTTTAGCAGCGTTTGGAGTTTTCTTGCATACAGTTTCTTTTGGCACTCTGCGTATAGTTATTGGCATGTACCTACTTGGCATACTTCGCTTATACACTCATTGTCGGCCAAGCAGCTTTCGCCAGAAGCCTTCTTGGGTTGGCAAGAATTGCCGTTGCAGAATTCCCCTGAGCCACACTCGCTGTCATCTGTACAGCCTAGGGGTAAGACACATGATCCCAAATCGCAAACAAAACCTGGGGTGCACTCATCATTTGTTGCACAAGAGGTTAAGCAAGATGTCAATCCACTGCAGGTAAATGGGGTGCATTCACTTTCTGGATCAGTACCGCCACCGTAGGGTTCGCAACTCCCGACAGAAAGCTGCTGATTACAGCTCTCACAGATGCCATCACAATCTGATAGGCAACAAACCCCATCGGCGCAAGAACCACTTTCGCATTCAGTATCGGAAGAACAGCTGGTGCCTATTGGAAGTCCACAGACTCCACCTTCATCAACATCACCATCGCAATTGTTATCCTGTTGATCGCAGACTTCCGTATTGCCCGGGAAATTGGCAGCGTCATTGTCATCGCAGTCGCCGTCACACGTCGTCACGCCATCTGCGTCGACATCGAAGCCTTCATCAATGGAACCTTCACAGTTGTTGTCCACCCCATCGCAGACTTCGGTGGCATCGGGGTTTATATTCGCATTATCGTCGTTACAGTCTCCTCCACATGAGGTGAAGGTGTCGTTATCCCCATCAAAGTTCTCATCGATTTCGGCATCGCAGTCATTATCCACCCCATCACAGACTTCGGTCGCATTGGGGAATATCGTGTTATCCGAATCGTCACAATCTTCTATCGTCCCGCACCCAGCTTGGGCAAAAAATCCGTCCAAATCACTGTCCGTACAGGTGGTACAGCCTTCATCCACTTGCCCATCACAATTGTTGTCTATGCCATCGCATGTTTCCGAGGCCCCGGGATTGACCATGGGGTTATTGTCATTACAGTCTACGTCAACGGTAAATCCATCACCATCGTTATCTGGACAGATTCCCACTGTGCCAAGCTGGGTAATCTTGTTTTTTTCGACTTGGACACCCAAAATGGTAGGAACTTCTCCCGGAATCTGGATCTTCATGTCATACGTACCGGCAGGAACATAGTTGAAGCTAAAGGCTCCGGAGGCATCGGTCAGCACATCAAACGAATGTCCCAGTAAGCTCAGCACCGTTCCGTTGTTGCCTTGTGCCCCGCAAAAATTCACGATTCCTTTGATAGCCCCTGAATCTGAAAGGACGGGTTGTTGGGGCGCCTGGTTGGGATCAGGAGCTGCTAGAACATTAGGGGCCAAAGACTGAGTAAAGATAAAAAGAAAGAAAAACGCTAGAGTTAAAGCATGAAGTCCCATTTGCTTTCTCTCCTTTTTCAATTAATGAAAGTGGGGCCGAGGAACTTGTGCCGTTTACTTTAGAAAATATGTTCATGGGAAAAACGTTGAAACTTAATAAATACCAATCTGAACTTTGGAAAAGTACCATAAGGTTGTTTACAGATTGTTTACCGATTCAGATTTTTTTGATTTTTTTTAAAAAAAGGAAAGATAAAGAGAGAGATAGGTCTAAAATAGACAGGGCAAGAGTAAAGACTGTTCTGCTATGAAAAGAACGAAGCGGGCAACAGTATCTCTGCCACATCTCGTCCTGGCAGAGATACAAGCTTCATCTGAGGGACTTGTCTGCAGCTTTCGCTAACCGTTTGTCGAGCGTGACGAGAGGAACCCCAAGCTGGAGAGCCACGAGTAGGTAGGAGGCATCATAGATGGTCAGTTGTTATTCATTAGCTAAGGACAGCGATATCCAATCCATATACCTACAAAAGTTATCCCTATATTAAAGTCAAATATATATTGATTTGTCTCTATATAAGAGATAACACGTTTTGTAAGCTTCCCCGTCAAGCGGACAGTTACAAGGTAGAGTTTTCCGGGAGGAGGTCAAAGCCACAGATGCGATACAGATAAAAAAAAAGGGTGGAGACTGGGGATACGTGCTACGCTACCGTCGGGACCAGATCTGCATCGATCATGCGGGAATCATGGGTGAGGAGCGTCGCACCTAAAATCTGCGCAGTGGCCATAATGATTCGGTCCGCTGGATCGCGGTGAAAGGTGGAGGGGAGACTCGCTACGGCTGCAGCAATGGCGGGGGACAGGCCAACACGCCGCACAAGTGGCGGGGCGGTGGCCGCTTCCAGCCAATCGCGCAATGGCTGGTTCAAGCGAATGCGGCCAAGAGAAGATAAATTCGCAATCTCCCATAACGTGATGTCTGACACCAATAAAGGGCGATCGGAGCCAGCCTGTTTCAGGATTCGTTTTTGCCGCTTGGAGAGCCGAGTGTCTTTCCCAAACCAATACAAGAGAATATGAGTATCCAGGAGTGCATTCACTGAAGCAAGTCACCTTCAGCTTCCCATGCAGAGGGCGGAAGGGTTGGTGAGATGATGTCCCCGAGGATAGACACGGACCCGGCAAGTTCATCCTGAGGAAAACAGTACGATCGTGGTGTGGGCGGGACAAGTTGAGCCACGGGTTTTCCACGCTTCAAAATCGTAATCGGCTCGCCCTGTTCAGCGACTTCGTCGAGGATGGCCAGACACTTGGCTTTAAACTCTGTGGCTGGGATTTCTCTCATATGACTAGTCTAGCTGACCAGTCATATTTGGTCAAGCTTTGCCCCCTCTTTCCTGGGTCGAGCAATGCGTGTTGAGACTTTCCCGGTTATGACATGGATTGATACGTTGAACAACAACCAGACGGATCAATTCTCTAGAATCAAGAGGTCCAGTGGATCTTCAATTTTCGTTGGCTTTCCGCGCAATCCCGAAGATAGAGATTAATCAAATTTTGATAGGGAATGCCCGTTTTCGCCCCCATATCTTTAAAATAGCCCACAATGTCTTTATCAAGACGAATAGTCACTGGCTGTTTTAAATATTTGACATAGGGATTTTTCTTTCTCTTCATGGTTGAAAAATCGTAATGATCTCTCATGTCCGTCCTTCCACAAAGCCCTACCCCGTGTTCATTGACGAGATAGGTTCATCACGTCATTTAAGCTTTCTGGTTCATGATTCAAGGCCTCATCAAAAAGGGCCCGTGCTTTCTCCACTTCTCCATCATCATTCCAAGCCCGACAGAGCGATTCGACATGGGTCACGAATTTCTTCCGAAGTCGCTCACGCGTCCGTGCAGCCCATGGGGCATTCTCATGATCATGATCGTGTAAAAACGGCCCCTGATAGAGCTGAAGGGCTTGCCAACACAGATCTGCACCTTTCTGACGATCTTCCTCTTTTTTAGCCATAACCGCTTGGTCCAATAAATGCTCGAATGCCCACACATCGACCCAACAGGTATCAGCATTCAACGTAATTTTGCTGTCTTGGACAATAATCGTTTTCTCGTCACCCAAGAGTTTACGTAAGCGATACAACGTCGTGGCATACGAGCGAAACGCTCGATCGCCATCGGATTCGGGCCATAAGGCATCCATCAACTTATCTTCTTTCACCTGTTGCCCACCAAAGGCAATCAAAGCTTGTAACAAAGCCAACACCCGCCTGGGGACTTTTCGACCAAATCTCACAGGCTGACCATCGACCTCTATGGTGAACGGGCCCAGTGTCCTCACTTTGACCGCCCATGGCCAGGTTAAAGAGTATAGGGGGGATCGGAGGGACGATAGCCGTATTTTTTGATGATCTCTTGAGCTTGACCAACTTCAATATCATATTCCAGAGCCTTCATACACAGAAAGGTCATGATGGAAGGGCTCCAAGCAAAGTTGTTATAAATACCAGTCCGTCGTATGAGCGATAGGCCTGACTCTAGAGCCTCTCGTGCGGTTTCTTCTTGCCCTTCTTGAAACGCCAAGTACGCCCGTAAAAAATCCGCCATGTGTTCTGCTTGAATGATGCCATATCGTCGAGCGAGCACGGCACCGCGCTCAAGGTCTTTATGGGCTTGTTGAAGATGGCCCATTTTAATTTGGACGTGCGCTCGAATTAACAGCCAATTGGCCTTCTGAAATGCCGCGCCACAATCCGCCCGTTTCTCACCTTCTCGAAAATGATGGGAAACCTTATCCCATTCTCTGTTCTCAAGGGCCCAGGATGTGGCAAGCCCATGATAAAACAAGCCCATTACCCCTTGATGATCTGCCCCAAACTCTACCCAAGTTTCAAAAATTTCTTCTGCAAAACTTTGATCATCTTGTATAAGAGCAAACCATCCCGCGATAGCAATGGCTTGACGATGGAGAAAGAACAGGCCTTCTTTTTCCGCCAGCTTGATACAGGATTTGATCGTCTGAGAACCGCTGTTCATTTCTCCTGAATGAATAGCCAACATGGCCTCAGTAAAGAGTACTGACGCTGACACAACGGGTGGACTGTCCTGCTTTGCCCATGAGCGAATCTGATGAGTGATGGCTTCTAACTCCTTCTTGGGTTTTCTCGAGAACAACCACCCGATCATTGACAACATCAACATCACCCGCTGAGATGCGTCAGGAAGTTGCTCCAAAAGATCAACAAGTTCCCATGCCCAAGTGTCTAGCTGATCGGAAATGAGATGATAACGATAGGCCCAGGTTAAACGGACAGCAAGGATTCGAGCCTGAATATTAATGGGATAGGGACCCGGAAACTGAACGAGGAGAGCTTCTAACCGGGGCAGCAAATCGTCCAGTAAAATTAAATCTCCCCATGATAACCAGAGCGATTCGACGTATCCCAACACACTAACGACTTGTCCCAAACCCTCATCACGTGCCTGAAATCCTTGTAAGGCATTCCTGTAAAAGGTTTGGCTTTGAAGGGGATTTGAAAGAAATACGGCGTTAGCCTGCCAGAACCACAGCCAGGGATTTTGGTCAAACGTTTCACTTGGGACATAGGTTAACCATCTCTTGAGAGTTTCTTGTCGACCTTGAGCGAGCAGCATCGGCGCATATTCCTGGATGAGGCGAATGATTTCTTGAACATCGCCTATCTGGTTATACACATTCACTACTTCATCGGACTCCCCAAACTTTTCTAGGATAGTTCCGGCCTTTTTCATTATTTTCCGTTGTTGCTCAGGGGGAAAGAGACGCTCAAATTGTGTTCGGAGAAACACGTGAAACAAGGGGTGATAGCGATAGGCTGGGTTCCTGCCTGGATTTTTGACCGTGAAATATCCATGTTGAGCTAAGCGTTCAAGAAGCGACTGAACATCCGGAATATCTGTTAATTCCTCCATCATCTGTCCAGTCATCCATGGAAAGATGGAACTCTGGGCCAAAATCGCTTGTTCCTCATGAGGAACATGCTCAAACACTTCACGAGCCAGATAGTCAAAGATCACGTGTTTGCCTGTTTGTGGCTCAATCAGTTCTAGCTCTCTCTGGATTTTCAACTGCTCGATGAGGAGAATTAAGCCAGCGACCCAGCCTTCTGCCATTCTCAGAGCCGCTCGTTGTTGTTCAAACTGTGCTTGCTGTTGTTCTCCAAGATGCATGGAAACCAAGGTTTCTTCTTCTTTCTCTGTGAATCGAAGTGAGTCTTCTTCTATGAGGTTCATCTGCTGATTGGCTCGTAACTTCACCCAGGCTTCAGGAGGCCGTTCGCGACTCATCACGATGACTGATACTCCCGGTGGCAGAACTTCCATTCCGATCGGCAAGAGCTCTTGTACAACACTATTCTCGGGAAGATCTTGGTAGTTATCAAAGACTAAGATACGGGGAGCTAGCCGATTACTCAGCAGCCGTTCGAAGAATCGGCGCACAAATACTTGAAGACCACCGAAATATTCGGCTGTTAACTGCGGGAGAGGAAGGCGAGACCGAGGGGCATAGGCTTGAAAACCCAGCCGCAGATAATGGAAAAACGTGGCCGGATCTTGATCACCCTCATCCAGTTGATACCAAAGAGATTTGAGTTTTCGATTGCGCAAGTAGCTATTAACCAAGGTCGTTTTTCCCATTCCTGGTGCACCAACAATCCAGATAATGGGTTGTAGGTTGAGCATCTGATCAAACTGCTGATAGAGACGCAACCGTTCGACGACCTTGGGGAGTCTCGGAGGTACCAATTTGGCCAATTGAGGTAGATGTTTGACTTGGGGCATATACCGCTCCATTTCATTAGCACCAGGTGTTTCTACATCACTCAATGTCCTTCAAGAATAGAACACGTTCCTATTTATCTTGACCACTGCATGACACCCTTATATAAATAACGGGTTTGTTTCGCTGGTGAAGAATATACCGGGTTTGATCAATAAAGTCAGGCAATTTTCCTTTGGCATGGGAAGGATTGAACCCAAATCATGCCAGTAGACCTTTTAATGTGTCTTGTATAAAAGGCTCTCAGCGATGCGATTCTTTCAAGTCACTCGAGTGATTACCTTTGCTATACTGTTTGGCCCAGCACTTAGCATTCCAGCTCATGCTGAGGGCAAACGCTCCCCGTCGATTCCGGTGCTCTCACCCGTAATGGTTACTGATAAATCCCTCTGGGCAGAGCAACTCGACCAGGAAGCTTCTTCCATCTTCTATATTCCAACAAACGATCTTCGCGAATCTCGTGGGAATAATCTAGAAGATACCTTCCAATTTGCTCCTGGTGTCTTTTTTCAATCTCGAGCGGGCGCCACCGATGGCAAACTGTCTATTCGTGGAACCAATTTGTCCTCCAACTTTAACCTCTGGGGGGTCACGCTCTTAATCAATGGCCTTCCCATGGGCACGGCCGATGGCTTTTCGAATTTCGAGGCTATTGATTTACTGGCCGTCGATCATGTTGAGGTGTATAAGGGCGCCGCCGCCCTTCGGCATGGCGGGAATACGTTGGGTGGGGCGGTGAACTTCGTCTTGCGCCAAGGGGCACAGAGTCCCCGTCTCCAATTCCAGAGTATCGGCGGAAGTTACGATTTCTATAATACCCAAGTGTCGTCAGGTGCTCTGTTTGATTCGTTTTCTCTGGGTGGAACGCCGACTTCCGCAGAGTACTATGTGAGTCTCAGTGCTAATGGACAACATGGTTTCCGGACGAACAATCAACATGATTCGATCCGTCTTTTGACCAACCTCGCACTCCATATTGGAGACCACCAATCCGTCCAACTGTATGTGGCCAATACCACAATCGCGACGGATGACCCTGGGGCATTAACCAAAGCTCAACTAGAGAGTAACTCAAAACAAGCCGGGCGAGATCCCGACGTTGTGCTCAATCCCCTGGCATGCATCAATGCTGAAGTCTGCCGACATGCGGAATACACGCAACTCCACTATGTGGGATTGGCCTATGCCAATGATGTCTTCAATGGGCAGCGCTTCACGGTCTCTCCTTTTTATCAGTATTGGATCCACGACATTTCTGATGCCCAGAAGATTTATCTTGTCAATCAAGATATGGGAGCCGAGCTTCGGTATGAACTTCAGACACAAGTAGGAAGTTTGCCGGCCGCTGTCATTCTGGGGTTTTCGCCCCGCTTCGGCGAATCCCGAACGCGTGTTTTTATCAATGACTTTGGCAATCGCAGCGCTCAATTGCAGCGACGGTTCACGCAAACAGTTAACCTTGGAGCCTACCTGGAAGGACAACTTGATCTTTTTCCGACATTCACCCTCGTTGCTGGTGGAAGGCTTATACATTCTCGTCGAGAAGGCACTGTCACAAACTTTCTTCCGCCTGGATTTCCCTCACAGGAACTCGATGCCACGCGGACCTTCAGTGCTTTTTCCCCGAAGATTGGATTCATCTATCGACCCACCAACACCGTTCAGCTCTTTGGGAATGTGAGCCGTGTGTATGAACCGCCGATTAATATTCAGTTGATCCAAGCCTTGAATGTGAATGGGCTTCCACCTAGTGAAGCGTTCATCGATGTTGATGCTCAACGAGGCTGGCAATTTGAAGTAGGGTACCGCGGCAAAGCCTGGGAAGGGTTATTGAGTTGGGATATCACCGCTTATGATTTGGAATTACGGAAGGAACACCTTGTGACAGAATTGACAGTTCCAGGAATCGGGGAAATCCCAACATTCGCGAATGCACAGAACACGCGTCATACGGGCATTGAAGTTGGCGGTGCCATCGTGCTTAGCCGATGCTTATTCACATGTTCAGAGTCACTGAACCCGGATCAGTTGACGTTTCGTGGTTCCTATACCTGGTCTAGATACAAATTTTTGGATGACGAGTTCAAGTTCAGCGGTGGAACGACCGTCTTGAACGCTGAAGCTGGCAATACCATTCCCGGCGTTCCGACACATTGGATCAGCGGTGAATTGCGGTATGAACACCCCGTCGGGTTTTGGGTTGCCCCGAATGTGCAATGGTCTCCCAAAGGCTATTTTGTTGACTATCAGAATACGCTCAAGAACCCGCCTTTTTTCATTCTAAACCTGAAAGGTGGTTGGCAGGTTCATAAGCAATTGACCATTTTTCTGGAGGGTCGCAATCTCACGAACCAAAATTACGCAGGATCGGTTTTGGCTGGTGGCCTCAACGACGTCACCGCAACTAATACCTCTGTTTTTCTACCATCTTGGCCACTGAGTGTCTTTGGTGGGATTGAGTTTCACTCCAGCGAGTAATGTATTTTTTCGTACATAGACAAGCTATCTCCCTCTCGTCTCTTAGAAAAGAGGCGAGCATGATGATTTGTTCCTCCAGCTGAACATCAGGTCTTTCCCCAACAGAATCAGGAGATGCTGACCTACCCCCTAGTGAAAAGCCAGCCAGACTTAGGAGTTCTCGTCCCCGTTGAGTTCGATGTTTGCTAATGCTGTCGATAGCCTACCTGACATCGGGGACTTTATGGCTAGAAACAGCGAACATGCGGCTCTTGGCTTCAACGAGCGCTCCATAGTCTCCACCTTACGGAACTTCGGAGAACTGACTGGTCTTTTTGGAGGTGTCGTCACTAAGGATCATAGCTTGCATTGCTATCTCCCTCTGTTTCTTCATCTTCGATTCACTCTCCGTGGTCTGGGCCGATGGGTTTCGCAATCCTTTTCAAGACAGTGCGGCGATTGCCAAGGGCAACGCCTTCACCGCACAAGCGGACAATCCCTCTGCTATTCATTATAACCCGGCCGGAATGACTCAGCTCGACGGCATTCAGCATTCCTTCGGTGTTCAATTGATCAACGTGGATACAAGATTTAAAAGTTCATCTGGCGTCAAAGTTGATAATAGGATCGATGGAGGAACGGTAGGCTTTCCTCCTCCTGGTCAGTTGTTCATCACGGGGAATCTGAAGGAACTTGATGTGCCTATCGTTCGGAACTTCACCGTCGGACTTGGGATGGAATCGCTCTTTGGGTTTGCCAATGAGTACCCAAAAGACGGTCCGTTTAATGGGGCCTTCACTCGTGGGCAGTTGCCCCTGCTTGACATCAAGCCCACGATGGCCTACCGAGTCAATGAGTATCTGTCTCTCGGGCTAGGTGCGGACATCTTCACGTTCGCAAGTTTTTTAGGAGAAGGACAATCAGAGAACCAATCCATCGCACTCGGCAACATTCCAGGAACGACGGCCGGTGACGAGTTAGAATTGAATGGAACTGGCACGACGGCAGGGTTGAACCTGAGTTTCTTGCTGACACCCTTATTTCATGACAATGGGAAACCCTTCGTGAACCTTGGTTTCGTCTGGCGCAGTCAAGCGATTCTCCCACTCAAGGGCTCTTTGCTCGCCAATGGCGCCAAAGTCGCCGATGCGTCGACCACCACTCGTTTTCCGGAAAGTTATGAATTGGGCATTGCCGTTTGGCCCATTCGCACGAATGAGTCAGAATGGAACATCGAAGTCGATGTCGATCTTGTCCGATGGTCCTCTATTCGTGAATTCGACGTCACCCTCTCGAACGGGACAGTGATTCGTAATCCCCAAAACTGGAGTGATTCGGTAACTGTGTGGGTAGGAACGGAATACCGATGGTTGGCTCCTGAAAATCACCCTGCATGGGACTACTCGGTACGAACCGGCTTCGGGCGATCGCATACCCCTATTCCTGATCAAAACTTTAACCCTGCCTTCCCGGATTCAGATGTGACGAGCGTGGGAGCTGGCGTCGGGTTTTTCTGTCGCGGAAAGGGAAAACTACTCTGGATAGTCCAATGTGGAGATACCGGAGACAAGGAAATGTGGCGAAAGGCCGTGAGTATTGACCTGACTTACATGGGTATCTTTTTTGACTCTCGTACAGTGACCGGTAGCCCCTTTCCGGGGATCAATGGCACTTACAAGACAACAACCCACTCAAGTTCTGTGACGTTTCGAATCATTTTCTAGATATCTGTCTTCCAAAATTAGGTTTCACTAACGCTGACGTATTCAGACTCTAATCCTTTGTTCCAAGGAAATAGAGGAGACTGTTGAATAATGACGATAGCAAAAGCCATACTTGGCAGGGAAACTCCTAATGACTAAAGGCCTTGGGGTTGTTCAAAAAGCATGGCTTGAGCCTATCGAAGAGTCTGTCTTGTCCTAAGACTTCTCGAATGAGCCTTACCCTGAGCGTGTCGAAGGGAAGGCCCTTGCCATTTCTACGCGCGGAGCGTACTGGCACTACGTGAGCACTCACGTTTGGTCCGTCCTCCTAGACGGGACCGTTGCTATGAGCCCGAAGGTCCGGCTAATGGCGAGAACGCCGCTGTTAGGATGAGAAGAAACCTGTTTATGGAACATAGGAGATCGGGTGATGAGGGAATGATAAGAAAGTCACATGACTTTTTCGATCTGGAGTGCTCCCCGAAATTTGGCCATCTGATATGTGAGGTTTTCCTCAGCCGGAGGAGGGCAGCAGGAAGAAGAAACGGTTTACGGAAGAACAGATTGCCCGCATTGTACGGGCGGCGGAGACGACGACCATTGAAGCCGCGGCCCGGCAGCATGGAGTATCCGAGCAGTCCATCTATCGCTGGACGCGCCAATATGGCCACATGGAAGTCGATGATGTCCGCGAGTTACGCCACCTGCGACAAGAAAATGTGCGGCTCAAGAAGGTCTTAGCGGAACGTGATCTTGAAGTCGAGATGATGAAAGAGCTGTAGGCAAAAAAGTGGTAAGCCCTCGTGGCAGGTCACTAGTTAAACCATTGGATCATGAGAGCCAGCACATTAGCCCAGACCACGGTTTTTAGGGGAAAGAAAAGGGATATTAAGACAGGTGGATTCTAACTCTCATAAAATAAGGTAGGTTAAGTGAGGTAGCAGATGGGTATTATAAAACCCAATTTCCAGAAACAGGGTTTTTCCCGAACAGGGTCTTAGCGTAAACGACCGATCAGCTAAGAACACACCAGAGCTTTCTCGATCTTGTCGAGCAAGACGCTCCTGGGTGCAGGCTTGTGAAGAATGTCCGCTAGACCGGTTCCTTTGAATCTCGCCGTCATATCATCCCTAGCGAACCCGCTGTTCAACACAACGCGAATGTCACTACGAATTTTCTTGAGCTCCGCCAAAACTTCTTCTCCGTCCATCTTTGGCATATTGTGGTCCAGTAAGACGCAATCGATCGCGTTGGGGTCCCGCCGAAATATGTCCACCGCCTCTTGTCCATCTTCGGCTTCCACGACAGTATATCCAGCACCTTGGAGAATGGCGACGGCCACCATCCGCACATTCACGTTATCGTCGACAACAAGAATTCGAGTGCCTGCCGGTGCCACTTGGGTTGTAGGTGTGACCACCTCAGGTTTTGGTGTCGATGAAGCCAAAGGCAGCCAAACAGAGAAGGTCGTGCCAACATCTGGCGTCGTATCTATGGAAATGGCGCCCTTATGCGATTTCACGATCCCCAACACTGCCGCCAAACCAAGGCCGTGACCGCTAGATTTCGTTGTGAAGAATGGATCGAAGATTTTTGCCTTTGTCTCCGGACTCATGCCCACTCCAGTGTCGCTGACCCACACGCACACATATTGCCCCGGTAACAGTGTGGGATGGGTACGGAGTCGCTGGATGTCTTCATAGCCCAGCGAGACAGACTTGGTCCCCACAATGATTTGTCCCTCGTTGTTACCGATCGCGTCGGAGGCATTTGTCATGAGATTCAAAAAAACCTGACGCAGGTGACTACAGTCAGCCACGATACTGCATGACGATTCCTCCACTTCGAACACCATCGACACTTTCTTTGAGAGTCCAGCTACCATCAGATCTCCCAGTTCTTTCACCAAGAGGTTACAGTCTAGCGTTTCCCTCTCACTGCTACCTCGCCCGGCATACGCCAATAGCTGCTTGCACAAGTCGGATGCAACCGCAGAAGTCGAAACGATCCTGTCAAGATTTGTTCTGACAGGAGATGCCTGAGGAAGTGAGAGCGTCGCTAATTCTGCGCTCCCCATGACGATGGCCATCAGGTTGTTGAAGTCATGGGCAATGCCACCAGCAAGCACACCAAGGGCCTCCGCCTTCGTCGCCTCTCGCAGTTGTTGCTCCAATCTGTCGCGCTCGATTGCCAAACCAACCATACGTGCTGAGATCTCGAGCAACTCCATATCATATGGTCCTGGCAAACTAGGTTCGTTTTTGTATAACGCCATAGCGCCAAGAACCTCGTCTTCGGTTGACCCAGTGATGGGCACAGACCAACACGATGCGACTCCTGCAAGCTTCGCGGCCTCGCGCAAATCTTTCCAGAGCGGGTCCTCGGCAATATTTTCCACCACGACGGGCACATTCCAGAATGCCGCTGTTCCACACGAGCCCACCATCGGCCCGATTCGCAGTCCTTGGACTGCACAGTTGTATTCGTGAGGCAAGCTCGGGCCAGCGCCGACAGACACGTGCTCACCGTCCGTCTCGACCAACAAGATGGAACATCGGCATCCGTCCGCCTTTGATTCGACAATATGCGCCATTCTTTCCAGCGTCTCGGTCAACGACGACTTCCTGAGGGTCAACGGTTCTGGTGTTTTTACTTCGATCTCAGTGCCATGATGGGGCATCGCAAGTGCCACAACACGCCCAGCATCTGTTTTGACGCGCCAGCGCAACATCCGCCAGTCCTTGTGCTTGGTCAAATGCCGCGCGAGTATTTGGCCGTCCCCTATGTCGAGTATATGTTGCAAGGCCTGCCGGTCGCTTGGATGTATCCAATCAAGCAACGGTTTCGAAATCAGGTCCTGGCGAGTCAGACCATATTCGTCAGTAAATTCGATGTTGATTCGTGGAGGCTCGCCGGGCACGGTGGACCAAAGCAGCATAGGCCATTTAGAAAGGGAAGGCATAGTAGTTAGTCAGCAGTCATTCAGAAGTATGAAGGGTATTAGAGGAAATTCCCGATCTCTCCTCTAGTAATTCATCCGTAATGCAACGGTATCAATGAATCGTTGCGCAATGGCCTTACCTATTCCCTGTACCACCACCTGTCACTAGGCTAACTTTCTTCTTCATTCACCTTTCATCCTTTTTGAGTTGCTTTGGCAATTGATAGACGAAACAACGTGACCGAATATCAATATTTAGGTGATTATTCGATGTTCAACCATTTGCTTATGAGAGGCAGTATAACAGGTAAATTAAGCCCAGAAAACGTTTTTGCGAGACAGGGAATGTTGAAAAAAGCCGCCAGCGGCGTTCTCGCCTTTTGCCGTACTCACGTATTACCAGTACGCTCTGCACGTCAAAAGGGCTGCGGCCTTGCTGGCCGAACTTTTTTGAACATTCCCTCCGTTCATAGAGGGAGTCGAGCCAGGACGATTTATGGACAATTTGAATAAAATATTCAACAACCCCAGACAGTATCCCAGCTTCCAAATTACCCAGGTTTATTTGCTATCGTTGGATGGAGCTATCAAATCAGCAGTCAGAACGACTACTTGAGATCGGATTGAGGCCTGTCGAAGCCCTTGAATTCATGTCACACCTCCGAACAGGTGTTCTCGGCGAGTTCGTGGTCATTGAGTTGTGCTTAGAATAATGAGAACATGGCTAGAAAGTTCGGCAGTACATCTTAAGAAAGGAGTATGGTGAAATGATCAAATTTGTGATGTGTTTACGACGGCATCCAGGTATGACTCGTGAGCAATTTCAAGATTATTGGACGAATAAACATGGCCCGTTCTTTATGAAGAATGCTGGCGCGATGCGAGCAAAGAAATATGTGCAATCTCTGACGATCGATACCCCTATAAACGAAGGGCTAAGAAACTCGAGGGGCATGTTACCAGAATATGATGGTGTGGCAGAGGTGTGGTTTGAATCAGAAAACGATCTCATGGAGGCAATGAGTTCACCGGAGGGGCAAAAATTAGGTGCCGCGCTACTAGAAGATGAGGGGAATTTTATTGATCACGCTCAATCTTCAGCATTCATTGTGAAGGAGCATGAGTTTAAGTAGTTGAGAAGACGGTTCACTAGGCGTCACTATGAACACCAGTTGCTATAGCATCGAGCGTCTAGGGGGGCGTTAGCAGAAGAATAGGCCAGGCCGTAGATCCTCAATTTTTTCTCCCTCACAATTACTATAAAGAGCTACCCTCCCCGCCAGCGGCATTATATCTAGATTTCCATGCTCACGCTCCGACCCGCTGCCGTCTACCTGAATTCTCTGGCCACACAAGAGAGATTTGGGGCTTCCTTCTATGCGGTGCAAACCCTTGAGCTATTGGCAGGCGCTGTCAACCTCACGTTGATGGGACTCAATATGCGTGACGGTCTCTGAGCAACTGGGCGTTTTCTCTAGGGACGCCACTACCTACGCATCTTGTGAGAACATGCACATCTCTCAAACAGGCTTGCTATCCACACAGAGGTACTGAAGCGCGAGAGCAACTTTGCGGAAATGGATACGGACCTGACAATATTCGATACCAATCAGAGTAAGCCAACTGTCGAAAATTGAGTTTGAGGTCAGTTGCCTTCCCATGCTGGGCTAGGAGTGCTACTATTTTCTCTCGGCTACAAGTCATCGCACTAAGATAGAATGTCTGAATATCCTCATTGCCCTGATAAGAAAATTTGCTGCTCCATTCCTTTTTCTACCCCTTCGGGAAAACTCAGCCAACATGCCAATCCAGCCTCATAACCCTAGAACACTCAGTTGGCGTCGGCCAAAAAGTCATGAACTTGCCACGTTCGTCCTTATCTGGGCCTTGGCTCTGTTCACGTCGTCCACATCCATTGCCAGTTCGTTGCCAGTTGTGAGAATTGCGGTGTTGTATGATGGACCACATTCCGATTTAGGGATGGGAAAATTTATTCGGCAGGGTCTTATCCAAAAAGAAATTCTTTCGCTGACCAGGGGAGAATTCGACGTCCAGTTTCCTAAAAAATATCAAATTCATGCCGGGTGGTCCGTCAAAAAAGTCGATCGGGCCTTGACTGCTTTAATAAAGGAACCCTCTGTCGATATGATTCTGACCTTAGGCCTCCTTGGCACGAATGCCGCACTCCAACGAAAAGGATTTTCGAAGCCAGTCGTTGCCCCTTTTGTCATCGATGCAGAACTCCAAGGCGTATCTCTGGCCACAGGGAAAAGTCGTATTCCTAACCTCACGTACCTCACCTCGTTTAAAAGTTTTGAACGAGACTTAAAAGCGTTTTTGGAACTCGTGTCGTTCAAGCATCTCGCACTGATTGAAGATGCCGTAATCCCAGAAGCCATTCCACAGGTATTGGAAAAAATTAATCGCGCAGCCAATGCGAATAGCATCACCATTCATCCCATTCGAGTGACCAATTCTACGAAACCCCTTTGGGAACAGTTACCACCAGAAACCGATGCGGTGTTTGTCGTCCCCCTCTTTCGACTTCCAGGCAAAGAATTTGATTCGATGATCCAAGGCTTTACTGAGAGAAGGCTTCCTAGTTTTTCCCTCACCGGACGAAGTGAAGTGGAGCGTGGAATATTCGCCGGCCTTGCACCCGAAACTGATTCTATCCGTATGGCCCGACGCATCGCGCTGAACGTGCACCGAATTTTATTGGGAGAACCAGCTGAAGATCTTCCTGTCACGTTTTCTGATGGCGAACAACTGACCATCAACATGGCCACGGCTCGAGCCATTAATATTTGGCCCAGCTTCCGCATCCTGACCGAAGCCACTCTGTTGAACGAGGAATCGCAAGGAATCGCCAGAAAACTCTCTCTCTACAGTGTCGTGCGAGAAGCAGCCCATGTGAATTTAGATCTGGCTGCAGCAGATCGACAAGTCTCTGCCGGTATTGGCGCCGTGCAGAATGCCCGTTCGGCCCTGTTGCCACAAATTTCCATCGGAAGTTCCGCCAATCTTATAGACGAAGATCGGGCCGAGAGAAGCTTTGGAAACAATCCGGAAAAAGCGGCCTTTGCCCAAGGCTCCTTCGAACAATTGCTGTATTCAGATAAAGCCTGGACAAATTATACCGTCGAACAACGCAACCAAGACTCTCGAAAGGCCAACCGTCGGCAAGTTGAACTCGATGTGACACAAGAAGCCGCCCTGGCCTATCTAGACGTTCTCAGAACCAAAACCATTGAGTCCATTCGAAAAGAGAACCTCAAGTTGACACGATCCAATTTGGATTTAGCCCGCATTCGAGAACAAGTCGGAGAGGCCGCCCGTGACGAAGTCTTTCGATGGGAAAGCGAAATCGCGAACGGTCGCATTGATGTGCTGAACGCTCAAGCCCAACGTCAACAAGCCGCGATCAGTCTGAATCGCACCTTGTATCGCCCCCTAGAAGAACTCTTTGAAACCACGGAAGCCGGACTCGAAGACCCTATTTTGTTTCACGACGTTGAGCGAATATTTGTCTATGTGAATAATCCGAGAAACTTTCAAATATTTCGAGACTTTCAAGTCCGCGAGGGCCTGCGATTATCTCCTGAACTCCATGCATTAGAAGCCAGCATTGCCGCACAACAACGGAGACTCTTGAATGCCGAACGAGGCTTTTGGGCACCTGACCTGGTGTTGCAGAGCGATGTGAATCAGCGAATTGCCCAAGCCGGTGCTGGATCGACCGCGCAACCGGGAATACAGTCCCAAGATCGAACAACATGGAATCTTCAACTGGGGCTCTCCTTTCCCTTGTTTTCCGGAGGGGCAAAAGATGCCACCCAGAGCCAGGCCCTAGAAACGCTTCGCCAATTGCAACTTGAACGAGAAGCCACTGTTGGGAGAATTGAAGAACGAATCCGATCCGCCAATATCGAAGCTGGAGCCTCTTCAGCCACCATTCGCCTCGCCCGGGAAGCTTCTCATGCTGCCCAACAAAATTTACAACTCGTACGCGATCAATATTCTCGGGGAGCTGTGGATATCATTAAACTTCTCGATTCTCAAAACGCGGCTCTGACGGCTACCCTCAACGCCGCCAACGCCGTGTACGAATTTCTCATTGATATCATCAATATTCATCGTGCGGCAGGTTCTTTCCCATTTTTTGACTCATCAGAAGAACTCGAATCTTGGCACAACCGATTAGAAGCCTATTTTCTAGAACAGGGTATCGACACCAACACCGAGATAGTCAGGAGTCCTTTTCGATGAACATACTACTGACTCAGTCCTTCAGATGTCTTCGCGTTTTGTATCTGGTGAGCTCACTTGGGATTATACTCAGTCTTGCTGCATGCCAAGGCGAAGAGCCTCTCATACCAGACGTTCTTCGCCCAGTTCGCTCCCAAACGGTCTTCTTTTCCAATGCGGAACAGGTCCGAACGTTTTCTGGTGTCTCAAAGTCAGGATTAGAGGCTAGCCTAAGCTTTAAAGTTTCCGGAACAGTAAAACATTTGCCGGTGAAAGTTGGCGACAAAGTTCGAAAAAATCAACGTCTGGCCGAAATTGACCCTAAAGATTTTCGCTTGGAGGTTCAGCGGGCGGAAGCTGCGTTAGCGAGCGCCAAAGCAGCTTCAAGAAATGCCAGAGGCGAATATGCTCGGGTCCGTGCATTGTACGAAAACCGAAACGCTTCCAGGAATGATCTGGATCAAGCTCGTGCGACGGCAGAATCCTCAAATGCTCAAGTGCAATCAGAACAAAAGAGTCTAGAGTTAGCCAAGCTTCAATTAACCTATACCCGTTTACTGTCTCCCGCAAATTGCTCAGTTGCCTCTGTTCCCACTGAAGTCAACGAAAACGTACAGGCAGGCCAAACGATCGTCGAAGTGGTCTGTGGCTCTCATCTTGAAGTCGAGGTCGGCGTCCCAGAAATCTTTATCGCCAAGATTACCCCCCAAATGCCCGTCACGGTGGCGTTTGATGCCATTAAGGGCAATCGCTTTCCTGCTGTTGTCACAAAAGTGAGTGTGAGCGCGGGGAAAAATAGAACGACATTTCCTGTGACGGTTCAGCTGCAAACAGACGTACCCGGCTTTCGGTCGGGTCTTGCCTCTGACGTACAATTCACCTTTGAAGGGAAAAAGGGGGAGCCTCACATTCTCGTTCCCTCGGTTGCTGTCGGTGAAGATCAAGAGGGATCTTTTGTCTTTCTGTTAGAAGAGCAGGACGATGGAACAGGAATTGTCCGAAGACAACCCGTCCACATTGGTGAGCTCACACCTGAAGGACTAGAAATCGTGGATGGTCTCAAGAATGGCGCCCATATTGTCACGGGCGGAGTACGACGGCTTCACGATAGTCAACCTGTTAGACTCATGGCAACATCCTCTCCTCACTCATGAACGTCACCCAATCGGCGATCCAGAACAGCCGCATCACGGCGGTTGCCCTTCTCATTATTCTGTTCACGGGCATCTCATCCTACCAAAGCCTCCCTCGCAATGAAGACCCCGGCTTTATCATTCGGACGGCTCTGGTCATGACGTATTTCCCAGGCGCCAGTCCTGAGAGAGTCGAACAACTCGTGACCGACAAACTCGAAAAGACCATTCAAGAAATTCCCGAGTTGGATTTTGTGCGGAGTGAATCCAAAACAGGGGTGTCACTCATCTATGTCAATATTTTAGAAAAATTCAAGAAGATGAGGCCGATCTGGGACAATCTCCGTCGAAAGATTGATAAAGCTACGCCCGATCTTCCTGACGGAATTGTTGGCCCCTTTGTGAATGACGAATTCGGTGATGTATTTGGCATTATTGTGAACATTACTGGGGATGGCTTTACCTACCGTGAGATTAAGGATGTGGCCGATGATGTGCGAGACGAACTCTTACGGCAAAGTGAAATAGCGAAAGTCGAAATTTATGGAGATCAGGAAGAACGCGTGTTCATTGAATTTAACAATGCGAGATTGTCAGAACTTGGGCTCTCTCCCAGCCAGCTTAGCACACTTCTCGAGTCACAAAATATCGTGATGCCTGGTGGAGACATTCGAACTCAAGACGAAAAAATCGTGTTAGAGCCCTCAGGAAATTTTGAATCAGTTGATGAAGTCCGCAGGACGGTGGTTCGTTTGCCCGAAACCCAAGAAGTGTTGTTCTTGGAAGATCTAGTTGATATCACTCGAGGCTATATTGATCCACCTGACGCCCTCCTGCGGTCCACCGGGGAACCTGCAGTAGGTCTTGGCGTCTCCATGCAAACCGGAGGAAACATTATTACCCTGGGAGAACAAGTACGGGCCGTTCTTCATCAAGCTCTTCAAGAATTTCCCATCGGCATTGATTTCGAGGTGATTCAATTTCAACCAGATGTGGTTGATCGAAAAATCAAAAACTTTACCAATAGCCTGTTTCAAGCTGTGATCATCGTCACAGGAGTCATGTTGCTTTTTCTCGGCATCAGGACGGGTTTAATTGTGGCGAGCCTCATTCCCATGGCCATTTTTATGAGCCTCTTTCTGATGTCCTTACTACACATTGGATTAGATCAAATGTCCCTCGCTGCCCTCATTATCGCCCTTGGGCTTCTCGTGGATAACGCCATCGTGATGTCCGAGTCGACCATGGTTCAAATGAACGCCGGTAAATCAGCCCTCCAAGCCGCGATTCAATCAGCTAATGAACTAAAAATTCCTCTGCTCACGTCCTCACTAACAACGGCGGCAGCCTTTCTGCCAATCTATTTAGCTGAATCGAGTGTTGGGGAATATACTGCTCCCATTTTTCAAGTCGTGACCATCACGCTCCTCTGTTCTTGGCTCTTGGCCTTAACCATGATTCCATGGTTTTGCGTACTCTTTTTACGCGTCCTTCCTATGGCCTCTGGTGATCCCTTCCAATCTCATTTCTATACCATCTATCGAGATCTCTTAGTGACCTTAGTCCAACGACCATGGCTCACCATGGGAATTGTTGCCATCATGTTCGTGAGTGCGCTCTATGGATTTGGGAAATTGCCGGTGTATTTCTTTCCAGCGAACGACAAACCCACATTTACTGCAAAGTTAGAATTCCCGAATGGAACACCTATTGAAAAGACTGACACCATGGTGACTCATGTCGAACGTTTCATTCAGACTAACCTCAAAACTAGTCAAACCCGTGATCAAGGCATAGTGAATTGGAGTAGTTTTGTTGGAGAAAGTGCTCCGCGTTTTGATCTGCCCTTTTCTCCGGTTCAAGCCAGTCCGAACTTTGCCTATCTCCTAGTCAACACCACTTCTCGAAGAATTTTCTCTGATGTCATACCTCAACTCGAAGCCTTTTGCTCAGAAAACTTTCCGGACCTCAAGGCCACGATTCGTCCATTGGAAACCGGCCCACCAACTTACCCACCGGTCGTCGTCCGAGTCACGGGACGAGACACAAATACGCTCTTCAACATTATGGAAAAGATTAAAGAAAAACTCCGATCCATCCCTGGGACCAAGCTGATCGACGATAATTGGGGAGCACGATCTAAAAAACTTTTGGTGAAAATCAATCAACCTCGAGCACTCCGCGCTGGCGTCACGAGTCAGGATATTGCGATCTCCTTGCAGACCTATCTCACCGGTTTAGATATCACACAATATCGGGAAGGTGATGAACTCATCCCTGTAGTCCTTCGTTCCGTCGGCGCTGAACGGCAGGATATGAGTAAACTCGAAAGCATCAATGTCTATGCGCAGTCCTCAGGCCAGTCAGTTCCTCTCCGTCAGGTCGCTGACTTGGAGGTCGTGTGGGAGCCAGCACAAATCCATCGACGTGATCGACTCCCCACCATTTCAGTAGAAGCAGGCCTTCAAGCTGGCACCACCGCCATGGAAGTCAACGCTCTGCTTGAACCATGGCTGAAGGACCAAGAGAATGAGTGGAGTCTTGGCTACTTTTGGGAATTTGGCGGAGAAGCCGAAACGTCTGGAAAAGGCAACAAATCTATTGGGGCCAAACTTCCGGTGGCCGGGCTCATTATCCTCTTTCTGTTAGTTGCCCAATTTAACTCCCTTCGGAAACCCCTCATTATCTTGATGACCATCCCGTTAGGCTTAATTGGCGTGGTCACGGGCCTGCACCTCACGCAACTCTACTTTGGGTTCATGCCCATGCTAGGCATACTCTCATTGGCAGGTATTATCATTAACAATGCCATTGTGCTTATTGATCGGATCAATATTGAAGCGACCGAGAATGGGCAAGACTTAGCTAGCGCTATTATCATGTCCGCCCAACATCGTCTCCGTCCCATTCTTCTGACCACCATCACCACAATCGGCGGACTTATTCCCCTCTATACCGGCGGAGGACCGATCTGGGAACCCATGGCCATCGCCATTATGTTTGGATTACTCTTTGCCACTGTGCTCACTCTCGGTGTGGTCCCAGTTCTGTATACTCTGTTGTTCCGAGTGAACTTTCATAATTTTCACTATGTCCCACAGACCTCAGCAAACCCTGCATAACAATCCACGATAGATAAACCTTTTAGGATGTTTTAAAATAAAATCTTAGTACAACGTGAGCATCAAAGACTTCTCTTCCTACATCCTTAGCTATTGTTAAATTGTCGTCTTATGACATTTGATGTTTTCAAAAACAGATTCCAACGAATGATGTGCGAAAAAAGGCGAACACAGATGCATAGACAGGTTTTTTCTCCTTGGATGACGGTGCTACCTACCTTCTGTCTGATTCTCACAAATTGCGTGAATACTCACCACCGATTATGGGAATCTTCGCAGCTTCAGTCTTCCCATTTAACTCCAACACAACAACTGACTTCAATACAGATCGGTATCACAACCAAACAAGAAATCATCAGAAGATTTGGAAATCCTACGGACCAGCAAATGTCTACTCGAGAAGGAGTTCCAATTGAATCTCTGAGCTATGCCGACTCTGAAATCGAAATCAGACCTTACCAATACATTCCTTTTTTCGGAGCATTCGCATTTTGGCGCACTTCAACTCACCAAAATTCGTCGGCCGCCTTCAGTTTTTCTTTTGATGAGAAAGTTTCTGGATTGACGGTTTCAACAGTTAATGCCTATGGAGATATCCGGGCGTCAAAATTTTTCACCGGAGCAGCCTCCGTAACCTCTTTTTACGGCATGAACAATCCAGAGGTTTCTCATATCCCAACTCGTGACTAGATCCTTCCTAACCCTGAGACTCTTTCTACATTTGTACTCTTCCTTCTGGGGCCTATTTCTTTCAAAATAGTTTCAGAAAAATATAGAAAACTGGTGCCCGTCAGGAACTTCAATCACACAAAATCCTGAACGAAAATTATGCCATTTGGTCGCCAAACCATGTTCTTTATTTAAAAGATAGGGTAAGATATGTGTTTGTGAGTCAGTTTTCTCTTCCATGTTGTCCTCCTAGCCTGTTCCGATGAATGAGTAATAGTTTGAAATCCATCCTTGGCATTTCAGCGTATTATCATGATAGTGCGGCATGCTTGGTGCAAGATGGCCAGATTGTGGCCGCGGCTCAGGAGGAACGATTTACCCGAAAAAAACATGATGCAGGATTTCCCTACCACGCTGTCGAGTTTTGCTTGAACCATCGAGGATTAGCTATTGGCAATGTGGACTATCTGGTTTTTTATGACAAACCTTTGATCAAATTTGAACGGCTCCTGGAGACGTACTTATCGTACGCCCCTCAAGGCATACGGTCCTTTCTCACTGCCATTCCTGTCTGGATCAAAGAAAAACTATTTTTGCGCAATTTACTGGATAAAGCCTTTCGCCAAGTTGGGGGTCTTGAGAAAGCGGATTCGCTTCCTCCTTTGCTTTTTGGCGAACATCACGAGTCTCACGCCGCTTCCGCTTTTTTTCCTTCCCCTTTTCAAGAAGCCGTCGTCCTGTGCATGGATGGCGTCGGAGAATGGGCGACGACCTCTGCTTGGGTTGGACGCGACAACCGCCTCACCCCCTTATGGGAGATCCCCTTTCCCCATTCCATAGGACTGCTCTATTCGGCCTTTACCTATTACACGGGGTTCAAGGTCAATTCAGGGGAATACAAAGTCATGGGTCTGGCGCCCTATGGTGAACCTAAGTATGTGAAAACGATTTTAGATAATCTGATCGATGTCAAGCCAGACGGCACCTTCCGCTTAAACATGGAATATTTTGCCTATTGCACCGGTCTTCGTATGACCAGTGATAAATTTGATGAATTGTTTGGCGCGCCGCCTCGTGAAGCAGAAAGTGAATTAACCCAGCGAGAAATGGATTTGGCCCGTTCCGTACAGGAAGTGACCGAAATTGTCATGTTGCGCTTGGCTAATAGTCTTCATAAAGAAACGGGTATCAAAAACCTATGTTTATCAGGAGGAGTGGCTTTAAACTGCGTCGGCAATGGTCGTGTTCTACGCGAAGGCCCCTTTGACAAGCTGTGGATCCAGCCTGCCGCTGGTGATGCAGGGAGCGCACTCGGAGCTGCGCTTAATGTTCATTATCACTACCTGGATCAGTCAAGAACTTGTCAAGACACCGAAGATTCCATGCGTGGCAGCTATCTCGGACCTTCGTGGAGTAATGAAGAGATTGAAGCGGTATTACGGAAGCTGGACGCACCCTATGAACGCCTAGAAGATTCAGCCTTTTACGATCGAGTGGCAACTTACTTGGCAGAAGAAAAAGTCATCGGATGGGTCCAAGGGCGAATGGAATTTGGACCTCGGGCTTTGGGCGGCCGCAGTATTTTAGGTGATCCCCGCAGCGAGAAGATGCAATCGGTCATGAACTTGAAAATAAAATATCGCGAATCTTTTCGGCCATTTGCGCCATCAGTCTTACGTGAACGGGTATCAGACTATTTCGAGATCGACACCGATAGCCCATATATGTTGCTGGTTGCACCGGTAGCCGAACAGCGGCGCGTGGCCTTGAAGGCCGACGAAGAAAAACTTTGGGGTATTGAGCTCTTGAACGTGCCCAAGTCTGACATCCCTGCCGTGACCCACGTGGATTACTCCGCTCGAGTGCAAACCGTGACGGCCTCGACCAATCCTCGGTATTATCAACTCTTGCAATCATTCGAAAAGAAAACCGGTTGCGGAGTATTGATCAATACTTCATTCAATGTTCGAGGCGAACCCATTGTCTGTACTCCGGAAGATGCCTATCGTTGTTTTATGCGTACCGAAATGGACGTGCTCGTCTTAGAAAATTGCGTGTTGCGCAAAGAACAACAGAAACCCGTTCCGAAAGACACGGAATGGATGAAAGAGTTTGAATTGGATTAGCTCAAGAGTTTTTCAATATGAATACCTCGACACCAAATAAAGATGTCCCCGTCAAACAACTCCGCCACTTTGGATGGCTGATGGGTGGGTTCTTTGCCATCATTAGCTTGTGGCCATTAGTGTTTCGCGGCGAAGGCATCCGTCTGTGGGCTGGTATCATTGCTGGCGCTTTTGCGGTGTTAGGAATGGTGTTCCCCACTGGTCTTACGCCCATCTATCGAGGCTGGATGTTCTTCGGAGAAAAAATTGGATGGCTCAATTCACGCATCTTATTGGGTCTGGTATTCTATGCCCTACTAACCCCCATCTCTTTTCTCATGGTGGTACTAGGGAAGCGCCCTTTACAATTGAAGTTTGATCCCAATGCAGAGACGTATCGAGTGCCTAAAGAAGCGCGTGCGGCCGATCATGTCTTGAAAGCCTTTTAAAGGAGGAATCGTTGATGTCAGGTTTTCTCGGAGAGCTGTGGGAGTTTATGCGAGAACGAAAAAAGTTCTGGCTGGCCCCAATTATTATTATGCTCTTGCTCTTAGGCGGTCTTATTATTTTGAGTGAAGGCTCTGCTGTCGCTCCGTTTATCTATACCTTGTTTTGAGAAGTCAGGGGCATTCGCATTCATGCCTTTAAGGGATGATGAGACAGAAAATAAAAGAGTATTTTGGATTCAATCCTCTTGACTCTCAAAATTGGGGAATTACTATGTAAGAAGAAGTGGGAAAGTCTTTGTCTTTGATACTTTTCGAGGAACTAGGGTGGTACTCCCACAAACGAACCCGTTCGCTTTTAGGAAAACCACATAATTTTTGACCCGTATCACTCATCGGGTTCATTTCAAGACCTTGGTATATGTCTGGATCTGAACACGAACAGATCTCTCAGCTTCGGGCCTACCTGAATCACCAGGTTATTGGCCAAGAAGGTCTCACCCTCAGACTCATCATTGCCCTGTTAGCAGATGGGCATCTTCTGGTAGAGGGAGCACCGGGCCTCGCCAAAACCACCGCGATCAAAACACTCGCCACGGGGCTAGAGGCTGATTTTCACCGAGTTCAATTCACGCCTGATCTGCTGCCAGCTGATATCACCGGTACAGATATTTACCGCCCACAAGACGGCTCCTTTCGCTTTCAACATGGGCCCATTTTTCACAACCTTGTGCTTGCAGACGAAATCAACCGTGCGCCAGCGAAAGTCCAAGCAGCTTTGCTGGAAGCTATGGGCGAACATCAAGTCACGATTGGCCGGAGCAGTTATCCTCTTCCAGAATTATTCTTGGTCATGGCCACACAAAATCCCATTGAACAGGAAGGCACCTACCCGCTTCCTGAGGCCCAATTGGATCGATTCCTGCTGTATGTCCGCGTTCAATATCCAACTGTGGAAAGCGAACGGCGCATTGCCGAACTGGTTCGGAACCAAGCCAAGGCTACTCCATTGGATGCAGTTGGTCAGGTCTCGCCCATTCCTCAAAAAGTCTTGTTCGCCGCGCGCCAGGACATTTGGAATGTCCATTTTGCCCCAACCTTAGAAGAATATCTCATCCAACTGGTGGTCGCGACACGGGATCCAGCTCCCTACAGTAACACCTTGAAACGATGGGTGCGCTTCGGAGCCAGTCCACGAGCCACCATTGGATTAGAACGATGCGCGAGGGCTCATGCCTGGTTGGAGGGTCGAGACTATGTATCGCCCGAAGATATTCAAGCCATGGCCCATGATGTGCTCCGTCATAGAATTTTATTGACCTTTGAAGCCGAAGCCGAAGGCATCACTCCCGATCATGTGGTGTCTGAAATATTGAACCATGTGGCCGTTCCGTAACCGCGCACGAGCGCCTTTTGCTGTCGCCAGCCCATCGGAGTCTAGCCCCTTCCGGGGAGTCCGTGTACACCTCAACGACCTTATCGAAGCGCGTCATCACATTTCTGGCTTAGCCGTCAAGCATCACACTCGATCTCATGCCTTACTGGCTGGTGGAGAGAGATCGCCGTTTAAGGGACGAGGGATTGATTTTGAGGAATCCCGCCGTTATCAGCCTGGAGACGATGTCCGATTAATGGATTGGAGGGTCACAGCTCGAACGAATGAACCCTATCTGAAAGTCTTTCGAGAAGAACGAGAGCGCCCGGTCTTTCTGGTGGTGGATGATCGACACGCCATGCATTTCGGAACCAAAGTGGCCTTTAAGTCAGTCGTGGCGGCACAGGCCGCAGCCCTATTGGGATGGGCATCCCACGACAGGGGCGACCGAGTTGGCGGCATTGTGTTTTCGGAAACGGATCATGTGGAACTCCGCCCTAAAGGTGGACGATCGGGAATTCTTCAATTGCTGAATGTCTTCGCTAGTCGAACTGGCCAACCCTCCGGAGATCGGCGTACGCCAGATTCCTCAACGACAGCTTTTCGATCAGCGCTCAATAGAGTCCTCAAGGCTGCTCGCCCAGGAAGTCTTATCTTTATTTTGAGTGATTTCCGCGAATGGGATCAGCAATCCCGAATAGCTTTGCGCCGACTTGGAGCACATCATGAAGTTGTGTCTCTGTTTATCTATGATCAGATCGAACAAGTGGCACCACCTCCGGGTTCCTACCCTATTACAGATGGTCAATCCTACGGCCTCCTGCAAACATACTCGGCACAAACAATTGAAGCGTACAGACAGGCATTTAGTCGGCGGTATGAAGATATTCGCCATCTGTGCTATTCACGGGGAATTGGGTTTGTTCCTTTGGTTACACATCAAGATATTTTCACCCAACTCACAAAAGGATTCCAGACATTAGCAGGTGGTCGAAGTGCAAACCGTTCAGGGATAGTAGAATTGTCTGAGAGAGAGGGAGTCGCCTGATATGCCTAACGTTCCTGATCCGTTACAAGACTTGCGGGATGTGCATCTGCCAGATCCGATTTCCTGGTGGCCTCCCGCATTTGGATGGTGGATGATTCTGGTTCTGATCATCATTGCGGTGAGTTTGCTTCTGTGGGGCAAGGCCTATTACCGACGTACTCGACCTCGACGCTTTGCGCTCGCGCAACTTAAAAGCGTGAAACAACAATATGCGCAAGATTCAGATGACCAATGGGCAATCAGAGAAGTCTCCCATCTTCTGAGGTGCTATGCCCTTTCGGTGTTTTCCCGATCTGATGTGGCTGGGTTATCGGGGAAAGCCTGGCTGAAATTTTTGGATGATACGGGCCGCACGAACCAATTTTCTGAAGGCCCCGGACAATCCCTGCAGTCCGGACCGTATCAAGCCCAGGTATCCACCTCGGCATCGGAACTCCTTCCATTAGTGGAACAATGGATTCAACAGGTGCACATCCACAAAGGGAAACCCGTGGCATGATTTCACTGCTCTGGCCATGGATGCTTGCAGTCAGCCCATTGCCGTGGCTTGTGAGACGGTGGGCTCCTCCGGCTCCAGAGCAAGCGACCGCCGCTTTACGCGTCCCTCATTTTCGAGACTTGATCGAGTTTCAATCCGGCAAATCTATTGGGACGAAACAATATGTAACCTCTACCATGTTTTGGTTCAGCATTGTGGTCTGGCTCCTATTGGTATTGGCTGCCGCTCGGCCTCAGTGGATTGGGGAACCAGTAGGGTTGCCAACCAGCGGACGGGATTTGATGTTAGCCGTAGATATTTCTGGCAGCATGGCCATCCCGGACTTTGCCATCAATGGGCAAGAGGTGACGCGTCTTGAAGTGGTGAAACGCGCAGCCAGTGAGTTCATTACACGACGAACAGGCGATCGGATCGGCCTTATTGTGTTTGGGTCCCAAGCCTATGTGCAGACACCCCTCACTTTTGATCGTGAGACGGTTGCCACCATGCTACACGAAATGGAAATTGGTCTGGCCGGAAAAGAAACAGCTCTTGGCGATGCGATTGGATTAGCCGTGAAGCGACTCAAGGAACAACCAGCTGGCAATCGTGTCTTGGTGCTACTCACAGATGGAGCCAACACCGCTGGGGAAGTCTCGCCCAAACAGGCAGGCGAGTTAGCCAAAGAACAAGGCCTTCGGATCTATACAATCGGCGTAGGGGCGGACCGAATGGAAGTGGACTCATTATTCGGATCTCGAACGGTGAATCCTTCGCGGGATTTAGATGAAAATACCCTGCGTGAATTGGCACAAGCGACGGGTGGGCTGTACCTCCGCGCCAAAAATACTGAGGCGTTGGCCAACGTGTATCGCGAACTGGATCGCCTGGAGCCAGCTTCAACGGATGTTGAACTCTTTCGTCCCAGGACGGAACTCTTCATCTGGCCGTTGGGGCTGGCTCTGGGATGCTCTGTGTTCATGTCACTGTTCTTTTTGGTGAGGAATAGTGCGGGCATTGGAATTAAGCGCCCTGCACAACCCATGGCGACAGAAACCATGGTGGGATCATAAAGGTGGCCATATTCCATTTTCTTCGGCCTGAATGGTTGTGGGGATTTTTGCCATTAACGGGTCTGTTAATTGTCCTCACGAAACACAAAGCCACGGCTCAGTTGTGGGAGTCGGTGTGTGATGCGCATTTATTACCGCATGTGCTGATGGGCACTCCCGGAAAACAATCCAGCAGTCCTGTCATTCTTCTCGGACTGGGATGGACGTTGGCCCTCGTGGCATTAGCCGGTCCCGTATGGTCGAAGTTGCCGCAGCCCGTGTTTCGTGCTAAATCGGCATTGGTCATCATCTTAGATGTCTCACGCTCAATGGACGCACAAGATATCGCTCCATCACGACTCACCCGTGCCAAACATAAGATCTTGGACATTCTGCAAACTCGAAAAGAAGGACAAACGGCACTGGTCGTATTTGCAGGGGACGCATTTGTCGTGTCCCCGCTGACCGATGATGCCCGGACCATGAAAACACTGGTGCAAACCCTCGAAACCAACCTGATGCCAGTGCAAGGAAGTCGGCCTGACTTAGCTCTCACTATCGGTCATGACTTACTGGTACAAGCTGGAATTCCGGGCGGCAACCTCTTGCTCATCACAGATGGGAAAGTAGATTCCGCTGCCATACACATCCTGAAACAAGTAGCTCAGAAAGATAGAACGATTTCTATTCTGGGCGTGGGCACAGAGGATGGAGCCCCGATCCCCGACCAGGGCGGATTCGTCAAAGATGAAACCGGAACGATTGTCGTCCCAAAATTAGATCCTGATTCCTTGCATGAGGTGGCTCGGACGGTCGGTGGCCGGTATGCCACCGTCACGCTGAATGATCAGGATCTGGATCATGTCGTGCCCACAACAAATGTTTCAACGCTGTCTACCTCAACAAAGGAGGATCAACGAACCACCAACATCTGGCGGGAGGAGGGGCCTTGGTTGACAGGAATTCTCCTCCTAGTCACCCTTCCTGCGTTTCGTCGTGGATGGATTGGCGCCTTGCTGATCTTTGTATTTCTGCCACAAGTGAGTCAGGCATTTTCATGGGAGAATATCTGGGAACGTCCTGATCAACGGGCCATGAAGGCTTTAGAACAACACGATCCCCAAAAAGCTGCGGCGCTGTTTGAACAACCTGACTGGAAGGGCATCGCCCATTATCATGCGGGTGAGTACGATCAAGCGGAGCAAGTATTTTCGGGTATGGATTCACCAGATGGACACTATAATCGAGGCAATGCTTTAGCCAAATTGGGAAAGTACCAGGAAGCCATCGCCTCTTATCAAACCGCTTTAAAGCAACAACCTGACCATGCAGATGCGCAACATAACTTAGACCTTCTCAAAAAGATGTTGGAGAATCAACAGTCACCAAATTCTCAAGAAAACAATTCCGAGCCATCTGATTCTTCTTCGGACAATCAGCAACAACATGACGAAGGAGAAAGATCTGGTCAACAGAGCCAGGAAGGGGAATCTGAGAAAAGCGAGCAAGAGAACAAGCAAGAACAAGCCTCTTCTCAAAATGATACAAGCCAAGATGAGGCAGGAGCATCAGAATCACGTCAAGATTCTTCAGGCGACTCCAACAAAGCTGAAGAATCCCAAGCACAGTCCCCTGCTAAAGATATGGAAGAGAATAGAGCCCAATCGGATATCGCTCAACCCAATCAAGGTGAGAACAAAGAGAAAACTACTTCTCAAGAACAAATGGCTTCGGCTTCTGAGTCAGACGAGACACGGGAGGATCAGAAATCCCAACAGGCTCTTCAACAATGGCTTCGCCGCATTCCTGATGACCCCGGAGGGTTGTTGCGGCGCAAATTTTTGTTGGAACATCAACGGCGCGTGGAGGCAGGGACGGCAGTAGACAGTACAGGGAGGGCATGGTGAAAAAACAAGATTATGCTTTTTCCTCTGCTTCCGTCATTCCCGACATTTTTTATCGGGAATCCATCTTATTTATTGGCAATCAAAGCGTTGGTAGAAGGAACACGTTGAATGCCTCTATTTACTAATGATATCGACTTGTTTTTCTGTGATGCCGGGGTTCGTCCCGGCAGCCGATCTACTTTCGTTTCGGCGAAAGTAGACAAAGCCATTAACTCCCCGTTCGGCTAGATAGGATGGGACGGACACGGGAGGGAGAGCGGACCAACTCGCTACGCTCAGACAAGGCCCGCAAGAAGATAAGAGCGTCCGTCCCGAGGGCCGCCCGGCAGGCGTCGGTTATGAGAAGCAATTTGAAGGGGTTGTTGCGAAGAAAGAGAACGATTTCCCGTATTGTTAACAGGATAACATTATGTTTGTCCGAGAGACAGATTTTTAAATGGATGAATTATGCAATGGAGTAAACGAAAGAAAAAAGTAGAGTCTTTCTTTTCTGAAGTTGTTAAAGGTCGTGTCGAGTTGCGCTCTACTCGCTACAGGGACTCGCAAGATGAAGAAGGTCGGGGATCTATCACATTCGATAAAAAAGAGGTTTGGAACATGTGCACGGTATCGTTTTATTCCACTGAGTTTGAGCGAATTAATGAAATTGTGAGTAGAGAAAACGTTACGCCGCATGAAGCCCAAAAAATTGCACACGAAGAACTAGTTAGGGAAGGTGCGTTCAATCAATATACTTTTTACGATTCGCTTGATGAATACTCCAATAACTCGATTGAGAGTTCGCTCTCTTCGAAAAATCTATTAATCCGCTGCCTTGCCATGCTTGATTCTAGAGTTGGTAAACGGCGATTGAAGACCTATGATTTGACCCAAGAGAGTGAGAAAGTCATTCAGTTTTATAAAATCAGATGTGATTGCGAAGGTTGGTCAAAGGCTGCTTGGTAATCATATGCCCAGTTTTCTGTAATGCCAGTGTTCGTTGCGGCAGCCGCCCAGAAGGCGCTCAACATTGAATCTACGGCGTGAGAAATTTTTGGCAACGGCTTATCGGAATAACGAGGGAGAGGGAATTGCCGACAATTTTTAAGATGCCAATTTTGTTTCTTGTGTTTAGCCTTTCGAGTGTTCCAGCTTCAGTGTGGGGACAATCGGTGAAGGCCTATGTGGATCGGAATCCAGTGATGGTAGATGAGACGTTTCGGTTGGTGGTTGAAGGAGAAGGCGTGTCCTCCAGTGGTGAACCAGATTTGCACATGTTGGAAGAGAATTTTGCGCTACTAGGTACCAGCCATAGTCAGCAAATGAGTATCATCAATGGTCGCACTTCGTCTATAACGAGATGGACGACCACCTTAGCACCTAAGCGAACCGGGATGCTGACTATTCCTGCCATTCAGGTCGGGAATCATTCAACTCTTCCTCTGTCCATCACGGTGAAGGAACCGACTCAGGCAACCGGAACTGATACTCAACGGGATATTTTTCTTGAGGCGGAAGTCGACACACATGTCCCCTACGTGCAGGGACAAGTATTGCTGACACTTCGCTTGGTCTCGGCGGTTTCCCTGCAAGAGGGAAAATTGGATGATCCTGAAATAGAATGGGGTATGGTGGAACGTGTGGGCAAAGATACCTCGTTTGAAACGATCCGAAATGGTCGGCGTTACCAGGTGACCGAGCGTCGTTATGCCATCACGCCTCAAAAAGCTGGAGCTCAAGTTATTCCACCGGTCTTGTTGTCTGGATCGATTCCCGATGAACGGTCTGGTGGCTCGACGCTGGATCAGTTCTTCGGCAACCGTCGGCGAAATCGTAGCAGTGGCCCTTTCACCTCGTTTTTTCAAACTTTGCGCCCCATTCATATCTTAAGCCCAAAAGTTTCTCTAACCGTCAAGGATGTGCCTTCGAATGTACAAGGCAAGGTTTGGCTTCCCGCTAAGGAATTCATGATTAGGGAATCCTGGTCTACGGATACGGCAAGGATCCAAATGGGCGAGCCTCTCACCAGAACAGTCGTGATGGTTGCAAAGGGCGTGCGCGGAGAACAGTTGCCAGAATTGCCAACACCCAACTATGGATCAATCAAAAACTATCCTGATAAGCCCACCATCAAGACAGACTTTGATGGCTCGTGGGTCGTCGGGATTCGGGAAGAAAAATATGCGTTGGTTCCCACGAAACCCGGTTCAGTGACCATTCCAGGTATTAGTATCCCCTGGTGGAATATTGAACAGGCACAATGGGAAACTTCCCAACTACCATCCAGAACCTTAACGGTGGTCGGAGATATGCCTGCGCAGTTATCCGGAGCCAGGCCGTCTGAACCCATTCAATTAGCTGATACGGCTGATCCGGTAGAACACGATCCAATAGAAATTTCACTTGATGGATCAGATCAATCCCCCATCGTTCATGGATGGAATCAATGGGCATGGATTGCAAGTGGGTTAATGGGAGTGTGGGTCCTTACTCTCTTGGGTTGGTGGTGGGATCGGCGTCGACAAAGCCAATCAAACCGCAAAGAGGTCGTGACAAAGGCTCAGAAGGCGATGGAATCCGAACGCAAAGCCATACAGGCTGTGAAGGCAGCGTGTCTGGAACAATCAGCCCCAAAAACACGGGAAGCTCTTATGAGATGGGCAGCTATTAAGCAACAGGGAAAACCGTGTTTAAGCCTGGGTACTGCCGCTCGAATCCTAGCTGACCCTGTTCCAGATAATGCAGGTTTGGATGACGCTATTTGGAACTTAGATCGGACCCTGTATACTACAACTGAACAACAGACATGGGATGGCCAACATTTCTGGGAAATCATCCAGCCAGCGATAACCGCGAAACCTCAAAAAGTGAAAAGCCAACAGGAGCCATTACCAGAATTATATTTGCATTAGATAGGTATTTAACAGAATCCCCCTCCTTTGTAGGGAGGGGCTAGGGGAGGTAGAGACTGCAAGATACTTCTGGTTTTCATATACATGCATGCTCTATTGAGCAAAACTGGCTCAACGATGTTACAAAAATTTTTCGGCTCTCTCATTTAGGAATGAATATGACGAATATCAGTCTTTCTCCACAACGGCTACGTATATTGTTAAAACAGTTCAAAGAACAACATGGAAACTACTATCAGTTACGTGCCCTAGGCTATTTTGGTTCATTTGCCCGTGACAAGGCTTCCCCCGAAAGCGATGTTGATATTGTCTTCGATACGGACGCCCCAAACTTGTACATGACTGTCATGCTGAAACAAGACTTAGAGGAAACAATAGGGCGTCCGGTCGATGTGCTCCAACTGCGCGGTTTGACCAATTCAAGATTAAAAGCGCGTATCAAGCAGGAAGCAATCTATGTATGACCCAGAGTTGCTTGTAGAAAAACTGGAAACTCTACTTGAAGCTTTGGAGCGCATCCCACGCCGCTTTTCCGAGATCGCTCGGCCTGAAGATTTTACGTCCAGTGATGAAGGAATCGACCGGATGGATGCTATTTGTATGATTCTGATTGCAGCTGGAGAAGAAATAAAGAATATTGATCAAAAAACTGAAGGCCAATTGTTAAGCCGATACCCTGATATTAAGTGGCGTGGGGTAATGGGAGTGCATGATGTGTTAGCACACGGGTACTTTCAGGTGAATGCCGATCAGTTATTTGATATTTGTCAAAACGATATTCCCGCATTAATCAAGACGGTCAACAAAATGATTGATGAGATACAAAACTGATGGGAAATCTGGAAGACTCATTGTATTATTTCTAGATTGAGATGAAGAGGTCGATATGACAAGCATGGTTGAGATTAGTAATTTACGGAAAACCTTTGGACCGATTGTTGCGGTGGATGGCGTCTCCTTCACTGTTGATAAGGGAGAAGTCCTTGGGTTTTTAGGTCCGAATGGGGCAGGGAAATCAACCACGATGAAAATGATTACCGGATTTCTGACTCCGACAAGCGGCACGGTACGGGTCTGCGGCCATGATGTGCAAGACGATGCCATCGCGGCAAAAACGCGCATCGGCTATCTGCCTGAAGGCGCTCCGGCCTATCAAGATATGACACCGGCTTCTTTCTTGACCTTTATCGCGGAAATGCGAGGTCACCGAGGAGATGTTCTCAAACAAACAGTGAAAGAGACCGTAAAGAAGGTGAATTTGCAGTCGGTCTTAGATCAACCGATTGAAACACTTTCAAAAGGATTTAAACGGCGCGTTGGCTTGGCACAAGCCATTCTGCATGACCCTGATGTTTTAGTTTTAGATGAACCAACAGACGGACTAGATCCCAATCAAAAGCATGAGGTACGGACTCTTATTCGAGCCATGGCCCAGGAGAAAGCCATTATCCTGTCCACGCATATCTTGGAAGAAGTTCATGCAGTCTGTTCCCGGGCCATGATTATCGCGAAAGGGAAAGTGGTGTCGGACGGCACTCCCGCTGAGTTGCAGAGTCAGGCACCTACCCATAATACCGTGTTGATCATGATCGCTGGCGTCGAAGCAGCCACCGCGCGCGAACAACTCATGTCCGTGAACGGAGTGAAGAAAGTTGAAGAGCAAGGACAGGACGACGGTCTCGTCCAACTGAGAGTCTATCCCGACAATGGACAATGGATCTTGCCCAGCATCGGACAATATGCCAAAGAACAACGGTGGGACGTACGGGAGCTCTATCATGATCAGGGACAGTTGGATGATGTTTTTCGGCTGTTGACCACATCAAAACAAGCCCTTTCTTAATACATGACAGGATAAATGAGGCCAGCAAGGAGGCACTGTGGAACGCATTCGAGTGATATTTAAGCGGGAATTAGCGGGATATTTCGCCACGCCCATTGCAGCAGTCTTTATTGTCATCTTTCTGATGCTCAGTGGGGCCTTTACGTTTTACTTGGGCAACTTCTTTATCCGGGGACAAGCCGATTTAGTTCCGTTTTTTGATTTTCATCCATGGCTTTACCTCGTGCTCATCCCTGCCCTGGCTATGCGCCTTTGGGCTGAGGAACGGCGGTCAGGCACAATTGAATTGTTGCTCACGTTGCCGGTCACCATGTGGGAAGCGGTCGTGGGAAAGTTCTTAGCCGCCTGGTGTTTCACAGGCATTGCACTGGCCTTGACCTTTCCGATGTGGATCACCGTGAACGTGCTGGGCGAACCCGATAATGGAGTCATCTTTGCCAGCTATATCGGCAGCCTGTTGATGGCAGGCGGATTCCTCGCCATTGGTTCCTGCATTTCAGCTCTGACAAAAAATCAAGTGATCGCCTTTGTGGTGAGCGTCGTGATTTGCTTGGGGTTCATTTTGAGTGGTTTCCCGCTCGTTCTAGAACTTTTTAGCGAGTGGGCTCCGCAATTCTTGCTCAGCGCCATTAGCTCATTTAGCTTTTTGACGCATTTCCAGTCTATCAGCAAAGGGGTTTTGGATTTGCGGGATATTGTCTACTTCCTCTCACTCATTGCGTTTTGGTTATTTGCAACAGCTACCGTCATTGAAATGAAAAAGGCTGAGTGAGAATGTACGACATCCAAAGGTTTACCATGATTGTTCAACTGATGAGGACTCTATGAATACACGCTGGTTAACAGGCACCGGAATTGCCCTGGCGGCGGTCTTGTTTGGGGCATTTAATATGATAAGCGATGCCGCTTTACGGTCAGCACGTTTCGATTTAACAGAGCACCAACTCTACACCCTATCGGACGGCACAAAAAACGTGCTTGGAAATTTAGCCGAACCCATCACCTTGCGTTTTTATCTGTCCAAGAAATTGGCGACAGGCCTGCCTGGGATTAAAGGATATGCCACGCGCGTTCAAGAAATGCTGGAAGAATACGCCCAAGTCGCCGGCGACCAACTACGCCTGCAAGTCATAGATCCCGAACCATTTTCAGAAGAAGAAGATCGCGCCGTGGGCTACGGGTTACAAGGAATCCCACTAGATAGTGGCAGCACCCAATTTTATTTTGGTCTCGCAGGAACCAGCTCGACAGACGAGTTAGAGGTCATTCCATTTTTTCAGCCAGAACGGGAAGAGTTTCTAGAATATGATCTCACGAAAATGATTCATTCGCTGGCGAACCCCAAGAAGAAAGTTCTGGGATTGATGAGTTTACTGCCGATCGATGGAGCCGGAGGAGGTGCGCCTTTTATGCAACAAGGTGGCAGCCCGCCTTGGCTAATTGTGACTCATATTGAGCAAATGTTTGAGATTAAAAAAATCGAACCAACAGTGAGCGAGATTCCAGAAGATGTAAGCGTTCTGATGGTTGTGCATCCAAAAAACTTGGGTGACCCTACGCTCTATGCCATAGATCAGTTCGTCTTACATGGCGGACATGCCATGATTTTCGTGGATCCGCTGGCGGAATCGGATAGAAGTGGAGGCAACCCCATGAATCCCATGGGAGGCGGAGGGCCTCGAAATTCAGATCTTCCCAAATTGTTCGAGGCCTGGGGCTTGGAAATGATACAGGGAAAAGTGTTGGGCGATCTACCGTTGGCCAAAAAGGTACAAATGCCACAGCAATCCAGAATGCAAGTCGTGGATTATCCCGTGTGGGTGGATTTCAGGCCTGAACATTTCAGCCCTGATGATATTGTGACCGCACAAGTGCCAACAATTACCGTAGCCTCTGCTGGAATCCTGCAAAAGAAAGGCGATGTGGGAACAGAGCTTTCGCCATTAATCCAATCCGATGAGGCGGCCATGAAAATTGATGCCTCGCGCTTGTCGTTTATGCCAGACCTTGCAGGCATTCTCCGCAGTTATCAACCTGAAGGCAAGAAAATGATCGTGGTAGCCCGGGTGACTGGAACAGTGAAAACCGCCTTTCCCGACGGCAAGCCCAAAGAGCCGGACAAGGAAGACACACCGAACTCCGCATCTTCATCTGATTCCGATGATGCATCGTCATCCAAGCCTCATGTGGCTGAATCCAAAGATCCCATTAATGTGATTGTGGTGGCCGATACCGACATTTTGCAGGATCGGTTTTGGGCCCAGGTACAAAACTTCTTTGGGCAACGAATTGGCATTCCTACATCGGGGAATGGAACGTTTGTCACCAATGCCCTGGATAACCTCACGGGAAGCAATGACCTAATTAGCGTTAGAAGCCGGGCCGGGTATTCCCGTCCGTTTACCTTCCTGCGCGCACTCCAGCAAGATGCCGAACAACAGTTTCGTCAAAAGGAACAAGCTCTACAAGAACGCTTGAAAGCCACAGAGGGCAAAATTCAGGAATTGCAAAGCCAGAAACCTGAAGGAAACGCCATGATCATGAGTGCTGAGCAGCAGCAAGCTATGGCCACATTCCGTCAGGATCTCGTACAGGTTCGGAAGGAATTGCGGAGCGTGCAGCATGAATTAGGGAAAAATATCGAAAGCGTTGAAAGCTGGGTAAAATTTATCAACATTGGTCTGGTGCCAATTCTTATCGGTATTGTTGGGGTATGGATGAGTTCGTCCCGCCTAAGGAAAAAATCAACATAGAAAGCTTTGTTCATCAAGGCATGGTGAATGCCCGCAACTATCTAACAGGGGCGTGTTGAATAATGAAGACATCAAAGGCCATATTTCGCCAGGAAACTGTTCGTTATCAGTAGCATCGGGTCTGTTCAAAAAAGTCCGTCCAGCAAGGCCGCAGCCCTTTTTGCGCGCGGAGCGTACTGGCACTACGTGAGCACGGAAAAAGGGCGAGAACGCCGCTGGCGGCTTTTTTCAACAGACCCAACAGTCAAACAACCGATGTTTAGGATATTCAGAGGAACGTTATGAAATCGAAAACGATAAGCCTGTTGGCCGGCTTGGCCATCGCGGGAATCCTCCTAGCGATTGTTGTTAACCGTGAACCCGCTTCGACGATTTCTCAAAGTGGGCAAAAACTATTTCCTCATTTAGCGAATATGGTGAATGATGTGAATGAAGTGGTTGTTCAAACCAACGAAGAGACTGTCACATTAGTGCGTGATGATCAGACATGGGGAGTGAAAGAGAAAGCTGCCTATCGCGCCAATTTCGAAAAAGTGAAACAAGTCATTGTTGGATTAGCCGAGTTACAGATTCTCGAGCCAAAAACAAAGAATCCAGAACTATACGAACGGTTAGGGTTACAAGATACCGATCAAGAAGGCTCGCCATCTAAGATGGTGACGTTAAAGACGGCTGAGAATCCTGAGGCGGCCAAGGTTGTAGTGGGAAATCAGAAACCGGCAAAAAGTAACCCGCGGATGAGTGAAATCTATGCACGAAAACCTGGTGATCCACAAACGTGGCTAGTCACGGGCAACCTGCCTGTAGAGACGGTGTCAGGTGAATGGCTGGACAAAGAAGTCACGGCGTTAACAACTAAACGTGTTCGTCAAGTGACAGTCACTCATCCGCAAGGAGAAACTCTTCACCTGTCTAAAGCTAAGCCAGATGACTTAGATTTTCACTTAGACTCTATTCCGTCTGGATTTAAAATTTCTTCACAATTTAACGTGAACAATGTCGTTGGAACGCTTGTCCAGTTGGAATTAGAAGACGTCATACCACAGACAGAGGTAGATTTTTCCGCTTACCCAGGTATGTCGGCTGCCTTAGAAACTTTTGATGGGCTACGGCTACAGGTGCAGACCACCAAAAAAGAGGAGCAAGTCTACGCAAAAGTTTCAGCTGAATTTGATCATAGCATCATTCAAAACTCTGAACCTCAACCTGAAACCGTAGAAGATTCTAAAAGTAAAGAGCCCAAAGATGGCGATAAAGAGAATCCTATAGAACCTGCCAAGGACGCATCACTCCTTAAGAAACCAGAAGAGGTCCAACAAGAAGTTGCATCAATCAATCGACGCGTCAAAGACTGGGCCTATCTGCTCCCTTCATTCCGGGTGGAAAATTTCTCCAAACTGAAAAAAGACCTGATCGAAAAAGAGTAGTTCGACTAGCTGGGCTGGTGTTGATTGTTTGGGCCTGCCCTAGGTGGATCCGCATTTTCTGGGAGATCAGTTCTGTTTGCATGAGCGATAAGGGTCCCTTCTATAACTCAAATATTCATGATATTATGAGCTATAAGAAAGGACGGTTTGCCTCATGACATGGGTCTGGCAGAAGAAAGAATGGCCAAATTTTACGTACCGGAAGTCAGCACTGTCTGAGTTGGAGAATCAATTTCTCCAATTCTCCGGCATGATCCGTGGAACCTTGAAACATCTTGATGTTGAGAAATATCGGCGATTGACTGTCGATTTGATGAGCCAAGAGGCCCTTAAGACAGCAGAGATCGAGGGAGAAATCCTTAATCGGGCTTCTCTGCAATCGTCTATTCTACGAAACTTTGGTCTGCAAACTGACAACAAGAACATTCCGCCACCTGAGCAGGGAATGGCAGAAATGATGGTTGATCTCCATAAGAATTTTGATAAGACTTTAACTCACAAAACGGTATGCGGCTGGCACAAAATGCTGACAAAAGGCAGGGCTGATCTAAAGGTGCGAGGAAAGTATCGCACCCATAAAGAGTCGATGCAGATTGTCTCTGGGCCCGTTCATAAGCCTAAGATCCATTTTGAGGCGCCCCCTTCTCGCCAGATAAAAAATGAAATGCAGACGTTCATTGTATGGTTTAATGACACAGCTCCTCGAGGCCGGACCCCCTTGCCTCCTCTCACACGGGCTGGCTTAGTACATCTGTACTTTGTTTGCATTCATCCCTTTGAGGATGGGAATGGCAGGATCGGTCGGGCCTTGGCTGAAAAAGCCTTATCCCAATGCCTGGGGCAACCAACACTCATTGCCTTGTCCTCTACCATTCAGAAAAATAAAAAAGCCTACTACGATTACCTTCAACAGCAAAATAGACAGCTCGAGGCTACGCAATGGCTCGAGTATTTTGGCCAAACAATTCTGGACGCTCAGGAATATTCGCAAAGGTTAGTGGACTTCATAGTCCACAAAGCAAAATATTACGACCGCTTACGCGGGCAATTCAATAGACGACAGGAGAAGGTCATCTCAAAAATGTTCCGCGAAGGCCTAGAGGGATTCAAGGGCGGGTTAAGTGCTGACAACTATCTCCGAATAGTCAAAACTTCTAGAGCAACAGCAACACGGGATTTACAAGACTTGGTAGAAAAAGGAGCGTTACGGCGAACCGGAGAAAAAAAATACACGCGGTATCACCTGAACCTCAGCGCCTAAACTTGTGGCCCTAGCGCCTCCTTCAACTCATCATACACCTGCATCAACCGCGAATCTTCCAGACGGTATGCAAAAGCTAGCAGAATAACACCACCGGCCAACACTAATAGCCCTAACGCGATCATTCCTATTCCCCAGAATATGCCGCCGACTGTCCCAAATCCACCGTCCATAACATACATGGCGAGGAACCCCAGAGTACCCCCGATAACAAAGAGCAACCAAATGGAGGTCAAAATCGCAGAAGACCAGGGAATGCGTTTCGATAAGTGAAGTTCAAGCAGCTTGTCCTGAAAGCGATAGTCCAGTGTTCCTTTCAATGGCCAAGCCGTCCGAAAACGTAAGGAAAACATTTTGTAATATGGACGAATAACGATGGCTTGCTGATCCGCTACCCATCGGGCCACACCATGGGAAAGAGCAAGTGTATTATTTTGTTTAAACAAACGGGAAAAAGAATCTTTGGGCTTGGGGAGAGAATCTTTACGACGAGCCAAAGGACAACCATACCGGCAAGCCCAGGGCTTTAACGTAGTAAATTGAAACCAGTCGCCAACAATGAGGGCCACAACCATGACCAGAGCAAAAATACCGGGAAGCAACATAGGGCTCAAAACATATCACAGGGAACCTTGACACCACACGCAAGAAATTCATGAACTTTGATTGACTTCCATGTGATGCCTCCACTAGTATCGATCCGCGGGGTGGAGCAGTCTGGTAGCTCGTTGGGCTCATTCCGTAGGATAATCTTGAGCACAAAGCTCAAAGGGGACATCACAGAACAAACAGCTATACTTCACGCATTGAAGCATGGCTGGGGCGTTCTAAAACCATTAGGAGACCGGTTGCCTTATGATCTGGTCTTTGATGTTGGTGGGACGCTGGTGAAGGTCCAAGTCAAGGGTGCATGGTTCGATGAAAGTCGCGGCAACTTTGTTGTGGACACTCGTCGAACGAAAACAAACCGTAGGAATATGGTTCGTGAATCATATCTTCCATCGGATTTTGATTTTGCCCTTGCCTACCTTCAAGACTTTGACCTGTTCTATGTCTTCCCCGTTGAAGTGTTCATCAGTTATGCCAGTGAAATTCACCTGGTAGAAACTGACAAGCGGCAAAGAAAACCACGGTCCGCTAAATACCGTAACGCTTGGGACCTTATCCTACATTGGGCTGTACAGAAGGAAACTTCTGTATGAACGCCTGTCAAATTCGGGGAAGCCACTGGCGGGGTAATCCCGAGCCAAGCTCTCTCAGTGCAACAGCTGAAAGAGAAGGTGTAGAGACTTGATGGCAGGCACCCTAACGGCAGCAATAGCTGGCCGAGGGTGAAGGGAAAGTCCAGACCACAAACTGATCACTCAGGCAGCGGAAGCTGTAGTGGTACGCATAACCCAAAGGTCGAGGGTTCAAATCCCTCCCCCGCAACCAACTAGGTTTTACTTTTCCCCACGCTCAGTTTTAAGGATCCCACATGGTCCCCAAAGCTATCCTTTCAGGAATCCCTAGGTGGCGGATACAGTTTAGTTGGTTAACTGACAGACATTTTAATGGTGCAGCCGCAGCATTTCTAGATTGTTGACGAGATTTTGAAAGCAAGCTCTCGCCGCGGAAGTAAGCTGCTGACCATTCCCCCCTGTTTTTTCATGTAGAAGCGATTCGAGCTCCATTTTCTCAGCTTCAAACCGATCTTCGACCTCGATGCAGTCTGTGAAAATCAGAGGTGGCCCCAAGAATCTGAACAAGCCGATAAGTGGATACGCTCTCCGAAACGTGGCATGATGGTGCCACTGATGAAAGGAGCATAGTATGAGCAGACGACCTCGGCGGAATCATTCTCCCGCCTTTAAATCGAAAGTGGCGCTGGCTGCCATCAAAGGGGAACAGACGGTGGCCGAATTGGCCCAACGGTTCGATGTGCATCCGAATCAGATCACCCAATGGAAGACCCTGCTGCTGGAAGGAGCGGCAGGCGTGTTTGAGGCCGGAGAATCCTCACCGCCTCCTGTTGACGTGAACAAACTTCACGCCAAAATTGGCGAGTTAACGTTAGAGAATGATTTTTTAGAAACGGCGCTCACCAAAGCGGGCGTGCTGAGCGCAAAGCGATGATTGACCGCACGCATCAGTTATCAATTACGAAACAAGCCAAGGCCTTAGGAGTGAGTCGCGGCTGTCTCTATTATCAGCCCAAGCCAATCTCGGAGGAGGATCTGCAGCTCATGAACCGGATTGATCAGTTGCATCTGGAATGGCCCTTTGCTGGGGCCCGGATGCTCCGAGACCTCTTACGGCAGGAAGACAGGCGAATTGGGAGGAAGCATGTGGCCACGCTGATGCGGCGGATGGGCTTGGAAGCGCTCTATCGCCGTCCGCGGACGACGCAGCGGCACCCAACCCACAAGGTGTATCCATATTTGTTACGGGGCGTGGCGATCACTCGTGCCAATCAGGTCTGGGCCATGGATATCACGTACATCCCCCTGGCAAAGGGATTTGTGTATCTGGTGGCCGTGGTAGATTGGCACACGCGCCGAGTGCTGGCCTGGCGGCTCTCCAACACGATGGATGTGCAGTTCTGCCTTGACGTCGTTGAGGAGGCCTGCAGTCGTTATGGGAAACCTGCCATCATGAATACGGATCAGGGCAGTCAGTTCACCAGTTACGCCTTTACCGAGTTGCTCAAGGCCCAAGGTATACGCCTCAGTATGGATGGTCGAGGAGCGTGGCGCGACAACATCTTTGTCGAGCGGTTGTGGCGAAGCGTAAAATATGAAGAAGTCTACTTACAGGCTTATGAGTCAGTTTCAGCGGCACGAGCGGGACTCGCTCGCTATTTCCAGTTTTACAACAGCCGCCGACCTCATTCAGGGGTGGCTGGCCGGACACCGGATCAAGCCTATTTTCAAGAACCGCCGCGCTCCCATGCGGCCTAATTCAAACAAGGAGCAATCCACTTATCGAAGGCTCTCAGGCTGTTCAAAGAAACGGGGCCACCTCTCTGATTAGCAGGGGTATTGAATCCATATTGATAATGACTCGTGACAACACAGCTTCCTTCACATCGCCCACGCTTCATCAAGCCCACAAACAAATACATGTGCTCTTTTCCAAGAATTGGTGAATCTCTTAACCCCTTGTGCACACTTCGCCTTTGTCTTGCTTCACTTTTTGGGCCACCTTGAGCGTCTCCTACAGATAGTGAGACACAATTAAGAGATCTCGCAAACTACGGACAGCCATTCCTGTTTGGGCCAGACCTAGCAGATCCATTTTCGGGTTTCTAATTAGCGCTCCCATTTGAACCAATCCTCGAGAAACCATCCTGTAGAGCGGACTATTGGGCTGGCTTTGTAAGATTTCTTACTAGGCCGCCTCCTGAGGCTCGAATTCCAGATCCACTTGAGCCAAGACATCTGATTCAAGTTGGTTCCACATTTTTTGCTCTGCATCCGTAGCTAGGGTAAATCTAGGCTTATCATCTGGAAGAGATGTCTCTTCTCTGAGAAGAATTATTTGAGGTTCGCACGGGAATATTTTGATAAAGAACAATCTTTTCATTCGCATTACCACTTTCCCACATTTTAGATTGTGGCCGTTCTTGTAAACATGAGTATCAAAGTTTTAGCCAGCACTGAGGTCTGTCCTGCTAGAACTTACTTTTCGGCAAAGTAGTCGGATTCCTTAAGTAGGGAGATACCTTGTGTTCGAGACATTTCTCTATGTTCTAGATATACCTATCGGATGCATAATAAGAATCTTTAGGAGATAAACCTTAACTTTCCTTGGTAGGCATCGAAATTGCTTTATGATAGGTATCTGTTATTTTTCTAATTCCTCATAAACCATAAGATATTGAAATTATTATAGTTTTGTCTGTCAAAAATTTGATCAAAAAAGTGTATTTCTGTCATTAGATTGACCTGGCTCATAAAATTTCGACATTGAAAACCGCTACTAAAAGGAGGGGAATAGTGAAATCCAGAAAGCCAGCGGGAGGGCGAAGTGCCAAACTCAAGCAAAGTAATAACGACAATCCCCAAATTTCCTCACTGGAAGAAATGATGATGACCTTACTCTTACATCAGGAGCTATATGGCCTTGAAATAATTCGCTGCATTGAAACTGTTACGGCAGCGGTCAAGAAAACAACGAAAGGAAGGACTCTAAGGGTTGGATCTCTGTATCCAATTTTGCATCGCCTGGAAAAACGCGATTTAATTGAAGGGCGATGGGGCGATGAGGAAAGGGGCGACCGAAGCGGGGCACGTCGTAGATACTATTCAATCACATCTAAAGGTCGAAAAACTTTGCAATCTCTGGCTTCAATTCGTACTGGACTCGAGAATTATAGCAAGAGTAACTTCAATTGATCCTATCCCTAGCGATTTCCCATCACAGTCAAAATTGAGTCGGCTCTCAAATCCTTGCCGGTAACCCCTGCAGGGGATTTTTTTTGAATAGATCAGTACGATATTTCGCCTCCCGAGAAGAAAAGATCCAAGTTTTCCAGGTTCCCAGGGCCTTTACCATCAGCAGGACTAGACAAGGCCCATGGTATAGTATTCTTACTATCTTATGAACTGTTCAATCCTACACCAACTTTAGACCCCTCTTCAGATCAAAGTCCTGATCACGGCAAAGTAGCTCTGAACGGTCCCAGTAGAAAATTTATCATCATAATATGTGATGTTAGTCAGAAGCCGAAAATTGTTTAGGCTCCCAACGCTAACTATTCAAAGAAAGACAGGAGTCACTTGAAACGGATCTTTCGTATTGTCTGTATCTATGCGCCAATCGTGGCAGTGCTTGGGATTCTAGGAACTGTTTATTTCGGCATGGAAAACCACCCGGCGGTCACATCGGTGAAAACCGTGACCGCAGACGACGCGACACGCGCCAGAGCTTTGGCCAAACGGGTCATCAAACAAGTTCTGCACGCTACGACCACAACAACTCTTGTATTGGATGAGAAAGATGTGGATGGCATTTTTGCCCTGATGAACCGGGCCGTGCCGAGGTTGGTTGGTGATGCCACAATTTCCGGCCAGGGCTTGGACGCGGCCCTGACATTTCGGTTACCCGACAATCCCCTACGCAACTATGTGAATCTTCGTTTCGGCCTTAAACCATCAACGACCGGCCTTGATATCGAGACGACTTCTCTTGGCCAAATCCCCGTTCCTGGCTCTCTCATGACATTTCTGATCGAGCAAGGCATCAACCTCATGTTGGGCGAGAGTACCGGATCGAAACTCATCCAATCCGTCACGGCGGTGACGTTCGAACGGGATAGGCTGAAGGTACAGATTGAACCCATGCCCGATTTGCGTGTTCGTCTCAAAGCGTTTTCCCGAAGTCTTGCCAAGGTGCGCAATGAAGTGGCGCTTCTCGGAAACCGGGAGATCATCGGCTCGTACTATGCGAAGCTCGTGGAACTGGATCATATTGGGAGAGAACCCAACACTGCCTCGTTAGCCGAAGTGTTAGGACCACTTTTCCGCCTGGTGAAAGACCGTTCTAGATTCGAAGATCCCGCAACAGAAAATCAAGCTGCGCTCTTGGCACTGGTACTCTACTTTGGGGACACCCGCTTTGAGCGTTTGACCGGTCCCGTTCGCCAAAGGGAATTGCAAGGCCACATACCTCGCAATCGAGGTATACGTTTGGGTGGACGGCGGGACCTACTACTACATTTCGTGATTTCTGCCGGGTTAAAATTAGTCAGCGACCAAGGCATTGCCATGGCAATTGGCGAATTCAAAGAATTGCTTGACTCGAACAAGGGTGGCTCGGGTTTCAGTTTTGTTGATCTCGCCGCAGATAGAGCCGGGCTCCGCTTTGCGGAAATCGCCACAGATACGAACGGTGGCGCGCTTCACTTGCAGAATGTGCTCGCCGGCAAAAGGAATGAGAAGACGTTTTTCCCAACGTTCACCGATCTTCCAGAAGGTCTTTCGGAGACAGATTTCAAAAGCCACTACGGTGACGTCAACGATCCTCGCTATAGGCCGTTGCTCAACGAAATAGACAGCCGCCTCTCCGGAGCAGAAGCCTATGCCGTAACACCATAGCCACAGGAAAAGGGGGATCGCTGTGTGACTGAAAAAGAGAAGGTCAGCTATGGTTGTGCCACGTTCGCCCATCTTTGGCTAACAGGGCGTCGGCTTCAGATGGCCCCCAGGATCCAGCGGCGTAGTGATGAATGGCATGAGTTCCCAAGCTGTCCCAGACCTTAAGAATGGGGTCAACGACGCTCCAGCCCAACTCAACATTATCGCTGCGCTGAAAGAGTGTGGCATCTCCGTCCATCACATCATGTAATAGAGTCTCATAGCCGGTACTCGGAGCATCGCCAAAGTACTTCGCATATTGAAAATCCATATCCACATTGCCTACTTGCACCTGTGGGCCAGGAATCTTCGCGCCAAAACTTAACGAAATGCCTTCATCAGGTTGAACACGAATGACCAGCACATTGGGCGTTAGCCGGTCGACTGGCGTTTTACGGAATAGCATGAGTGGGGCTGACTTGAATTGAATAACTATTTCAGTAACCCGTTTATTCATTCGTTTCCCTGTCCGGAGATAAAACGGAACTCCTTCCCAGCGCCAACTTTCGATAAACAAGGTCATGGCGGTGTAGGTTTCTCTGAGAGACGTCGGTAAAACATTCACTTCGGATCGATAGGGAGGAACCTGGCGCCCATTGCACATCCCTTCGATATATTGACCAGCGACCGTGGAGTGTAAGACATTCACAGGATTCATGGGCTGAATCGCGCGCAGCAGTTTGGCCTTTTCATTGCGCACCGCTTCGGCGTCAAACTCATTCGGAGGTTCCATCGCCACATACGCTAACAGCTGCAATAAATGGTTAGGCACCATATCTCGCAATGCACCGGCCTTATCATAATAGGCCCCACGATGCTCAACCCCGAGCGTTTCAGCTACGGTAATCTGAACATGGTCGATATATTGCCGATTCCAGACGGGCTCGAAGATGCCGTTGGCAAAGCGAAAGACCAAAATATTCTGGACGGTCTCTTTTCCCAAATAATGATCAATCCGGTAAATCTGGTCTTCCTCTAAGACCTCTCGAAGCGTCTGGTTCAAGGATTGGGCTGATGCCAAGTCATGTCCAAAGGGTTTTTCTATCACGATGCGCCGGGAAAATTCTTTCGTGTACCGCACGAGACCTTGCGTATGAAGTTGTCCGGCTATTTCTCCAAAAAATGCCGGGGCGGTGGCCATATAGTAGAGATAATTGCCACAGGTCCCATATTGCCCGTTGAGATCTGTGAGTGTGGCATGCAGCTGCTGGTAGGTTTGCGGATCCCGGAAATCTCCCGCCAGGTAATACAACCGGTCAAGCAACCATTCTTTGATTGTGGGGTCAATGGATCGTGTGGAAAGCTCCTGAATGTCGCGACTGATTTTTGCCCGAAAATCTTCGGTATTCATCGCAATACCATCGACGCCCAACAAGGCAAATTCTTGGGGAAGATGTCCGCTGGCAGCCAGATTATAGAGAGCGGGAATTAATTTACGTTTTGTCAAGTCGCCTTGCGCACCAAAAATGAGAAACAACGTAGGCGGTCTGGTCTTGCCATTACTTGGTTGCCGATGGAAGAAAGGGTTGTGCTCTGGGCGAAGGGGGATTTCTTCTTGACCAGCTAGCTGGCTCGTGCTTTCAGGCTCATTCCTGGAAACCCTCTGCTCGAATGAGGGTTCAGAAGGGAAGGCGCGATATGGTGTGTCCATCAAGACCTATAACTTCTCGGTGTAAAACATGAAAAGGGCCTCAGCCAGAAGCCTGAGGCCCAACACCACAAACCCGGCTAACTGTATTATACCACTTGTATGACTAAATTGTTGAGATGTTCCATTCCAATACAGTCAAGGATGCAATAGGCCCGATATTTTGAACCTTCTGGACCCGTGTGAAGAGTCATCGTGGTTTGTTGATTCCACATGGATATGGGCTCCGATTCCTGCATCACCCCTTCCCCAGTGATGGCAACTTGATGCGTATCGCCAATGGCTAAGCTGGTCACATTTTCATCAAAGACAAATTTAATGCGGACGACTTTGCCCTGAGGCAATTGCAGCACATGTCGAGGGCCATAGATCTTCCCCTTTTTGTCTAAAAATCCTTTCTGATTGACTCGAACCGTCAATTCCAGATCAATGTTTTGAGATGTCGAGGACGCGGCTAGGGCCGTAGGAAGCGAGATAAGACTCGTGGTAAATGTCAGGACCGTAGCCAACGCAAAGGTTTTACAAATGCCTTTCATCATACGAAATTCTCCTTTGAAAAAGTGTGAGATCTCTAATCACCGCTAATGGAGCTTACCCAATCACATTTGAACCGATCGTGCTCAGTTCACGTTGATGCTGCCGAATGGCTTGTTCGTGAACCTGCTGAGCCTCGTGAGTGTGCGTGCATCGTTGTTCGCAGGCCTGAACAGGGGTCTTTGGCGAGCATTCAGTGCAGTTCGTGGCTTCAAGACCACCACGTTCGGCACCACGGAACACATTGACTTCAAATGTCACCTCACAGTTTTTCTGTGACCCTGGACATTCCAATGAGACGGTGCTCTGAGGAACATGCTGTTTCATCGTGCTATTTCCTTTCTTTTTTTATAGATGGGATATGAGCCGTATCCTTATGAACTTCCCCCTCACTTCACTGAGAAAGGAAAAACTCTTCGGAAAATTAGGAAGCGAACAGAAGGGTGTAGAAGAAAACCCTCAAGGCGATGAACGAGCCGTCACAGGAACGCGGCTCATTGGAGAGGATTCTCAGCTTTCCTTCGGCAACCCGGCTGTCAGGAGTTGTGGAAACCTGATCCGTGGCTTTGCTTCCCGTTTTTCAACGGTTTGCCTTTTCGGGAAAGAAGGTTCGTTATCGATGTCAGACGACACGAATATCGTATAGAGACAGGGCTATATCGGAAATTGTCTAAAAAACTTGCGGAAGGATTATCCTAAAAACCGTAGCTGGATCACGAAAGCCTGCCCTGAGTTGTTCGATGTATCATCCTGAGCTCCGTCGAAGGATCACGATGCACTCGCAGAACGGCTGAAGGATACATCCTGAGCCGTTCGATAAACTCACGATGTACCTGTCGAAGTATCATCCTGAGCCTGTCGAAGGATGGTTCGACAGGCTCACCATGATCGTCGTGCTCTTTACTTCTCACTTTTCACTTCTTACTGGGCTAGAGAACGCCGCTGGCGGATTTTTTCAACAATTCCATATAAGTTTGACAATATTCTGTACAGAATTGTATCCTATTGAGATAGGAGGGACGGTTGTGGCTATTTCATCCAAGGACATTATCTCTCTGACTCACGCGAGAGCACAATTGACTGATCTGTGTGAAGAAGTGCAGACCAAGGGGCGAGAAAAGATTATTACGAAGAATGGGGAAAGTTGCGCCGCGTTGATCGATGCGAACCGTTTAGACCATTACCATCGTCTTGAGCGCGAGCACATCCACCTGACGCTTCTCGAAGAGGCCCTCCGCGGGATGGACGATCTTGCTGAAGGAAACACGCTCACATTAACTCAACTCAAGACTCGATATGGCCGGTAAACGGCCAATTTTTACTCAAAACTTCTCTGAAAACCTTCTGGCCATTCAAACCTTTTTAGGAGCAGAGGGTCACAAATCTTTTCAACGTTTCCTTGATCGCCTGTTCGACGACATTATTCCTCAGCTCTGTCGATTGCCAAAGTCTGGCCGTTCGTTTTTGACTCATACGATACATTCCGCTGAAGCCAAATCTCTGGTGAAGAGATTGCGTACACGGCTCAACCAGGAGGATGAGCTTCGGGAATATATCATCGATGAGTACCTGGTGCTGTACCTCCTACGGGATAAACAGATTATCTTCCTTTCTGTCAAACACCATCGCCAACTTTCTTTCGATCTCAAGCAGTTTTGGCAAGAATCATTGCCTCCACATTGAGGGAGACCTGAGTATTGACCACCCAGAAGTAAAAGGGGTCAGACTCGAATTAAATAATTCGAGTCTGACCCCTTTTGACTGGATAGGCTCTCTATTTTCGGTGGATGGCCACCAGGCGGCCAATCATTTCTTGAGGAAGATTGGGCGGAGGCGCACTTAGATCAATGCGAGGACCCACGCCTTGGACAAGCTTGAGCCCTTCGGACGTATTCACGATGCCTTTGATGCGAAGAGCCTGCAACGGTTCCAGCTCTTCAAGCAGCAATTCTGGTGTGATACTAGAGGGGAAGGAGAGTTCTTGTGCTTCAAAGGCTTCATGGGTATGAGGAATATGTTCAGGTTTCTGCAGACGCTTTGAGGCAGCCAATGAGAGAGGGGTTGGCGGAAACACGACGTCTGTATCTATTTTCCCTTGGATACTTCGAATACATGGGGCGTCAGGAGCCATGTCTTGCAGAATGCCCTCTATTCGGGCGATCGAGACCTCTGTGACTAAATCGACTTTATTCAACACAACGATATCTGCCGAAGAAACTTGCTGTTCGAACGTCCCTTCCAAATCCCGGTTCTCCGCGACCTGTTCAGCGTTGGCAACGACGACCGCCAAACTTTCGCCCACCCATTGGGTAACCGGCTCACGCCAGAAGGTCATAAGCGTTTCAAAAGGCAAGGCGACCCCGGAGGTTTCCACAACCATCCGGTCGGGACGAACGGTTTCCCATAAATTCTGCAGTGTCTCCAGCAACTCATGAGATAGTTGACAACAGACACAGCCGCCTTCTAACTCAACATATCCCGGACCGCCTTCTTCCTGAAGGAGCGCCCGATCAATACCTAGTTCTCCAAATTCATTAGAGACGACGGCGAGCTTGAGTCCTTGTTGTTGTGCATCCGTAATGAGGTGTTTGACGAGCGTGGTCTTCCCGGCGCCTAAAAATCCGGAGACGACCAGAGCTGGCACGCCAAACCCTGAATTGGGTGGTTCAGCATGGGAAGAAGGAGGAACAGGTGTGGTCATCATTCCTGGCTAACTTCATAGACTAGGGTGACGGTGCCGCGCACAGAAATCTCGCCCGCCGAGACAGAAGAGCCTCCTCCATCACTTTCCATGGACATCGCCCTAGCCATTCGATATTGTCCTGCGGGGGCCACGACCGACACGCCACCCTCCATCACCTTCATGATTCGCACTAATGTGAGATGTAAAGATTGCGCGAGCGTCTCCGCTTTGGCTTTGGCTTTGGTGGCCGCCATCTGCAACACCCGGAGCTTTGTGGGTTGCTCATCTTGTAACCCCCAGGAAATCCCTGAAAAACGGTTGGCGCCTACGTCTAAGACACGATCCACCACCTCTCCAACGATATCTAAGTTCCGTATCTCCACATTGACCTGATGAACCACGCGATAGCCGATAATGCGGGGGATCCTCTGCTCCAATGATCCACCGGACGACCGCCGTGGAGGAGGCGGGTATTCAGGAATCACGTTCAGGGAGGTAGTTTGAATATCTTGAGATGGAATCTTTAACTTTTGACATTCCTGTAAGACACTGGCCATTCGCCTTTGGTTGTCTTCTTGTACATCGGCTAAATCTTTGCCAACCGTTTCAACCGCAAAACTGAGCACGGCTTTATCAGGCGGGACATGCGCCTTGCCCTCTCCAGAAACAGTGAGACGTGGCTGCTCTTCATGCTCAGCCCCCGCCCAACTCTGAAGAGGGAACAGCATCAAAAGCCCTCCAAGGACCCAGCTCACCATGGGATATGAAGTTTTGATCTTACGCATTGACAAACCTCTCAGATGTTTTTGAGAATGTGGCTCATGATGAACACACCCACTCCCCCAGCACCACCGGCCTCGTCCTCAGACATTCCTGATCGTCTCTGCACATGGTGTCAAACAACTATGATGAAACGGCTCGTTGGGGAGGAGCGCTTTATCCATTATACCTGCCCCAAATGCATTTTCCAGCATACGTCTAAAGTACAGGCGCCGGCCTCTTCCTGACTTTTTTTGAAGTTGGAATGCTTAAGGTTATTGGGAACGCTACTTCCCCTGCCCGCCTTACAAAGGAGGGAAATAATATTTACCATTACGGGTCTGTTCAAAAAAGCCCGGTTCTGAGTTGTTCGATGTATCATCCTGAGCTTGTCGAAGGATCACAATAAATCTGTCGAAGTATCATCCTGAGCCTGTCGAAGGATGGTTCGACGGGCTCACCATGATCGTCGTGCTCCTTACTTCTCACTTTTCACTTCTTACTGGTCTAGAGAACGCCGCTGGCGGCTTTTTTCAACAGACCCATCATTCAAAATAAGTTGGAGACAATGCGGGTGCCGCCAACCCATGTTCCGATAATGCTTCCTATGGTGGGAAGGAGAAAAGCGAGAAATACCCGTAAGAGTCGACTCTTCCACCATCGTCCCGGAATGGCAATATCTCCCGCGACTGTTTGAAAGTCCTTGACGAGCGGAGGCTGCAAATAAGCCTGCACAAAGGCCGTAACATAGCCGACACCGATGACCGGTGTAAGACTGGTAAATGGCGCAGAAACAAACGCTGTCAGGATTGTCAGTGGATGCGCCATCGCTAAGAGCCCCCCTAAGCCGCTGGGGATACCATTCGCCAGAATCCAAAATAAGGCATTTTCTCCTGCTGCTTCGGCCCCTTTTTGCCAGCCAATCCAAGCGATTGATCCGACGATGAGCAAGGGAATGCTCCAGCCAACCATTTTCCAGATGGGTGATACTGGCGGGACAAAATCCAACTCTTCCAAATCAACTGATTTTTCTTGTGCAATGGTTTGACAGATTCCCGCGACATGACCGGCTCCAACAACAGCTACGGTTCTCTTCCCTGGGGCTTCAGCCATTTTTTTCGCAAGGTAGCGATCTCGTTCATCAATGAGTACTGCCTTCAGCGTGGGAACCTCTTTGCCCAATTCTTTCATCATCTCTGAGAGCACATCTTGTTTTTTGAGATTTCGAATTTCATCTTCCGACACTTCCGTCGTATCGAAAATACTGAGCAGAAGCGAGGAGACTAATAAACTTTTGCGCCAAAATGGCGTATTCCGCCAAGCTCGACGCATGGTCACTCGCACATCACGGTCACCCAGAGTGACAGGAATATCATGTTTTTCGGCCATCTTAATCGCTTCCAGCATTTCTGTACCTGGCAAGACACCTAACTTGTCACCCAATCGTTTTTGGAACGAAGCCAGCACTAAGTTAACAATGAGCGTACTGAGTTGCTGCTGACGAATGATTTGTTTGAGGTCCAATGACTCCCAGCGATTCGGGTGCGAAATCGCTTCAAAGCGCTTGGCATCCAGTTCCACGCAAACACCATCCGGCTGCTCTTGTTCAATCACAAGTTTAACGAGTTCAACGGACTCTTGAGACACATGCGCGGTGCCGACCACAATGATTGTCTTATCGCCCGCCGTCAACACAGTGACATCGGATTCATACTGTCCCAATAGACCTGACGGAGAATGTGAGGTTGAGTCGGATGAAGAGTTATCTAGATCTGACATACACCCACCTTTGCATATTCGGCGATAAACTTGTCAAGTGTTTCGGCCTAATCCTGGTTTTCCTGCTCAAAATCTTCGCTTCAATTAGGATTGGATGGTACACTTAGTCATTCTTATGGCTGAGAACAATACGGCACGAGACAACACTGAACTCCCCCGGCGATCTTCTAGTTGGATTTGGTTAACCGCCGATGGAGCACGATGGCGGATCAGTCACACCATAGGCGGCGCCTGGTCATGCCCGATAGGTCTGGGCGGAAAGCGAATTGGTTCGTGGAAGCCCGGTCTTCCGTCGAGCTTAGGCTACTGGCCTTGTCTGACAAAGAAAGAATAGCTCTCAATCAGCAGATAATCGATGAAACCTAAAACGGCTAGACCGGGTTGTTCCTTTTCACGTGAGAGTCATTGCGAGAGAGGTTGCGTCACTTGCTCTAACCACACTCGAGTTTCAGCGTCAACCATGGTTTCGAGAGAGGTCCACACACGGGCATGATATCTATTCACCCAATCACATTCTTGTATGGATAGGAGATCCTCAATAATAAGCCTTCGATCGAACGGCACAACCGTCAACGTCTCAAATGCGAAGAACGGACGGGAAGAGTCTTGGGGCATCTTTTCTCGTTTAACCACCATTAAATTTTCCAGCCTGATCCCGTATGCCCCGGCCTTATAATAACCAGGCTCATTTGACACGATCATGCCAGGCCTCAGCGCCGCACTATTGGCGACCTTCGAAATCCGTTGCGGTCCTTCATGGACACCCAAAAAACTTCCCACACCATGCCCGGTTCCATGATCATAATCCAACCCCACCTCCCAGAGGGGCGCTCGCGCAAGGGCATCCAGTTGACTGCCCGTTGTGCCTTCAGGAAATTTCGCTGTGGCCAGCGCAATATGACCTTTCAAGACACGCGTATAGCGATCACGATGTTCCTCCGTGGGTTTCCCTATTGCTACGGTTCTTGTAATATCCGTCGTTCCATCACGATACTGCCCTCCAGAATCCACCAAATATAATGTTCCGTGTTCTAAGGATCGATTGGTCTCAGGAGTGGAATGATAATGCACGATGGCTCCGTTCGAACCCGCGCCTGAGATAGTAGGGAAACTGGCGTCTTCCCACAGGGCTTGTTTCTGACGACATTCATCTAAATAGGCCGCGGCTTGTAGTTCCGTCACTTGCCTGCTTGCTGATTCTCGAGCCAGCCAGGCTAAAAACTGACAGACCGCCACCCCGTCCCGGACATGGGCCGCATAGGCTCCTTGCACCTCAACCGCATTCTTACAGGCTTTGGGTAACATGCAAGGGTCATCCCCGTGACTAAGGCGGGCCCCATGTTTGGTTAACATCGAAAAAATCCAGGCATTGGTTTTTGCAGGGTCACACAGAACATGCTGACTCTGATGTCCTAGTTGCTGTAATGCCTGTTCAAAAGCTGCTGGTGATTCTAGTGAAACATCAGCACCAAGATGTGCGGTCAGACCGGGACTCACTTTTCTTGAATCCACAAACATCGCCACCCGTCCTGTTGCGTAGATAATTGCCTGACATAACGGTAATGGCGTATGTGAGACATCGTTCCCACGAATATTTAGCAACCAGGCAATGGAATCGGGGGCGCTAATAATCGCAGCATCAAGACCATCACCTCGAAGGTTCTGAGCTAACTCCTCACGCTTTGCTTGGGAACTCTTCCCGGAGTATTCAATGAGATGCGGCTGAATCACTCCCATGGGAATGGGTGGCCGGTCGGTCCAGACCTGATCAATCGGGTTGGGGGAAATTGGGATCAGCTGGACCTTGTTTCGGTGACAGGCTTTCTCATACCGTTCTAAATCTTGCGGGGTATGCAGCCAGGGATCATATCCAATACGATCCGAAGCATGACCATGCTGTCCAAGCCACGTCGATGGAGCAGAGTCCCCGCTGTTGTTGATGTCAAACTGCTGCTGATTCACTTGATCCGCCACCTGAAGAATATAGCGCCCATCCACAAAGATCGCGGCTTCTTTGGCCAGCACAATGGCCGTACCCGCCGACCCTGTAAATCCGGTAAGCCATGCTAGCCGTTCGGCACATGGCGGTACATATTCATTTTGGTATTCATCGGCATGGGGCACGATGAATCCGGTCAGATTGAGATTTTCTAATTCGCGTCTGAGCGCTTCAAGAGGAGTGTGAATCATACTCGTAGATGATGCGTGAATTGACTACTGCCGCAGGCCTGACATTTTGAACTCTATACCGAGGAGAATAGCATATTCTTCCACCATCTTTTCGACTTAGATGGAAGAATATTGTGAGAGTTTTTGAGAACCTAGTGAATTGAGTGAAAGGCAGATTCCTCAGATGAAAATGTGGGAATCAACGCAGGAAAATTGGCTTGTTCGAGAATAGATCTGATCGATTGTTGCGGCCCAACTAAGCTCATCTTGAGGTCATTTTCTTTCAAATTCAAATAGGCCAGGGCTAAGGCCCCCAAGGCTGTACTATCCATGAAGGTGACCCCTTGGATATTGAACATAATATGTTTCGCCCCTGATTGCCGGGCATTATTTACGATAGCCTGAAAAACTTTTCGAGAATAAAACGTCACCCGTCCCGAAATAATCAGGACCAGCGTCTCATCCTGTATTCTTTCTGTCACATGCATACAGATATCCTCATTCGTGTTTCTTTCTCGGCACATCTACGCATTTCTTGCTAAATAGTCCTCTGGTGTACCGATCGACCAAGTCGTAGGCAATGCACAATCGCAAAATAGCAAGGCAAAGAACGACACATAACGAAAAAAATATGCGCTATTTCTTCAAAAATAAGCATGACGATCCAAGAAAATTGATGGGTCTGTTGAAAAAAGCCGCCAGCGGCGTTCTTAGACCAGTAAGAAGTGAAAAGTGAGAAGTAAGGAGCACGAGAACCCTTCGACAGGCTCAGGATGTATTCTTCAGCCGTTCTGCGAGTGCATCGTGAGTTTGTCGAACGGCTCAGGATGATAAATCATACGGTTCGGGCTGAGTGATAACGATCATGGTGAGCCCGTCGAACCATCCTTCGACAGGTACATCGTGAGTTTATCGAACGGTACATTGTGAGCAAGCCGAACAACTCACGGCAGACTTCTTTGAACAGACCCAATGCTGCTGATCGCGAACCGCTTCCTGGGAAAATATGGCCCTTGATATCTTCATTATTCAACACTCCTTTGATGAGGAATGACTATAAAAACCGACTTTCATACCTGTTAGAAGACAGGCAGGACAATATTTTAGTGATTGCTGGTTGATGGGGATTGATCTCCTGATGCAGAATGTGATCTCGGTGATACGGCAGGAAATCATATCTATTCACCAGCAAGACATCATCGCAATGTATCTGTAAAGACATGACACCCCAATTATAGCTCTCTCATGCATTCAACATCCGACACGAACACAGAACAGCCCCCGTTACTCTCGCTCCTTAAGGAACACTTTGGCTATGCCTCCTTTCGGCCACTGCAAGAAGACATCATGCGCGATGCACTAGCCGGGAAGGATGTCGTGGCCTTGTTGCCGACTGGCGGGGGCAAGTCTCTCTGTTATCAATTGCCAGCGCTCGCTAGACCCGGCCTTACCCTCGTGATCTCACCCCTTATTGCGCTCATGAAGGATCAAGTCGATTCCCTTCAAGCCAATGGTATTGCCGCGACCTTTCTTAACTCTTCGCTCAACGCCCAGGAAATCCAGGCCCGATTACAGGGTGTGTACCGTGGTCATTACCAACTACTCTACATGGCGCCAGAGAGGCTCATGCTACCCGAAAGTCTGAACGATCTTCAGAAATGGCAGGTCAATCTTCTGGCTATTGACGAAGCCCACTGTATCAGTGAATGGGGCCATGATTTCCGGCCGGAATATCGCAGGCTGGTAGAACTACGAGAGCGGTTTCCTCAAATACCAATCATGGCGTTAACCGCGACGGCCACCGCCCGGGTGCGAGAGGACATTCGTACACTCCTGAAACTGAACAACCCTGCATCCTACGTCGCTAGCTTTAATCGTCCGAACCTCACCTACCGCGTCTTGACCAAAGCCAGTCCCGTTGACCAAATCTTGGCATTGCTGCGGGCTCAACCTCATGATAGCGGCATTGTGTATTGCCAAAGCCGTAAAACCACTGAGCTCCTGGCCGGACAACTACAGGCCTATCGCATCAACGCGCTTCCCTATCATGCAGGCTTGTCGCAGGAGGAACGATCGCGCCATCAAGAGTTATTTCTACGGGATGATGTTCAAGTCATCTGCGCCACGATCGCATTCGGCATGGGCATCAACAAATCCAACGTCCGGTTTGTCATTCACCATGACCTTCCCAAAAATTTGGAAAGTTATTATCAGGAAACTGGCCGGGCCGGTCGTGACGGCCTACCCAGTGAATGCGTCCTGCTCTTCAGCGCGGGAGACACGGTCAAACAGCAACGTTTCATCAATGAAAAGCCCGACCAGCATGAACAGCAGATTGCCCGCGCACAACTCCAGCAAATGGTGCGCTATGCGGAATGCCCCACCTGTCGTCGCACAGAGTTATTGCAATACTTTGGAGAGACCTACTCACCAGCAAACTGTGAAGCATGCGATAATTGTTTGTCTCCCCGTGATACCTTCGACGGCACAGAGGTCGCCGAAACATTGCTCTCCTGCATCCAAGCCATCTACGACCACAGCGGGTTTCGCGTTGGACTCAATCATGTTATTGCCGTATTAACCGGCGCCAATACCGAGAAAATCCGACGCTGGCGCCACAACACACTTCCCATGTACGGACAAGGCAAAGCCCACAGCCGTCCCGCATGGGCAGCCATGGTCCGCGAACTCATTCGCCTGGGATATCTTCGACAGGCCACCGAAACTTTTTCAGTGTTGGAGATTACGGAACAAGGATGGGAGTTCATTCAAGAACGCCACACGATCATGTTGACTAAACCGATGAGCACATCAGAACGGAGGAAACCCCCGATCGGTGATGTAACGTACGACGAATCACTTTTCAACCAGTTACGACACCTGCGAAAAACGTTGGCAGATGAACGGGATGTGCCCGCCTATGTTATCTTTTCCGATGTGGCTCTGCGGCAAATGGCACGAGACTACCCTCAAAACGAACAAGAATTCTTGCGAATCAGCGGCGTCGGAACTCGAAAATTAGAGGAATTCGGATCGGCCTTTCTTGCGGCCATTATTCAATATCTTGAGAGCAACCCCCAACGAAGTTCCTCAAGCCCAGACACGTCTCCACGGCCACTGCCCGTCACTTCAAAGACGGCAAAACCGCTCAGCGCCACTATTAGAGAAACTCTGCGCCTATTTCAACGCGGCTTTTCTGTCGAACACATCGCCTCTCAACGTGGCTTGGTAAGCAGTACGATTTATGGACACCTCGAGCAGGCTATCCAAGCAGGTGAACTCGTAGAGATCAACCGGCTTCTCACATCTGAACAACAAACAGAAATCGCCGCAGCCTTTACCCAAACCGGATTCGGAAATCTCACCGGCGCCAAGGAACTTCTTGGCGACCTCTACAACTACGGCCAACTTCGCGTGTATCGAGCTATGCAAGAGAAAATGAGGAGAGAGTGAAAATAGTAGTGGACCCCAATTCTTGGACAGGGTGCTAAGTGAAATTTCTACTGGTCATCACGCCACCTTCTTCGCCATTGAGTTGCCCCAATATACGGCATCAGGGGTCTGTCGATTCAAGGACTGGTGACGGCGTTCGGTGTTATAGAACCTGAAATAGCCAGTCAGGCCAGTCCGTAACGCTGCGGGCGTCTCATACGCTTGCAGATACACATCCTCGTATTTCACGCTGCGCCAGAGTCGTTCGACGATGACGTTGTCCACCCAACGGCCTTTGCCATCCATACTGATTTGCACTCCACGATCTTTGAGGGTCGCGGTGAAGGCCTCACTGGTATATTGGGCACCCTGATCCGTATTAAAGATCTCTGGCGCCCCATAGTGCAAGAGAGCCTCTTCTAACGCCTCCACACAGGCAGCCGTTTCCAGGGTATTCGACACTCGCCAGGCCAATACCCGACGTGAGTACCAGTCTATAATAGCTGTGAGATACATGAATCCCTTGGCCATTGGGATATAACAGATATCACTCGCCCACACCTGATTAGGATGGTCAATCCTCAAGTCTCTCAGTAAGTAGGGATAAATTTTGTGCCCCTTGCCTGGGTGACTCGTGCGCAGCTTCGGGTAAATCGCTCGGAGCCCCATTTTTCGCATCAACCGTTGAACACGTTTCCGATTCACGCTATGCCCCCGTTGTTGCAGCTCAACACACAGACGACGGCTGCCATAGAAGGGCCACTTCAGGTGAAGCTCGTCAAGCTGACGCATCAAAGCAAGGGCTGCGGTTGAAACATCTTGGAGTCGAGCATAGGCACTCGACCGGGGTACCGCCAACAACTGGCACTGGCGGGTCACGGTGAGGCTTTGCTGGGCCTTAATCATCGCTTTGCGCTCAGTCATCGGCCGGGTCTGAGCGCGGTGGCTAAAAAATCCTTTTCCATCGTTAACTGCCCAATCTTGGCATGCAACTTCTGCTGGATCTGTTCATGATCGGCTGCGGCCGCAACGTGGGTGCCAAAGACATTCTCTGCCTTCATGATCAGCTGCTGCTTCCAATCTTGGATCTGATTCGGATGGACGTCAAACTGCTCGGCTAATTCTGCTAATGTGTGTTCACCCTTGACCGCGGCCAAGGCCACCTTGGCCTTAAACGCTGGGGAATGATTCCGTCGGGACCGTCGTGCCATCTTCTGCTCCTTTCGTTAAAAAGAAATATACTCCAGAAGATTTCACTTAGCATCTACATAAGTCTGTCCAATGAATGGGGTCCACCTCTGTATTTTACACTCCGTTGCTAGTATCCACACTTCATGCCAGGCTACATTACGAATCAAATACGTTTAGGTAGGTTAGTTCACACTATTAGAAAATGATAACGTTTTGCCCTCCAAGGCATCTGTTCAAAATTTACCCCCCCTACGTGTAAGCTTCCCCGTCAAGCGGACAGTGGATAAGTAGAGTTTTCCGGCTTAGGTTTGTAATAGGTACAGGGGGCTTTTCCCTGGAGCGCCTCGTGGGGCCGGTGCTCATTGTAGATCGTCATCCACTCAGCCGTGAGTTCGCGCACGTCGTCCAACCTCCGAAACAGGTAGAGATCGAGCACTTCGTTCCGATATGTCCGATTAAACCGTTCAATGAACGCATTCTGCGTGGGCCGTCCCGGTTGAATATGATAAATCAGCACGCGATTCGCTTTCCCCCAATCTTGCAGGGCTTGAGCCAGGAACTCGGGCCCATTGTCGACCCGAATCATGTGGGGTAACTCCCGCTCAGTCTTCAAACGTTCCAACACACGCACAATTCGCTCAGCTCGGAGTGAGGTATCAATCTCAATGGCGAGGGCTTCTCGATTAAAGTCATCAATGAGATTGAAGGTCCGAAACCGTGAACCATGGTATAAGGCATCGCTCATGAAGTCGGCTGACCAGACTTCGTTTGGTCCTTCTGGGACAAACACCGGGAGCGACGGTCGTTTCGGGAGCCGACGCTTGGTGCGACGCGGCTGATTGAGCTCTAACTGCCGATAGACGCGGTACACTCGCTTGTGATTCCAGGCATGGCCTAGGGCCCGTAATCGCCGGATATATTTCCAGATGCCCCAGCGTGGATGCTGCTCCACTAACTGATTCAGGGCATCAATGATTTCCTGGTCACGGACTTGCCAATCAACTGGAGCTTGATAATACGCCGACCGAGCGAATTTGAGAGCCGCACACCCTTGCTTGATGGAGACGCCATGGACTTCCTGCATAGCGTGGACTGCCTCCCGTTTCTCCGTCGGCGTTAGAGCTTTTTTTCGATCAAATCCTTCAGGGCCCGATTCTCGAGGGCCAGATCCGCATACATCCGTTTGAGCTTGGCGAGTTCGCCTTCGGTCTCTTTGAGGCGTTTCAAATCCGACGCCTCCAGGCCGCCGTACTTGGCCTTCCAGTTGTAATAAGTCGCATCGCTAATCCCATGCTCTCGGCACAAGTCTTTCACTTTGATGCCCGCATCCGCTTGTTTCAGGATCGCGACAATTTGGGTTTCGCTAAATCGTGTTCGTTTCATAAGAGCCTCCTGGTCGCATTGTGCCAGAAAACTCTACTTTTGATTTGTCCACGATAAAGGGAAGCTTACACACAGATTTGTCAGCAGTTTTTAGAGATGCCCCTATAATATTAAGGTTTTAATTAATTGATGAGGAAATCAAAAACTAACAACAGGGAGAAGCCAATTGATTTTCCACATCTTGGAGGCACAGCATTCGTTTTACCGACCAGGATCTAGCAGGTAGGATATCATGGGACCGTATCTTTTGGAATCAGGGAATTTCTCTGAAGCCCTAACCTACCTTAATAGAGCATTGGATATTGATAAAGCGGTTTTTGGAGATAATCACCCCAAGGTTGCATTGCGCCTCAATAATATCGGGGGGTGTCTCTTAAATCAGGGAGAATATGCCAAAGCAATGGTGGAAGCTGAACGGGCTTTAATCATTGACCAGGCGAACTTTGGCGAAGAACATCCGTTCGTGGCTTTGGACCGAAACAACATTGGGGGTATTTGGGAAGCCAATGGAGACTTTACGAACGCCCTTAAGTATAGGGAGCAAGCCTTGGAGATTCTGAAAAAGGTGTACAAACCCAGCAATCCTAAAATCAGAAAGCTAGATGCAAAAATCAAAACCCTAAAAGAAAAATTTGATGTGAAAGATTCGAAGAAAGGAACTTAGAAATAAGGGGACGAAAATGGTGAACTATTGTCATGTATGGACGCTCCGCCCAATGTAAGAGTGCAGGAATACCTTGAAGGCGTCAGGTTTGCTGTCATGTATCCAACAATGGGGTCAGGCATGACTTATGACTGAAAAAGTCATAAGTCATGCCTGATCCCAAACCTATATGATGACCTGGAGGGCGAGTGGCCTGGCGGCTTTGAAGCTGGTCCGACCAAAGAGCCACAAAGAGCCAGAAGAGGAGAATGTCGAAATGGATACTGATGAAGATCTGCCCTGGCCGAACCCTGAATTACTTCATAAATGGTGGAACGACAACAGACTTCGCTATTCAAATGGAACTCGATATTTCTGCGGCAAGCCGATGACGATTGATTCGCTTCAGGACATACTCAAGACGGGCTATCAACGTCAACCGATCGTGGCCGCTATTGAACTGGCTATCCGCCAACCGGATTCTCCCCTTTTCGAAACCCGCGTTCCTGCCCCCCGGCAACAGCAACTTTTGGACTGACGCTGCTGAAACCAATTATAATGGCACAAACATCACTGGTTCTATTGATCACGAGGAGGAATGATGGAAAACGTTGCTAATCAACATATTGAAATAAAACCCGGTGTGGCTGGAGGAAAACCCTGTATCGCCGGACACCGCATTACCGTACACAATGTCGTTGTTTGGCATGAACGTCTTGGCATAAGTGCCGATGAAATTGCGACTGAATATGGCTTAACTTTAGCTGATGTATTTGCTGCCCTCACATATTACTATGATCATCGATCAGAGATCGACGAGGCTCTCCAAGCTGATGAAGGGTTTGTTGAAGAATTGCGCAAATGTACACCGTCTAAAATAAAAGAGAAGCTTGGTGTCTGAACCCATCCAGTTTTACATGGATGAACATATTCCAAAAGCCGTTACGGAAGGGCTTCGTCGCCGGGGAGTTGATGTGTTGACTGTTCAAGAAGCTGGAATGCTTGGAGCTAGTGACCAAGACCATCTCGCTTTGGCAATCAAAGAGCACCGCGTGATCTTGACACGAGATGCAGACTTTCTTCGGATGCACGCCGACGGCCAGCGGAATTACGGAATCGTGTTTGTGCCACATAATATCCAGGTTGGCACTATGCTCCGCCGGTTGATGGTTCTTTTTGATGTTCTTTCAGCAGAGGACATGATTAATCACATTGAGTTTTTGTAGATTCTCCCCTTTTCGAAGCCCGCGCTCCGGCAACGGCAATTGTTGTTGGTGTAGGCTTCATTATCTTTTTTGGGGTCATGCCTGACCCCAAACCTTCGCTTCAAGCGTACGGAATTTCATGGAATCGGCTATAGGCGCTTCCATCAATGTATAGAAATCTGGTTCCGCTTGAAATGGTTCGCTCAATGACTCAGGTGAGTCGTCCCAGGAAGTCGCTGCCGAAACAAAGGGAGCTCGGCTGCCGGGCCGAAACCCGGCATCGATTATAAATATATAAATTTCCAGAAAAAACTTGAGGCAAATCTTTGGTTGGCTAACACCATTCTGCAACTACAACGATTTAATGACTATGACCATCGCCCTCATGTGTATGCCCATGGTCAAGTTCCTCTTTCGTCGCTTCCCGCACACTCACGATGTTTACATCAAAATTGAGCGCAACTCACGCGAGGGGATGATTGATATCAATCGTCACGTTATCACCTTCTACTTTGGTTATGACAATATGCTGCGTACTACCGTCCGACGCCTGTGCCCTGGAATGCCATGCCAACTTCCACGACATCGATTCCCTCAAACGCCGCTCGTTCGATTGTCTTAACACCGTTGTGGATGACCTCTCCATAGGTCTCGGTTGGTTCCACCGTGACTTTCAGAGAATCCCCTTCTGTTTTCCCCACTAGAGCCTTTTCCAAGCCTGCCACAATATTTCCTGCACCATGAAGATACATTAAAGGTTTCGAGCCATCTGAACTATCTATCGCCTTTCCGGCATCATCTGTGAGTTTATAACCCATGCTAACCACCGAATTTTTACCAATCACCAAGAACATGATTTTTTTCCTTTCAAGAAAAATATGAAATTTAGAGTTCAAAAATTTTTTCGTATTAGTCATAGCCGCTTCAGTGCTTGAATGCTCTAAAGACGCTACCTCCCTTCTACCCCTCCTTACAAAGAAGAGGAAAAGAACCATTAATTTTGCCCCAAGGATTCACTATGTCTACTCACCACCATTCGGTAAATTTTGAGCGCGGCCAGGGTTTATCCATCCAGGAGGTATCGGGTAAGGGCAACAAGTAGGCTTGTTCAACCGTCAACCATCCATTGGGCAAGTCAAAAGAGGATATTGAGCCTCGTCCAGTTACCCAGCGTATTTTTTTGGCTTGTTCACTGGCTAACGCTACATCCAACGTTAAGCGACAATCCTGGGCCACGTAATCTAGCACGGTTTGATATTCCCCCTCTTTCCAGAGTTTCGGCGCAATGGAGCCATCGACATTTTCGGGCTTACTGATGCCGATGGCTTTCGCGGCAGCATTAAGTTTAATGGGGAATCCTTTTCCGCAAAAAAAATGATACATCATATCCACATGAGTCATTGCCAAGTCACGGCACTCGTCTATTTTCCCCGATTCTTCCGCCACAATCACGAAATCGAATCCGAGCCCATTATGCGTCACAATGGTATAGCTCTCTTGTACTTTGGTGTTGAGATGCCCTACAAAAGCGGCAACATCATCTTTCGTCATTTGTGGCGCGGGAGATCCCTCTGCATTCTTGGAATAAAACGTGACAGCCGAAGATTCATCACTACACCAGGCAGCCATGCAGGTAATGCCTAGCGGGCGGTGATCATGTAAATCGCCAAAATTTTCCGGCAGGATTTTGGCTGTTTCTATATCGAATGCCACATATTTCCGGGACATGACTTAAACCTTCCTCCCAATTGTCGTCGTTCCTCTTAGGTTCCACATGTTGGCGTTTCTAGGCCCTCGCAAAACATCCCCAATTTTTAACGGTCCCCTTAAGATAAAACCTTATTTGATCTCTTGCACGTTCCTGAAACCTCTATGGAGCTCATTATTTGATTCATTTGATCCCTGTGTTTTTCATAGTTTTCTCGGTTATTGCCAGTGAATGAAAAATTCCAGGTGTCCCTACCACAGAGAATCGTAAAATTGCTCCCATACCCCTGCGTTCCTTTATCAATATCATGAAACTCAATGGTTGAATATCCGTTTCGGATCTTTTCGTGTATCGTTCCATAGGAATGAATCGCACCCCGTTTTTTGGCTTCGGCGAAAAAGTATTCCTTTTCCTGAATTAAATAGTTGGGCGTTGGTTCGGCAACAAAACGTTCTTTCGATATCAGCACGCGAAATGCCGGGAGGTCCAGCAACACATCCAGAGCGATGACCGATGATTGAGAATTCCCTATACCTTTCATTTGAGTATTGAGCATACTTCGAATTTTTTCGGCGCTCGAAGGACTCATAATTTTCAAATCTGGTGAGTATTGGAAAGACAACCCGCCGCTTTCGTGTTTCCGCAACCCGGTTTCGCTAAAACTGGTCTTCACCGTTGGAAATGCCGCCCCCATACAGGCAGCGATGAACCACACCATCACAATCAACCGACTCATTCTCATCTTTCATTATCTCCTCAAATCACACCATGAAAATACTGCTCAAAACAGTTTGAAAGGAAGGAGGCAACTTGCAGGACAAAAATCTCTCGATTCTTAGACACGCTCGAATAACTCTTCCTTCTTGCATGCAAAAAACTACCTGTTTACTTTTGGCCGTATTTTTCGAAATAGGTACATCCCGGTTTAAATCCCTTTTCGCATGCTTGCTGAAAATACGATTGCGCACGCTCTTCATCTTTAGGCACCCCGTAACCATTGCCATACATGGCCCCCAGATTCACACACGCGCCACCATAACCTCCCTCACATCCCTTTTGGAAGAACTTTATCGAAGTTAAAGAATCTTGTTTCACGCCATCCCCGATCGCATACATGGTGCCGAGATTACTACACCCAACATTGCTCTCTAACGTACAGGCTTTTTCGTAAAACTGTACAGCTTTCAGGAGGTTTTTAGGCACTCCTTTACCCTCATGGTACATAATACCCATCTCGTTGCACTTGGCGGCATCTCCCTTTCCACATTTTTTCTGTAGATGCTGCACTTTTGGCGGGAGATTTAAGCGATGAGTACTTTCCTCACGGTCCGGGCTTTTTGCCATGGACGTCTCAGAGAAAATAGCCAATGAAGTATGAAATATCATGATGCTAAGAAAAAATCCCCATGGTTGTCGTTTCATCAATTTTATTTTCCACATGCCATCAACCATTCCTTTCTGCGCCCCAACTTTATAGACAGCGGCCTGTGTCCAATCGCACTGAATTGAACAACTTCGGAAATCAGAAAAATGTTACCGCACTATCAGTATGATCAGTCAATGATCCTCAAATGACAGATTCGATGGAGGACGACCACGCTATCCAAAGAGAGGAACGTGAAGGAAGTGTTGATCAGTCAACCCACAGGTTATGGAGGAGGGATTGGGGGAGACGTAATATCTGTGGGTACATGAATAGTTAGTCAGGGACTTTGTCGGTAGGGTCAACCTTCTGCTGCTGTGAGACCGTATCCCACTCGGCCTGGTATGACCCTGATTCAATTTGGGCTATCCGAGCAAGTAAATCTGGAGGAGGATCCATGAGGCGCGCGCCTTGGACACGGCTGGCATACACCGCGACAAGATGAGGACGAATTCCCATGGAGCACACACGGGCACACAAACCACATTGCACACAACTCTTAAACATTTCCGCAACCTTAGCGAAATCCCCGAAGGTGGCATACCACATTCCCTCCATGGGATTAATCCCCTGCGGGCACATTGGCGGACACATCTCACAATTCCGGCAAGTTGTGACCTCTGGGAATAAATCAAACAAGGCTTGTTCGGGATCAGAAAGCTCAGACACATCATAGCTGGGTTTGGGAGAGTGATAATGACCAACGAACGAAAAGGATATCCCTTCCGCTACGGGTGTACGACATGCTAAACCCGCTTTGACATGGGTTTCATTCGGAAGACGGTAAAGAGTCGCACAGGCCCCACAACATCCGCCCATGCAGCCAATGCCTTTGACCGAATCCCACCCAATTTCGAGCAAAGCCCCAAGCAATGACAGGTCTTTCGAGACCCGATAGGGCTTCCCCATGAAATCAATGGAGACCCGATTCTCAGATTCCATTACAAACCTCGCATGGCCACTCGACGCTCCAGAATGTGCTCGGGAGCATAGTTGGGTAACAACATCGGACCGACTTGTTGTTCAGAGATGTTGGCTTCAGCCAATTCCTGCTCAGATTGACGAATATGATCCAGGGAGAGGCTTCGACTTCCATTGGCTTGACCTGCAAAGGCTACGGCCTCTTTTCCCGCACGCCGACCGAACACAATGATATCCAATAAGGAATTACCCATGAGCCGGTTTTTCCCGTGCACGCCTCCAGACACCTCGCCGGCCGCATACAAACCAGGAATAGAGGTTTCTCCATTGACGCCAATGACCAACCCGCCATTTTGATAGTGGAGCGTGGGATACACCAGCATCGGTTCTTGACTGATATCGATTCCGAACCGTTTGAATTGGAGATATTTGGCGCCAAGCTCACGCTTGACAGCTCCTTCGCCATGCAACACGTCAATCATGGGAGAATCTAACCAGACACCCATGCGTCCAGAAGGGGTCGCAATTCCCTTTCCAGCTTCAGTGCATTCTCTGATGACACAAGCTGAAGCCACATCTCTGGGTTCTAATGAAAAAAGGAATTCTTCACCCTCACTATTCAAGAGATGCGCGCCCATTCCACGAACCTTTTCCGTAATCAATAACCCCGCATTCTGCTCCGGGAAAATGGCACCAGTGGGATGAAATTGCGTTGCCTCCAAGAAGCAGGTTTTGATACCAGCTCGATACGCCATCACCAAACCGTCCGCCGTTGCTCCGTAATGATTGGTACACGGAAAGCCTTGAATATGCAGCCGCCCCAGCCCTCCCGTTGCGAGGATCACCGCTTTGGCACGGGCAACATACTGTTCCTTGGTTTCCAGATTAACTAAGATGGCTCCTGCACAATTCCCGTTATCATCCAGCAAAAGTTCAATGGCTGGCGTAAACTCCAGCACCTCAATAGCCTTGCGGTTCTTGGCTTCGTCACGCAAGACCCGCATGATCTCGGCACCAGTCATGTCACCAGCCGAATGCAGCCGCTTCCGCGAAGTGCCCCCCCCATGCCGAACTTTCATGTGCCCATCATCGTACTTATCAAACAACACGCCCAGATGTTCCAGCCATTCGATGGCAATTGGCGCATCGCGAACTAATGTCGAGGCCAAGTCCCGATCATTGGAGAAGTGCCCACCTCCCATGGCATCAATAAAGTGATAACAGGGAGAATCGGTTTTAGCCGTAGCGCCCTGAATGCCTCCTTCAGCCATCACGGTATTAGCATCACCGTGACGCAGCTTGGTGGCCATCGTGACGTTGAGCCCGGCTTGCTCAATTTCAAGAGCGGCTGATGTTCCAGCCCCACCTGCCCCAATGATCAACACATCCGTCTCGATATCCACATGATTCAATCGCGTCGCGTCCAAATCCAATCGCGTGTGGGATTCTAAAAGATCAGCCAACTCATTGGGGACAAGCTCGCCCTTGTTGGGCCCAACAGCCAGCGAACGTTTGGCATCGCCCCGATAGTCGGGGTGAAAACGTTGAAGACGCTCCTGTCGCTCTTCAAGAGTCAGCGCCGGAAACACTTCACCACTCTTGGCTCGTTCAATGCGAGCTGGGCGGGTTTGCTCAACACGTTTGAGTAAGGTTTTCAATTCAGGTGTGTAGCTCATAGCCAGGTGGTATCCTTTGGTTCCCATTCACCAGGTTTGGTGAGATCCGGTTCACGCTCCCGGCTTGAATACAAGCCAGCCAGTTCTTCCTTGCCCATCGCACGCAACTGGGCAAGGGTCTCATCAAATTTCCCATCTTGGACTTCTTCCACACGTTGTTGAAGATGCGCGGCCTTTGGTGTCAAATATCGTCCAGTCACGCGCCTCACATACATCGCCGCGGTATGCTGGGAAATTTGAGCCGGACATCGAATCGCGCACAACCCGCACATAATGCAAGAAAACGACACTTCCGCAGCCTTTTCCAGATCACCTCGGCCAATCAACGCCACATAGTCCATCACATCGATGTCCATGGGACAGGTCCGAGAGCAAGTGGCACATCCGACGCAACGATAGACTTCGGGATACAACTGCCGGACGGTTTCATGGATGGCCTCCGGCGAAGGCGAAACCGTAGCGGGTTCAACTCTGCCATTTAACGTTTCAAGTTCATAATCGGGGCGGTTGGCAGGGAAATAGGGTAACTGCATGATCATCATGCCTGGTTTAACCACGGTTTGGCAGGCCAATGCTGTCTTCAATTCAAACTCCCCCGGCATGCGGTAAAAGGTTCCACAAGCTCCGCAAATTCCGCCTCGACACCCACATCCACGAATATACTGATGCCCAGCATATTCCGCCGCCTTCATAATGGTGAGGTTGCCCGGAACCTCATACGTCCGGCCCATGATCTGAACCTGGACCAGTTCTTCGCTGTTCACGATTCCACTTGCACCGTTACCATTGCTCATAGTCTTGCTCCCAACATCTCACTGTCCGCGTTTACGCCCACCTCAAAAGTCTGGATACATCTGCTTCATCTGCGTGGCGGTATACACGGGACCTTCCTTACAAATATAAATATCCCCAATATTGCAACGCCCACACTTTCCCAATCCGCATTTCATCTTATTTTCAACGGTGAGGTAGACTTGATCCTCCTTGAATCCCAGTTTATCCAGAGACTCCATCGCAAATTTGATCATGATGGGAGGGCCGCACATGATCACAAACGTATTGTCAGCAGAGGGATTGATCTCTTCCAAGACAACGGGAAGTAATCCAACTTTTCCATCCCAATCATCGGCCGTCCCCCAGGGATCAACCGTCTTCACCATGTTGACATCCGGCCGGGCTTCCCATTCCTTAATATGATGCCGGTAGATAATGTCTTTCGTGCTTCGAGCTCCATACAACACGGTGATGTCACCATAGCTTCCTCGATCTTCTAGACAGTCGAATAGCACCGACGTCACAGCCGGCAGGCCAATTCCTCCGGCAATGAAAATTAAATTTTTGCCTTTGTACGCTTCCATGGGAAACCGATTGCCATAGGGCCCCCGAAATCCAACTGAATCGCCCTGATTCAAGCGGCCCAACCCACCAGTCACTCTGCCAATTTTTCGAAAGGTCACATCCAAGAGGCCCGTTTTGGTCGCACCGGAAGCAATGGTCAGCGCACTTTCTCCATACCCAAATGTCCCGACAAACACAAAGTTTCCGGGTTGAAACGAAAAATTTTCTCGCAAGGCTTCATTTTGGAATTCTAATTCAAACGTCACCGTATCGTGACTCTCTTCGATGAGAGTTTTGACCGTCATCATTTCGGGGCAATAGAGATTCCCCTTACGCCCGTTGTGTGTCTGCGCCTGCGTCTGCATAGGCGGTGGCCTTCTCCATCATTTCCGTAATATCCAGTCCGACATAACATACTCGAATGCAGCGCCCACAACCAACGCATCCTTTTGACTCGAACTTGGTGGGATAAAAATGAAATTTACACATGAACCGGTTTCGCCATCGTTGGGATTGGAGGGAACGCGGATTATGTCCACTCGCATGACCGGTAAAATGATCAAACTGACAGGCATCCCAATTTTTCTTCCGTTCGCCTTCTCGATCATTGCCCTCATCCGTGAGATCAAAACAATGGCATGTGGGACAGACATAGGTACATGCCCCACAACCAACACATTTAGCCGTATGCTCTATCCAGGCTTGATGCTCATAATTCGCCGGATCAGAAAGCCACCCCAGAATCTTTTGAATATCGCTTTTTTCCACAACCAGAGGTGACGCAATGGGTTTGAGTTCCTCGGAACGCTCTTCGAAAAATTGAGCCCATTTTTCAACAAGAGCAGACCCTTTATCCGTGACAGTTTCGACGCTAAAATTTCCGTCGACCGTCTCCCGAAGCAGCACGTCGCTGCCTTCCGTCGTATCCGGAGCTAAATCTACGCTGGTGCAGAAACAACTCAAATCCCCTCGCACACAAGCCAAAGATACAACCGTGGTCCGTTCCATTCTTTTCAAAAACAAGTCATCATTTTCCCCTTCCCACCTAAACACGGGAACCATGGCCGCTAACCCAGCGGCATCACAAGGCCTGGAACCTAAGACCACCATCTCTGGAAACTCCATGCCGGCAGGCTGGACATCCACTCCATCTTTTTTAATGGTGTACACCATGACCGTTTCGGTTTGCGGAAAAAGGAAGTCCTTAAAGGAGTTCCGTGTAATCACCGGGGAAAAATCAATGGGGTCGGGTTTCGATATTTGGGTCAACACCGGTTGCCCTGACTGCATGACCGGCGCGACAACAAAAACTTTCTCAGCAACCAGCGCCTCCACCCATTTATCCAGATTGGCCTTTGTTAGCAGCTTCATCGAATGAAGTTCTCCTTATCATCCGGAGAAAACACGATCATGGGGGGATGAGCTTTTTCATCGTATCCCGATTTGTATTCAAAGCCCTCTACGGACACATGGGCCAATTTCTTATTAATCAAATTCAGCGGAATGTTCACCGGACAGGCCCGATCGCACTCACCGCAATAGGTGCACCGGCCGGCCAGATGGATGGCCCGGATAAGGTTCCAGGAAAAGTTCCCCTGGGGATGAACGCTCGTTTCAATCCATTGAGGATCGTTTTTCTCATAAATACATCGATCGCAGTAGCACAGCGGGCACACTTGGCTGCAGGCATAGCACTTAATGCACCGGTCAAAATGTTGTTTCCAGAAATCCCACTTTTCTTCAGGACTTTGCTGATCAAGAGTTTCGATTTGTTTATCGACGTCCGATGGCCCTCCTCCGTTTGTTGGGACGGGAGCTGGCTCACCAAAAATGTGATCCGCAATACGAGGGGTTTGCACATCACAGCCTGTACATTTGGGTGACAAGACACTTGGCTCTAGCTTCCCCGTCCATAATTCCTGTCGATAGACCGTACCTGAGCAACCCACCCCCAGAATGACCACACCGTCACGGGAAATCTGCTCTTCCTGCAACAACACCACCATGGTTTTGACATCGCACCCCTTGGCCACGATCGCAGGTTTTCCCATGTTGGCAATGTCCTGTTGCTTTTTAGGAAGGAAGACCGAAAGATTGTTCACGCACAGAGCATTAAATGTAAGCTTAGAGACATCGTTCGGATCTGTAATAAACACGGGAATCGTTCGACGTTGACGCTTGGCCCAGCCAAAGCCGATCACAACCTTCACGTCGCCTGATTCCAACAGCTCACGAGCTTTCTGCTGCAGCTCAGGAACACAGGGATCATCTTCCGGCAAGGGAATATCTTCCGGAATTCCCGGCAACCAAGCCTCATTCCAAATGTGGTTCAATTGATCTTCGGCTTTGGCGGCTTCCTTCAGCGAATGGTATCTCGTAAACGGCCCAAGGTTTTGGATCTTATCCGTCACTTCGTCTACCATTTTTGCCCATTTATTCGCTTCCGACGCGGACACCCAGGAATATTGCAACCGGTCTTCTTCAATGCCTAAAAAATCCGTGAGGCCCTTGAAGAACATCCATCGCCGCCGGGCATGGTAATTCCCAGTGATATAATGGCAGTCACCTGGATGGCATCCGGAGATCAACACCCCGTCGGCCCCGTTCTCAAACGCCTTGATGATAAACAAAGGATCCACCCGTCCCGTACAGGGAACTCGCACAAGACGCATATTGGGTTTATATTGAGTTCGCGTCACGCCGGCCAGGTCGGCACCAGCATAGGTGCACCAGTTACACACGAACCCGACAACCTTCGGTTCCCATTTTCCGTTTGTTTTTTCTCCCATCATGACTCCAAGATCGTACTTTGACTCTTTTCTCTACCTCCCCTAACTGCTCCTACAAAGGAGGGGAATCCATTCTTACCTTACCCCTTAACACCCTGCTATACCGCACAGATTGCGGAATACACCTGCGCGTCCGTGTACCCCGCAAGGTCAATCGTTTTTGAATGACATGCGGCCACACAGACTCCACATCCTATACAAACCCCTTCATTGACTTTGGCCACCTGCCGAATCAGATTGCCTTCTCGATCCGTAATGTCATCTCGATAGATCGCATTGACGGGACAAGACCACTGGCAATCCCAACAAGCGTTGCAACTGGCTGCGTTGACCTCGGCCACAATCGGTTCTCGTGTTAATTCATCGGCGGAGAAAAGCGACAAGACTTTGCTGGCTGTCGCTAACCCTTGAGAAACAGACGTAGGAATGTCCACCGGCCCAATGCAGGCTCCCGCCAAGTAGATGCCGGCGGTCGCGGTTTCCACGGGACGAAGCTTAGGATGACCCTCATTGTAGAACCCATATTCGTCATACGAGATTCCTAATTTCTTTCCAAGATCCTTCGACCCCACTCTCGGCAGAACCGCAGTGGCCAATACGACCAGATCCGCTTCCATTTCGATTTGGCTGCCACTTAACGTATCAGCCCCCTGCACAATCAACACCCCATCGCGTTCATAGACCCGAGACACTCGCCCTCTGAGGTACAAGGCCCCTTCATGCTCCACAGCCCGACGGTGAAACTCCTCATAGCGTTTTCCACCGCAACGAATATCCATATAAAAGACATAGGCCTCTCCCTGATGCACTTTATGCTTGTAGAGCATCGCGTGTTTGGCCGTGTACATGCAGCAGATGTTGGAGCAGTAGGGTATACCCTTACTTTCATCGCGAGACCCGGAACATTCAATGAACACTACACGACGCGGCTCTTTCCCATCAGATGGACGCTTCATGGCACCACCCGTCGGACCTGAAGCACTGGCCAATCTTTCAAAGTCGAGTCCAGTAATGACGTCCTTATACTTCCCGCCTCCGAATTCAGGGAAGCGATCTACGCCCATCACCTCGTAACCCGTGGCCACAATGATCGCTCCAAATTTTTCCGTGATAAATTCGTCTTCCTGATCGAAGTCGATACAGTCCGGCCCACAGACATCCATGCACACGCCGCATTTCATGCTGCCTTTGGTATATTTGGGACAATGGTCACGGTCCAGCACGGGAATCGCGGGAACAGCTTGGGGAAAACCAATATCGAACAGCTTTCGCTTAGCCATTCCCGAGTCAAATTCATTGGGTGCGGTGAAGGGGCACTTTACCGTGCATTCCCCACATTCCGTACATTTATCTTCAATCACGGATTTGGCTTTCTTACGGATCGTGACCGTGAAGTTTCCAACGTAGCCGTCAACGGACTCCACTTCAGCATAGGTCAAAAGCGTAATATTGGGATGCTGAGAGACCTCCACCATTTTGGGCGTCAGAATACATTGCGAGCAATCCATGGTTGGAAAGGTTTCAGACAACTTGGACATCTGCCCTCCGATCGAGTTGTCCTTTTCAACCAAGACCACCTTATGCCCACCTTCAGCGATATCTAATGCTGCCTGGATACCGGCTACCCCACCACCAATAACCAGTGCTCGTTTTGTCACGGCGACTTTGATGTTTTCTAATGCTGTATTTTTTCGAATTCGCTCGACGGTCATTCGGGTGATATCAAGCGACTTGTTCGTCCCAATTTCTTTGGTGGGATCATTATGCACCCAGGAACAATGTTCCCGAATGTTGGCCACTTCCACTTCGAAGGGATTAAGCCCTGCTGCCTCTGATGCCTTTCTAAATGTTTTCTCATGCATATGTGGAGAACAAGCCGCCACCACCACCTTGTCCAGTTTATTGGTTTTGATAATTTCTTTGACTAATGACTGACCGGGATTGGAGCAGAGAAACCCTGCGTTCTCGGTATGGACGACTCCCGGAATATTTTTGGATTCATCCGCCACCTTCTGGCAGTCAACCGTATCCTTAATATTGTTCCCACACTGACAAACAAATACGCCGATTCGAGACATACACGCCTCCCTCTGTTCAAGAAACACTCATGGCAGATTACACACCTACCGACACAGCCTCTTCCATAATCCCCTTTGCAGTCAGCAGGGGACGAGGATCGCTAAAGTTTTTTGGCAAATCCAGTTTCTCTACCGGCATTCCAAGTGCCAACCCCAATAGTTGCGTGAAATACAACATAGGAAGGACCGTGCCTTCCCCCGTCGATTCCACCGTGGCCTTCTGCGACCGCTCCAAGTTATAAAAACACAACGGACACGTAGTGGTGATCATTTCCGCTCCTACGGCCAGCGCCGCCTCGATCACTTTTCCCGAAAGTTTCACGACAATATCTTCCCGCGACATCGCCAAATGAGAACCACAACACTCGCCTTTATGGGAAAACTCGATTGGCTGACATCCAATGGCCTGAAGAAAGTCTTCAAAAATTTGAGGGCGCTCTGGATTATCAATGGCCACGCCTTTTGGCCGTAGGAGTGTGCATCCGTAATAGGCCGCCACTTTTACCTTTTTTAAATCCCGTTTGACCTGTTTCTTTAACTCAGGATATCCCACGTCATCCCGCAGGACTTCTAACAGATGGACGACTTTCGTGCTGCCATCGTAATCGGTCCCTAAAAAATTGTTGATAAGATTCTTTTTGTCTTCTTTTTCCTCTTTCACAGACTCATTGGTCCGCTTCAGCGTGCTGTAACAGAACGAGCACAGGGTGGAGACGGTCCCACCTTCTTTTTGGGATTGTACGAGGACATTCGTAGGTCCCGTGAGGGCGATGGCATTGTTGGGGGTTAACGGAAAGGACGATCCACAACAGTTCCACTTCGCAAGTTCCGCCAGTTCAACCCCGAGCAGGCGAAAGGCATCCCGTGCCGACAAATCGAAATCCTTCGCAACCGTGTTCAGCGTACAACCTGGATAGTAGGGAATACTGTCCATAAAATCTTAGGCCAATAGTTTTCGAAAACCCGCGACAACGGCCTGCTGCGGCGAGCGCTCGATGAAATCACCCGTGACTTGTTTCATGGCCGTCGGCGCATGTCCCTTCCGAAGACTCAACCGTCGTAAGCCCTCCATCAACTTGGAGGGATCCAAACATTTCGGGCAGTTGTTCTGGCATTGAAAGCAAGAAACGCAGACCCACATGGAATTCGACTCGAGCACCGTCTTTTCTTGACCTAACGTGACAAATCGAATGACCTGAGACACAGGGATTTCCATTTCGTCAGAGACGGGGCAGGAACCAGAGCAATTTCCACATTGATAGCAACGAGACAGATCCTCCCCTGTTTCTCGCTCCACCTGTTCAAGGAACGGGCTTTTCGTTGCTGCCAAGGACTCGATGGTAATTTTCATACGTTTATTGCCGTGGATACTTGGTCAAAAATTTCACCAAATCACGAACAGAAACCAACCCAACGAGTGTTCCATTCCGTTCAACACCAAGATGCCGTATGCCTTTTTCAGACATCATGTCATTCGCATCAAGCAAGGTCGCTTCGTCATCGATGTTCAAAATGGGTGTCGTCATGACTCGTTCAATGGGCTCTTTTTCCGGATCCATTCCTTCAGCCATCACGCGCCGCGTCAGATCGGTGTCCGTCACAATGCCCAGCGCATCCCCTTTTTTTACGAAGAGACACCCAATTTTGTGATCGCGCATAAGCTGCGACGCCTGCCGAATCGTCTTATCATGATCAACGGTCTGGATCTTCTCTAACGGGGTCATCAGCAATTTGACAGGAACCATATGTGATCATCCTTCAACATCCACCTTCCCTGGACCACTCACGCATGTACAACACCCGGGGATGATGGAACTCTGGCAGCTACGTGATCGTAAGGGCAGAAATTATGGACCAACCACCCCCCATCGTCCATGACCGCTGTCATGCCTAGATATGATTTACGTCATATCATGACGGACTAAGGGAAAACGTTGCCTGGGAGCAAGCTAGCGTATGAGAGGAATCCAGATGCGAGCCGGAAGGAATGTTATAGGTGAGGTTCGGATATTTTGGTGAGACGCTCGGAATTGAGTAACGTAATCTCCCGGCCCTTCGTGGCAATGAGTTTTTCTCGTTTAAACTGCCCGAGTAGGCGAATCAGAGTCTCGGAGGCGACACCGGCCAGCTCGGCCAATTCCTCTCGGGAAAGATGCAATTCCAAGGTGATGCCCTCAGGACCCTGTTTTCCAAATCGATTACCAAGGTCCAGAAGAACGGCAGCCAATCGTTCATCAGTCTTGCAAAATGGAAGGTGCCCAAGAGCGATCTTTTGGTGGTGCACCTCCGCACTCACCAACTGTAACAACTCAATAGCCTGCGAGGGATTTTTTTCGAGTAGATCCAGATAGGGTTGCCGTTCAATCAGACAAACTTGGGAGGGTTCAAGGGTTTCACATGTCACGGAATGAACAATGCCTTCACAAAAACCCGATTGCTCAATTAACTCCCCCGCACCCAGAATACACAGATTCCGTTGATGCCCTCTTTTTGAAGAGGAGGTGAGCTTCACCTTGCCGGAACACAAGACATAGAGACCCAAAGACTCATGTCCTTGGTAGAAGACAATTTGCTGAGATTGATATTGAAAACGATGGAGAATTTGTTGAAAGGCAACGGGGTCCGTTTCCCCGGTTCGACAGACTAAACTGCTTGTCCGAAACGGGCATGCATGGCACTCGCACGGGTTTTTCCCGCCTGAGCTGCCCAAGACGGTCCCCTTTCACTTCAACCAGTAAAAGAGTCAGCGGACATCAACGATACATGCTCGCTAACCTTCTATCCGAAAAACGAAACGTGATTCTGAGGGAAGTCGAGTGGAAATTGCAAGCACCATCCTGTGGTGATCCACAAGACACAGGTAAACAAAAGAGGATGCACGCCCAACCGCTGAGAGTTTTTTGTCATTCACCCGAGAACTGAAGGCCGGACAGATAGAGACGGGGAGAAAATGATCGTGAAGGAGCGTCTATATGGGAATACCCGCTGCATTATTGACAAATTGAGCATACAGGGCCGGCGTGACTTCGTGTTGAAAATGCAGAACTTGAACAGGAGTTTGGGGATGTGCCTTTTTATCCAACAACAAGGCTATGTGTTGTTTTAACTCTTCTTCCTTTTGGAGGCCCTCTTCCGATTTCTCGAACAATACGACAATCTTTTGAAACTTCTCACCAAATTCCTTCAATAGGGCCTGGATCCCCTCTCGCTCTACTTCCACTTTTACCATTTTATCTTTCCCATCAACCTTTTCGAGTGTGCGTTCCTCTTCTTTCCCGTCTTGTAGAAACGCGTAGTCCGCAATGATTACCATATTGGTTTCTTGAGGACGAGTGGGAGATTCAATCACTCGTTCAAACGCTTTCTTTAATGCTAGGCGAGAATGATGGTTGCCCGCTTCAACAGCGGTGTATTCAACCCCAAAGATATTGGTTTTCCCAGCAAAGCTTAACCCATGCTCTCTATATTGTTCCCGAAAAAACTGAGAGCGTTCATCCGAAGGGACTTTGGCTTTGTTATTCGCATGGGTCACAGTTCTGATACTTAAGGTTGCCATGCCGAATACTTACTCAAAACCGAACCCAAGAGTCAATCCCTTGCATCTCGTGAGCACCATGCATGAGAAAACCTTCGTACTCACAACGAATACACGGGAACAAGAACTTCTCGGTCGGCCTTTCGCCATCCCCGAGTAGTTTCCTCAATCGTCTGTAAGACATTCGCAGCGTAATACCGTACTCCACACTCCTTACACACACCCGCTGGTACATTATCCTAGAAACGTCTTACTCAGTCCTCATTGAATAGACGACAACGAAATTGTCAGAGAATGACTGACAGCCTTTAGGGCCAGATTCTTATAAACCTTTCCGCATTGAACCGATTTGAGAGTTTTCCAGTTTCAGGAATACTAGGTCCACTTAGACGTCTATTCCACCTGGAGGATATATCGTGCGGACCCGTAGTGCAACGAAATGCTAGACTGAGCTTCATCTCATCCGCCGGAAAGGCTGGGGTTATTCTGACACCAATGTTGTGATCTGATAACGATGGATGAGTCACACGCTGCGCCAGTCGGTTATTCCTCTCGCCCGACGGAACCGGACATGCATGGGGCAGTTGTGGAATGCACCTACACATTGTGGCGGTTGACTGAGGGGTTGGCAATGGAAACGAGCACTGAACAACCTATCGACGGCGTGGGACGGGATCCGGCGCAGATGGATTCGCTGCTTGACCACACGGATATGCAGCTTTGGGTTCTTATTGACGATCAAACCTTCAGCGCCGTGAACAGAGCCTGCGCGGCCTTTCACGGTTAGGCCGTTGAGAACCTGTTGAACAGGGATATGTACGAGGTACTCCCTAAGCCAGTCGTTGACGCATGGCATGAGGCCAACAGCTAGGTGTTGGCCACTGGAGAGACGGTCCAGGCAATTTTGAGAGGTGCCCTTATGCTTAAAAGCCTGTTTAACATTCTAACTTCCTACTTCACAACCAACTCCGTTACACTATCAAGGTACGCAAATCCTTCGATACCATCTGTAAGTTTTTAACGGTGTGTTACAGTCATGCCTACAACTAGACGCGTAGAAAATCCCAGCACCACGACAACCACAAGTCGCAGACAAAGCTGGTCACCGGGGGAACAAGGTCCGGTTGCTATTTTTGAGCTGGATCTGAACGGCTGCATTGCCTCGATCAACCAGACTGGACCCTCTATTATGGGCACAGCACGCAGGGGGCAGCTTGTGGGAAGTCGTTTGACGAATTATGTCCATCTTGAGGACCGTGAACGTGTGCAAACGTTCTTACGTCATTCCATCGAGTCAGGAACCTTTGGCGAAATACATTTCCGGTCATCCGACAAGAGTCGATCACGTCTTCTTTCCTCAATCATTGTTCCACTGAAAGACCCTGAGGCCAGAGTGTTTAAACTGCTCGGGGTCACACAGGACATCACTAAGCGGCGGACCTCTGTGGAGATGACCGGCCTAGCCAAGTCGCGTTTGCAAACGGTCGTCGATAGCATTTTCCCATTCATCGGACTCTGGACCGTCGACGGAATCGTCATCGATTCCAACTTGCCACCTCTCCAAGCTGCGGGACTCAGCCGCAAGGATGTCATTGGGAAACCGTTTATCGAGACCTATTGGGTGTCGCATTCTCCCCAGGTCCAAGCTCAATTTCAAGCCATGGTTGCCCGCGCCGGTAAAGGGGAAACGGTTCGAGAAGAAATCAAAGTCCGGTTGAAACCAGACCAATTTATTATCGTTGACACCTGCATTACTCCCCTGCGTGACGCGACCGGAAACGTGGTCGAATTAGTCGGATCGGGCACTGACGTCACAGTACGGAACCACAGCCAAGAGGCGTTACGGCAAAGCGAAGAACGATTCCGTGCGTTGTATGAAGATAACCCGACCATGTACTTTACCGTCGCGCCCAATGGCATCGTCCTGTCTGTGAATGAGTTTGGAGCCGAGCAACTTGGATACGCCAAACACGAGCTCATTGGCCAATCGTTCTTTACCTTGTTTCCTGAGGAAGATGTCCAAGCCGCCCGTGATCGGTTTCATGCATTGATCCGCAATCCGGAGAAGCCTATCCAATGGGAATTTCGAAAAATTCGAAAAGATGGCAGTGTCCGGCTGATCAAAGATACGGCACGGCTCGTGCTAGATTCAGAGAAATCTTCTTTGGTGCTCATCGTATGTGAGGATGTCACTGAATGGAGAGAAACAGAGTCTCAAAAGCTCACCTTGCAATTTGCGGTTGATCAAGGAATGGAAGGTATGGCAATCCATGATGACCAGGGATTGTTCACTTACGTCAACCCCTCCCAAGCTTCTATGTATGGATTTGAGGTTGAGGAGTTGCTTGGACAAAGTTGGAAAGTGCTGTATGCACAAGATCAAATCGACCTCATCGAGCAACAACATTGGCCCCGTTTACTGGCTGACGGAAAATGGCGAGGCAATCTCGTTGGCCGGAAGAAACAGGGCAGCACGTTCGACGTGGAAGTTTCTTTGACATTGCTCAAAGATACTCATGGACAGCCAGCCGGATTGAGTTGTACCTGTCGAGATATTACCGAGAGAAAGCGAATAGAAGAGGCTCTGATCGAAAGCGAAAAGAGATTTGACTTGGCCGTGCGCGGATCCACCGATGGCTTATGGCATATCCGTCCCCTGCCTGGCATACCATGGGATAGCCCTCAGACTCCAGTGTGGTGGTCTCCCCGATTCCGAGAAATGCTCGGCTATGACGAAGAGGAATTCCCTTCAGTGTTTGAAAGTTGGATCTCCATTCTTCACCCGGAAGAAAAAGATCAAGTCCTTGAGGCATTTTCCGCACAGATCAAGGAAATGAGACCCTACGATGAGGAGCATCAACTGCGTACCAAGTCGGGAAGGTATCGATGGTTCCGGACACGAGGCCAGGGTACGTGGGATCAGGCCGGAGCACTCTTACATGTTTCGGGTTCGATGCAAGACATCACAGGGAAGAAACAGGCCCAAAAGGCCCTTCAGCAGGCCTATGACAATTTGCGTCATCTATCACGTCGCCTGGAAGTCGCGAAGGAGCAAGAGCGAAAACGCATGGCTCAAGAGCTGCATGATGAATTTGGTCAAACCCTCACGGCTCTGCATGTTGATCTTGCCTGGATTAGTCGAAATATTAAAGGTTTGACAGACAGACAGCAGTCTCCCAAGCTCTTTGAAAAACTGAGTTCGATGTCGAACTTGATCACCGATGCTGTTCACAGTGTTCGACGAATGGCCACCTCTCTGAGACCAACCCTCCTCGATCATCTCGGACTCATTCCCGCCCTCGAATGGCAGGCGCGAGATTTTCAATCACGGACAGGCATCACATGTGAGGTTTCGGTCTGTCCTGAGATCATGATGCTACAGTCGAACCCTGAAATCGCGACAACATTTTTTCGAATCGTCCAAGAACTGTTGACCAACGTCACCCGTCATGCACAGGCCTCGTGTGTACACATACGATTCTACGAAGAGGCTGAATGGCTGTATTTAGAAGTTCAAGATGATGGCATTGGTATCACCCAAGACCACAGCATTCCAGTTAATTCGCTAGGGCTAGTCGGCATCCGTGAACGCGCCTCGATGGTAGGAGGGAAATTCACCATTTCTGGAGTCAGCGGAAAAGGTACAACCGCCTTGATCCGAATCCTGAAACCATCAACGTACCTGAAGACTAAGGGAGACCAATATGGAAAACATCCTTGTGGTTGATGACCATTCAATATTTCGACGTGGAGTCAAGGATATCCTCAGTGAGGAGCTACCAGGGGTCTCGGTGACTGAAACTGGCAAGGGCCATGAGACCATGGAATTGGTACGACAACAACGATTGGATGTGGTGGTCCTCGATATTAATCTACCGGACAAAAACGGAATTGAAGTTTTAAAAGAAATTAAGGTTCTGCGACCTCACCTGCCAGTTGTAATCCTCAGCTTATATCCGGAAGACCAATATGCGATGCGTGCGTTCAAAGCGGGTGCGTCGGGCTACCTGACAAAAGAAACCGTAGCCGAAGAATTGATCACTGCGATAAAAAAGGTCATCGCAGGTGGCGTACACGTGAGCCAATCTCTTGCCGAGCAATTAGTCAGCACCTTCACTCCTGGTCATAACACGTCTCTTCATCAGAATCTCTCCGACCGAGAACTCGAGGTGCTCACCTCAATCGCCCGTGGGAGAACGATTACGGAAATTGCCGATTCACTCGCCCTGAGTGTGAAAACAGTGAGCACGTACAAATCCCGCATCCATGAAAAGCTGAATCTCAAGACCTCGGCAGAACTCGTTCGCTACGCGGTCGAACACGATCTCGTAGAGTGAAATACCTTTATGTTCTGCCTTCGTGCCTCTCTGTCCTCTTCTTTGTGTTGGCTTAAGGTATGCCTGCCTTCCTGGCATTTCTTCACCCACCAGTGCCCTGATAGCCTACAGCAATACCGACAAACGCTGTAGGAAAGTTCCTATATTATAACAACGAGTGCCCTGATAGACTCTCTCGGCGCAAGGAACGGCCATCGGACGGACATAATAAAAGGGCCGTCTAAAACAAACAGCCGCCGCCCACATCCCCGGAGCAACTCAATAGCCTCGGCGAAGGCAGGGAACGCTGCTGGCAGCTTTATTCATCAGCCTCATCATTGCTCCATAGTTGCGTGAGACACAAGGGACCACCCGTTGGACACCAATATGAAAATCCTGATCGGTGATGACTCAGAATTGGTGAGATCAAGAGTCAAGTCCAACCTTGAATCCCTCCCCTACGATTTGGATATTAAGGAAACTGAGAACCTAGATGAGACAGTTGCAGAATGTCATCGCTTTCAACCCGACCTCATTGTTCTCGACTTTTCGATACATGGTGGCGAGGGACTCGCCACATTAGGCACATTGAAGAGCCTACCTCATCCACCTGTTGTCGTTATTCTTACCAACTTTTTCAACGCGGAATATAAAAAGGCGTTCTTGCAAGCCGGGGCGGACTACTTTTTTGACAAGTCCCTCGAGTTCGACAACGTAGGACAGGTTGTCTGTACTCTGCTAGAGCAGCGGTAATCGTTACCTTTTTCTCTGCCTTCATTCCTACATCCACTTCTCTCTTTCCTGATAGTCTTTCCGATTTTACCGATTTCCTGCTTCGTGCATTCGCACAAGACATTCAGCCATTTGCAGATTTTTCCAGATCGCTAAAAATCTTATGATGGGCTCCTCTCATGGGTACCGACATCTGCGTAGGTGTTCGGCTGAAGAGGATGTGGGAACACGCAGACGAAACCTGAATACAAAAACCACGAATGCACTCAAAAGGTTCTCTCGTGAAACAATTAGACGATGACTTCACAACGAATGAAACGCTCCTGATCACTCGAGAGAGCCAGAGCCGCATCTTGGCCGTCGATGATGACCAAAGACAATGTTTCCTCCTCCAACGTCAATTAGAGCAGATGGGACATCTTTGTCATTTCGTTCAGAGTGGGATGCAAGCATGTGCTTTTCTTCAACACGACCATGTGGATTTGATTCTAACCGATTACAACATGCCCAAAATGAATGGGTTGAAATTTCTCGAACACATACTCGAACGAGGATTAAGCCAAGCACCCGTGATCCTTCTCAGCGGGAACCTCGATTTAGAAATAAAAAGCCTGGCCATACAGAGAGGGGCTTTTGCCGTTCTCGCCAAGCCCTGTCATTTTCAGGCATTGACTGCCATTGTCACAGAGGCCCTAAGACCCCGAAAGGATTCTGAAAGGTGTTGAATGAGAATACGATCTTGGCCATTTGTGCACACAGAGCGGCTTGGCAAGACGTGAGCGCTCACGGCCCGAAGAGCGCCAAGTCTGTGAGCCCGAAGGTCCGGAAAACTGGCGAGAACACTGCTAGCGGCTGTTTTCAACATTCCCCTCAAGAAAAGGGTCGAGTTTGCTAGTCACACACCCTGAGGCAACATCTTATGACCAGAACAGCGCCGCCTCTGGAGGAGATCGCTCTCTAAGACCCTCGACGGTCACGATATTGAGTCCATTGGAGTAAGCCACGATTTTTCTGACGTACATATCATATGTCTAAACCACTCAACATTCTGATCTGTGATACCCATACAATCTTCTGTAATGCAACGCAGATGATTCTGTCACAAGAGTTTCCACATGTCAGGACTAAAGAAATCGCATGCGGATGGGAAGCTCTTGAGGAAGTGAAACGAAATGATTGGGACTTGGTCATTTTAGACCTTCGGCTGCCCGATTCAAACGGCCTTGAAATTCTTCAAGAAATAAGAGCCTACGACCAAACACTGCCTATTCTCGCTTTTTCCTCGTATTCGGAAAAACTCTATGGCTACCGGGTCATGAGGTCAGGAGGATCAGGATACTTGCGTAAGAACTGTAGCACAGAGGAATTTATCTATGCGGTCAAAAAAATTTTGACTGGCAGAAAATATGTGAGTCCGGCCCTTGCTGAACATCTAGCCTATAGGGTCGCAGTGACGCAACTCCCTACCCTCCATGACGGATTATCCGATCGGGAATTAGAAATTCTCCGCTTAATCGGCCAAGGGAACGAGTTTGCCGACATTGCCAAGAAATTCAATTTACACACGAATACGATTAGAAGTTATCGCGTGCGAATCTTGAAGAAATTACAACTAAAAACAACTGCGGATCTTGTGCACTATGCCATTCAGCACCTTGAACAGCGATAAACACCTCTCCTTACCATTCATGTCTCGCCATCATAGACTACGAAGCGCTCAAAACTGACTGCACCGCTTCGCCAATTTCTGCGGGGTTCCTGACCACAGTCACACCCGCCGATTCCAGCGCAGCCATTTTGTCGGCCGCCGTCCCTTTACCGCCCGTAATAATAGCGCCCGCATGGCCCATGCGACGACCGGGAGGCGCGGTGATACCGGCAATAAAGCTCACAACTGGCTTAGACATTTCCTGTTGGATGAACGCCGCGGCTTTTTCTTCGGCATCGCCTCCAATTTCTCCGATCATCACCACAGCTTCGGTTTCGTCATCTTCTTCAAACATGTGCAATAAATCGATATAGCCAGTGCCAATGATAGGATCGCCACCGATCCCCACACAGGTGGTTTCACCAAGCCCTAAATTTGTGAGCTGATTGACGGCTTCATAGGTCAGCGTGCCGCTGCGCGAGATCACACCCACCCGGCCCTTTTTATGGATAAACCCTGGCATGATGCCGATTTTGCACTCGTCTGCCGTGATAATCCCAGGGCAATTGGGCCCAATGAGACGAGTGGCCCGCCCATGAAGAGCACGTTTCACTTTCACCATATCATTGACCGGAATGCCTTCCGAGATACAAATAATGAGCCACACTCCAGCTTCCGCCGCCTCCAGGATCGCGTCGGCGGCAAATGGGGGAGGCACAAAGATCAACGATGTCGTGGCCTCCGTTTGCTTGACCGCATCCCGGACTGAGTTAAAGACAGGGATCCCTTCAACTTCTTGCCCGGCCTTTCCAGGCGTCACGCCCGCTACGACCTGAGTCCCGTAGGCTTTGCACTGCGTCGCATGAAACGATCCTTCTTTTCCCGTAATCCCCTGCACAACCACCCGCGTATTTTTGTTAACCAGAATACTCATTTGTTAGTGACCTTTCCCATATTCAGATTCAATATACTTCTTCATGGGTTCCAATTTCGATCAAAAAAATATCATCATCCCTTGAAGAACTCTTGATAAACTCAAAAACCAACCGGCAATCATAGGCGACACTACATGCCCATGTCCCTTCTAGCTTCCCCTTGAGTTTATGCGTTTTCAAGCGAGCATCTAAAGGGGTCCTCAACAAGTATACGGAGAACTCGCTCAATGTCAGATTTAAAATGTGGATACCTTTGTAGACTTCTTTTATACGCTCGAAGAAAAGACTTGCTCCAGACAAGTTGTCTCATTCTTGAAGCTCACGAAGAAGATCATCGACAGTTCCTTTTTTTACGTTACCTTGGGCTAGATCTTTTCTGGACTCTGTGACATTCTTCGCTATCTCGCCTCGACGTTCTTCAACTAAGCGACGCCTCACAATCTCAATAAGAGACCAACGCTCATCATCAGACAGGTTCTCAACAAGTTCCAATGCATCTTTAAAAGTCGCGGTGCCCATAACAACCTCTCAACTTTACTTTTGATCAAAAATCCTTGTTAGACTTCCCCAAGATTTTTTTGTAAGAGGTGCCCTTACATTTCATCTGTTCACCTGAGATGTTACTTTTTCTTTTTTCGGAGCGCCACAATGCGCTGGGCGGCTTCCCAGAGATCAGCAATACCTTCAACCTTCAAGCCTGAGTCAGCCAACAGTTTTCGGCCCTCTTCGGCATTGGTCCCTTGAAGCCGAACCACCACGGGCAACTTGATGCCTACTTCTTTGGCTGCTTCGATTACACCATGCGCAATGCGCTCACAACGCACAATCCCGCCGAAAATATTAATGAAGATACCTTTGACTTTTTTATCCTTGAGAAGAATGCGAAATCCGGCTGCCACCGTTTCTTTAGTGGCGCCTCCGCCAACATCCAGAAAGTTTGCCGGCTCCGAGCCGGCAAGTTTAATAACATCCATCGTTGCCATGGCTAACCCGGCGCCATTGACCATACAGCCAATGTCACCATCCAACTTCACATAATTGAGGTTGTGCTTTCCCGCCTCAATTTCCATCGGTTCTTCTTCGTGAAGATCCCTGAATTTTTGGACATCTGGATGTTTATAGAGGGCATTGTCATCAAACGACACCTTGCCATCCAACGCGATTAGACGCTTATCTGTCGTAATCACCAATGGATTAATTTCGACCAACGCCGCATTTTTCTCCATGAACAAACGATACAAATTCTCCAACATTTGAAAGAAGGGCTTCACGACTGCTGGTTCCAGTTCCGGCAAGCCCAAGCCAAAGCCCAGGTTTCGACCATTGTATCCCTGGAATCCTACAGCAGGGTCAATCGGTTCTTTTAACACTTTTTCAGGTGTCTGTTCTGCAACTTCTTCAATATCCATCCCGCCTTCGGTGCTTGCAATAAACGTGGGAAATCCGGAATCCCGATCCACAAGCAAACTCAGATAGAGTTCCTTTGCAATACCAGCACCTTCCTCTATCAACAACCGTCTGACTTTTCGCCCTTTCGGACCAGTCTGGTGCGTGACCAAGGTTTTGCCAATGAGTTCCTGCGCTAATCCTGGAACTTCATCGCGATTTTTGGTGATTTTGACTCCACCGGCTTTTCCCCGTCCTCCAGCATGAATCTGTGCTTTGACAACATAGACAGGTGTCTCAAGTGCTGCCGCCCATTTTTCGGCCGCACGGGCATTTTTGATTTCTTTACCTTTAGGTACCGGAATGCCAAATTGCGCAAATACTTGCTTCGCCTGAAACTCATGAATATTCATAGTGGTCCTTTATATTAGGGAATTGATTTCTGTCAATGGGGAAAACAATCACGTGGATCACCTATTTTCAGCAGCGTCATTCCCGCACAAGCGGGAATCCAGTTTCATACAATTTCCTTCCACAGATCACGCCATTCAGGGTTTTGCTCTTCAATCAAAGAAAGCTTCCAGGCACGACGCCATTTCTTCATTTGTTTCTCACGCTGAATGGCCTCTGTCATAGTCTCGTGAAATTCATAGTAAACAAGATTGTGAATGTCATAGCGTTTTGTAAAGCCTTCAACCAGATTTTCTTTATGCTCCCAACAACGTTTGACTAAATCGCTCGTCACTCCTATATAAAGCGTTCCATTTCTTTGACTGGCTAATATATAGACACAGGGGGATTTCTCCACAATTGAATCCTGGATGCCCGCCTACGCGGGCATGACGGAAAGGGTCACGACTCATAGTTTGTTCCAAGAACCATTTTTCCTAGACTTGCCGCGTGTAGGCGGGCAATACCATAGGCGAAGTTAATCCATTAGACGCATGATGACGTGTGGCTTCTGCCCGGAATTCCTTTACATGATTAAGTGTCAATGTTCCCTGCAAAATTGATTTCGCCCGTTCAGCAGCCGCTTGTCCAGCGCGTTTTCCATAGACCATCAGGTCCAATAACGAATTCCCCATGAGACGATTGCGTCCATGTAGCCCGCCGGATGCCTCACCGGCGACGAACAAATTCGGAGCTGGCGTTTCACCTTTCACATCTATTTTGACCCCGCCGTTTTGATAATGCAGCGTGGGATAAATTAAGATCGGATCTTTACGAATATCCACCTGATACCGCTCATATTGCCGGACCATGGCAGGAAAATGTTTATCCAGAGTTCCGGCACCATGAGCCACATCAAGTAATGGCGTATCTAACCACACACCCACACGCCCGGCCGCCGTTCGCACACCACGCCCCTCCTCACATTCCCTGATGATAGAGGATGAGACCACATCACGTGTATCCAACTCATTCACAAAGCGTTCACCTTTGGCATTGACCAAATGCCCGCCTTCCGAACGAATGCCTTCCGTCACTAACGCGCCAACTAATTGCTCAGGATAGACCCCGCCTGAGGGATGATATTGGAAGGTATCAATTTGCACAAGCGGCACACCCATGCGATACGCCAGGACAAGAGCATCGCCGGTGGCGCCATAGTGATTGCTCGTGGGAAAGCCTTGAATGTGAAGCCGGCCGATTCCACCTGTGGCAAGAATGACGGTTTTGGCTGCCACGACAATGTAGCGTTTATTATCCAGATCTTGGAGGACCGCTCCCGTGCAAGTGCCCTTGCCATCGCTTAACAATTCCACGACCGCGCCAAACTCTAAGAGCGGGATTTTTTGATTGATCACCTCGTCTTTCAACACCCGCATGATTTCGAGACCGGTATAGTCCGAGCAGGTCAACAAGCGGGCCTTGGAACTCCCTCCACCTTTTTTGACATGCAAATTCCCATCGGATTGACGGTCAAACAATACGCCCAACTCCAATAACCACTGTCCAACCGAGGGGCCTTCTTCGACCATCACCTTCAATAGATCATGGTCGTTTTTCATATGACCGCCTTTTAAGGTGTCCAGAAAATGCTGGACAGGCGAATCATCTGGAGCCACCGCAATTTGCATTCCGCCTTGAGCCATCACAGAATTGGAATCGCCTAACCGTAACTTTGTGGCCAACAAGACATTTGAACCTGCCGCATGCGCATGGAGCGCCGCCGCACACCCGGCACCTCCGCCCCCAACTACGAGCACATCCACGGAATATTCAGGCGTCAAATCAAAATCGGCGGGAATAGGGCTATCTCCTTCGAGGAGAGTCGCCACTTCTGTGACAGTTGATTCGCCAGCGTTTGGACCAAATTTTATTGGCCGGTACGCTTGCACCCGATGATCAGGATGATACTTTTTGATAAGGGTATCGCGTTCAGCAGGAGAAAGCTTGGGGAAGTCTATAGCGCGGCGGGCGTCACGCGTTTGATGCACAAGATTTTGTTGCGCGGTGATATCCATTGGAAAAATTCGAGAAATACTGGTCGATTAGCTATCACTACTTGATGGAAGCTGTCGTGTTTTGCAATTCTTCATCTGAGAGTTTCAGAATCCTGTCCCATTCTTCTTGATACTCCCCGTCAGCAATTTTTTTGATCCGTTTCGCAAGACCTTCGGGTTTCTCTGTAAAATGTACGCCTTGGGCACGGCTGGCATAGACCGCCACAAGATTGGGAGCGATATCTGCAATACAGACCGGGGTACACATTCCACACATCACACAATCCATGAACATTTCTGAGACCGCTTTGAAATCTCCAAAGACGGCTTTCCATACCCCCTCCCGCACATCGATTTTCTGCGGGCAGGCATCAGTGCAGGCGTTGCAATTCCGGCACAATGGGGCTTCCGGATATAGTTCAAATAAGTCCTGCTTGGGATCCTTGAGTTCTTGCAAATCATAGATGGCTTTTCGGGCAGGAAAAGCCGGCATAAAAGAAAACGACATGCCTTCTTCAACGGCCATTGAACAAGCTAGACAGGTTTTGACTTTGGGATCGTCTTTTGTCCGGTAATAGGTGGCACAGGCTCCACAAAATCCACCCAAACATCCCGCTCCCCGTAGCACTTCCTTTCCGGCATACCACATGGCTTTCATCAGCGTGATACCCGCAGGAACTTGAAAAGGTTTTCCCTCAATCTCAACCGTCACCATTTTCGGTTGGATCGCACTGGCTTGCTCGGTGAATTGCTGGGGTTTATTAGAGTCGGTTGTCATTTTCATTGCCGATAAAAAGTCATTCCCGTGAAAACGGGCATCCAGAACTATTCTTTAATTTCTGGATGCCTGCCTTCGCAAGCATGACAAATTAGGTTGAATAGGATTCAAGCCCTCTTTCAGGTAATCAGTTCAACGCATTGAGGGCTGAACCTGCTCTGAACCAGGCGATCTGGGGTTCAGTCATACTATGATTTGCTTGAATCGTGATGTCCTGCCCATCTTTCTTATGAATCACGATGGAAACAGGTTTCCCTGGAGCTAAATCTTTTAACCCGGTGACACTCACCTGATCCTCTTGCTCGATCTGATCATAGTCAGCCGGATTCGCAAAGGTCATCGGAAGGATACCCTGTTTCTTTAAATTGGTTTCATGGATGCGGGCAAAACTTTTGGTGAGCACAGCCCGTACACCCAGAAATCGCGGGGACATGGCCGCATGCTCCCGGCTGCTGCCTTCACCGTAGTTTTCGTCGCCCACGACAAAGGATCCCACGTTTTTGGATTTATAGTCACGGGCAATCTGGGCAAGCGTGAGATTACTTTCACCCGTCAATACATTGTTGCCTTTTCCGGCTTCTCCCGTGAACGCATTATTGGCGCCTAAGAACATGTTGTCACTGATCTTGTCCAGATGACCCCGAAACTTCAGCCACGGACCAGCCGGAGAAATATGGTCCGTCGTCGTTTTACCTTTGGTTTTAATTAAAACAGGCAACTTGTCAAAATCATTTCCATCCCAACGGGGAAAGGGCTGAAGCAATTGCAGTCGTTCACTGGTGGGAGGCAGATCCACTTCCAAACCTTCGCCATTTTCTGCCGGAGCCACATACCCTTCTTCTCCTTTGGCGAATCCTTGGCTGGGCAGTTCTTCGCCTTGAGGCGCTTCTAATTTAACTTCTTTGCCATCAGCTGTTTTGATGGTGTCATTGACCGGATCAAACCCTAAGTCTCCCGTGAGAGCATAGGCCGTCACGACTTCCGGGCTGGCCAAGAAGGACAACGTGTCGGGGATGCCATCATTCCGTCCGGGGAAATTCCGGTTAAAGGTGCTGACAATCGAATCAGCTTTTCCTTTGACGCCATCGGCGCGCTTCCATTGACCAATACATGGGCCACAGGCATTCGCCAACACGGTCGCACCCATCTGCTCAAAGGTTTCCATAAACCCGTCACGCTTCATGGTATGGAAAATACGTTCTGAGCCAGGTGAAACTAGAAATGCAGTCTTGGCTTTCAGACCAGCCTTTAACCCTTGCTTGGCAATATGTGCCGAACGTCCAATATCTTCATAGGAAGAATTGGTGCAACTGCCTAACAATGTGGCTTTGAGTTCTACCGGATAGCCTTTTTCTTTGGCTTCTGCACGCAACTTCGAAATTGGCCGGGCCAGGTCAGGAGAATGCGGCCCCACAACATGAGGCTCCAAGGCCGAAAGGTCGATTTCGACAATTTCATCATAATATTTTTCAGGTGACTGGTAGACCTCGGGGTCAGCCACTAACAGATCTTTATTGGCTTCCGCTAATTTTGCGATGTCTTCTCTCTCTGTGATATTCAAATAGGCCACCATTTTTTGATCAAAGGGGAAGACGGAGGTCGTAGCACCCAATTCAGCGCCCATGTTCGTGATGGTCCCTTTGCCTGTCGCACTGATAGATTCGGCGCCAGGCCCAAAATATTCCACAATCTTATTCGTCCCGCCTTTGACAGTCAGCTTTCCACAAATATACAAGATGACATCTTTGGGAGAGGCCCAGCCATTCAGTTTGCCCGTGAGCTTCACACCGATCAATTTGGGATGCAGCACTTCCCATGGCAAGCCGGCCATCACTTCACCCGCATCGGCTCCACCGACACCAATTGCCAACATGCCCAATCCACCGCCATTCGGTGTATGTGAATCGGTTCCGATAATAAGTCCGCCGGGGAACGCATAATTTTCCAGCACCACTTGATGAATAATCCCAGCCCCCGGCTTCCAGAATCCAATGCCATATTTTTTCGCAGCCGACTCTAAAAAGTTATAGACTTCTCGATTCTCGTTGTTGGCCACCATGAGATCTTTTTCAGAACCCATTTCTGCCCGAATGAGATGATCACAATGAATCGTGCTCGGGACCGCCGCCTTTTTCTTGCCGGCTTGAATAAATTGCAACATAGCCATCTGAGCGGTGGCATCTTGCATGGCCACTCGGTCAGGGCGAAGCGCCAACATGGCTTTTCCCCGTTCCCAGACTTGGGTATCGAAATTATCGGCATGGCTGACCAAAATTTTTTCGGCCAAGGTTAAAGGCCGCCCAAATTTCTTGCGGGCTTTTTCCACCGTCGGTCCCATTGAAGCGTACAGTTTTTTGACCATATCTACAGACATAAGCGTTCTCCCGATTTGAGTTCAATGTTCAAGCCGAGGAATCAACACCATCGGCTTTAATGTCTCTCCTATTTCAGTTTTGGTACTTCTCGCCGCTTGGGTGAAGCATAATTCACTAAATAATCGAACAAACGAATGAGCCGACTGCCTTGACGTTTTTGATCTGTCCAGTGACCAATCATCCCTATTGTTCGAGCCAAGATAAAGAAGCCGTTTAAACTGTCGACTGGGAACCCGATATCCACCAATACCGCAGCCATTGTGCCATCGACATTCAGGATCAAATTATCTTTTTTCGCGGCGGTAATTTTTTCAACTTCAAGTGCAAAGTCTAGATGAGGAGTTTTGATTCCAAGACTTTTGACATGGCCAACCAGTTCTTTCACGCGCTTATCCGGATTTTTCAAGCTTTTGACCCTATGCCCAATACCTGGAACCGGACCAACATTCGCTTTCATATAAACAAGAAATTCATCAACCGCCATCTTGTTATCAATAGCATATTTAAACCACCGGCCTGCATCGGTGACCGCCCCGCCAAAACGTGGGCCAATCATGATCATGCCCGCAGCCACGGCTTGCGAAAGGCCTATGCCGGCACAGGCTGCTATGACGGTCGTTAACGCACCACTGACGCATGGACCATGGTCAGCGGACAACATAATAATCCGCTTAATGATTTCGGCTTCTTGTTTTGACACGAGTCGGTTGTCCCACAGCAGTCCAATAATGTGCGGAATGTCATAACCCGCGTTAATGAGCTCGGAAGCTGGATACCCTTGATAGAGAGGTTCATCTCCACGGTCATCACTGATCGTGGAGCGAATAAGAGGCGCCACTAAGACTTCACCGTCTTTTTTCGCTTCTGCGACCGTTTTCGGAAGCCGTGGCACATCGGCAGGGGCCAAATCCGGAATGGGTTTGGCTGCTCCAGTCTTCAACAACTCCTCATGAGTCGCTTTAATGGCAGGCCCCAAGGCCCCGAAGGTCTCTGGAACAATCGCACCAGACTTCTTTAACGCCTCTGATTTTGCCCGGGCCGACCCTTCACCTTTTAACCCTTCTTTCGCACCGGCATGGCCAAATTTCATACCTTTCGGCAGGCTTTCCTGACAAAAACCTGAGACCACTGCCAACAGTTTAATTCGGCGTTTCTTTGCACCGTACCATTCGGCGGCACGCTCTTCTAAATCCCCGCCCATTTCTCCAACAATCACGACGGCCTTCGTCTGCGGATCGTTTTCAAACATTTCCAAATAACTGACGTAATCAGTTCCTGGATAGGCGTCGCCGCCGATTCCAATAGCAGTCGTAATCCCATCTGCAAACTGAGAACAGATCCAGATAATTTCGTTAGATAGTCCGCCTGATTTTGTAATCACGCCAAAGGATCCAGGACGATACAGCTTACAGGCTGTCAGGTTATCGAACGCCCCACCGATTACCCCTAAGCGACATTCTCCGGCCGACACCACCCCGATAGAAGAAGGTCCGTTAAACGTTTTTCCTAATTTCCGGGCATGTTTTCCAAGAAGTTTGGCATCTTTTTCAGGAACCCCTTCGGTAATCATGGAGACCGTGTGGATTTTGGGATCATTCAGCGCATCCATCGTGCCTTCATAGGCTCGATTCGCACCGATATACACCAAGCTGGTATTAATTTCAGGATGATTGGCTGTGGCTTCAGCCACGGTCTTATAAATGGGAATAGCCACCAACTCTGTGCCGCACACAATTTCATTGGTCTTTCCGGCATCTGGTGGATAGACAAAGGCCGAGACATTCAACGGTTGCTTAATCATATAGCGAAACTCCGCCATCCGACGGGCAGCATTGACACCAGCCACACCACCCTGAATAACGACATGCGTATCTTTCGTGGCAAGAATACTCATTGATCCGATCTCCTAATTTCTCAAGTTCAAGTAGTTTATTTTGCCGCCATCGCCATATCGACAATGTCCGTCAATGGCGTCGTGCGGTCGTACACATGAATATCAAAGCCTTCGTCTTGTAAGGCACGCATGGCCGCTAACCCCTGTAATTCATTAGGGCCGCCGCGCCGCACCCAGATTTTCACCCCATTCAACTTCCCTTCACCCTTGGCTTTCCGGAAGGCATTAATAATGCCGCCAAAGGTTTTTTTCACATCCGTGAAATTCGCAATGGCTCCACCAACGATAATATGTTTGATATTCGGCAAGGAACAGACTTTATCGGTGAGGACTTCTACCGCCCAATCCGGCGGATCACCAGAATATTCCGCGTAGTTGGCTAATTTGCCTCCACGCGCCACGACGGCATCCGAGTAGTACACGCTTGCCCCACCACCAGCTGGGAGCATGGCAATATTGCCTCCCGGAATTTCAATGAGCTTCACAGAGCCTTTGACTTTCGCATCCACCGCCATCACCTCTTCTTCATTGGTCGTGTACGCACGACCAAATTCAGCGGCGAAGGGGAATGTCCAATCTTTATGTCTGAACTTGGCATCGCCATCAAGCAGTGTGACAGCATCAAGCGCGACCAAGTCGCCATTTGAGTTTTGTACAACCGGATTAATTTCTAAATATTGTGCATCTTCATTATCAAAACAAATGTATAATTTCTTTAAAAATTCAGCCATTTTTGTGGCCGTGTCACCTGTGAACCCTGCGTCTTTCGATAATTTCGCTAATTGGGCATCTGTCGGCGATTCCCCAATTTCAACGGCCAACTTTTGCACTTTTTCCCAGTTGGCTTCGACTTCCACGCCGCCATAGGTCGTGACCATCACATCCACGCCTTCACGAGTGGACTTCACGGAAGCATAATATTCTTCCTTGTGGTCGATGGCTTCCGAGACAATGACTTCTCGAATGGTCACCGATTCCACCTGCTTGCCCAGCATCTCCTTCACCGCCGACTTGGCTCCAGCCAAATCTAATCCCACCTTCACCAGCCCCAGTTTAAATCTGGAGCCTAAGGCCTCGTGGGCTTTGACGACCAGCTTGCTCTTTTGCAGCCAATCATTCGCGTTAGAGAGTTTTTCAAACTCATCGTTTGACGTCACCACGACATAGTTCGGGGTTGCTATCCCCCATTTCCGTAGCAAACCCATTCCTGGGCCTTCAAGGACTTTTGCCATAATCCTACCCTTCCGTCAGGGACCAAAATGTGAAAGACACAATCAGACTATCCCACTCGTTCGTGAGAACGTGCATTGTACGAACGGCCCCCAAAGTCTGCAATCAACCAAAAGGCCCATAGAAGAACCAGGCAAAAGTCCCAGCAAATAATACACGCAGCAACAAAGAGGTCGCGCAGGCCACTCCGAACAAAAATCCAAATATATTCAACCTCTTACAGCCCATCTTCGAGGCATGGGCGTCACAGTAAAACTACGCTTCCCGGCATCGCCCTTCGGCACGGGTTTGACGAACTGAAGTATAGCCCAACGACTTGATTTAGCTAAGATGTCAAGATCTGGCAGGAGGTGATACAGGTCTCACAACATGATAGAATCGTTTATGATGTCAGACGTCGAACGAAGCACCCAGACAACCCAAGGAGATCAGGAAAACCGTCGGCCCAATCCCGACCCAGTCATTGAAATGTACAAACGCGACGTCGATCGTTCATTGTTACGAGAGAACCTTAAATTGACACCAGACCAGCGTCTCCGAAAACTTCAAGAACTTCAACAATTCGCGGCCGAACTACAGGCGGCCGGCCGCCGCGCAGCTCATGACTGACTTGGAGTTGCTGCTTCGGATAGTTGAAAAGCAGAGAAAGAGAGTGTTCTGCTGGCATGTAAGGAGAACCCCAACAAACACGAAGGGCGTCTAAAGGGGTCAGGCCTGTGTTAATGCTTTAACCTAGAAACCGCAGTTGGATCACGAAAGCATGTCCTGAGCATGGCGAAGGGTCTGCCTAAGCTCTTCACGCACCTGGGAAATGTAAAAAATCTCTCATCACCCCCAAGGTGACCACAAGTTTTTTAAATTCCCCATCCACGTAAATATCTTGCACAGCTTTTTCGCTCTCAACGGCGGTTTCTAGGTTTAAATTTCCTATTCCCGTGTTATACTTTCGTTGAAGGCTTTGACATGGCAAGAATGGAAACACGAGAGAGAATTGACATGCGGGTACCAGCTGCAGCAAAACAGCTGTTACAGCAGGCTGCGGAAATTAGCCATAAATCCGTGACAGAGTTTCTGCTTCATCATGGGTTGGATGCAGCTTCACGCACACTCGCCGATCGTCGGCTCTTTGAACTGGATGATGAAAAGTGGGCTAAGTTTCAAGCTGTACTCGACCGCCCGACCTCAAGTAAGCCAAAGCTCAAACGCTTACTTTCTGCCAAAAGCATCTTGGAACGGTGAGTAAGAACCCGCGGTTCACGAGCATAGGCAAACTCACTGCTTAGCATAACACAGAGGCATTTGATTGTGGCGAAGAGGCCTTGAATACCTATCTCCGTCGCTATGCTCTACTGAACCAACGCACTCATGCGGCACAAACCTACGTGACCTGTTCGAGCAAACACGTTGTTGGCTTTTATACTCTAGCAGTCGGTTCCGTCATTCACGCGGAAACTCCGAAGCGAGTGCAACGAGGGCTCGCCAAACATCCTGTACCGGTCATGATCCTGGCAAGACTGGCCGTCGATCAAGAAGTTCAAGGTCAAGGCCTCGGACAGGCACTCTTGAAAGATGCGTTGCTACGGACGGTACAAGCCTCGGACATTGCAGGGATCAGAGCATTACTCGTTCACGCTAAAGATAAAAAGGCCAAGAATTGGTATAAGCAGTTTAACTTTGAGTCCAGCCCTACTGATGAGTATCATCTTTTCCTTCTTATGAAAGATCTCAAAGCCCTGTTGGCATAAGCTTTTTATGACCAAGAAATGCAGCAACCATGGCTAGGAAACCTGTTCATCCAGGGGAAATTCTGAGCGACGAACTTGACGAACTTGCAATCTCTCCCACTGAACTCGCCCGACAGCTCCCGGTTCCGCCTCATCGCGTCTTCCAATTCGCGCGTATCCAAGCAACCCATGAATAAATGGCGGCTCGAAAAAACCCAACGGCTGGGGAAGACTTCATTCAACAGTATTGGGCCTACACACCCCCTCAGCCCACGCTCGCCGGTGCCTGAACTTCCACCAAGGGTCTGTTGAAAAAAGCCGCCAGCCGCGTTCTCTAGACCAGTAAGAAGTGAAAAGTGAGAAGTAAAGAGCATGACGATCAGGGTGAGCCCGTCGAAGTATCATCCTTCGACAAGCTCAGGATGATACTTCGACGGGTACATCGTGAGTTCTGAGCTTGTCGAAGAATCGAACGACTCAGGACAGCCCATTCGACACACTCAGGGCATGCTTTTTTGAACAGACCCGAGGCTGTTGATCGCCAAGGGCTTCATGGCGGAATATGGCCTTTGATACCCTCATGATTCAACACTTCCAGTCAATGAATGGTGTGTGCAGGATTAATGTCGGTGCCCTAATTTGGCACCCAAGCGCCAACAATTCGCGGCCGAACTACAGGCGGCCTGACGCCGCCACTGTGTGCGTAGCACCATTAACTGAGAGGGAACTTCTGGCCCCTCAGCACAAGAAAATACACGGAGAATGAGGAGGCTGGCCGTCAGGGATGTGGCTATGCGGCCGAGTCAATGAGGCTTTCCAGAGGATTGTCTAGTGTCCGGTGAAGACGGCGGATCATTTGAAGCGACAGTCGGCGTTTCCGGGAAAGTATTTCCGAAATACGCCCACGCCCACCGAGTATCGCTTCGAGGTCCTTGCGGCTCATGCCCAGTTGATCCATACGGAATTTGATGGCGTCGATCGGGTCTGGGGGACAAATGGCATGATGCTTGGCCTCATAGGCTTCAACAAGCGTGGTGAGGATATCCAGGTTATCCCCGCGTATTGTTCCCGGCTTCGCATCCATCAGTTGCTCAATGTGGTTCAATGCCTGTTCGTAATCTCGCTCTGACTTGATTGGACGAATCTTCATGATGCCTTTGCCTTATCTACACGGTGCTGACATCGATCATATCGTACTGTTTGTGAGTGCCGATAAAGCGGATATACACGATCCGAAACTGATAATTGATCTTGACCACCAAGCGGTATTTGTTCCCATCATGGGAGATGGGAGATTCGAGGCTTGTATGACGAGGTAATCGAGCCTGTCCTTATTTACAGTTCAACCGTACAGACTGATTCATCGCTGCTGAGGGATGAGCAAATCAATCATCCACCATTCATGACTCCCACCGTTCGTTCTACGACGTCCTTGTTGCCAATGATGAGCGCGGTGCGCTGGTGTAACTTTTGAGGTTGGATATCTAAAATACGTTCTTTCCCAGACGAGGCTCCGCCGCCGGCTTGCTCGGCGATGAAGGCCAACGGGTTGGCTTCATACATCAGACGAAGCTTTCCTTCCGGACTTTTCTTGGTGCTGGGGTACAAGAAGATTCCCCCTTTTAGGAGATTCCGGTGAAAGTCGGCCACCAGAGATCCCACATATCGAAGCGAATAGGTATTCCGTAATTCTTCAACAGCTTTTTGGGTTCCCGCACCGAAATCCTTAAAATTCCCTTCATTGGTGCTGTAACATGAGTTCTTCTCCGGAATGTGAATATCCGGATTGGTGAGCCGGAATGCTCCATCAGCCGGATCAAGTGTAAAACCTTGAACGCCTTCCCGGGTGGCCACGACCATCATCGTGCAAGAGCCGTAAACCGTATAGACTGCGGCGACTTGCTCATTTCCCTTTTTCAATAGCGTCGAGTCGCTAACCCTCTCACGAGTCTGCCGTTTCCAAATTCCCAAAATCGAACCCACGCTGACAGCTACATCAATATTAGAAGACCCATCCAATGGGTCCATTTGCACCAAGTACTGATGTGCGGGACTATCGCCAACAATGACCGTCTCCTCAATTTCCTCCGACCCAATGGCGGCCACGCGGCCACATTGCTTCAACGTGTCGACTAACGTCTCGGAGGAAAAGGTATCCAAAATCTGGACCACCTCTCCTTGAACATTGGTTTCACCAGTCGCACCGACTGCATCGCCGAGAACCGCCGCACGGACTTTGGCTTGAATTTGGGCAGCCCCTTCGGCAATACCAGCCACAACAGCTTCCAGGCCGTCATACTCCTTCGATCCCTTCCAAGATACTGCTGAATATTCCTTAAGTGTTTGAAACATGGCAGAAATTGTACTTTGCCCTCTAGAACCCGTCAATTTTTTCGGGAAAATTCAAATAGATCGCTAGAGGGTCGCTAGTGGACTTTTTCATGCTCCTGCTTACTTGTTTTTCATAGCTATCCAAATAATCGCGCGAAAGGTAGCTGCCTCGATTTTAGATAGAATTAGGATTATCATCGTAACAAAGGGGAGTTATACTTATGGGAAAAGAACTATTGCAATTTCACAGCTTCTGTATCTTCATCCTCTTCTCAGTCATTAGTTTTCCTAAACATCTCGCATTTGGGGAGCCGAATCCTAACGAAATCTTGATGAGTGCCACAAAACTACATTGCACGTTTAAGGAGGGAGTGGCAACAAGATGGACAGCCGAAGGACCGATCACTGAAAAAGGTGAATTCGAAAAAGAGTTTTATACATTTGATTTGATCGACCATAAGTTAGGGAAAGCGCGATTAGGAGGAAGGACTGAATATGTGAAAATGAGCCGTTCTCCTTGGGAACTAACATTTTATTTTGTCAATGACAAAAACAGATTAATTCCAAATAATATTATTTCGGTCTTCGACAACCATCAGGCTGGAACCACCAACTTTTTTTCTGTGTTATCTAGACAAGGAACGATGCGTCTTTTTGGGGGAAACCATGCAGCTCAATTATTTGGAACTTGCAAGGCTTTTTAAGTCTATAGGGTTAGTGATAAACCAGAATTTTCCGCCTCTCATCCTGAGCAAAATCTATCAAGGTCGAAGAAAAGTCAATTCTGGATTCCCGCCTATGCGGGAATGACCCTGTCCCTACAGGCAAGTGTTAGCTCTGGCTAGAAAATCATCTACCCATCAAAAAAATTTTTGAGGGTTGCGTGTGAGTTCGTAACGATACACGAGCTTTTGTTTTCTTCTATTTTTTCTGGGAGGCCAGTTGAGTGGGATGGGCTGGCCTGACAGATGAAATTTCTCTTGGAATGCCAGCTTAATCGAATCTAGCCCCAGTCTATTGGGATCACAAAAGATGCCTTTCCCTTCTGGAGCAAGCACCTGGTCTAAGAGTCGGGTGACATGCGGCAAAATCGCGTCGTCATAAAAGATTTCGCTCCCTATCACCACATCATATTCGTCTCTTAATGCAATGGCTTTTGACCAATCCAAATTGCACGTCGAAAAATGCATGATAGAATTGAGCTGGCAGCTTTCTTTAACGGCTTCAAGCGTGACGGGCACCAGATCCGAGAACATGGTGAACCCGCCGAGGCGTGCAGCCACAATTCCGGGCAGGCCCGTGCCACACCCAATTTCCAGAACCCTCAATCCGGCCAGTCCTTGCGGGAAATACTGGTGAATGAGATATTCTGATAACGCAACGGAAGAAGGCCAAATACGGTCCCAATATCCCCAGCCTAAGGATTCATCATCGCGTTTATCGAATGGGGTTTCCCCGGACATGTCCCGTTTGGTCTTACAAACAATCGAAACATCCCCAATTTGAGAGAGTGTGACGACACGACGATGACTCATAGACACTTCCTTTTTTTCATGACATATGCTCCATTGAACATTAAGATAGTAAAGACAAACAGCCCCTTGTAAGGAGATTTAACACGTAATGGCCCTAAACAAGAAACTCACAGCGGTTCCTGCTCCGAAAACGCCCCAACCTCTCAGCCCGGAAGATTTCGCCGAGCTCACCTCGAAACGGGGGCTCATGCAACTCTTAAAGTCAAAAAGCATCAATACGAAAAGTGCGTTGCGCACATTGCGTTATGAAGCGGAATTACGACAGTTGCAAATTGAACTTGTGAAGTTGCAACGAGACGTTCAGCTCACAGGACGACGGGTGGCCATTGTCTTTGAAGGTCGTGATGCCGCAGGGAAAGGAGGCGCGATTCGCCGCTTTATTGAACACCTGAATCCACGCTCGATGAAAGTCGTTGCGCTGCCAAAACCAACTGAAATCGAAAAGGGACAATGGTATTTTCAGCGATACGTCAAGAATCTTCCCAATCCTGGAGAAATCGCCTTTTTTGATCGCAGTTGGTACAACCGTGCCGTTGTGGAACCTGTGATGCAATTTTGCACGAAGCCACAATACGAAACATTTATGCAGCAAGTTCCGGAGTTTGAGCATATGCTCTATGAAGACAACATCGAACTCATAAAATTCTGGTTCTCTATTTCGAAAGACGAACAACATCGACGATTTAAACGGCGGGTCACCAATCCCCTAAAACAATGGAAAATTAGCCCGGTGGACAATAAAGCCCAGGACCATTGGGATCTCTACACGATGTACAAGGAAGAAATGTTCAGTAAAACCCATACCTCGTATTCCCCCTGGGTGATCGTCAAAGCCAACAATAAACTGAAAGCCAGGCTCGAAGCGATCCGCCATGTGCTGAATAGCCTTCCCTATAAAGGCAAAGAAGAAGCCAAGGTCAACCTCCATCCTGATCCCGGCATCGTGTTGCGGTTTCATCGCCGCAGCAAAGTGGTTGACTAGCCAATTCTTACCCTTATGACTAATTGACCACGTTATCGGATTTTGGTAGAAATACGTATTATTGTCACTTATTTGGCCCCGCCCTGGGGTCTTAAGAAAATATCATGGATACTAAACGGTCACCAGAAGAATGGTCACGGCGTGCTTTTCTGAAGTTTTCCCTTGCAGGGGCCGCCGTTTTTGGAAGCCGGATTCTCTTCCCCGACTTTGCCTTATCCTCCTCGCTCCCTGAAGGAAGGCTTCGCCTGTACAATACCCACACGGATGAACGGCTCGATGCGCGATTTCGGTCCCGTTCAGGACGATATGATCGGGAAGCACTTACAGACATCAACTATCTTCTTCGCTGCAATCACACCAAGAACGTCCATCGAATGGATATCCGCTTGATAGAATTCCTCAATAATATAGAAAAGGCGGTCGGAGGCGGGAAGAAAGAAGTGCACATTTATTCAGGATACCGCTCCCCGGCCTATAACAATTTGCTCGTGCTTCATGAAAAAGGTGCGGTGGTGAACAGCTTTCATACCAAAGGGCAGGCGATGGATTTTTCTATTCCAGGAGTCCGGCTTTCTGCCATCCGGCGCACCGCCAGAAAACTTCAGTATGGCGGCGTGGGATATTATCGACAGCAGGGCTTCATCCACATCGATACAGGCTCTCCCCGTTCCTGGTAGTTTGAAGCTCGCCGACCGCCTTTCCCGACATCGTCCCCAAGCTAACCGTCGCCACCGCGTCTCTCTCTGTTCTTGACGTCTTCTTCTTTCCTGGTAGACTTTCATTGAGGAGCTTTTTCCAGTTGAGACATACTTTTATACCCCTTTGATCTATTCATGACGAACCCTTTCCTCTCTTTTTATTCCAGCACCACGATCCATCGCAACAGGCTCTTTATTGCACGTATTCCGGTTTTTGTTGGGTAGCCAGACCAATCATTCGGCTCTATTCCTATAACAATTTTGGGCAACCGGCCCTGAAGAACCGCCATCAAGGAGCTTTGTTATGGAGGAAGGTTTATCCACACCCGTCGGCACCCGCCGATCCTTTTTTGTAAAAGTCACCGTCGCGATTTCTTCATTCATCGGCGTGTCGTTGGCGATGCCAATGGTCGCGTATCTCATTTCTCCGGCACTCCAGCGGCAACCCAAGGATTGGATTGCCGTGGCAAAAGTTGACGATCTCCCTACGGATACACCAACGGCCCTGGATTACGCCATGACGGTGAAAGACGGATGGCAAAACAGTCAATCCACTAAAGGCATCTGGGCCGTGAAACGAAAGGATGATTCGATCACCGTCTATTCTCCCATCTGTCCTCATTTGGGATGCGGCTATCGGTGGGAGCAACAAGAACGGCTTTTTAAATGCCCATGCCACGGCAGTGTCTATGATATAGAGGGAACCGTAAAAGCGGGGCCTGCCCCCCGTCCTTTGGATACGCTGCCGTCGAAAGTAGAAAATGGAGAATTACTGGTCCTCTATCAGGAGTTCAAATCCGGACTCCCTGAAAAGGTGGAGTTGTAATCCCATGCGTGCACGCCTCTACGACTGGCTGGACGACCGGCTCAAGTTACAACCGCTCGAACAAACCTTGCTCGACGAGCCGATTCCCGGGGGGGCAAGTTGGAACTATGTCTTCGGGTCCGCCACCTTGTTTCTCTTTGGCTTGCAAGTCCTGACTGGCATGTTGCTCATGGTGTACTACGTGCCGTCAACCGATCATGCGTATGACACCGTTCGCTACATTCAGGATGAAGTCTGGGGGGGCTGGTTTATTCGCGGGCTGCACCATTGGGGAGCTTCAGCCGTCATGATGGCCATTGGACTTCATATGCTCCAAGTGTTTTTTGATGGCTCTTATAAGCGCCCACGCGAGATGATGTGGATCATTGGGGTCGTATTGCTGATCTTCATGTTGGGATTTGGCTTTACCGGATATTTACTCCCCTGGGATCAAAACGCTTACTGGGCCACCCAAGTGGGCATCAATATGGTGGGATCCGTTCCATTGATCGGAGATTTCCTGGTGAGGGTTCTTCGTGGAGGAGAGACATTAGGCGCCCTCACGCTTTCACGGTTTTTTGCTATTCATGTCGCGTTTCTTCCCGCGGCTATCATTCTTGGCATCATGCTCCACCTTTTTACGCTTCGACGAGTGGGGCCCGCTGGGCCTCATGATGAAACCCGGGCCATAATGGGCAGCGAGACCTTTTACCCACGGCAAGTCTATATGGACGCCGTGGTCATGCTGGGCGTGTTTCTTGTTGTTTCAACCCTCGCCATCTTTATTGAATTCCCGCTAGCCGATCGAGCAGATCCATCCGATCATTCCTTCATCCCTGTCCCAGAATGGTACTTTTTGTTTCATTACCAACTTTTGAAATACGCACCGGGAGCCCTTGGCCCTCTTGCGACATGGCTCCTGCCTCTGTTGTTTTTTACAGGATTGTTTCTGCTGCCCTTTGTGGATCGGAATCCCGAACGCCATCCCTCTGCGCGTCCAATGACCCTGGGGGTAGGACTTGGATTTCTGATAACGGTCTTCGTCTTACTCGGAACGTCTCTTCAACAGCTCTACGCGGTGCCCAAAAAAGACCCCTCGGTTGAACGGGGGGTGGGGTTGGTCCAACAATTCGGGTGCAAGACCTGTCATCGAATTCATGGTGAAGGCGCGACAATAGCCCCCGATCTTTCGTTTGTCGCAGATCGGAGACCCGATCGCGCCTGGCATATCCAGCATTTCAAGGACCCTCAATCGGTTTCGCCCGGATCCTTCATGCCGGCGTTCCCCCTCGATGACAAACAAATCAACGACCTCACCAACTATATCCTCACACTAAAAAGCGGTTCCTCTTTCTAACATTGCTCGCTAAAGACTTGAGATGGAGAAACAGCTTGAAGTATGTGGACGACTAGTTCGTCAATACCTAACCTGATCATCGCAAGCGAGTTCCTAAAGAGACGCCAGCTTTTCTCCCACCAGAACACTTGTCCGCTACCGACACGCTGATTATATCTGTCAGACAAGAAACCAGTTGAAATAACCGACAGAGTTAAGACATTGACAGGTAGCTTTTGGCAACAACCCTCAAAATTTCCCATGATCAACAAACACCATCAAAGAGAACGAATTACACGAAGATATCCATGGTGTGTCCTCGTTGGAATATGTGTGCTTCTCGGAAGTTCGATGGTCTGGGGGCTAGAATCTGGCAGGTTATCGAAGGCTTTATCAATCCTTCATCAAACAAGAGCCATAACGGAAACCTTTAAGGATGAGCCCTGGCGAACACTCGCGTTGAATTCGTTGGCCTTACGATATGCTTTGGCCGAGGATAGCGATCATGCCATCAAGATTGCTGGAATGATTGAGGACGAGAAAGAACGAGAATTTACCATCAAAAGTCTTGGGAGAACCTTAGCCAATCAACACAAACTCGACAAAGTCAGAGAACTTGCAAAAAGTCTTCGCTCTCAAAAATATCGAGAAGACATGTACCTCTATATTGTAAGAGCACAAGCCCAAGCTGGCAGTATAGCGGCCGCCATAGAAATGACCAAGAACATTAAGGATTTATCGCAGAAGGACCGAGCCTTTAAAGCCATTGTTTTAGCCCAGACAAAAGCAGGAGCTGTAGACGCAGCGCTCGAAACTATTCAACGCATGCGACCAAAATGGCAAACCTTCGCCTTCGAGGACATGGCGTTGGCCCTGCTTGAGCAAGGGCATAGAAAAATGGCCTGGCAGATCGTCTCGTCGATCAAAGACACCTATGATCGAAGCCAAGCTATCTATGCATTAGCCAAAGCATTCATCACAAATGGAGACATTCAAGAAGCCTTTCGTATGGTCCCACATATCTCACGGCAGAAGAAACGAAACCAAGCGCTACGTGCCATCGCTAGAGAACAAACACAGAGGAATGATCTACCGGCAGCCTTAAAAACAGCGGCTCGAATCAATGATGTAGACGAGTACGAGGAAACGCTTGCAGGAATCGTCCATGTGCTAGCCCAGACAGGAAAAATAGAAGAAGGCTTGGAACTGACCATGAGCATCAAAAAACGCGTATTCCAAGAAAACGCATTGAAAGGAATCATCTATGGATACGCACGACAAGGTAAAGTGAAAATCGCCCTAAAGAACTTACAGACATTCGGATTCACTTCCTATACTCAAGAAACCTTGTTACCTCAAGTTGCCATGACCGCAGCGAGAGCTGGGCACATTCAGAAAGCGCTAAATCTGACACATGACATCCCGGCGGGGCTTGCTAGGAATAGCAGCCTGATGAACATCGCGGTGATTCAAGCGGAACAAGGCGATATTTCTGGAGCGCGTAAAACAATTGACCAGGTGATTCCCTCAGAACATGCTGAGATGGATACGCTGGACAAGGCTGGAGCCATTCAATTCCTGAGTTTGGCTCAAACGAAAAATGGCGGAGCAAAAGAAGCGATGACATGGATCAATCAACAGAGCAATACCTTAGAAAAAGTCATGGGTCTGTTAGGAATTGTCGACGGCCTTCTCTTTGAACAATCTCAAAAGGATAGTAGATTCAATCCTCCAGGTCACGAATAACGGTACAGACGACCCGCCGTTCTGTCCGTGGGCCATCAAATTCGCAGAAAAAAAGGTTTTGCCATTGTGATAAGCCTAGTTGACCATCGATAATCGGAATCGTTTCTGATGGCCCAACGAGACCGGCCTTTAAATGGGAATCCCCGTTGCCATCTTGTGCATCATGCAACCACACCCCTGACGGAATGAGTTTGCGCAATAAATCGACCACATCCAGCGGGACACTCTCATCCCAATTTTCTTGAACCATAATGGCGGCCGTCGCCCCTTGTGCATACACATGGATAAGGCCACTGTGGATGGAGCTTCGCGTTAAAATGGCCCGGACAGCTTCTGTAATATCAATCAGCTCTTCACGTTTAGTCGACTGTAGGATAATTGTTTCACGCATAGTTCAGACATGATGAACCCGTTTTTCCAAACAGACGTTCGTTCCCGATACCCTGACGGCCTGGCAACAATTAACCAAGTCTCTATATTTTAGCCAAGATCAGCGGGTATGCATGGTTCACGAAGGAAGACGATTTTCCCCATTAATACTTCATCCACATCAACGGTAACTCTAACATACCCATAGGTGTGGATCAGGTCGACAGCATTCCCTGCTAACCCATGGTATTGAGCTGAGTCCTGAACGATTTGATTAAGCGTGAATAGCTACAAACCAAAGTGGCTCTGCAAAACTCGATACTCTTGAACCTAAAGACGGCGGTTGGGCGCGAAAAGCCGTCTTTAGGTTCAATGAAGCGAATGGGCCCTCAGGTCAGTTAGGACTCTTTCCCCATCGGTGCCGTCTCTTCGAGTGACGCCATACGGCTTAACCGTTCGGCCTGGGTTTTGTGCCAAGCCAACTTTGCCGTCTCCATACGCAATTCTTGTTGGAGATTTCCCATAAGCCGTTTCAATCCAGCCCGTTTAAAACCTTTTGTATCCAAATAGGGTCTTTTGGTCAGTTGATCGATTCGACCTTGAAATTGTTGAATTTTCGATTTCAATTCCTCGGAGTACACGACTTTTTCCTGGGCTTTACTCAGATGGTCTTCCGGCGACCACTGGTTCATCCTCTGAATGGTTTCTTCATCATAAGGTGTGCCTCCGAAAATGGACGTGTTCCGGTTGTCGGCCAACCCATGCAAAAGTGTTTGAATTTGGGATTCCAACAATTCAATTCTATTCTCCAGATTTCCTATCCTATTGTTTGTCACCCCTGTTTCGTTCTGCACACGTAATAATTGGGAGTCATTCCCAAGGGGGCTATCAAACACGATCGGATTGGTGACATCCGCATGGACCAAACCGCCGCCCCCTAATACTAATGCCGTCGTCATGAGTAATGTATTGAATTTCATTGTACGTCCTCCTTGTTATTGAATACATTTACGTAATATTCAGACTTTCTTTCGTGATAATTTACATAATCAAACTCTATGCCAAAGCATGATGATAAAATTATTTTTATTTTTCATATAGTTATAATTATACAAACCTATAAATACCGTTAACTTGTAATGTTACAACTTTACAATTTTGTTTAAAAGTGTAACCATGTTTACGCAATTTATATGCACTTGTTAATAAATTCTAGGCTCTCTTTGGTGTAGTGGGGGAGGACTATTGAACCCCAAGGCGATGGAGATGGCGATACAAGGTAACCCGACTCATGCCCAAGTGCTTGGCAGCAGCAGACTTATTGCCCCCGGTTTTTTCCAGGGCTTCGAGAATCGCGGCGTCCTTTTTTGAGTCAAAAGTGGATTGCGGGGATTTGGGAGAGGGATGCTCTTCCCTACCCAGAATCTCCGGAGGGAAGTCATGGGGTTCTAAGCTAGAGCTTCGAGAACGAACGACCCCAAATTCGATAGCATGCTGAAGTTCGCGCACATTTCCTGGCCATGAGTATCCAATAAGTAGGCGTAGAGCCTGGTGACTGATCGATTCTACCGGTCGTCCGGTCGTTGCCCTGTATTGTCCAAGAAAAGCACTTGCGAGAAGGGGAATGTCTTCACGTCGTTCCCGTAAAGGGGGAAGCAGTATGCGACCGACCCGAATCCGATATAGTAAATCGGCACGAAATGTTCCTGATTTGACATCATTCGCCAAATTATGATGCGTGGCGGCAATCACCCGAACATCGATTTTCCGGAGTTTGGATTCTCCAACCCGAGTTATTTCTCGTTCCTGAAGCACTCTAAGCAGGCTGGTTTGAACGGTCATAGGGATATCACCGATTTCGTCCAAAAAGAGGGTGCCACCTTCGGCCGCTTCAAACACCCCCTTTTGATCGGACACCGCGCCGGTAAAGGCTCCACGAATATGGCCGAATAGTTGACTGGCCACGAGCGATTCGGTGAGCCCCGCACAATTGACGGCAAGAAACGGTCCATCTTGTCGAGAGCTGGTGCGATGAATAGCGCGGGCCACCAGTTCCTTGCCCGTTCCTGTTTCTCCCTCGATCAACACAGTGGAGTCGACTCGGGCCAGGTCCTTGATGTGCTGGAAGACCATCTGCATTGCCGGGCTCTTTCCGATCAAATCTTGGAATTTTCCGGTTTCGGAAAGTAATCGTCGTAAATCTTCCACCTCCGAGATGTCATACAAATAGAGGATTTTTTGATTGGCGTCCCGTGGGTCCTCTCGAACATCGACCGTCACCCAGCAATGTCGTCCACCGGCAGTCGGCGTCATCTCCACGGTCAGGCTTTCGCGTTTGGTCGGGGGTTGTCCCATCAGATCATGTAGGTGCCTGATCGTTTCAGGATCCTGAAACAGCTCTTCCCAATGGCACCCGACATACTTTTTCAGTGGTCTGTGAGAAAGGGGTTGCATGCCCTGACTGAGAAAAATGATCACGCCTTCTGAATTGAGCAGGACAATGCCAATGTGGAGCTGATTTAAAATGGCCTGCAGATCATCATGACTCTGCTGAAGTTTCACGAGGGCCGTTTCCAGCCGCTGTTCCGCTGTTTTCCGGTGAGTGATCTCTTCGGTTAGCGCGTGGTTGGCTTTTGAGAGTTCTGCCGTTCGCGATTGGACCCTCGCTTCTAATTCATCATGAGCCGCTTGGAGAGCGGCTTCTGCTTGTTTGATTTGGGAGATATCTTTGGTGAAGGTTACAAGCCCAATGGGAGTGCCCCCTTCGTTCGTCAATAGGGAGAGAGACACCAGGACAGGAATGCTCTTGCCGGATTTGGTTTGCCGAACAGCCGAGACATTGCGAACCACCTCGCCACGCAGGCATTGGGCCCGCAACCTTCGGGCTGCCCCTTGACCGTCCCGAGGGATCAATTTCATGATGGGAGCCCCTATCAGTTCTTCTGCCGGCCATTCATAGTCCTGTTCCGTTTCGGGGTTTACATCCACAATGGTGCCATTCAGATCTTCGATAATAATGGGGTCAGTGGCGTCCCGATAAACCTTTACGAATTTCCGGAGTTCTTCATTTGAGCGTTTTCGATCAAGATGAATTTTGAGCATTTCGGCCAACGAGTTGATCAGACTCCGCTCTTCTTCCAGAAAGGGTCCTTCCACTTCATAAGGCTTTTCTTCCAAGTACACCACCTCCACCAACCCAGGCAGATTCCCATGGCAGACGAATCTCGCTTGTTGAACCCACGGAGTTTCACAATAGTTGGGAGTGACAATTCTCATCCCATCAAACTCGATCCGGCCGGCGGTGATCTCTGGGTATTGCCAGGAAGGGGGAAGGAGATCGACGATCTTGCGTAATAGGCTTTTAGTCGATTCTTGTTCCTCCTGAAAGAGGCGGGCGGTAGTATGGAGGGCAGTGAGTTCTTTAACGCGCTCCCTCAGATGACGCAGGGTTTGTTGGAACTGGTCAGGAGTGTCTTTGTCCGGATCTGTCATGGGCTTCTACCCTCCCCTGAGTCGCTGAACCATGTACGGGTCTGGAAGATCGGATGCAGAAGAACTTGGGGATCCCATGGGAGGGAAAAGAGAGAGAGGTAAAGCAAGAATGGGCAAGCTGTGCGGCCCAGAACGTCCACATGCACGATCTCATTCCGAACGGAACCTTGCTGCAAAGTCCAGCCAGCAGCCCAGCTTCCCCCGTCAAACTTCACAACCTCCAACAAGTCTCAGAACGGCACTTGGCTTTATTTGACCATGACTTCAACTGAATCAGAAACCGTCACCATATCGTGATCATGGGTGGCGACTTTGACCGTAATCGTATGAGGGCCGCGAGGAACATCGCTGAACTTTCCCTTAAACCCCTTCTGATATTCTCCATCTAAAAAGACATGGACGTGGTCGGCCATCATGCCTTTTCGAAAAGAGTAGGCGAGGTCAAACGCACTCTCAACAGTCGCTCCGTTCTGAGGAGAGGTAATTGTAATTGCTGAACCGTCATGAATATCCAGTTGTTCTGCGGCTAACGCGTGTTGAGATAAGCCTAACCCGGCACACATCATAATTAGAAACACACCTGTGAATCGATACATACCCGCCCTCCTGTTGTAAAATGTAGCTGTTCAAAATTATCCCTCATAATATTCTATCGTGCTCTACCAACACAGGTGAAGAAGCCTTTTGATAGAGTGACTCATGCTCCGATTTTTCTTGCCGCTCATACTCAATGTGTCACACGGGGATAAATCGAGCTTGAACCTAAAAGCCTTCCTGTTGGTTTCTGAGGCACCTACATATTCTTCTTGAGTATAGGGTTACCCTTTGTGGCTTTGCCTGAGGAGACCCATTGATTCAGGGGTGTTCGATCCCCGCCCGAAGAATAGTTTTTGGCCGTAATCCACCAGATAAACCACATATCACTGTCTGGCTCTTTCAACGGAACGGCAAACTTGAATTCTTTCCACTTGTAGGTCCACGTTGTTTGAGTCCCCGACATTTTGAGATCTCCACCAAGCGTGAGCTCCGCATCATCGATGTCAATCTCACTGTCCTTGCGCTCACGATCCACGATTTCGCTCGTCGTGAGGACAATTTTTCCGTATTCGCCAAACTTGTAACGGGGAACTTTCAAGATTGACTCGGCAATAGCAAGCATCTTTTTGTCCGTGGACTGCGGTTCCGGTAGCCTAGAACTGTCCAAGGCAATTTGGCTGTTTCGGAGAAAATCCGTTTTCCCTTTGTTGACTTTTTCCAGAACGGCCAAGGCCTCAGTCGTGGGACGTCCCAGAGCAGACTCGAGATAGGCTGCCGATTGAACGATCGCCGCATGCTCCGCGAAGACCTGCATCGCTTCCTCCTTCCGTCCTTCACCGATAAAAATCCATTTTTTGTCGCTCTTCGGGTCTTCCTGCCAACGCTCTTGAACCTCGCGCTCAATATGAGCAAATCGACTCTTGAAGTCTTGCGCCATAGCGTGATAGGCCCCTTCAGCATCTTGAAGTTGCCTTGCAGAATTGCGACGTAAGCGTTTGACGTCATCGGCATCATAGGGCGCACCGGTCTGTGGCGTTCCCGGATTATTAGGCAAATAGGCAATCGGTTCAATCTTCGCTAGTTCTTGAAGATTGTGCTCCGCCACGGTCCGAGCGTTGCTCGCAGCTTCGACCCACGCGTTGGCCTCTTTCTCGGAAAAGGGGGGCGTGAGGGGGCCAGGAGCTGAATAGCGTCGGCTATTGGTTTCGATCGTGGCTAACCGCTTTTGCACGTCGCCTAATTGAGCGAGTTGTTCCTTGGCTCGTGTATATTCATTCGACAAGGCCTGACGTAATGCATCGAACCCCTTCCTCGCCGCTTGAACATCTGGATCATCCACTTGAGGATAACGCGTCAAGGCCTCTTTAAATTGATTGAGCCGTTTTTGTCGGGCAGTGACGATTTGTGGATCCTGAAATTCAGACGGCCCGGTCTTCACCAGACTTTGTTGAATGTTCATCATGTCCTTGACCATTTTTTTGACGCGCACCCGCTGACCTGACACGAGAGCCGGAACGGTGTCACGACTCGGCGTGATCGATTTCTTCGTCGGCTTGGTCGGTGTTGCTGGGGAAACCGAAGCTGGTTGATTTGTCGCCCCTGCAGGAGTCATGAGGTTTTCTAGCTGTGCCTTTAACGCCAAATATCGTTGATTCACTTCCTTCCAGGACGGGTCAGCCTTATTGGAGGAACTATTCAGGCGTTCATGGGAAAGATTCAGCAATTTCAAGATTCTCTTCGCATTTGACCGACGTTCTGGCGTCAATCCACTGGCTTGCGTTTCAAATCGTTGGATATCGGCAAGGGCATTTTTTATGACATTGTCAGCCGCTGGAGTGGCTCCACCCGGATTCATCGAACCTAGAACCAACAGTCCTGCTATGACGAATATGCATATTTTCATAATACGCCTTCTCCTTCTGCCTACGGAATTATTCCGAGGATTATCAAGAGCGAAAGTCAGATACTACCACTGAATCACGAGCCAAGAGAAGGGAACGTATTTCCCCATGGGGGGTGGTAATTAGGGTAGAGAACATCATGACAAGACTCTCCAAAGAGTATCAATGGGAGTTATTTGTAATGGCTATCACTTGCACAGCCAAGACAAGTGAAGACACTGTTCAGTAAGGTATAGGATGATTGGATTTTTTCGATGCCTTCTCCTCATGATGGTCATCACGAGTCTGGGTGCTGAAGACGTCTCCGGCTATCAGGAAGAAATTGATTGGATATGGAATGACACGAAACCCACGGCCAGACAGGGGCCAGTCTGCATGAAATATATCGTGAAAGCCTATCCCATCAGGATTCTTCGAGGGAACGTCTCAGGCCATACTTGCATGAAAAATGCTATTGAATCCTATCGAAAAGGCGACCAAGAAGAAGCCTTGGGATGGATTCTTGCGGGACAATGTCATGATCGACTTGCGAGGGACACGTTAGTGAGACATGCTCCAAAAGTCTTGGAGTATGTGTTGCAGCAGTATGGGAATCAGGTTCCGGTGCAATGATTATGAGTCTGTTGAGTGCCGAAAAAATATGGCCGTTGATATCTTTAGTATTCAACACTCACATGTACTCAAAATGAAACGAGCCTGGCTCCCCATAGAGCCTGGCTCGATTTCACCGCCAAGACGGTCAAGCTTTCTTCTTTTGGACTAATTCAAACTCGCCACTATCTTGTTGAGGGTGGCACTGGGTCGCATTCCCGTGGCCACCTTGGCCGGATCCGGATGATAGTAGCCGCCGATATCCACTGCTTTTCCTTTTACCGCTTTCATTTCTTCGAGAATTTTATCTATGTTCGCTTCGAGTTCTTTCGCAACTGGCGCAAACTTCGCTTTCAATTCCGGATCGTCGTTTTGCGCGGCAAGTTCTTGCGCCCAGTACATGGCTTCGTAGACATGAGAACCCGCGTTGTCCAGTTCACCAAGCACGCGACCAGGCGACTTACGATTATCCATGAGTTTGCCTGTGGCACGATCCAACGTATCCGCCAACACCTGCGCCTTTTTGTTGTTCTTAAACCGGCTAAGGTGGGCAAAGGACTCCGACAAGGCTAAAAACTCACCCAGTGAATCCCACCGCAGATGACCTTCTTTGACAAATTGCTGTACGTGTTTGGGCGCGGAGCCTCCCGCACCGGTTTCAAAGAGACCGCCGCCATTGATGAGCGGCACGATGGATAACATTTTGGCACTGGTTCCCAGCTCTAAAATCGGGAACAGATCGGTCAGATAGTCCCGGAGCACGTTCCCGGTCGCCGCAATGGTATCATGCCCATCTTTGGCTCGTTTCAAGGAATGTTTCATGGCATCGATGGGAGCCATGACTTGAATATCCAATCCGCTCGTATCATGGTCTTTCAAATAGACATTCAATTTTTCGATAAGCTGTGCATCATGAGCCCGGTTTTTGTTCAACCAGAACACGACTGGCATACCGGAGGCTTTGGCTCGATTGACGGCCAATTTCACCCAATCCCGTATTGGAATATCTTTCACGATGCAGGAACGGAAAATATCCCCCGTTTCTACCGCTTGTTCATGCAAGACGTTCCCGGCACCGTCAATCAGCCGAATGGTGCCGTTCCCGGGAGCTTCGAAGGTCTTGTCATGTGACCCGTATTCTTGGGCCTTTTGGGCCATCAACCCTACGTTGGGAACGCTGCCCATCGTGGCAGGATTGAATTCCCCATTTTCCCGGCAAAAATCCACCACGGCTTGGTAGATGCCGGCATAGCTTCGGTCGGGGATCATGGCTTTCATATCGTGCTCGTTGCCATCTGGACCCCACATCTTTCCACCAACCCGCAGGGCTGCCGCCATCGAGGCATCGATGATGATATCGCTCGGCACATGCAAATTGGTAATCCCCTTGTCAGAGTCTACCATCGCCAGCTTGGGACCGTTATTTTGGGCGGCTTCAAGATCCGCTTTGATTTCCTTCTGTTGAGCTTCGGGTAACGAACCAATCTTGGCATATACATCACCAATCCCGTTGTTGGGGTTCACGCCAAGCTCATTGAAGACCTTTTCGTGCTTCTTGAAGACATCCTCGTAATACACGCTCACGCAGTGGCCAAAGATGATGGGATCCGACACTTTCATCATCGTGGCCTTCATGTGCAAGGAGAACAAGACATCCGGTTGCTTCTTGGCATCGGCTACTTGGTCCTTGAAGAATTGCCGTAAAGCCTTCACGCTCATTTTCGTAGCATCCACCACATCGCCTTTGTCCAACGTCACATTGTCTTTCAAGACTTTAGTTGACCCGTCGGCGCCCACAAACTCTATCCGACCTTTTCCGGCCGTTTGCTCCGTAATCGTCGTAGACTTTTCATTCTCGAAAAAATCTCCGCCTGACATATGAGCCACATGCGTCTTAGAATCTTTTGACCATTTCCCCATTTTGTGAGGATTTTTCTGGGCATATTGTTTGACAGAGGACGAGGCGCGCCGATCAGAGTTGCCCTGCCGAAGGACCGGATTCACCGCGCTGCCTTTCACTTTATCGAATTTGGCTTGAATCGCCTTTTCCTCATCATTTTGTGGATCTTCTGGATAGTCTGGAATGTCATATCCCTGTTCTTGTAATTCTTTGACGCAGGCTTGAATTTGTGGGATGGAAGCGCTGATGTTGGGAAGCTTGATGACATTGGATTCTGGTGTCACCACAATCTCACCCAACAAGGCCAAATCATCCGGTTGTTTCTGCTCCGGCTTCAATCGTTCAGGGAATTGAGAAATAATACGGCCAGCCAGGGAAATATCTTTGGTGCCGACGTTGACACCCGCCGTCCCAGCAAAGGCTTGGATAATTGGCAGGAATGAACCACTTGCCAGTTCTGGCGCTTCATCCACTTTTGTGTAAATGATATCAGACTGTGCAGACATAAGATTGGCCTCCTAAAAGTTAGATAACTGAAAAACTGATTTTCCTGAAAAATTGGGAACGAAGTATTTCTGATTTTTGGACTTACAAAGCTTGGAATTCTAATACGAAAATGGCACGTCGACAATCAACCGAAAGGCCCAGACGAGGGGGAGAGACTAAAGACCCAGATATCGTTGACAAGGGGACGAACATTACAACTTGGCGCACGCCATAAAATATTGGATTTCAAGTACTTGGGGTGCTCGTCAACCCATGACGCAAGCTTAGACGCGTCAAAGGAGGGTCTGTTGAAAAAAGCCGCCAATATGCCATTGACAAACATTTTCATTCTCGCCACGTCACCCGCTAATTCATATTTATCGGATTGATTCTTGAGTCCCCCCCAACCTCTCCTCTCCGAGGCGAGGAAGCCTAAAACAAGTTTCTTTAACCTAAAGACGGCGGTTGAGCGCGAAAAAGCTGTGCAAGCAATTGATGGGCCTAGCAAATGGACAAATTGTGCAGTCACCTTGGAGGTGATAAACAATTTGTCCATTTGCTAGGCGCGTCAAGGGGTTGTGCAGCCCCTTCGACAGGCTCAGGGCAGGCTCCTTCGATCAACTCAGGACATGCTTTCGTGATCCAACTGCCGTTTTTAGATTTAAAGGTACCTGATACCTATTACCTAATTAGCCCATTTTCAGCGTTGCCTCTTAAGCGGGAAGGCGGGGTCACGGGCCTCCTAACAGCGAGACCCGTGACGGGGGTGGGAACTTCTAGTCATTCTGCTGCTGGACAGATATTTCATAAGGGCCCGTTCCAAAAATGGATTGGTGCCGCACCTCAACAAAATACGTTCCAGCGTCTAATTCCGTATCAATCTTGGCATTGGCTCCTTGGCCACTATCCAGATCCTGATCGAGTACGGTCTGTTGATTGTTGGGACCATACAGAGTCATCATGACATCGGTCGGTCCACTCGTTTCAATAGTCACGATATTTTTGGCCTCTAGGGTAAATTGATACACGTTTGTGTCCCGGAATCCGTCAATCATACCTTGTGTGGCTGGTGGCATGACCGGGAGAACCGGTTGAGGGTCTGGAAGTGTTCCTGTGACCTGAGTGACAGCCGAGACGATGTCGTTGGTCGTATTGTCGTCTATTTCTTCAGCTTTGACTTCAGCCCGGAATGTCTTGGCCCCAGCCGTTTCAGCCTTCACGTTGACACTTAATCGCGCATGATTTCCGTTGCCCATGGGATTCACGTTGCAAATGATCACGGTTTCACCGGAACAGGACCCATGATTAAATTCCTGCGACAGGACTGTGACCCCCTCTGGAAGGGTTGCCGTGAGATGCCCCTTTGTGGCTTCACTCGGGCCATGGTTGGTGATGGTGACGTGATAGGTGAAGGATTCCGTAACTTTGACGGCGTCAGGATCCACATCGACCCTTACTCCCATGTCGGCTTTTCCATCCACGACGACATCAAAATTGGCTTGTAATAGACCTGCACCACAGGGCTTGGGACATTGTGCATTATTCCTGGGTAAGGCATCGTGCTTCAGTCTCGCTTCTACTTGCCCCGGAAGTAATTCCGGATGTTCTGAAAGAATCAGAGCGGCGACTCCTGCCACATGAGGTGCGGCCATGGATGTTCCTTGGGCAAATGTATAGCCGTCTTTGGTGAGACTTAAGACACCGTCAGGCCTATTGTCATTGTTGTCATCACGGAAGACATTCCCACCCGGCGCCATGATATCCACCGTGTTTCCAAAGTTAGAATAGTCCATCACCAAATGGCCTCGTGCGTCACTAGCCGCCACTGCGATGACATTGTCACAGCTGGCCGGAGTGGCTTTTTCCGCGTCCAGGGCATCATTCCCGGCTGCCACCACAACTGTGGTGCCTGCCAGGACGGCATCTCGAATCGCGGCTTGTGTTGTTTGGTCTTGAGTCGGACAATTCACACCGTACGCACCTAGACTCATATTAATCACCTTGGCCGGAGTTTGATTATCAGGAACCCCATCAACGTGGATTCCTGCCGCCCACCGAATGCCATCGACAATATCAGCGGTGGAGCCTCCGCATTTCCCGAGTACGCGCACGGCTTGGACCTTGCTTGCCCAATTGATTCCAGCGATGCCAACCATATTGTTCGAGATGCCGACACCCACGGTACCCGCTACATGGCTACCATGCCAACTATCGTCCCGATCCTGAGGTGGACCATCGCCACATTCAAAGGCTCGCATCGCATCACCCATATCGGTGGGATCTGAATCTCGACCATCTCCATCTTGAGCTCTTTCAGGGAGGGAAATCATGTCATACCCTGGAATGAGATTTGGCGAGCCTTGGATGTCGGGGTGGTTCGGAAGAATGCCTGTATCTAAGACGGCGATGACCGTCTGCGGATCTCCCTGCGTCTGATCCCAGGCCTGAGGCATGCCAATGCCCCCTGGCGATGCTCCGTCACCCGATCCGTTCGGATGGTAATGCCACTGATCTGGATAGGCTGGATCGTTGGGAACCGCAATGGGGTAATACAGATAATTGGGTTGAGCATATTCCACATCATCTCGTTGATTGAGTTCTTCTACTAACGCCAACGTTTCTTCCTTCAGGTCTCTAGCTGATAACCCCCTAATTCCTGGTTGGTCTAACCGAATAATTAATTCGCCCCCCGACGTTTTCTTCACGTCTTGGGATGCTCCAAAGATTGACCGAGCAAAGGCATCGGCCGTTTGCGGAGTTTTCATTTTGACGATAACTTCACCTGGGATAAAATCAGGAGTTTGTGCTCCACTTTGTGCGATTCCTGAGGAATAGGTTCCCCCCACCATGCTCACAGTCATAAGTGCCGTTAACATAAGTTGAGAAATGGATCTGTTCATGGCCACCCCCTTGCGTCATTTCATGATTGCTCATATGAAAAGTTGTCCTGCAATTTCTTAATTCAAAATTGCAATGGAGATGCCACGGAATTTTTTTGTGGGGGGGAATGCCTTGCCGAACGAATAGCAGAGTTCAACTATGCAAAAATAAAGAGATTTCTTTCAGTGGTTGCAACGTGATGAATAGCATCGCTCAGGCCCGTCTTATTCTTTGATGTATCTGTTCAGATACATTTCACTTTCAAAAAGATAAAACAATCTCGAGCAGCATATTCAGTAGAGCCATTAACAGATTGACATTCTCATTGGCATGCATCGTCCTTGGGTTTGCAAAAAATTCTAAACGATATGACAACAGACTCAACCCATTCTCCAACTCTGAGGTTGTCTTTCAGCGTTTCCCGTATTCCGCATCGTACTGCATGCTTGTACCTTGTGAACAAGGACTCTGTGCGGTACTATCGCCCCCGACAGCCTAGCCGTATTGCGTTCTTGAGCGCTTTTTCGGTTCGAAAGGACTTATAGCCTTTTTAATGAACTTTCGTATGCTTGAAGCGTGTGATGCGGCGCTAAAAGTCCGCACGGTTCAACTGGAACGTATTTGGATTCGCTCTAATCATGCACGTCTTTGTCAGCTACTCGCGTGAAGACTCCGAAGCGGCCCTGCAAGTTGTTTCTGACTTGCAGCGGCAGAATGTCCATGTCTGGCTTGACCAAAAGAGCCAGCGTGGGGGAGACGACTGGATAGAGGCCATCCAAGTGGCGATCGATGGCTGTTCCCACTTCGTCTTGCTCATGACTCCATCATCGGTCGTTTCCAATATCGTCCGGGATGAGTGGACGTACGCGAAAAAGGTTGGTGCCTCCATTGTTCCTGTCATGCTGCAGCGTTGTGAGCCTCCATTTCCCTTACACACGATGAACTGGATCGATCTCGAGAACGACTACGACAGAGGCATCAAAGAAGTCATCCGCGCATTGGCCGAACCAGCTCGTGTTGCAGATAACTCGAAGGAACAGGGCTATTGGTATCGGTGGTTGGGGAATAAGCTGAGAAGTTTCGGCCACATGACGAAGCGCACCGCGGCTGGCCTGACTGGAATGGCTGTTCTGATCGTGCTGGGGTATTTCGGTTATGATCTGATGAAAGGCGTGATTTCGCCGTGTGAGACAATCTACGAACAGACGGCGACGAGACTGGGCACCAAGGTGGAATTTCTACAGGCTAAGGGGGAGGTCCATGTTGGAAAGAAGCAGCTTCAAGTGTTGCCGAAAGTTGCGCAGGTGACGGCACTCAATCTAAAGACCTGCTGCATCGTGTTGGATGAAGGCAAACTCGATGCGGAACAATTCCTTCAATGTCAGACCGCGGCGCAAAACTATGAATCAACTATTGATTCCGCGGTAGAAAAGGTCGAGGAAGTCGCTGCGTTACAACGCTCCAATGAAACAGAAGCTTATGAAAGTTCGTTGCAGCAACTCAGAGAAACGTTAGAACAGGCTACGGAAGTTCCGACGTCCCTTGGTCAGATGAGCAACAGTATTTTTACGAATACGTCTGAGAGTAAAACAGACGAAACCACGAGTGGGCCTGTAAGATTAAGTGTGTAATTGGTTATCATCATGGATTTATTTTCTGAAGGAGGACTGATGACCAAGAACAGTACAAAAACCGATGCCTTGCTCGATGACTTATTGCAAGACTGTGACTCGCCTGAAGATATTCTTGGGGAGCATGGGCTGTTGAAAGGGTTGACCAAACGGTTGGTGGAGCGGGCACTGGCGGCTGAACTCACCAATCATCTGGGGTATGCTCCTCATGCCCGTCACCAGGCCCAGAACGGAAACGTCCGCAATGGCACGAGTGCCAAAACGATTGAGACCGCTCAAGGTCCAGTGGAGCTGGCCGTGCCCCGAGATCGATCAGGCACGTTTGAACCGGCCGTCGTCAAGAAACGCCAACGGCGGCTCGAGGGTTTTGATGACAAAGTGCTAGCCCTGTATGCCCATGGACTGACCACGCGGGAAATTCAAGGGCATCTCGAAGAGCTGTACGGGACCGACGTCTCGCCCACGCTGATTTCGACGATCACCGATGCCGTCTTAGAAGATGTGCGGCTCTGGCAAAGTCGGCCGCTGGAGACGGTGTATCCCATCCTGTATTTTGATTGCCTGTTTGTGAAATCGCGACACGATGGAGCGGTCAAGACCAAAGCCGTCTATGTTGCCCTCGGCGTGACGCTCACGGGAGAGAAGGAACTCCTGGGCCTGTGGGTCAGTGAAACGGAAGGAGCCAAGTTTTGGTTAGCGGTGTTCACGGACTTGCAACAGCGAGGCGTGAAGGATTGCTTTGTCGCTTGTGTCGATGGGCTGACCGGGTTACCCGAAGCCTTGGAAACCATCTTTCCCCAGACTCAGGTGCAACTCTGCATTGTCCATAAAGTGCGCCACGCCTTACGGTACGTGGTCTGGAAAGAACGCCGCCCGGTCGCCCGCGATTTACGAGCGATCTATGGCGCGGCCACGCTGGCAGAAGCCGAAGAAGCCTTGGAGCGCTTTGCGCAGATGTGGGATCAAAAATATCCCTCAATTAGTGCCAGTTGGCGTCGCGACTGGACACGGTTGACCGTGTTCTTTGACTATCCCCCTGAAATTCGGAAAGTGATCTATACGACCAATGCGATTGAATCCCTGAATTTCTCATTACGGAAGGTCCTCAAAAAACGCGGCGCGTTCCCAACCGATGAAGCCATTTTGAAAGTGCTCTACCTGGGGATGCAACGCATTGCCAAGAAATGGACCATGCCCATTCCAGAATGGAAACGAGCGCTCAATCAGTTTGCCATTCTATTAGGAGACCGAGTGTCAACGAAAGAGTAATTCACGATCAGTTACACAGAAGACTTGACAGGCCCGTGAATGATGCTCGCTGGGATCTGTGGAGGGTGTGTTCCGTAATGGGCATTCCTACTTCGACTTCATGGTTCAGTCGCAGATGTGTGGCAACACCCATTTCAACCCGAGACGCCGCGTCGTTTCAACTCACCGCAAACACTATTTTCGAGTCTAACTCCTGTGCCAAATACTGGACCGTCAATTGACGCATTCTATGGTATCGTATCTGATACCATAAATGGGTCGGTTGCGTATTGTCCTCGATACCAATATGTTTGTCACGGCGCTCCGCTCCCAGTTCGGGGCTTCTTATAAGCTTTTAATGCTCCTTGATTGTGGAAAGTTTGACACCCATCTGTCTGTACCGCTGGCGTTGGTGCGTTGGAGAACGAAGATGCTGGTAAACGGCTGATTGGTTCGAAAGGTGGCTTACGGGAAAAAGAGATTGATGATATTCTGGATTATGTGTGTTCGGTCGCGTATCGCAGCCCTATTTACTACCTCTGGCGTCCGTTTTTGAGAGATCCAAAAGATGACATGGTTCTTGAGATCGCCGTTTCTGCTGGGTGTGACGTCATTGTGACGTACAACAAAGACGATTTTGCAGGAGTAGAGCAGTTTGGACTTCGCGTGCTAACCGCTCACGAATTCTTGCGGACGATAGGAGAATTACAATGAGTACAATTAGTCTTCGCCTGCCCGAGTCGTTGCATCACCATGTTCGAAAAGTGGCAGAAAAAGAAAACGTGTCGATTAATCAGATAATAACACTGGCACTCGCGGAGAAACTGTCTGCACTCAGCACGGAAGAGTATCTGGAAATGCGTGCGAAGCGCGGTAGTCGAAAAAAGTTTTTACGGGCATTGGCGAAAGTCCCGAAGGTTTTGCCTGAAAAATATGATCGATTGCCGTGATCAGGGTTTTTGAGAAGTCGTTATAAAGGTGTCGCTTCTTAGAGCCAAAGAATTTTTACTTCGTCTTCGACTTGCCTGAATTCTCTATCTCCTGTCACTAATTCGGCTTTGTGTAGTTTTGCGAGAGCGGCCGCGAAACAGTTAGCATATGACATCTTTTTCGAGGCTTTGAATTCAGCAGCCTGTTTGGCCATCTCCTTATCGACGGGGGTGATGTGAATTGGTAAGGTCGCGATGTGGTTGAGGGTTCGTTCGGCATGTTCTCTACCCATTTCTCTAAGGTGGATATAAAAGACTTCTCCCCAATTGACCACTGAGAGGAGAGCCGGGAGGTTTGAATCTCTTGCGCTCCGAAGCACATCGATCATTTTCTCTTTGCCCGTCTCTCCTTCAAAATACGCAATGAGACTGTAACTATCTAATATTCTCGTGACCTTTCTCACAACTGACGCTCTTTGACTTTTTCGGCCCGTAAAGCTTTCAGCAGTCGGCCCTTCGTCTTCGTGACCCCAGCTAATTCACGAATATACTCGTCCGTGATGGGCCGAATCACGATCTCACCATTTCGTTCGTATAGAGACAGCTTTGTGCCCTTTTTCAGACCATACTTTCGTCGCAGTTTCGAGGGTATCACGACTTGTCCTTTAGAGGTGAGAACGATCTGATTCATACATTTTTCCCAATAGGGTTATAAACTTGCATATAGGGTACTAAATGGTAAAAGGTAAGTCAAAATTAATAAAGTATGGCAAATAGAAATATCGTAAGCCGTCGCTCCTCCTGGAAGACATCCGTCCAGTGAAAGGCATTCCTTCTGGGTCTGTTGAAAAGAGCCGCCAGCGGCGTTCTCTAAACCGGTAAGAAGTAAAGAGCATGACGATCATGGTGAGCCCGTCGAACCATCCTTCGACAGGCTCAGGATGTATCCTTCAGCCGTTCTGCGAGTACATCGTGAGTTTATCGAACGGCTCAGGGCAGGCTTTTTGAACAGACCCGTGGTGGTTGATCGCCAAGGGCCTCCTGGCGAAATATGGCCCTTGATATCTTCATTATTCAACACTCCCCTTCTGGTTCGAATTTTACTGCCACCCCCTTCACGCAGAGGACACACCCCCGTTGCCACCGGCCAAGACGGTTGAGTGCCCGCTGACCGGTTCTGTGGTAGATTCCGGTTTCAGCAAAAAGGCCCTTCAAAATTACTATTTCCAGACGATACGCGCGTTAGCGCCCCGGTTTGCTTTACGCTCATGATGATTTCTCCATCAAGACGCTCAACGTGTTCATCGGGCTGAACCATGCCGGCTTCAGTCATCTGGTAGTATGCACAGCGTGTCCAACGTTGGGTCTGACGTAAGGTGTAGGAGAAACGACAGGCTCTCAATAATTGTTTTTTTAATTGTATTTTTGTAGTATGATAAAACAATTGATGCTATTCAGAAATGATGAAGCCACCCACTTTTGAATGGCATGAACGGAAGAACCAACAGAATCAAAAGGATCATGGCGTTTCTTTCGAGGAAGCGCAAGAAGCGTTTTTTGATCCCAACCTCGTCATTATTCATGATGAGAAACATAGTGACGAAGAGGAGCGTTGGTTTTGCCTTGGGCGGGTTGGAACGCGCATATTAACTGTACGGTTTACGTATCGCGAGAGGGTGATACGTATTATCGGCGCAGGTCAGTGGAGAAAATGGAGTCAATACTATGAGAAAGAAAACCACATCACCGGATAAACCTATGGGGAAAGTCACGCGGGTTAAAAACTTTCTCCCCCCTCCACATGAACTGGTCAGAAAAGAAGAAACGATCCCTGTGACGCTCTACTTAGAAAAACTCAGTTTCGAGCGATTTAAAAAGCTTGCCAAGAAACACAACATCCCTTATTCCCGCATGATTAGCTCCATGGTGAAACGCTATGTTGAGGAATACTCTTGAAATGTCGGCATGGAAGGCGGGACGGGATGAACAAGAAACATATCACCACGATCACGCGTGAAGAGGCCCTGAAAACAAAAGGCCAAACCCGGACGGATGCGCTGGCCGGTCCGCCGTGATCCTCGCTCACGGCTTTCTCCGCCTGCGCTGAGGGGAGTGCGCCCATGAAACGCTGGTGGCCTTCTCCCGCACACGCCGTGGGTGTTGTCCTGCCTGTGGAGCCCACGGCCGCAGAAGCCCAGACGCTCAGCACCCCGCTTATCCAAGCAACCCATGAATAAATGGCGGCTCGAGAAAACTCAACGAATGGGGAAGACTTAATTCAACCGTATTGCGCCGCTGACCCCGGTACAAACAGGGATCGATTCACGTTGTGGGTCTGTTGAAAAAAGCCGCCAGCGGCGTTCTCGCCCTTTTTCCGTGCTCACGTACTGCCAGTACGCTCCGCGCGCAAAAAGGGCTGCGGCCTTGCTGGACGGACTTTTTTGAACAGCCCCGAGGCTGCTGTTTGCGAACCGCTTCCTGGCGAAATATGGCCCTTGCTATCTTCATTATTCAACATTCCACTAATGAATATAGACGTAGTATTTGAGCATATCTTTCCAGGTGAGAATGCCTTCGATCACATCATCGTCGGAGATCACTGGTAAACATGAAATACTATGTTCCAGCAACAAGATGACGGCCGTATCAATGGCCGTGTCTTGCCTCACGGTAATGAGGTTCGTCGACATGATATCGCGGGCGATTGTGTTGAGCAGGGCCTGATCTTGCTCGCTGGCTTTGCCGGTATCAAGAAAAGGGCTGGAGGCCCTCAGAACATCCCGATCAGAAATAACGCCTAGCAATTTCTGCTCTTCGGCAACAAGTAGATGATGATAGGACACGCGACTGAAGATATCGCGCAATTCTCCCAAGGTCACGGTTGGCAACACACAATGCACGTTCTCACTCATGATGTTCGTGACAAGCATCGTCCTATCCTCTTTTCTGTTCAATGAGTTCATCTCCGGCCTGTAGCCATGTACAGCCTGACATCTTTTCTGAAATGTTTTTACTGATATTATTGATCGTCATCACCACATTAGGATAAATCGTCCTTGATACTTTGATTGAAGCTTTTTTCTGTTGTTCAATTTCAGGTTCAAGCGCCGACAACTGCTGGCGTAATCGTGCCAATTTTTCATTGATGGCCGTAATCGTATTCTCAATCTTTGTCACCTTATCCACCGGCGTTTTGCCAAGGACCGTCGCTTGGCTTTGCTCAACTTTTTTAAGAATTGTTTGGAGTTGGGCAATTTCACTCAATCGAGTCTCTAATTCTTTTTGGAGTTTTTGATAGACCACATACAATTTGTTCAGTTGCCCCACCACCAATCGTGTCGGCACGTAGCTCTCGTTTCCCAGTTGCTTGATCACAGCTTGTTTCCCTGCTTCACAGGTGCCGCCAAACAACGCCCCTTTTCCACTGGGATGCCCGAGCAGAACTTGATTCCCTGCTTTCACAACACTATTAATAATATATTCTTTCACCACAATATTGTTGTGCGCGTTCATCGTTGAAGCATTCACAAAACTCGCTTCGATATCCTCTCCGGCTTCAATACAGTACTCCACAGTTTCTCCGTCCATAGTGACAGCCCCATCTTCACCCAAAATCCCCCCGCCAATGCGAACATTTTTACCCGCTTTGATATGGGCTCGTTCGACCGCTCCTCGCACACTCACATCGCCGGTGACATGAATGGTCATACCTGACGCCACATCGCCTTTGACGTCTAATGAACCATCAAAGGTTATATTCCCGGTATGCGCATCAACGTTTTCCACATGAAGCACAGGATCAACATTGACCCCATGTTTCACAAAGACGGGATGCCCTTTTGTTTCGGCAAGGAGGAGGTGAGGATCTTCCGGCGAAATAATCACGCCCGTCAGTTTCTTCGCAAATTCCGCATCTTTCCCCGCCTTTGGCTTAATGGTTTCACTCGTGACATCCATGCCTGGGATACCTGCGGTCGCTGGCACGCGTCTCATGAGAGGCGTATTGATGTCGACAACTAAGAATTGATGGGTCCATCCCATGTCGGCCACCCCATGGTCATCAACAACTGGCGGAGCAATGACTTCACTGTTCACGAGGGAAACGAATTCCGCATCTTTCCCATCTTCAGGCATTCGCGCTTGAGCCATGCACACATTGGTTGCCGATTGGTTCTGAACACAATCGGCTAGCACGGACCGATCAATGAGCGAATCGACAATCCCAGCTTGAGCAATGGCCTGATCGATCATCTCCAAGGTGACTGGTTGGCCATCCTCGGCTGGTGCAAGTGTGAGGAAGGCCTGTAACTTGTCGCTGGAGATCGAAACCGAGACAATGGTGTCCGTCGGTTTCGTGGATACAGCATCAGAAGCTTCTTCTTGTTGTTGCACCTGGTCAATCAATGCTCATCGACCTTGATCGGGAATAGAGAGCAGCGCGAAGAGCCTAGGATTTAACCTAGAAACGGCGGTTGAGCGCGAAAAAGCTGTGTAAGATATTTACGTGCATGGGGAATTTAAAAAATTCGTGGTCACCTTGGGGGTGATGAGAGATTTTTTACATTTCCCAGGTGCGTGAAGAGCTTATGCAGACTTTCGTGATCCAACCGCCGTTTCTAGGTTTAACAAGGGTTCCCATCATTCTGCCAAGACTAGCTCGGTGGACTCGGTTTGCGTTTGCCCTTTCCAGAACCCCACCTCTAGATGCTCTAACCAGTCTAGAAATTTGCCCACATTCTCCCCTGAGAAAATCGCCCCATGTTGAGGACAAATCATCGAAGGATTTAAGACCCGAACTTGGGAGACCCATGCGCGTAATGCTTGGGATGAGGGCATCCAGCGCTGGTGAAATGCTTGCATATATTGGATATGCTCTTCAAAATTCGTGACAAATAAATCGGCTTCTTCCGGTACCAGTGCAGCTCCAACATCGCCAGAAAACAGGATGTTGGCCACCGGATCATAGAGTGAAAAATTCCCCGATGAGTGACAGTAGTGAGCAGGAACAGCTTGAACTTCGCTCCCTCGCTCTCCAATGCGAATACTCATGCCGGCATCGGGAATGGATTCCAGTTTTTTCCCGGATCCAAAATGGGAAATAAATCCTGTCCACAACCAGGAACAGTACACTTTGACATCTGGCACTAAATCCAGCCAGATGGGCAAGGAGGAAATAATGTCTGGATCTTGATGGCTTGCAAACAACACTCGAATATTTTGAATAGGCACATACTTTGTCAATTCCGCTAAGACGGTTGGGAAAATTTCCACTCCACCCGGATCAAGCAACATCGCTTCACCGTTACTGACAATCACCAGTTCATTGGTATCAATCACATCAGGATGCTTTTCCGGATCCCGGCCTAACACGATCCATTGATGACCGTTCTGTTCGAAAATAACCTGACTCTTCATATATTCCTCCCGCAGGCCAAGACCTCTAGCGCATTGCTCCCTTGAGCAATGGCATCTTTCATGTTGTTAAAATTACTCTCCAGCCGCTCAATTGTTTCATTGAGTGTGTAGGCCAAATTATTAAAGTTATCTTGTTTTTCAGAGAGGTACGCCGCTTCCACCTTGATATACAGCGACAAATATTGAGCCGTCGTCCCCACCCCTTTGATATTTTCCGAGGCCAGCTTGGCCTTTCCCAGACATTGTATGGACTCTCGCAATAACTGTATCGTCTCACCATGATTAACTTGGCACTGATGTGAAAGACGCTGAAGATTGTCATAAATAATTGGGGGCAATCGCTCGAAAAATGGATGTTTCATGAATTTGGCCACATCTGAAGCACGCGACAGATTCATATCCGCCATTTCTCTTAAGAACGGGATGTCGTCAGAAGTCACTTGCTTGAGTACCGTCGAGACTAAACACATAATCTGTTGGTAATATCGCCGCACTAAATCTGAGCACTTGGCGGTATTTTTGGCCACTTGGGTACACCACCCTTCTAACTCCCGAACCTCTGGACCAATTTTTTCTGGCAAGTCGGTTAAGACCTGCCCCAAGGCCAAGAGCGGTCGACCCTCATGCCCGGGAACTTTGGCGGCATGGACGACTCCATTCAATGCCAGTAGCTGCATCTCATAGACCATGGTGTCCATGATGCGGGCAAATTTCACCACATCCATGCAAATTCCAAATAACTTATTAATATCAGTCTTATGGCGCATCAGCCTGGATTGCGTCTGACTTTTTACCTCCTCCGTCAGATTTTTATCTATCCCAGTCATAGATCCTCTCTTCCTTGTCTCCACATTATCCGTTGACGCTCAATTCCAGTTGAGGTTGAACGATAGATCGCTGGTACATAGATACCCAGAGAGTCCATCTACACCTCTTCGGGTAACTAGGAACGCCACTTTAGTGGAATCGGCTCTTACAACACAGAACCTAGAGGTTCCCTAGAGCAATTGACGCCAGGTGAGGACTTTGACGGGAAGAGTACGAAGGGCGGCGGTGATGGGACAGGTGTCGAGTGTGATACTGACATCGTCAGAAGGGATATGGATTTGATCCGCATAGATCGCGCCGTGAAGACTTGAAGGACCAATTCCTCCAGAAAATGTCGCTTGGCCAGATACGATGACCAGCCCGTCCCAACGGAAAGGGGCCTGAATTTGTAGATTGCCTTTGACTAATAAAATGCCATATCCATTGACTTGAGAAACCTCAAGAGAGCCACTGATAGGTTCAGCATAGACCACCACAGGAGAAGCTGCGGAACCCATATCTACTCCAGTGACATCAGCCAGCACAGGCGTGGCCCCGTTCTTCAACTCATCAATCTGTTCTTCCAATTCCAACGATGCAGGACTCATTTGAGGGATCCCAGGATTGCCGGTCAGACTCGCCGTACCTACCAGGGTAGCCAAGGGACCCAGTGAGAGGGGAGGCCGACCCGAAGCAAGAACACCACAGGCATCTAAACCTTGAATCGTAATCCTGGTGCCTGTCAGCACCACTTCCTGCCCTGCGTACACTGGAGCCCAAACTGGCGGACCAGCAGGATGAACAACATCCGCCTGAAGAATCGCTTCGGCCCCTTCAACCTGGCCATGACTCACAATGACTTCAACCGGCGCATACAGCGTCGGTAACGTGGTGGTAAATTGTTGCGGTTTTACAGACAATACCGAGGGGTAGCCAAATCTAATGAGGGCTCCTTTGTTGCTCCTAGAATGCAAAGCTGTCCCGCCATCCCCATCGACATAATGCGGCGTAGCCTGACGATGCCCCATCTGCTCGGCGTCATACTCGGTTTTGTGATGCACCTTGGTCCAATAGGCTACACCGCTTTGTACGCTATTGGCCTGAAGCATGGTGTTCGTGGCATTTCCTGATAGCGGAATGTAGTTGGTCAGCAAAGGATCGTAAGCTGGATCGTCTTCTGGCTGCCACCCATCGTGAGAAAAGACATAAGCCGACCAATTTGATTGATACGGTAGCGCAAGATCTCCAAGAACGAGGGGATTAGACACGGGCGTTCCACTTAATCGTCGCCGTGTTTCGGCCAACCCAGCTTCTGCTGCATAAAAAGTCTGAACAGCCCGTCTGTAATTACCCGTGATCTGTAGATCAGTCGATGTGGCAAATAAAATCGTGGCGCCCATGATACCTGATACGGCCACCAGCACAAGCGCGGCGATCAGGGCGCTTCCTTGTCGCCCATTCAACAAGCCTTTCGGCTTTCCACTCATGTTTCCCTTTTTCATGCTTAGAGATTCCTTGGCGTGATGCGAGACTGTAGAGTGACTGTTCGATATCCGCCATTCGACAGATATTTGGGATCAGGTGCTTCCGTACGGGCCGTGACGGTGATTTGCACTTGCTGAATACTTTCGGAGTCGACGGTTGGATTTCCCTCTTCATCGAAATATTCAACGAAAAATGATTCGACATTTTCTCCAAAGGGTTGATTCCCACCGCCCGTATTACGCCGTAGCGTATGCGTTCTGCCGTCATACACAAATGTAATGGACTCATTCGCATCTGCAATCAGGCCATTTCCGTTTAAATCCGCCTTGATGATCAAACGACTAGGATCATAGGTAATCCCATAAAAGTCATTGTTGCCATTTGTGTCGTGATTCACCCCACTCGGATCATATCCTGCCATCAAAAGTTCACGACTCATCACATCAATGACAACCCGTGCTTGCTGCTGCATCTCCAACCGATCTTCGCGCACATGTTGAGCCTTGAGTTCACTAACATACAACCCGTAAACCGCGCTCACCGTCACCAGACTCAAGGCTAGTGCCACAACCATTTCGATGAGTGTAAAGCCGTTCAGACATTTTTGATGTATAGAGGACACGGTTCACCCATTACTCGGTTGTAAGATAAGACATCACAGACGCCGTATGCGCTCCATCATCCCATTGCACCACGACGGTGATCGTATGCAGTCCTGGCATCGGATCATCAGGAGTGATGGTCAGGATTCGTTCATACTGTCGTGCTCCAGCCATGGATCCATAAGACTCGGTCGTGCTTACGGGACTTGTTACATGAGACGGCACGCCCTCCCGCTTGACATCTTCCATCTTTTCCTGGGCTAACGTGACGCCCCGGGTCATTTTTTCACTGGCGCTCATGCCCGTATGTGCTACTACGGAATATCCCGCGAATCCCAACAATGCTAAAAAGACAACCGCCAACGCGACCATGACCTCTAGCAGCGACAACCCCCGTTGACACGTGCTGCCAAACCCAAATGCCGCCGATTGCTTGGTCGCTCGCGGCATTTAAGATTTCACCTTGACCCGGCCAGTGATACTAACGGTTATTTTTTTTGAGCCTGCAGAATTGGTGAGCGTGATAGAGGCCAGATTCATGGCCGTACCGCGAGGTAAGAACGAAGGGTTATTGGAAGCCGCTAATGTGACATCATGATAGTCGGCTTGGATATCGCGCAATTCTTGAGGTTCACCAGGATCGATCGACCCATTATTGTTCCGATCATCCAGGATGAGGTAGTGCCGGTCATCTTGAAAAAACACCCGATGCCGATGTCGTTCCACCACAGCTTTCATTTTGGCGGCCGCCAAATCCGACATGACTTGGCGGACGGCTCCATTCAACCGCCAGTGAGGCAACTGGGTTGTGAGCCACATATTTGTGAATAGAATCGTCATGCTGATGATGCCCAGGACAATCATCAGTTCCATCAACGTCACACCTCTTATGGTGATTCGCTCTTTTCCCACAAAATCTCCCATTCTTACGCCAATCGGCGAACTGTTTCGGCGCTAACAATTCAGAGTAACCCGCGAAAATACCATTGCCAGAGATCTTGCCCCCAGAGCATGGCAATGAGGGCCCCGAAAGCCAAATATGGGCCAAAAGGAATATACTGGCCCTTTTTCACGATTTTTAGGGCTAGAAGACCAATACCAATGACCGCTCCACACACCGATGCCACCATGAGCGTGACAAATGCTTGCTGCCAGCCCAGAAAAGCCCCAACCATGGCCAAGAATTTGATATCACCGCCTCCCATCCCTTCTTTGCCAAAGACATAGGGACTCATCCAAGCTAAGGCCAACAAGATTCCTCCACCCACGACAATACCCAGGAGTGAATTGAGCCATCCCGTAGGCAATACGAGCGCCCCACAAAGAAACCCAATGACGATCCCTGGGAGGGTAATCACATCCGGAATGATTTTGTGATCCCAATCGATCCATGTCACCACCCAGAACACCGAAAATAAGCCAGCATACACCGCTGTCGCCCCGGTTAGCCCAAATCGCCAGACGACCAAAAGGTATCCCAGACCATTGATCAATTCAATGACCGGATACCGTAAGGCAATGGCACCTTGACAGGCCCGGCATTGCCCCTTGAGCACAAGAAAGCTGAACAACGGCACATTGTCGTACCAGCTGATTTGTTTTCCACAGGCAGGACAAGCTGACCGGGGAGCCACGATTGATCGCCCATGTGGAATGCGATGGACGCAGACCGTCAGGAAGCTACCTATGATGGTTCCCAGAATAAAGACACCGAGCCAAACAATCCAGTGAGCCATAAATGCCACATATCCCGTAGTTAATTCGACTGGGGTGAGTTTACGTATGTTTTCAGTTTACAATGCCAAAATGACCTGATATTCTCCCTTAGATAATTTGCCTAGCCAAGGATGCCGAGGACTTGATGAATACCCGACCTAAACCACTGCCTAACGACGACGCACCGACTAAACGCAAGCGCCCGGAAGCCCTCACCCAACGGGAACAGGAGATTCTTCAACTGATCTGGTCCGGATTGAAAAATAAAGAAATTGCACAGCGACTCAAAATTAGCGTCAAGACGGTAGAAGCCCACCGTGCGAATATGATGAAAAAGGTCCGCGTATCAAATGCCGCTCAATTACTTAACGCTGCCATCCAAGAAGGGCTAATTCAGATCAAATAACCCCTACCTCTCTCTGCCTTTGTCCCCACGTTGTCTGGTTGCTTCAAAGAGCACAACACCCACTGCCACCGATACATTTAACGAATTGAGCTGTCCCAGCATAGGGATTTGGACACGGTCGTCGCATTTTCTGAGCACAATCGGCCGAATCCCTTCACCCTCACTGCCAAAGACCAAGGCTACTGGACCTGTCAGATCAATATCCACATAGGAAGTTTTGGCCCCGGCGTCCAGCGCCAGAGTCCTGATGTGCCGCTTCTGGCACTGTTCAACAAATTTTCCGGTATTGGCCACTCGGGCAATCGACACATGCTCCAGCGCGCCGGCCGACGCTTTGGCCACGCCAGGGGTTAAACCAACGGCTCGGTGTTTTGGAATGACAATACCATGTCCTCCGGCTCCGTCTACCGTTCGGATAATGGCGCCCAAATTATGCGGATCTTGAATCTGGTCTAAGACTACCAGCAGCGGGGAAGCCGTGTGTCGCTCCACCTCATCTAACAACTCCTCGCCGTCCATACACGGCTTGGCCGCCACATGAGCCACAACCCCCTGATGATGACGGTCTCCCGCTAAGCGATCTAGCCGGTCACGGGATGCCATGGAATAGGGAATATGCCGCTCTTTGGCAAGACATATGAGGGAGGAAAACCGGCCATCAGATTTGACAAGCCAGAGTTTTTCAATGGTACGGGCGGGAGATTGCAAGGCTTCGGTCACGGCATGGAAGCCATACACCACATTGACAGGTTCATCGTTTCCAGCGCGTGGTGCCATCAGGTCGGTCTTCGAGAATGATGTGCTTGTCGGCCAGCTTTTTTCGAATTTGATCAGCCGTCGCAAAATCCTTTTTTGCGCGGGCGTCGTTACGGTGGCGTATTTGCTCTTCTATCCACTCGGACGTATCTGGAATCTCCGAAACGTCGGATGTTGCAGAGACGGTGAACCAATCATGTATTTGAAACAACCCCAATGCCTCCCCGTATCTCTTGATACTATTTTTCACATGTCCTCTCGCTTCTTTCGATAATCCTTTCACCAACAATTTATTGACTCCTCCACGAAGCTCATGAAACGCCCCGAGAACTTTGGGCGTATTGAAATCGTCATCCATGCTTTCCTGAAATTTCTTGGCAAAGTCTTTGGATATGAGGTCCCAATCCTCGTCACCTGAAGCACTCTCTTGCAGACTGACTTCGTCCAGGCGTTGGAGCAATCCATACATATTATCTAACGCGGCTTTGGATTTCTCTATCACTTTGTCCGAAAAATTAAGATCACTCCGGTAATGGGTTGATAAAAATACATAGCGCAAGCATTCTGCGGTAATAGGTTCAGAGTATTTTGACTTGTCCAAAATTTCTCGAATAGTGAAAAAATTGCCAAGCGATTTTGACATCTTTTCTTTATCCATAGCGACAAATCCATTATGGACCCAGTAGCGCGCAAATTCTTTTCCGGTAAAGGCACAGGATTGTGCGATTTCGTTTTCATGATGTGGGAAGATTAAATCCTTCCCTCCTCCATGAATATCGAAGGTTGGACCCAACTCGGCTACGGACATGGCTGAACATTCGATATGCCAGCCGGGACGGCCTTTTCCCCAAGGACTGTCCCATCCAGGTTCTCCAGGTTTCGCCGCTTTCCATAACGCAAAGTCCAAGGGATCTTGCTTTCTGGTATCAACTTCAACTCGTGCGCCAGCCTGAAGTTCTGTGAGATTTTTTCCTGACAGGTGCCCGTAGGGAGCAAACTTCTTGACAGAGAAGTACACATCACCCTCTAACTGATAGGCCATCCCTTGTTTTTCTAGGCCGGCAATCATGTCCAAAATATCCTGCATATGGTGGGTTGCTCGAGGTTCTGAGGTAGGCTTGGCAATACCCAATGCCCCCATATCCCGATAAAAGTTCGCGATATACCGTTCGCTAATGTCATGCCAAGGTACCGCATCTTTTTCGGCCCGCTGCAAAATTTTGTCATCGATATCGGTAAAATTTCTCACATATCTCACCTGATATCCAGAAAACTCAAAATAGCGTCTGATGATATCAAAGGTGAGAGCACTACGCGCATGGCCTAAATGACAGTCGTCATAGACCGTCACACCGCAAACATACATACTGACTTTTCCCGTTACTAGTGGGACAAAAATCTCCTTTTTCTTAGATTTGGTGTTATAGATTGTAATGGCCACAGCCCGATCCACTCGTTTGGATTTCTGTTGACTAATTTTTTGTCCTTGGTGTTTTACAACCCAAAACCCAAGTATCAATAATACGATAAACGCGATAGAAAACAGATTGAAATATTTTTCTATAATCTCTTTCATCCATGGCCCAAAAAATTGTATGGCCCCCGCCACCAGGAAGAAACGTCCTCCTCGACTCACCACTGAAGCCAGCATAAACGTTTTAAAGTCTACATAGAACGCTCCAGCCCCAAGGGTAAAAATTTTATACGGGATTGGCGTAAACCCTGCAATAAGAATTGCCCATGCTTCATATCGCTGGAAATATTCATGGACGAGATCCATCCGGTCCTGCCCCATAAACTTTTGTAATATTGGACGTCCCCCGTACCAACCAATGCCATACCCCAAGGCCCCGCCTAGAACTGAGCCGACGGTCGCTACCGCGGCATACCACCAGGCATTTCCTGTATTCCCAAGCGTCAGAGCGATTAACAAAACATCTGGAGGGAGGGGGAAAAATGAAGATTCCGCAAAGGCCAAACCGAAAAGGGCCGGAACTCCATACGGCGAGTCGGCCCACGATAGCATCCAGTCATATAATTGTTTCACCAAATCCATATGTTTGAATATCAAACGTTACAAGCTTTTCTTCCAGTGCTTGAGCGAATGAAGGGCGCCGTAATCCGTTAAATCCAAATGCAGTGGCGTCACAGAAACCATATTGTTTTCTACGGCATCATGATCGGAAGGCTTTTTTCTAGCCCATGACTCCTTCTCTCCCGCAATCCAAAAATATGACTCTCCCCTCGGGTCAACTTTTTCCAGCACAGGGTTGTGATACCGACGCTGGCTTAAACTCGTGAACTGAATACCAACGATCCCCTCTTTTTTCGAGGCTGGAACATTCACATTGAGAATGATGCCTTTCGGTAAACCAGATTCTAGAATGCGCTTAGCCAGTCGGCCGGAATACTGTGCGGCAACAGCATATGAAACCTTCGGGCGATCTTCCAGAGACACGGCCATTGAGGGAATACCATGAAGCATGCCTTCCAATGCGCCAGCCACCGTACCAGAATTCGTGACGTCATCTCCCAAGTTCCAACCTTTATTGATTCCAGAGACGATCAATGTCGGCAGACCTTCTTCTAAAAGCTTACAGATTGCCAATGTGACACAGTCTGCAGGTGTGCCATTGACGGCAAACCATTGAGTTCGTATGGCCCGCAGCCTCAAAGGTTTATGGAGTGTCATCGCCCTGCCCACCGCATTTTGTGTCTTCTCAGGAGCAACAACCCACACGTCTCCTAATGTTCTCAGCACTTTAGCCAACGCCCGTATGCCCGGGGCATGAATCCCATCATCATTGGTTACAAGAATTCGTCTTGATTGAGTAGGAGACATCGGGGGCTAGGATTGATAGGAGATACAGAAAAGCCCGCCCCAACAAAACGTGGGACGGGCCTTATAATTTACTCAATTGGTAAACAAATAACTTAGATACTTTTCATAAATTCAGCCATAGCCGCTGGATCTGTCGCTCCCATGATGGCCGAAGGAGGAACGGTATTAGATTTCTTTCCAGTCAAGCCACATTCTATTTCATCGGTAATCATTTCCACTGGCATGGACATACCCCCATAGACATGGGGACCAGCGACAATTTTGGCATTCGAGAAGCCATATATTGCCGTCGCAACATCTTTTGCCAACCAACCGATATAATTAAACTCAGGAATGACAATCAGCTTGGCTTTCCCACACAGCTTTCTCAGTTCGTTTGTTGGGAACGGTCGTAAGGAACGAATTTTGATCAATCCAGCCTTAATGCCTCTTTCTTGACATTGGCGGACCGCTTCCCGCGATTGGGCTGCTGCACTGCCTGAAGCAATAAGAAGCACGTCTGCGTCATCAACATCCTTGGCTTCGCACAAACCATCCATGTATTGATTAATATATTTGCGTGAGCGCTCTACGCCAGCCCAGACTTCTTGCTGCCAGACCGCATGAATATTGTAGGCCATAAAATTTGATTTTTGAACTGGAGCATCACGAGACAATCGAGCTGGAGGATTTTCAGCATCTAAAACTGGTACAGCCCCTCGGTACACGTCACGAGATGGAAGTTTGAATCCTCGATCCTGCATGGCACAATAGCCTCGGGCATGCGTGACAAAAAACCCATCACAACACACGCCCACTGGCAGCGTCACATCATTTTTTTCGCTGATGATGAAGCCTTTCATAATATAATCAAACAGGTCTTGCTGATTTTCTGCGTGAAAGACCAACATTCCGCTGTTCAAAAGGTAAGCAATCTCAATATTATCAGGTTGGATAGCCAACGGAGCATTGACGACTCGACACGTAAACATGCAAACCGCAGGGAGACGATGCCCAGCCCATGAAGCAATGGGCTCAATCCCCCGTAATGTTCCAGGGCCAGCTGTAGCTGTAAATGCTCGAACACCAGCGCGGGAGGCTCCAGCAATTGCTGACATCACGCCATATTCTTCTTCGCCTCGATAGAACTCCTTTACATAGCCTTCCCCATACAAGACCCCAATTAATTGCAATGTTTCACTTTGGGGCGTAATGGGGTAGGCCACAGACATATCGACATTTGAGCGCCTTACGGCTTCCTTAGCAGCTTCACTGCCGGTAATAAACTCCCGTTCACGGGGAGCTTCGAAAAACATATATTCCGGTGAGACTTCCTTCTGCCGTTTGGCTTCCCCATGGGGATCTTTTCTTCCACCATTGGTTGAAGGAGCCGCAGGAGCACTCGTAATTGGATCACCCTGGGGATTGGTTTTGACTTCTGTTTCTAAACCTTCACTCATGGCTTGCTCCCCCTAATTTATAATAGTAAATATTTCTCACAATCCTAGGCTTCGCTTTGCATATGTTCAGCTTTATGACCAAAAGCTGCAGCATTGCCACTTGCAGGATCATTTGAAAGATCAAAATTTAATGGATTGGTGTGCGTTTTGCCATCATGAACTTTCGACTGCAACCCTGTGAAACGGACATTCTCGCCATTTTCTGGCAATTTAATCCCCATTTCTTCGCGTACTCGTTTAAAGACGGCTACCACCCTTCGAATCTTTGCGGCATCAGAATCTCTTACCGTGAACATGGCATCTTCATGGCCTTGTTCCGCACAGATGGCCGAAGTCCAGCAGTTGGTTCCAGCTCGAATCATCTTGAGAGTCAAATTGGCATAGTGACAATGCACCCCGATAAAAATACAGGCCTCGATCTTATTCCCCCATATCGTGAGATTTGGATGATTTGGATTGATGACTTCTTCCGGTTCAACCTTCGGGTACTTGGGCCGATAATCCGGCATAGGGATGACAAGCACATCCGGTAATTGGGCTGCCAGCTCTAATACTGCTTTAGCCTTATCTGCCGCATGATCATTCCAATTCCACAACACCAACGGACCAGGAAAAATCGTGGCATTTTTACGCGTTAACATCGTACGTGCCATAGCTTCCATGGCCAGCTCTTCTTCAACTAAATGGCCAAACTTTAGACCTTTCCCCTTTTCAGGAGTCAGTACGCCAAGTTCTGCAGCCGACGGTGGATGGAAACCTTGAGGCCCTGGCGCTACAATTGCGTCTTCTAGTTCTTTCGTTAATTCCACGTTACACTCCGATTCACTTTAAAGTATCAAATCAGTCAATAAGCGGTCAGTGCTAAGACTGCCACGGATTTGCTAATACCGCTTTGGTATTTTTTTCGACGTATGTTATATTTGGGGTGAGTGCAGCATCACCAATTTGGTCAATCATTTCCATCTTAATGGCCTTATGTTTTGCCATGTTATCGCAAACCCACACACATTGGGCACACCCTTTACAACGGTCGACAGCCACATAGGCCGCCCCATATTTCAATCCTTTATCTTTTCCTGCCTCGGTGTCATATTGAATGGTATTGGCTTCGGGGCAATATTGTGTACATAATTTACAGCTCGTTGCCGCACATATTTCTTGATCAATATTCGCAACTAAATACATCGATAATCTCCTTTCACAAAAGCAACACTACGCACTGGCACCAGCAGCGGTTGAATCAGGAATATTCGCCCAACCATGTTCAACACAATAGTCCCAGCCAGCTTTGACCACCGCCAAGTTCTTATCAATCAGCTCGGCCTTTTTCTTAAATTTCCGTTCCACCACACTATCCAAGGCGGCAGTTCCTCCAGACACGACAAAACCTTTCCCTAAAAATCGATCTTTTACAGCCGTCCCTGAAGCTTCTAAATTTGAAAGACCCGTGATCGCACCGATTGCCCCAACCATCGCCATATTGGTAGCCAAATCGATTCCCGCCACATCAAGTGACATTTGGGTCGCTGGAAGATAATAGATTTTTGCATTTAACTCTTTTAATTCGGCCTCCTGATCTGGCTCAAGCGTCATGGGGGTATTGCTGTTAATCAGAACCACTCCATCCTGTTTTAACCCATAATAAAAAGGATTCGTGTAGCTCTTTCCATGGGTAATACACTGCGGATGAAAGACCATGAGTATGTGGGGAAAGGTAATTTCTCCAATTTCATAAATTGGCTCATTCGAAACCCGTACATAACTTTCTACAGGGGCCATTCGCTTTTCAGAGCCATAAAACGGAACAATGGTGCTTTCTCCTCCGGCATTGATCACTGCCGTACTGAAAATGTGTGATGCGGTTACTACTCCCTGGCCACCAACGCCTGCCATGCGAATGTTATAACGAATAGCCATCTTTATACCTCCCTCATCGCAATGTAAACAACAATAGCAGTCTGAATATACTCTCTACGCAAGTTAACCCTTCGTCACCGCAGCTGCAGGCTTCGGGAGATATTCTTTGTACCCATAGAGGTTCGCCAAATGTGCTTTGGCTTCATCCGTTATGTATTCTTCAAATTTATAACGATCCTTCTCAACATCCTTTGCATCTTGCATGACTTGATCTGTTGGAATCGCATATTCAATGTTACAGGAGGTATAGGCTTGTATGTAGGTTGGGCCTACTTCTCGAGCAATTAAGATCGCTTTTTTAATCACACTTTCCACCCGTCTAGGATTATTGGGGACCACCGTAGCCACATAGGCACAACCCGCGACTTTGGCCATTCCTAACATATCCATCTTTTCAAACTTTTTCCCCAAAGGTGCCATCTTTAAAACCTGCCCCTTGTTGGTCATTCCACTTTCTTGACCACCAGTATTTCCATAGACTTCATTATCCAACATAATGGTCGTAAATTTTTCTTTTCTAAACCAAGAATGGAGCGTTTGTGCAAATCCAATGTCCGCCATTCCCCCATCACCAGCCATCACAACCACGTCTTTGGGACGATCTCCAAATCGTAATCGAAGCCCACGGGTTAACCCGCTCGCCACGCCATTTTGATCACCGTAATTTCCGTACACAAACGGAACAGCAGCCTGGGAAATTGCTAGCCGTCCACAACCAGCGGTTCCCACCGTAATGGTATCCTCAGGATTCGGGAAGGCAACAAAGGCCAGCCGGATAAATAATGTCATGGCACATCCCGCACACATAGGATGTTCTTCGACAATTTCCTTGAATGTCCCTACCTGCGACACGGTGGTTTTCTGGCCGAAAGGACCATGTTCCACCATATCTCGATATTCTTTAGGCATAAACTTTCCGAAACCGGGAGTAAATTTTACATAGTCAAGACTCATAGTCTTGTCTCCTTCTGTTTGTTAAAGAAACAACCGTTTAACTTTTTAGGAAAAGTAGCTTCGTAAACTCTTTCTTCTAGATACACTGCATAGCCTTTTTCATCGCGCTAGTGAACAAACGCCACTCTATCAATTTTCAAAGCGTATAATCTAGGTGAATTTCACTGACAATTCAACTCAAAAGAAGGCCCACGACAGAAAAAAGAAGACCCAGGGAGAATTCCTGTACTTTAGGTCTTTTGCCCCAAGTAGCTCGGAATGGAGAAACGACAGGAAATCGAGGGAGCAGGACAGCCAGTCTGAGAGCGGCTGTTCCTACCCGTAAAGGAGAGACACTAATCTAGAATATAGTGAATGGGATCAACCACCTTATCATTGACAGCCACCTGATAATGGAGATGAGGTCCGGTCGAGAATTTCCCTGTGCTCCCAACCCGCCCAATGAGATCGCCTCTTTGCACACGATCTCCGTATTTCACAAGAATTTTTGAAAGATGCCCATACGTGGTCTCAATCCCATATCCATGATCGATCCGAATAAATTTCCCCATCCGGCCATCATAAGCTGCCACAACCACTTTTCCGGAAGCTGGGGACCTCACCTCGGTACCCGTTCGGGCACCGATATCAATTCCAGCATGTAACGCCTTTTTTCCCGTAAAAGGCGAAACTCGTGGACCAAAACGCGACGTAATGGATCCATGCACTGGCCAAATTGAAGGAGTCGAAGCCCATTGTGCCGCTTTCTTTTCAGCGACGGCCGAAAGTTCATCAAGAATTTCGCTTTCTAATGTACTTTGCTTTTTCAGCCAATCTAAGCCAGTCTTGATTTCCGTGATTTTCTTATCCATAGGGAAAAAATTCTGTGTTCCAGGAGATTGGTGACCTGTTGCTTGCACCAAACCCTCCGATGAAGACAAGGCATCCGCTGTCATGGGATCATAGGGAAATTCCTCGCCTCCCTGCCCAGGAACACTCGATGGAAGACCCTGTATGTCAGCTGGCTCAAGCCCAAACATTGTTTGCAATTTACGATTCAGCGTCTCTAATGCCAGCATCCGCTTTTTCATTCCATTCACCTCAGTGGAAAACGTCCCGGTTTTCGTCCGTGAAGAAATGAGTTCCTTTTTGATCGCTTCCATTTCAGTCAATTGGTTCCACTGGTACACGTAATGCGTCACGATCCCGGCCTGAACAACCAGCAACGTCACCCCAATAATCAACCCATATTTCACAAAAGCTTTGGGGATTTTCAAACGCCAGGGATTCGCCCGGGCACTTCGAAACACAATAACGGTCAGACTATCTTCTGATTCTTTCATTCGATCACCAGTGGGGTTGGAAGAAAAATAATGAGAGTCATCATATTAAACCTGTTTCAGACCGCAAGCCTGGACCTTATGATTTGACCTGCCCCGCTTGACTGGTCGTCTCTCGCACCCAGCTCAGATATTCGGGAAGTCCATGTTGAACCGGCAATGCGATGACCTCTGGAAGATCATAACTATGCGCGGCCTTCACGGCATGAGCGACCCGGTCAAAGAGTTGACTAACGGTCTTGGCTATCAGCAAAACTTCCCGTTCCTTGGTTACGGCTCCTTCCCACTGAAAGACGGAAAGAATCCCGGGAAGGACATTCACACAGGCAACCAGCTTTTGTTCAACCAAGGTACTGGCAATATGCTCAGCCTCGGCTTCGGACCCCACAGTGACCAATACGACGATTTCGCTCATTCCTTAGGATCGCTATTGGAATGTAGATATCCGATACCTGCCTTTCTTTATCATTATCGGCAGTTTTGTTGCCACCTGAAGCTTAAAAATAATCTTCTGGAAGCCAAAGATCAACCCGTAAAAATACCTTTTTTTTGAGTCTTCAATATTTCCAACGACTTAGCGCGGATTCAGTCGGCCAGGGTCTTGGTTTGCGAGTCCCACGAGGTCAGCAATAGCCGGTTTCAGAGCCTCTTGAAGGGCAAGCGGATAACTCTCTACAGCATTTTCCAAGCCGTAATAGGGACCATCAAGTTGTTTGCCTTCGAAATCCATGGTCATATTCCACAAAATTCTGGTGGGATCATCCACAGGGGTTAATCGTAAGTCCATTTCAAGACCCGTGGTGGTTTCGCTCATGGGAACTCCCAACATCCAAAATACCACTCCAACCGGACCCAATAAGTAGGTATATAACCGTCGTTTCCAATCGGTCGACCGCAGACGCCCTCGAAATGCCACGTCGGCAGGTTCCTGTTGAGCATCTTTCGCATACTTCACCGATGAATAAATACCCGATTCATTCAGTTCAGCAGCAATAGCTTTGGCAAAATCATGAGGAGGATCAAATTGGACCACATCAACTTCTTCTGGCTTCTCGGCTTCCTCAGGTCGCTCATACATCGTATCTCCATAGGGAACAAGGGGAATGGCCGCTTTCCAGTATTCTTCTTTCACTTCGTGCCCTCGTAAGTCTTCGAGGGGCAGGACTATGGCTTTCGCTGAAATTGGAGCAGCCGTGACGTTGGAGAGGTAGGATCCCGTTGAAGACGGCGGGTACTGCCAATTCCGGTTACCAAGGCATGCGGTTAACGTGAGACAACAGAGAAGTAAAACCATACCGGTAACCAACCGGGAGAAAGAGACACGCATCATTTCAACGACTCCTTTCGTTTTTGACATAAGAAAAAACCATAGGGCACCTGACACGCCTCTCATCATTCAGGAATGTCGGGGATCATTTTCAAAGATTAATCAACCTGCCTGAGACTCTCTAGGCCCAGGGAGAAGCCACAACCATTCACCAAACCAATCAACGATTTCATTGCGAGTTATCGAGAAAATCTACCAGCCCGCTCTAAATGCTCCTGCAATTCAGGGTAAGACTTTGCCACAGGAAATTGCGGATATTCTTGTGTGATCGAATCGGGAGGACAGAAAAAAAACCCAGCATCTGCTTCTTGTAACATGGAAACATCATTATAGGAATCCCCGCCGGCAAGGACGTTGAATCCCAGAGATTTCAAGGCAGAAACAGCTTTTCGCTTTTGATCTTGTTGTCGAAGGCAATAATTCGTAATGAATCCTTCAGAATCAATCTCTAACGTATGGCAAAAAATCGTTGGGAATTGAAGTTGTTCCATGAGGAAAGGATGCACGAACTCATAAAAAGTATCCGACAACACCACAACTTGTGAACGTGCCCGCAACCATGCCATAAACTCTGGAACTCCCGGAAGCGGGGCAATCGTTCGAATCACTTCATGAATATCACGAATGGTAATCTGATGAGTGCGCAGCACATCCAACCGCTTCTTCATCAACACATCATAGTCAGAAATGTCACGAGTCGTGAGGCGCAATTCAGACACGCCAACTTTGTCAGCTAGTCCTAGCCAAATTTCAGGGAAGAGGACTCCCTCCATATCCAAGCATGTTATGACAGGCTGGGGCATATATTCCTCACCTTTGCAATCCACAAACAGCTGTGCTGTTCGCTCAATAGCGTTGGGTGATCATAAAAGAAAGCTGGACGCTGTCACAACACAAAAATTAGAGGGGATGGACTTGAGTCACACACAGTTCTAGGTGACGGGAAATGTTATGACGAGAAGGGATTTCAGAATAACTCAAGAAGGTCATGAGGTGTTTTGCAGTAAAAGTCCGGCTTCAAAGCCATCACCTTGTCGGGATTGCCATAGCCATAGCCGACGGCACATGCCCTGACGCCTGCGGCTTGGGCCGCACGAACATCATTGGTGCTGTCGCCGATCATCACGGTCTGCTCTGGAGTAGCGCCTACGACGTCCAGGGCCCGTTCTAACATGACAGGTTCCGGTTTTAATTCGGCCGTCTCCCGCGGCCCTTCGATGTGCTGAAAGAGATCACGCGCCTGGAGCCCTTCAACAATGCAGACCGTATATTCTAACGACTTATTGGTCACAATCACATTCTTTCGATCCTTATAATGATGGAGCACCTCCCAAATTCCCGGATACCACCGGGTGGTATCCACGCAATGCTGCAAATAATGTCCCCGAAATATCTCAAGGGCCCGATCATAAGTCTCCTGATTTTCCTCGCCAACCGATAAACGCAGCAGGCGTTTCACGCCATCCCCGACAAAACTAAAAATTTCTTTCACAGGGCGAAGAGGTAACCCCAAGTCTCCCAGCGTTAGATTCACCGATGTCGCAATATCTACTTTTGAATCAATAAGGGTGCCATCAAAATCAAAAAGCAGCACGTCCGCACGCCATTGTGTCATTGTTGAACTTCCTTCTGTTTCCTAACCTGTAATTGTTGGCGTAGTGACGCAAACATCGCCCTTTTCTCCGCTTCGGACTCATTCAACTCCGTCCAACGCACAAAATCAATGAGTCGTTGCCGTCCCACATGCGGAGGAAGTTGAGGGTGAGCAACTTGCCATCGGTCATAAACAGCTTTGATATGAAAGAGATGTGATTCCTGATGAAGATCAGGAACAAAGGTCACGCTCTCCCAATGCATCGTCCCCAAGACTTCAAACACAACAGGGATTTTAGCCTCCAAGCCATTCAGAATCTCCCATTTGGTCACATCATCCTCAATCTGAAATTTTGAGATAACGACGACGTGTCCCCAGGGAAGGGACTCTTTCCAATTCACGTAGGGAACAATCGCCTGCCAGGATGAGGCCTCTAACCGCGCACCTTTCTTATCCAGTGACAAAAGCTTGCGCAGCGTTTTTGTGGGATCTTCGGTAATATGCCGGTTAAAGGCCTCCGAAACAGACACCGTACCCAGCAGAACACCTATTGCCATTGGAAGAAGAAATCTAGTTATAGCTTGTAAGTTAGGCACAACTATTCCAGACACACATTCCCAGGCACAATCATGAAAAACCGGGAAGGAAGCAGAATAAGGCTTTAGCCCTTAAAGAGGATCACGAGAATAATCCCAAGAAGCAGCCAGAGAGGAATGGACAGCATCAGCCCCCAGGCCAGCCCCTGTGCAGTCTTGAGCCGGCCCTTTAACGTTTGCTTTTCTAGTGCTTTGGCAATACGTAATCTTACATCTTCTAAATGAAATGGTTTCGTAATATAGTCGTCCGCCCCGCGATTAATGGCTTCTACCGCAGTCCCAATTGAAGGATGTCCGGTAATCATCAGAAAAATCACGTCATTGTTTTTTATTTCTCGAACTCGTCGCAGCAACTCCATGCCATCCATATTCGGCATAATCAAATCAGCCATCACCACATCAAATTCACCATTTTCAAATTCGGACAGGCCCTCTTCACCATTGTCCACAGACACGACGGTGTAGCCTAAGGACAATAAGTACTCAGAAAGCGCTTCTCGCACACCCTCATCATCATCAACGACTAAGATACGTTCAGCCATCTTAATTTAGCCTTTCCCTAGACACTTCCGGAACCTTCACAGATATCTCATATTCCTAAAACGTCGGGAAGTCGACCACGACGACATCAGGCGGAATGGAAAACGTAAGCAATTTTGCATCCAGTCCCTGATTCGCCTGAAGTTCGTCAAACCGTACTCGTGAGATATTCCCGCTGGCTTCATACAGCGTGATAGTTTCAATAAGATACGAATCAGGAAACAATTGCAGTTCAATTTTCTTGATTGTTGGAGAGGTATCGCCATCGGGTTTAGGAACAAGGGTTAAACCAGGCAATTCAGAAGAATGCTCCCCGGCTCGATCAGTTTCCAAAATTGTAAACTGCTCGGCCAGCTTCCCAACTCCCAACAATAATGCAAGAGGCCCTTTGGACGCCGCTATTTGCGTTAACGTGCCCTTGACCACTTGCTGATGCTCGGGGACATACATCATGACATTATCCCCGTCGACATAAATATGCTCCTTCGATGGCTCAAGATAATCCCAACGCAAGAGGCCCGGTTTTTTTAAATAGAAGTTCCCCGTGGATTGAAAACCAGTTTCAAATCCTTCAATGATCGTTTCTTGGGTAAAGGTTCCTTGCAAGTCATCCGTCTTGGCATAACGATCATCCACCTGACGCACTACGTCATCCACATTGGCAGCCAAGACGCTCACATGCAGATTGAGCGCAACGACGACACTTAACCAACCAATCCAACACAACATGTTCAATCGTTTCATCCTATCTCCGCTGTCGCCGTGCCACGAGCCAAGACTTCCCGCCGGCCATCCCGCCCAGGAGCGCTGACTAAGCCTTCGGCCTCCATTTGCTCAATCATCCGGGCTGCGCGAGGGTATCCCACTCGAAGGCGCCGTTGAATAAAAGAAGCGGAGGCTTGGCCTGTGGTCATAATTAATTCCCGGGCCCGCTCATAGGTTTCATCCTCAGCCTGATCCTCGGATGCAGATTCCTGGACTGCCGCCAAAGCAGCTTGATCATAGACCGGAGATGCCTGGGACTTCACCCACTCCACAACATTCCGAACTTCTTCATCCGAAACATACGGCCCATGCAGTCGCACAATCCGTCCGGTTCCTGAGGCTAAGAAGAGCATATCACCTTTTCCGAGTAAACTCTCAGCCCCATTCGCATCCAAAATCGTTCGCGAATCTGTTTTGGAGGAGACTTGATACGCAATCCTCGCAGGAAAATTGGCCTTAATGATTCCCGTCACGACATCTACCGAAGGCCGTTGCGTGGCTAAAATTAAGTGAATGCCGGAAGCTCTGGCCATTTGGGCTAGCCGGGCAATACGATCTTCAATATCTTTCGGGGCCACCATCATCAAATCCGCAAATTCATCAATGACGACCACGATATAGGGAAGCGGCTTACGATCTTCAATCGGAATCTCTAATTCTGGCGGATCGTCCACATCCATCGACTGCCCTTTCGTCAATTTCTTCTTATTTCGTTTTGTCGAAGGCGCTCCCTGCAGCTCAGAAATTTTTCGATTATACGCATCGATATTCCGGACACCTAATTCAGCCAACACCCGATACCGCCGTTCCATTTCCTGGACCACCCAGCTCAACCCTCTGGCCGCTTCTTTGGGATTGGTAATCACTGGTCGAATGAGGTGCGGAATCCCGTCATATATCTGCAACTCCAAGACTTTGGGGTCCACCAATAAAAGTTTCACGTCATCAGGGTGGGCCGTAAACAATATATTCAACAGCAGGCAATTCAACCCTACGCTTTTTCCTGAGCCGGTGGCTCCAGCCACAAGCAGATGGGGCATGGTACGCAAATCGGTGACAATAGGACGGCCATAAATATCTTTTCCCAGGGCCAGCGCCAATTTTGACCGGGCCTTGCCAAATGCTTCCGAGGTCAACATGTCTTTCAGGCCAACGGTTTCCCGCTGAGGATTTGGCACTTCTATGCCCACTGTGGATTTATTAGGCAGCGGGGCGACAACACGCACCTTCAAGGCCTTGAGGGCCATTGCTAAATCATCCGACAATGTAACAATTCGGGCCACTTTTATCCCCGGGCCTGGGGCAAATTCATACATGGTAATCACCGGGCCAGGATGCACATCCGTGACGCTGCCTTCAATGCCAAAACTACTCAGCGTCTGCACCAAAATTTCAGATTGGGATTTCAGAACCGAATCGGTCTGATGGGCCGCCCGCGCCGCATGGGTATCCAGGAGATTCCCCGGCAGGGGCAATTCATAGGATTCAGACACCGATTGACTTGATATGTCGAGATCATCGGTTTGGTCAGTCAACGCCAAACGTGGTTCGGCTTCTATCAAAGTCGGGGAGGATTCTTCGGAAGCCTTCCCTTCCTTGGACATATCTAAAATGGAGCCCAATCCCATACTCCCGATTCCGCCACGAGCCGCCAATTCTCGATTAATCCGTATGGATTTGTTCTTTTTTGGCTCTCTATCGTAGGCCCACCATTCCCAGTCCTTCACAGCCAGAAACAATGCGGTCACGTGACCCCAGAGTCCTCCTCCTAGGGCAAGGCTTCCCCGGGCAATTTGCCCGAGAGACACGGGCACTAACAATAAAAAAGCCACCAACAACATTGCGCATAAAATGATTGTTGCCCCCGTGGTCGCAAAATACGTCCCCAAGATTTCCGAAAGCCTCTGACCAACCACTCCGCCTGCAGAAGCGCCTACCTCATCCAGCGGCACGAAAGACAAGGATTGGAGATGCAACAACGTACTGACAGAGAGAATGGCCAAGAAAGAACCCAGCACGCCAACCCAGCTCACACTGAACTGCTCCGACCACAGCACCGTCAGCCCAAAACCGACCAAAACCAAAGGCACCACAAATGAACCTCCGCCCACGACCTTCAGCAAAGAGAAGGCCACTGTCGACCCCACGAGTCCAACGGCATTATCCGGAACGGGCTGGGGTGAAGACTGAGGAAAGAAGAGTACAGGATCGGAGGGAGAAAATGTTAACAGGCTGAGCAACCACAGAATTCCAATGGTTGCCAAAAAAACTCCGGTAATTTGAACGGTGAGGGGAGATGATGCCCGGGATTGCTTTTTCCCTTTTCCCTCTTTTTTACTGAGGAAAACACTCATCAAAAAATCGTACCATAAGGGTTTCTATTGAGCAAACAACCCTTAGGGGCACCTCTAAAAACCAGGATTTTTGTGTGAGGGCAAGGAAGCCGCGCGCGGAAAACCGCAGTGTATGGGCCAATACATGAGGATTTGAGCACGTGGCTGACGCCGCCATCGCGGAAAAGGACGGTTTTTAGAGGTGCCCTTAGGATAATTCACGCGTTTCTTTTGATTGATAGACGAGTCCTTACGAATCAGTTGAAAACGATGGCAAACTCTTGCTTAAGGACAAGAATTCTTTTACGGAAAGCGTTTCCGCCCGACGAGCCAGGGAGATGCCCGTGTCTTCCTCGGTTTGTGTTAAGCATTTTTCAGAGATGTTGGCGGAACGGAAGGCATTCCTGAGGGTTTTCCGGCGCTGTCCAAAGGCCGTTCGGACAATGCGCTGGAAATGAGCAAAGTCGTCTGGTTTGTCCAGCGGCTCATGACGTATATCCAACCGAATCACACCCGAATCCACATCGGGAATCGGACGGAAGCATGTACGTGACACATGGAAACCAAACTGCACGTTGGAGAGGTGTTGCACCATAACCGACAACACGCCGTAGTCCTTCGTACCAGGCTTGGCCACCAATCGCTGGGCCACCTCTAGCTGAATGGTCAATACCATGCGGGCGATTTTCGATCGAGCTTCCAACAGGCGAAACATGAGGGGTGTTGAAATATTGTAAGGCAAATTTGCGACAATGATGCTATTGCGAGGAAGGTCCTCAAATGCATAGTGAAGCGCATCCTGTTCTTTCACCTCTAGGTTCGCATAGCCAGCCATCTTGGTCTTCAAGAATTCCAGCATTCGGGGATCGATTTCCAAAGCTAACACGTGTTTGGCAGCCTGGCACAGGAATTCTGTTAGAGCACCTCTCCCGGGCCCAATCTCGCAGACAAAATCTAAAGACTGAACATCTGCTAAACCAACTATTTTGCGAAGCACATTGGGATCGACCAGAAAATGTTGCCCCAACCGTTTACGTGGATGAGGAAGGAGATTGGGCATGGAACAAGGGAAATGACAGGCGAATATGAAATTGGAAACCTTAAGGGATGCCGGTGGTCTGAATATCTTTCACCAACTTTTTAAGATGGCGGCGGCACATATCCACTTCATCGGAGAGCTCATCAAAGATATCGCCCACAAAATACGTGGTTTCCAGCCACTCTTTCCTGATCTGTCGAAGATATTCTGGACTCACATAGGGCGCCAAGCCATCCAGCACTTTTCGTTTCCATTTGGTCACATGGTCTTTGCCCTGCACCGCATTGAGAGCCTTCTCTGCTTCAGCATGAATCGTCGTGATTTCTTCGAGCTGCGTGTGAATATAGGCCAATAATTCTGCCCGTGAAGTATCATCACTCATAAGCTTCCTTTGCCTCTCCTGAACACAAACAACATTGCTTAATCAGGGCCTTCACATTGCGTGCCAACGTCAATATGATGGCCAGCCAAATATTGAGCCGCTGTCATGCGTTTCTTGTTCGCGGGTTGAATTTCGATAAGCTGTAACACACCCTGTCCTGTTTGTACCTGAATACCATTTTGGGAGACGCCGATAATCCTTCCAGGAGCGGAAGAGCTATCGTCCAAAGAGACCGTCGAAGTCTCATGAGACTCCTCAACCTGCGCTTTCCAAATTCCCCACCGTTCACCTTTCACAAAGGTATAGCTACCAGGCCATGGGGACAACCCACGAATGCGGTTGGCTAAGGTCAGGGCAGATTGACTCCAATCCAGTAATCCATCTTCTTTTTTCAGAATGGGCGCCAATGTCGCCTGGGATTCATCCTGAACTTGGGGTTCAATCTTTCCAGCCATCCAGTTCTCTAATGTCGGGACCAAGAGACGGCCACCCATTTCCGCCATCCGGCCAGCCACATCTCCTGCCGTATCCTCTGGGGAAATGGGCAACACAGCTTGTTCCAGAATCGCACCTGTATCCATACCGGCATCCATCACCATAATCGTGACACCGGTTTCGGATTCTCCATTGATGACCGCCCATTGAATAGGAGCAGCCCCCCGATATTTTGGTAATAACGACCCGTGGACATTCAGGCACCCCTTGGGCGGCAGATCAAGAATCACCTGCGGCAAAATACGACCAAAGGCCGCCACCACGATCACATCGGGATTCCACGATTGCAAGGTCTCCAGAAAGGCGGGAGCTTTCATTTTTTCTGGTTGAATGACGGGAATGTTCTGTTTCAAGGCAAGCGTTTTCACAGGACCCAACGTCAGCTTTTTTCCTCGCCCGCTTGGCCGGTCTGGTTGACACACGACTCCGACCACCGAACAGTCAGAGTCGATAAGGTGTTGAAGCGTCGGAACCGCAAACGCGGGGGTTCCCATGAAAACGACGCGCATAGATCATCTCACTTATGATACGGAACAACAGATTACCATATACTCTCTCGATGAGAAGAATAACAAGCCAACGCATGATTTTCTAAATCTAATTTCCCGCTGTGTCGCCGCATTGACTCCCTTTGAAATACTGTGATAGAAGCCCACTCAAAGATAGCATTTGTTCTCCTCATGCCTCTCACGTGAAAAACGGATCGGAAAAATGGGCGGACATAGCCACTGGTCTACAATAAAGCGTCACAAGGGCGCACAAGATGCCAAGCGTGGAAAAATATTCACGCGCGTGATCCGCGAAATTTCTATCGCCGCTCGTAGTGGTGGCGACCCAGACGGCAACCCGGCTTTACGCCAAGCTATTGCCAGAGCCAAAGAAGTGAATATGCCAGCCGATACCGTGAAACGCGCCATTCAACGCGGGACTGGAGAACTACCTGGCGTCCAATTCGAAGAATTTATGCTTGAAGGCTACGGACCAGGGGGAACGGCACTTCTTCTGGAAATTTCCACCGATAAACGCAATCGGGCGGTGGCCGATGTTCGAAGTATCCTCACCAAGAATAATGGCACGATGGCCGAACCGGGAGCCGTAGCCTGGCAGTTTCAAAAGAAAGGGCTCGTCGTGATCGAAGGGCAACCTATCACCGAAGAACAACTCTTTGATGTGGCGCTGGAGGCCGGGGCCGAAGACGTCAAACAAACGCCGAGCGGTTTTGAAGTGATCTCCGAGCCAGCCGACTTCGAAGCCGTCAAAGAAGCGATCGAAAAAGCCCAGATTGAAACCAGCCTGTCTGATTTGACCTTTCTTGCCCAAAACCACATACAACTTGAGGGCAAAGATGCCGAGCAAGCCCTGAAACTTATGGATCTGTTAGACGAGAATGAAGACGTGGCGAAGGTGCATGCCAACTTTGAAATCTCCGATGAATTGATGGAAAAAATGGCCGCCGAAAGTGCCTAAATTTTCCCAATCTTTTTTCACTCTCCTGTTAATCGCACTTCCACAATTCCTTTCTCCCCAACTTACTAAGACCAATGTTCACTAAGCCTCATTCTCCAGAGTTGTGCGTGAAAGGCTCAGAACCCGGGTGTCATCCCCGCAGTTTTTGGCGGGGATCCATCCGTAAAAGACAGAACCTGGATTCCCGATGAAAGATGTCGGGAATGACAGAAACCCATTCATTTCCTCAAGAGGAATGCTTAAGGCTCCCAGAACATGATCGCCTCATTATCGGGAACCCTCACCTCTAAAACGCCTCAAGAGGCCGTCATTTCGGTGCAAGGCGTGGGCTATCATGTCTTTATCGCACTCTCGACCTATTTCACGCTTCCGGACATTAATTCTGCAGTGCACATGTTCGTCTCCACGCACATGCGAAACGACACCATTCAACTCTTTGGTTTTGCGACTCTGGAAGAGAAACAAGCCTTTTCCCTCCTCACGACCATCAGCGGCGTGGGACCCAAGCTTGCCTTGAGCGCCTTATCAACGCTCTCGGTTCCTGACTTATGTGCTGCAATTGAAACGGGAGATATTGACACACTAGGCTCAATTCCTGGCGTGGGCAAAAAATCAGCTGGCCGAATCGTGTTGGAATTGAAGGAAAAAACTCACCGCATCATGAGTTCTGATTCACCACAACCTGCAGCCTCTCCGACAGCACCGCCCAACTTTGTACAAGAAGAAGCCGCCTCCGCCCTCATCAATTTGGGATATCGTGCCCCAGAAGTGAAAAAAGCCATAAAGCTAGCCGTTGCCAAAATGAGCGAAACCTACAACCTGGAAGACCTCATCCGCACCACCCTCAAAGAACTCGCCAAAGGGTAGGAGGAGAAATGGGCCTAGACACCTCCAGGATATTGGTTTTTTCTTGATGCCTCATCCTCTGAGAACTCTCAGCCTCCTCGGAATTCTTGGCCTTGTTATGCTGAACGTTACTGGTTGTGCCACTGTTTCTGGCGCGTTGCACTTCAGCGCCGGGACTCGAGCCCTTGAGGAAGGGAATTTTGAACTAGCCGTAGCGGAACTTGAGGAGGCAAGAAAGGCAAACCCCGACTGGTCAAAAATTCGAAACAACCTTGGAACAGCATACTCGAAAATTGGCCGGCATACTGATGCATGGCAGGAGTTCTGCGCTGCGGTTCTTGCACCACCAGCAAATGCACAGGCTGCAAATAATTTCAAAGGATATTGGAATACTTTCATTGCTGACGGTGTCCTAGACAAGGGAACTTCTAAAGAGGCGGTTAGGCGCCACCTTTCAGCGCCTAACTACATCGCTGTTTGCAACAAGAATGTGAATCAAATTACATGGCTGTACGGCTTGAATGGGGTACAATTCGAGAATGGTAAAATTGTCAGTACTCGAGTAAATGGTACGCTCATGTGGAAGAAGATAGTCTGTTGGTAGGTAATCTCAAAATAGCGGAACCTAACTCCAACTTTGGGATGAACAAGCCGCTTGCTCATGCCAAAGTAACACCTAAAAAAATACAGGGAAGCCAACCACCCTCCTCAACCCGACGCCTTCCGGACGGCCCTCTTGGTGGACGCTCAGATGAACCGGCGGGCCTTGTCTGAGAGCAGCGAGTTGGTCCGCCCTCCTGTAGCTTGCGTCCACCTCATGTAGATTAGGCCGGACGGTGCATCAATGGTTTTGGGTCCTTTTGCCGAAACAAAAGGAGCTCGGCTGCCAGGCCGAAACCCGGCAACCCTCGCCAATCAAATCATTTTCAGTTACTGAAATATGGTTGTCAGGTTGCTAGTAAAAGGTGAGAGTTAAGTAGGGAGACTTTAGAACAGACTAGAGCGTTTCACGGATTTTTTGACCTTGGACACCACTTTCGAGGACACGTTTAAAAAAGCGCAACACATCCGCCAAGTCAAACCAAAATCCGCAATTTATACATTTGGCATTAAACCGCCGCGACACTTTGGTATATTGTCGTTCTACCAGCATGGCACCTTGGCATCGTAAACATTTCATGAGCGTATCACACCAAGTTGAAGAAACAGTACATCAGTGGGCAAAGAACTTTTTTACACGACGCCAAGTAAGAGCTATGACCTTACCGCAGCCGGTTGAGTATCACCGCAATGCACCCCGCCAGCACGCCTCCTCCGAAAATGGTCAATCCCATGGAAAGCACTCCTTCCCACGTTCCGGAAGACGAAGAACCGTAAATCAAATCCCTCATTCCTCCTTGGACCAGCAAGACCGCCAACGTTAGAAGGGAGCCCATCCCAAACCACCATGCGAATGTTCTCACCGGCTCCTCAATCTCAGATATTTGCGACGACCTCGCGTCAGCTCCCATTCTTTACGGGCTCCAACTGTACTGAGGGCTGAAACGGGTGTCAAATTGACTGAAACCACCCCTTACGAATGCGACGAAGGCTCTTCCTCCGGGCGCGTTTTGAGCCCGTGATGCAAAAAAATCGACACATTACTGGAGGCATTGTTGACAACAGCTAAGCCAGGCTGCTCCCCCCTCCCCGTGGCCACGGTCAAGGTGGTTAAGGCAAACGGGGCGTGGGGGGTGCCATAATGTCGTGGAGGATAGCGAAAAGTTCCATCGCCTTTCCCATATAACAGCGAAATACTCCCGGATTGAATGTTGACGACGGCCACATCGGGAATCTTGTCACCATCAAAATCTTGCGCCACACCATGATTCGGACCAGCATCACCTCCAGAGTCCTTCCCCTCTTGAAATGTGCCGTCGCCATTGCCTAAAAAGACCGTAATCGTATTCATTTCCCCATTGATGACCAGTAAATCTAAGATATGGTCACTATTAAAATCTGCAAACGACACACTCAGTGGACGCTTCCCAGTCCGGTAATCTTTTGGAGCAAGAAAGGTTCCATCTCCAATACCCAGCCAAATAGAGACGGCATGGCTCATGGGCCCACCATTGCTCACCGCAATATCTAAATGACTATCTGCATTAAAATCCGCTGATGCGACCGAGGTTGGCGTATCACCATATTCATACAAAGGCCCCACCCGAAATTTTCCATTCCCCATCCCGATAAAGACCTGGATCTTGTCATTACGGAGCGCCACGACCATGTCAGGCAAGAAATCTTCGTTGAAATCTCCCGTGGTAATACTGACCGGCGTCCGGCGGACCATATATTGGGACCCCCGTAAAAATGTTCCATTTCCTTGGCCCAAAAACACTAAGGCATGATTATCTCCAGAACAGGCAACGACTAGATCTAAAAATTTATCTAAGTTGAAATCATCAACCGCAACGTTTCGAGGCTCTTGGCAGGCTGTAATAACTCTCTGATCTTCAAACCCCCCATCTCCTGTTCCTATTAAAATGGACAAAGAATTGTCTTGGATATTGGTGGTGACTAAATCCGCAAAGCCATCGCCATTGAAGTCTCCACTCCTAATCGAAGTTGGGTTTTTACCTACATGAAAATCTTTATAATGATAGATCAGATCTGGCGGCGTGTAAGCGTCTCTGTCTTGGCATCCAGACAAGCCTAGGAGAAATATCCCGATGGCGAGAAACTGTATCCTGTGAAAGCTTGCGAACAAGAATTCCAAGAGCAACGCCTTTCCCATTCTTGAACGAAAAGTCCCCATTAACACCAGAAAACCCAACTTCGGCCCGAGTATACGGATTTCCCTAAATCTTGTAAAACTCCCGCCAGAACGAAGGGAGCGAGAGATTGGGTGCAAAAATCTACTAGCAGAGCATGGCGACTTTGTGGTATAGAATTTTTTTGGCTATCTTCGTGTTGTTCTAAGGAGGACTCTATGGCAGAGGCAAAAGAAAAGATCGAGTTAAGTATGTATGGCGTGGCGGAAATCTTGAAATGGTGTGTGACACGCAATAATGGGCGTGTCCCCGGAGTTGATACTCCCATCTTTCAGGATCTTCAAAACGCGGTGAAAGAAAAACCTGCAACCAACGATTACTACGCGCTCGACCAATTTTGGAAAAGTCGAAAGGTTTTTGAGTTTTCACCCGAAGAAGTCGCCACGATTGACCGTTGCCTTTATGACATTCCTAATTTTGATGGGGCCCAGCTCCCTCAAATCCGATACAAATTCTGGCCAAAAACTGTCGTCCAACAATAAACTTCCAGACGTCTATTCTTACCCCATCAGCTTCTCTGGTGGGGCTGTTGGCTTTTCCCCTCACCACCACTGCCACTCTTGGGTAACCAGAACATGGATTCCTAAAATAAAATTTGTGATGGCATGGGCCAACACACAGGGCCATAGCCGTCGGGTTTGGTAATACAGACCATTATACGCGGCTCCCGCCATCATTCCAGCCAGCCATAAGTTATGTTCCAACCCAAAGAGCACCACCGTGGCGGCGAATGATCCGAGGGTGAATGTTCCAAACGCCACCTTCTCAAAATCCGGGTTGACGACCCAGCGAATCAAAAATGAGCGCCAAAAGAGTTCTTCCATCAGAGGCACGACAATGGATGCTCCAAATATACGAAACGCCGCCAGCACCCATCCTAAGCCCGATCCCTCTTGAAAGGGATTGTACTCAGTCATCTCGCCTTGTAAAGCCCAGGACCAATCCATTCTCACCCAGAGAACGTAGACTACAATCCCAACCCCAACAGCCAGGCCTGCTTCCTTGGCATCTTTAATAATTGGACTGTGGAGTTCGTGATAAGATGACCAGAAATACACCAACAGTACAAGGACGACTATGGTTTTTATTGGGTACAGCCAAAGCTCAGATTCGGCCGGCAAGAGGCCGCTGACTGCAATGAATCCCATAAATGTTGCAAATGGAATGACTCGTGGCCACATTGTTTGACTCCCTTTCCGTCGAGATCAGCTTTTTGCTTGTTACCTTACCATTTCAACATCAATTAGCAATGTATCCTGAACTAGTGTCGGAACCACCCGAAACGGGCTTAATGGCTGGTTTATCGAGGCGGACTGCTGTCAGGCTTCACCCTGCAGTAAATCTAGGGGAGAGAAATCGTCCGTAAGAATTTGTCCGGGCCTCAAAGGCACCGGAGTATGAGACAAAAAATATTCCAACCCTTCGGCGGGAAATTGATTCTGATTCATGAAACGGGTGAGCAGATCGACAAATTGAGGCGGCTGCATTTTTTTTACCGGCTTGCCCGCAAAAAAAATCAGATTGACCGATCCCTTTTTCGTTTTCAACCAGTCCGGACCAGCCACCCCATAGGTGGTGATATTTTGGAAAGCCAACCCCATCGTTGTAAACACGGCTTCCGCCCGCCGCACATTCGCGGGAGCATCGGAAGAGGCAAGATTGACGGCGATCGCACCCTCAGGATGAACATGCGCACGCAGTTCTTCAAAAAATTCCCGGGTCGTGACATGGAAGGGAATTAAATGTCTGGCAAAGACATCTACCCACACGACATCATAGCGAGTCGGATTGTTGCGCAAAAAGGTCCGGGCATCTTGTACCACAACATGGTGGTTGTCAGGTGGGACGTATTCAAAATACTGTTCAGCCGCATCCACCACCGAGGGATCCATCTCCACCACATCTAATTCCAGATTAGGCCAATGTTGGGCCAACCATTTGGCCAGCGAACCGCCGCCGTGCCCCAAGATCAATCCCCGGGCTGGTTTCTCCAGGATTGGCAACACCCCCATCATCACCTGACTATAGGGTAACGCCAAGAATGTCGGTTCAGCCTTCCACATGACGGCATGAAACGTGTTATTCAAAATGAGATAGCGAAACAAATCATTTTCACTCACCCGCACCTGCTGGTAAGGACTATCTTCCTGGTGAATCGCTGGGGGCAATATGATCACCGGGTGAAAACCCATCCATGTGAGCCCTGCCACTCCCGCGAACATACCGGCCTGCAGGACAAAAGAAGGTCGTCGACTTTGAAGCGTCCAGATAATTCCTAGGAGCAGTAGCACAACGCCTAAAACTGCAACGAGCGTCGTGCTCCCCATCCAGGTTAACAAATAAAATGACGTACCCCAGGTTCCCACCAAGCTGCCCATAGTCGAAACCGCAATCATCCCGCCCGTATGACGGCCAAGATGCCCCATGTCAGCAATCGCCAAGCGCAAGAGGGCCGGCAACACACCGCTTAAGCCAAAAGCAGGAATGGCCAACAGCGCACTCGCCGCAAAGCAGGGGCCCCAGCGGGGGTCTTGAATCCATTGAAACATTTGAAACACGACAGGCTGTCCGGCCCAGGCTAGGAGCAGAGTCCAGCCTCCTGACACCAGCAATAGGCCCGCCAGCACCTGCTGAGGCGGATATCGATCAGCGAACCATCCGCCTGCGGCATATCCGGAGCTCATGGCAGCCAGCACCACACCAATGAGCGCCCCCCAGACAAAAAGCGAACTGCCAAATACCGGCGCCAGCAAACGGCTGCCAACAATCTCCAGCCCCATCACCACCGCACCGGTCGTGAACGCAGTCACAAAACACCACCATCGTGGTAGGCTAATAGGGGAAGCAGGCTTGGGGGAAGAAGATTTTGTCATGCTTACTCATCTGAGGCAAAAAGGACATGATGCTAAAGCATGCCTTCTAGGGTGTCAATTCAGAATATTTCGGTTTACAAAAGAACGGGACTTTTCGTTTCAATGCTTCTCTTCCAGAATCTCAAAGCTTTGCAAGATGGAAGTCCTCTCATGAATCCGGTAACATTCTTTTTCGGATGACCCAATCCCCTTCATCGCCATCAAACTCAGCCTCTCCTCAACGCCCACAAGGAGACACACAGCAGATCAGTCGAGCGGCAGGCTTGATCGGAGCGGCAACGTTTTGCAGCCGCATCCTGGGCTTTATTCGCGACATGGTCCTAGCCAGCTTGTTCGGCGCTCATGCCGCCGCCGATGCCTTTTACATCGCCTACCGTATTCCGAATCTTTTACGGGAACTATTTGCGGAAGGCTCCATGTCCTCCGCATTCATCCCCGTGTTTACCGAATATCATTCCACACGGTCAAAACAGGAAACATGGGAACTAGCCAGTGCGGCCTTTACGACACTCCTGACTCTCGTCACTTTCGTCACGCTTTTGGGTATCCTGGCCGCTCCGAGTCTCGTCTGGCTGCTGGCTCCGGGCCTTCATGATAACGCCGCACAGTTGGCAACCACCACGCTCTTGACCCAAATCATGTTTCCGTACCTACTCTTTGTCAGCCTGGCTGCGCTTGCCATGGGTATGCTCAATGCGCTGCGTTCATTTGCCATTCCCGCATTGGCTCCCGTGTTTTTTAATATCTGCGTGATCGTCTTTGCCTTGGCCGTTTCGCCATTCTTCGAGCAACCGATTCTTGCCATCGCCCTGGGAATTGTAGTGGGAGGATTGGCGCAATTTCTGATGCAGTTACCAGGGTTACACAAAAAGGGGTTTTTACTCTCTTGGAATTTTCATCCGACACATCCGGGCGTCAAACGCATGGGCATCCTGCTCATTCCTACACTTCTGGGATTGGCGGTGACCCAAATCAATTTGACGATCAGCACGATTTTGGCCTCATACTTTGAAGGCGGACCGACTTACCTATTTTATGGCATGCGGCTAATACAATTTCCCCTAGGAATTTTTGGTGTAGCGATGGCTACGGCAATACTGCCCAGCTTATCCACTCATGCAGCAAAGGGCGCACACGATGAACTTCGAGTCACGGTCAACTTTGGGTTACGCATGGTGTTCTTTATCATTTTGCCCTCCATGGCAGGGCTTGTACTTTTAAGAACACCCATTATTCATCTATGTTTTGAGCATGGCGCTTTTTCGGCGTTGGATACCATTGGGACATCATCCGCTCTGCTTGGATTTTCCGTCGGGCTGTGGGCGTTTGCGAGCTACCGGATATTAGCCATGGCGTTCTATGCTCTACAGGACACACGAACTCCAGCAGGCGTGGCCATAGCTTCGGTCGGCATCAACATTGGGTTATCTTTATGGCTCATGACGCCACTTGGCCATACTGGACTCGCATTGGCAGCAGGAATAGCCGCTATCGGACATGCTCTTATCTTGGCCGTGATTTTAGGGCAGCGTCTTCGGGGATTGTTGTGGTCCACGCTAGGATCTTCACTGGGTCGAACAGGACTGGCCTTGCTTCCAGTTATCGGTCTGTGCCATTGGATTGAATCCTTTCCTATCTGGCAGGAAACCGGAAACATCCCTTTAAAAATCGCCTGGCTCTGCCTGGCCATTGCCGGCAGCGCTGTTGGGTACTTTGGATCTCACTATCTTATGCATTCTGACGAACTCACACATATGAAACAGATGCTTCGACGAAAATTCCCTCAACAGTCTTCGCCACACAAGTAACCTTCATTGGTATGATTGCCGTCATTCAACGAGTTACTCGTGCCTCCGTGGCAGTAGACGAGCTCTGTATCGCCTCCATTGGGCAAGGGCTGTTGGTATTGCTAGGAATCGCCAAAGGGGATGGCGATTCCGATGTCCAGTTCATGGTTGAGAAGATCCCTCAATTGCGGATCTTTCCTGATCAGCAGAACCGCATGAACTGTTCGCTGCAAGCGATCAATGGAGAATTGCTTCTGGTCTCTCAGTTTACATTGTTGGCCAATCTCGCCAAAGGGCGGCGTCCCAGCTTCGAATGCGCGGCTCATCCGGAAGAAGCCCGCCCCCTGTACTTGCAGCTCCTTGAACAATTACAAACGCGGGATCTGGCGGTACAGGGTGGACAGTTCGGTGCCTCGATGACCGTGAGCCTAGAAAATGATGGCCCAGTCACCCTGATTCTTGACAGCCGGACCAAAGAAATTGGAGAAAAAAGTAAAGGCCCCCAGTCTTTAGGCCGATAGAACGATTAGACGACTAGGGTCAGAACTTTTGAATTGGAGGAGAGGAGGGAACAGCATGACTACCCCGATCCCTGAACAACATCCACTCAAGCAGTTATTTGGCCGTTTAACGGAACGAAATTTTTCGGAAGCTCTCGGGTGGCCGGATTTTCAGGTCACCGACTATGTCTCAAATCTCCTTCTGGAATTTATCCATTCCGACCAATTAACCCGCATCAAAAATCACGAGGGCGAACCCGTTGAAACAGTAGTCGAACTCTTGTACGAAGCGGAAACGCATAGCCAGCATTCCTCGATTGAGAAAGAATGTGATATTCACCGACACATCGGCGATTTAACCTTGTTTCTGGCTGGAGTATTCCCTGAGTATTGCAGTCACATCAAATGTACAGGACTCATTCATCATAAGGATTTTTTGGTTGATTATGTCAAAGCTGGCAAACGCTCATATGGTATTGTGGCCACACATCAAGACCCGCAAGACAAAAACCCGCCCTCTTTGTTCCAAACGCTCTCGACTAACTTTGAACTGTGTGTGGCTGGTCTAGGATTTGTCCGCTTAGACCTTGACCGGTTTCAAGAGTCAACCACTCAACAAGCCAAGACTATTCTCTACCATTGAGGGAGTATTGCTCGGCACACGACAATAACTTCACCGAATACCTCACAACACACCGCAAGAAGTATGATTTGTCCGTATTTTCCCAATTGTTCCGCATCCTGTGAAGCTCAGAATGATCCGAGCAAAAGCACCAGGCCCTCCAAACCTGAGACCCGAATGATAGCACTCATCAAGAAAATGATGTTTTGTCAGAGATTCGCCTACAGAACGAACAAAATATGCCGAAATGACATAAGAAAAAACATATGGCACATCCTTGTTGTGCTGTCCCAGCGGACAAGGAGGGTAATACTCATCGGGACGAGAGGCTCTTCTGGAATTTTTTTACCGGACCTCTCTCTTACACAAACAGTTGCATGACTCCAGAACTCAAAGAACAACTCCTGTCGTGCCCCAATCTCCCAAGTCCTCCGACTATCGCTCTACAAATCATTGAATTAGCAAACGATCAAGAGATTGATTTCAAGAAAATTATTCAGCTCTTGAATTGTGACCCGGCACTAGCCAGCAAGATCTTACGTATTGCCAACTCTCCGTTGTATCCCTATGTCAAAAAAGTCGAAAATCTTCACCAAGCCCTGATGGTCCTTGGTGTCAATGCTACCATTTCTCTTGCCCTGTCCTTTTCCTTAACGCAATCGCTGCAAACCACCAAAGGCGCTGGCCTGGATTATTCCCTGTACTGGAAACGTGCGATGCTAGCTGGAACGGCTTGTCAGGTCTTAGGAAATATTTGCCACGTGGCTGAGACCGAGGAATTGTATCTGGCTGGGCTGTTGCAAGATTTGGGTATGCTCGCTCTTGATCAGGTTTTTCCCGATCTTTATGTTGCGTTTACCGGACCACAAAGCCACCACGCCAACCTCGTCGCCTATGAACAGCAGACATTGGGCATTACCCATGGCGCCATCGGTAGTTGGCTGCTGACTCAGTGGAACTTGCCGGACCGGCTACGGGTAGCCGTAGCTGGCAGTGATGATCCTTCCCGTATTCCCTTACAAGATCAGCGTGCGACATTCACCTATTGTGTCTCCCTATCAGGTATGCTCGCTGAAATATTTTTACGTGAAACTGACGATGGGTATTTTCAAGCGGTGAAAGAACAGGCGAATACTTTATTGCAACTCACGCCCGAAGTCCTCATGGAGACTTTAGAAACCATCAAAGGTCATCTGCCTGAAACTGAGCGCCTCTTCGAAGCTGACATACGCACATGGGACAAGCCTCAGGCCATTTTGGAACGTGCAAGAGAATCGTTGCTCGCTCGAAACCTCCAAGCTCTCCAGCAAGTTGAAGAACTCAAGATTAACAATGCCAACATGGAGGCCCAATTCCTCAACCTGGAAGAAACACATCGTCACGATGCCTTGACGGGCACACTGACTCGAGCGCATTTGGATAAATGCTTGGAGGCGGCGTTTGAAGAAGCCGTGACGAATGGAGAATGTCTCACATTAATTTTTGGAGATTTAGACAAATTCAAATCGGTCAATGACACGTATGGACATCAAGCAGGCGATAGGGTCTTACAATCTGCCGCTCGCTTGTTGCTATCCAACCTTCGCACCACGGATATGGTCGGCCGCTTCGGAGGGGAAGAATTTGTCCTTGTCCTGCCAAAATCGCCAACATCGGGAGCTGAAATCGTGGCCGAACGTATCCTCTCAGCCTTTCGCGACACGATGCATGAAATGTCTGAGGAACAAAGCCTGACGGTTACAATTTCTTTGGGGATGGCCACGCACACGCCCGAGGCCCCCTATCCCAATGTTACGGACCTTCTTCATCATGCCGATGAGGCCGTCTATTACTCCAAAACGCATGGCGGCAATCAGTATACGATTTATGATCGGATAAAGGCCGAACAGCCCGCATAATCTCCCCACTCCCTTGCTACCTCTCATTTACTGTACTGGACGGTAATATCACAATTGCATTAGTCATGAAACATGTGATAAGGCATCAAGACGTCCACCATGAATGCCTCGATTTTTCATCTGTCCATTCCGGTTCGCGACATCGAATCAACCAAAGAATTCTATGTCTCTGGCTTAGGCTGTCACATCGGTCGGCAATCAGCAGTTGCCATGACCTTAGATTTTCATGGCCATCAAGTTGTGGCCCATGTGACGAACGAGTTGGAGGCACCCCAACTCAGCATCTATCCTCGGCATTTTGGCCTGGTCTGTCATTCGGAAGAAGAATGGAACACCTGGCTGAATCGCGCCCAACACAACCGGCTGGAATTTTTCCGTGAGGCTCGCCGCCGATTCTCCGGCACCCCACTCGAACATTTAACCTTTTTCCTCAAAGATCCTTCTCATAACCTTCTTGAATTCAAATATTATTTCAACCCGAATGCCATCTTTGAGGAGCAAAGTTTTTCGCAAGTTGGGGATGATCATGAACGTACCGTTTCTCAAACATCAGAGCATGGCTGACGTTCACGAACTCCTTCGAATCTATCCTAGAGCCTCGAGCACTTCTGCATAATGTCCTTCCACTTTCACCTTGGGGAAGACATGACTAATGGTCCCATCTTTAGCTATTAACACGGTAGTCCGCTCAATCCCCATATATTTCCGGCCATACATAGATTTTTCTTTCCACACTCCATAAGCCTGAATCGTGGCCTTGGATTCATCGCTCAATAACGGAAAATTCAACGAGAATTTTGTGGAAAACTTTTGGTGAGAATCGACCGAATCCGCGCTCACCCCGAAGACCACAGCACCTTTCTTACGAATGGCCTGTAGACCATCCCGAAACGAACAAGCCTCCTTGGTACACCCCGAAGTATTATCTTTGGGATAAAAGAACAGGACGACTTTTTTCCCCTTCAGGTCAGACAGCTTGACGATCTGCCCTTTTTCATTAGGCAACGCGAATGCCGGAGCCCGGCTTCCCACTTTCAATCCTCCGGTCGTCACTGCCGCCTTTCCTTGAGACGAAGTTGGACGATTTTTTTTCGTGGTTGGTGTGGCTGCCTTCTTTGTGGTAATGGTTTTCTTTTTTGAGACTTTGATCTTGGCCCTTGTTTTCGAGGAAGGAGAAGCCGGCTTCCTTGCCTTACTCGATGATACATTAGATGACATACATTCCTCCTGAAGATGGAAATTTTGGAAATAAAAAGGTCTATGAAAAGACGAGAGCATGTGAGTGCATCATTTTTTTAACCCTATCCTATACACGATAACTGGCACAACAAATTGGACATTTATACTTCACTAAGGAGGCTGGTGAAAAAAGCCGCCAGCGGCGTTCTCTAGCCCAGTAAGAAGTGAGAAGTAAGAAGTAAAGAAAAAGAACACGAGAAAAACCTCAGGACCCTTCGACAAGTACATCGTGAGTTTATCGAACGGCTCAGGATGTATCCTTCAGCCATTCTGCGAGTGCATCGTGATCCTTCGACAAGCTCAGGATGATACATCGAACAACTCAGAACATGTTTTTTGGAACAGATCTGACACTGTTGATCACCAAGGGCTTCCTGGCTAAATATGGTTTATTCAACCTAGAAACGGCAGTTGGATCACGAAAGTCTGTATAAGCTCTTCACGCACCTAGGAAATGTAAAAAATCTCTCATTACCCCCAAGGTGACCACGAATTTTTTAAATTCCCTATGCACGTAAATATCTTATACAGCTTTTTCGCGCTCATCTGCCATTTCTAGGTTCAACACTCCTGCAAACTCAAAATTTTTTGAAATTTCCTTGACAAAATAGGCAAAATTCATATAAATACATTATTCCTATCGATTTAGTATGAATTAAACAATGAACCGATTTTCCGCCAAGGTGACTTACGGCATTATGGCTGCCATTGAATTAGCCTGCCACGACCGGACAGTCCCGCTCCAGGCTAAAACTATTGCTAAGCGCCAGGGAATTCCTGCCAGATTTATTGAGCAGATTCTTCAACAACTGAAACAGGCAGGAATTGTTCGAAGCCTGAGAGGCGCACAAGGCGGATACACCTTGATTCAGGACCCTCAAGAGCTGTCGTTGGCGGAGTTAGTCAATTCCATACAGGGCATTGACCCTGCTGTGGCCAATGGCAATGGATCAACGGGGCACGTTGACGATCCACAAGTCTCCAATGCCCTCCTGTCACAGATCTGGGAGCAAGTTCAGGAGGCCGAGCAGACTATTTTACGAATGATTTCGCTGCAAAACCTTGTTGAGCAGTATCAAGCCCTCGAATCTCGACGTAGCTTGATGTATCATATTTAGCTTCATTTTCCAGTGAAAATGAATAGCGTGTACGAAATGATGTGCAGACAGACCATGAGAACATTTTTTCTGTCACTTGGAGAACAACCATGAGCAGCTCACCAACTGAAACCCGGCCTCCTATTCAGACGATTCCCATCCCTCAGGAAATTATTGAGGAAATCGAAACGTTCGAAGAGGAAGTCGCCCGGGTCCAATCCGGCGATACCCCCGTGGATGTCTTTAAGCCCTTCCGGCTGCAGTATGGCATTTATGGACAACGGCAGCCTGACGTCCAAATGATCCGCATCAAGATTCCGTTTGGAGGCATCACGGCCAATCAATTACGACAGGTGGCCGAACTCACTGACACCTATGCCACAGGCGTGGGACATGTCACCACACGGCAAGATATCCAACTGCATTTCGTGCCTCTGTCCCATGTGGGCACCGTTATGCGGAAGTTAGCAGAAGTGGGTCTTACGACCCGGGAAGCCTGTGCCAATACCGTACGCAATGTCACCGCCTGTGCCCTGGCAGGGGTTTGTCCAGGAGAGGTCTTTGATGTGACACCGTATGCCAAAACCGTGGCGTATCATTTATTGCGAAATCCACTCAATCAAAGCCTCCCCCGGAAATTTAAAATTGCGTTTTCCGGATGCAAACAGGACTGCGCACTGACCCCCATTCACGATGTCGGACTCTTAGCCACCAGGAATGCTGAAGGCACGGTCGGGTTTAAAATGGTGGTGGGTGGAGGGCTAGGCTCCACTCCACGTTTGGCTAAGACCTTACGTGAATTTGTCCCGATGGATGAACTGATCCCGTCCATTGAAGCCATGTTGAAAGTGTTTGACAATTTGGGCAATCGGAAAAACCGCAGCAAGGCCCGCATGAAGTTTGTCCTGGACAAATTAGGTTTTGAGGAATTTTCAAAGCGCTGGAAAGAAACGTATGACAGCATGATCCAATCCGGAGCGACCAAACTGGGCTTCATCCCCAGCGTGTATCCCGACGATCCTCCGCTGATTATGCCCACGAAAAATGGCGATAGCGCATCGTCACAAGGGAATGGCTCTACACAGAATGGACACGCATCTTCTTCCCCTGATGCGTTCAATGTCTGGCGTACAAGTAATGTCATCGCACAACGGCAACCGGGCTTTCACGCGGCGGCCGTGCGGCTTCGTTCCGGTGATTTCACCACAGAACAAATGTTTGTTCTCGCTGATCTTGCCGAACGCTATGCGAACGGAAATCTTCGAACCACCATTAATCAAAACATGATGGTTCGATGGATTCCAGATAATCAGCTCCCGCAGTTTTATGACGAATTGGCCACACATGGATTGGGCGATCCCGGAGCCGAAGGGGTGGAGGACATTGTGGCTTGCCCGGGAACTGACACTTGCGGATTAGGCATTACTTCGTCAAAAGGTTTGGCCCGCGCTTTGGCTGAAGTGTTTCCTCCTGGCCAAACACCTGATGACCTCAAAGGCGTGGATGTCAAAATCAGCGGGTGTCACAATTCCTGTGCGCAGCATCATATTGCCACCATTGGGCTCCATGGAGTCGGCAAACGCATTGGCGATCATGTCGCCCCGGTGTATGAGTTGCACCTCGGAGGACAGGTGAATGGGACGGCGAAGATTGGTCAATTGATCGTCAAAGTGCCGGCGAAGAATGTGCCAGCCGCGATTCAGCATGTAGTGGATTTGTATCGACAATCACGAAACGAGGGAGAGTCGCTTCCGGCTTTTATTACCCGCACAGGCAAAGCCGCCCTCAAAGAAGAACTCATCCCGTATACGATTCTCCCTTCTTATCAAGATGACCGGAAATTTTATTTTGATTGGGAGGGCGATAAAGAATTCTCGGTCGAGGACCTCGGTCCTGGTGAATGTGCCGGTGGCGCATTAGAAATGATCGACAACCGAATTCTTGAAGCTGAGCAAGAGCTCTATCACACTCGCATTCTCGTAGAAAAGCACCAGTACGCTATGGCGATCAACAAAGCGTATCGAGCAGTCGTGGCAGGGGCCAAGGCTATCTTGGTCACCGAGGGCATTGACCCGAACACCGATGCCGATACCTTGCTGGAGTTCGAGACAATGGTTCAGGACAAAGGTTTGCTGCCTGCTGAATATCACCACGTGGCCGAGAAATTTGGCGAGATGGGAACCAAAGACGCCTCTGCGGAATTTACTCAAGGCAAAATAGCCTTTGCCAAAGGATTTGTGGATGCATGCCGCACGGTCACAGAACAAATTGGACAGGATCTGAAGCTCACACCGGCTGAGGTCGGAGCCAATACCGCTGCACCAGCTTCTAGCTCGACCTCTTCAGCCAAAGCAGAATCATCAACTGGAGAGGCGGAAGTCTATGATTTACGCGGTGTAGCCTGCCCCATGAATTATGTCAAAACGAAATTAAAGCTAGAAATGATGGATAACGGCGAGCAATTGGAAGTGTGGCTTGATGCCGGCGACCCCATTCGCAATGTTCCAGTCAGTCTGAAAAATGACGGACATAAAGTGCTCCAGCAAGTACCGATAGACGCGGACGAACAGCACTTTAAAGTCCTTGTGGAAAAGGTTGAAGCATAGGAATTCTCATGCCCACCTCTCTCAATACCCCACCCTCATCGGAGGAATTGGCAAAGCTCAATGAATCCTTTGAAGGACAGACTCCACAGGACATCCTGAAAACAGCCCTAGAACACTATGGGTCACGCATTATTTTGGCCTGTAGCTTCGGAGCCGAAGATGTCGTTCTGGCAGACATGATGTTACGCATCAATCCTCAGGCTGTTCTTTTTTATTTAGATACCGATTTTTTATTTCCAGAAACATTGGCCGTTCGAGACCGGATAATCACGCAGTACCGGCTACAAGATGACCAAGTGATTCACATGAAGTCGTTGCTGACCCCGGCTGAACAAGCCCAACAGCATGGCGAAGGGCTGTGGTTGCGAAACCCTGATCAATGCTGCCAGCTCCGGAAGATTGAACCATTAACCCGAATTCTTCAGCAGTATGAGGCCTGGATCACAGGAATTCGGCGAGATCAATCACCTACTCGTGCCCATGCGCCATTTGTGGAGTGGGATTCGAGATTTGGTTTGGTGAAATTCAATCCGCTTGCCGCCTGGTCATGGGAGCGAGTCTGGGAGTACATTCATGCTCAGAATGTGCCTTACAACGAACTCCATGATCAGCACTTTCCCAGCATTGGCTGTACCCACTGTACAGCTCCAGTCATGTCTGGCGACGATCCTCGATCCGGCCGATGGAAGAGTTCAACCAAAACGGAATGCGGGCTCCACCGTTAGGAGTTGAGCACCCATTACCATCGCTCATTGCACAGTTGATAGAGACATGAGAGGAACGTTGTGAACAAAATCGCGGTGATTGTGACTCGAGGAGGATTTAACAACCTTCTGCAAGCTTGTGAATGGATGGCGCTGGCAGCATCAAGTGGCATGGAGGTCAATGGATATTTTCGAGACGAGGCGGCCGGTCGCATGACCAACACAAAAATCAAAGAACTGACGATGTCTCAAGAATATAAGGGACGCGAAGCCACGCTTCGAGATCTCCTGCGAAAAGAAGGAAAAGCCGATTTAGCAGCATTACTCCAAAAGGCCAAAGAAGAGGGAGATCTCAAGCTTTCAATTTGTAAGGATTCATTGCGCTATTTTGATATCAGACCCGAAGAGCTCATTGCAGAACTCGACGAGGTCCAAGCAGCCGAAGGCTTTTGGAAGGAAGCTATCGTTCCTGCAGACAAGGTGTTCACGTTTTGATACCAAGGCACTCCATGAATCATGTCATTGCCAAAATTGGCAAGGGGATAAAAGGCGCTAAAGACTTATCGTGGGAAGAAGCCAAATATTCCCTGCATACCATTATTGAAGGACAAGCCACTCCTGGCCAGATTGGCGCCTTTTTAATGGCCATGCGAATAAAAACCGAATCCATTGGGGAGTTGGCGGCATGTACCGCAACGGCCAGGCAGTGCATTCCGCCCTTACGCCTTGCGGATTGTGCCCATACGATCGATCTCCCGCTTTACGGAGAGAAACATAATACGATTCATATGCTGATTGGCGCTTCCCTTGTGGCCAGCGCCGCAGGCGCAGGGGTCTTCATGCATGGCATTGAAAACCCGAGCCTGAGCTATGACCTGCCACAAGTCCTTCAAGCATTGAGGCTCCCGATTACTCAGTCCGCGGAAGAAGCCACTCGCCAGGCAACCCAGTATGCCTGGGTGTATATGGATCTTGCGGGATACCATGCGCCATTGACGAAACTCCTGGATTTACGTCAAGAGTTTGGGTTACAAAATCTCTCCCATCAAATTGCCAGATTGCTCAATCCCGCCCAACTTCCCTCGCAAATCATTGGCATTGCACATCCACCCTATCTCAATAAAATGACAGAGGCGCTGGATATGCTACAAACGCCCCGTGCACTGGTTATCCAAGGGGTAGAAGGATTTCCCGAACTCTCGATCTCCGCACCATCACCGGCACATGAACTACGTCATGGCCATATTTCGCCTTTGACCTTCCGTCCCGAAGATGCCGATTTTCGTTTTGGACCGTTCCAAGCCATGAGCGCCAAAGTAAGCCCACAAGCCGGCATGACAGCGTCAGCCAGCCCCCAACACGAAGCTCAACTGATCCTCCAGTTGTTGGACAATCGTCAACGCGGCGACCGGCGGGCTTGGGTTATTTTTAATGCGGCGTTATATATCTATGCAGCCGGTCTGGCATCATCCTTAGCCCAAGCCACCCCTCTAGCCATTGAGGCACTAGAATCCGGCAAGGCCGCAAACTTATACCACAGTCTTGTCAGCAACCAGACGCCAACAGCTCCTGACTCTGACGCTCTTTCCTCTCCCTTGGTGACCGCATGAATCATATTCGTCAACTCGAAGATCAGAGTATCTTTATCCTCAGGGAAGCCTATAAAAATTTTGACAATCTGGGCATGCTCTGGTCCATGGGGAAAGACTCGACCGTTTTATTGTGGTTGGCACGCAAAGCGTTTTTTGGTCATGTCCCGTTTCCTCTCTTACATGTAGATACGAGCTACAAAATACCTGAGATGATCGAGTACCGCGATCGTCTGGCTCGGGAATGGCGTCTCAATCTGGTGGTCGGACAAAACAAAAAGGCGCTAGCTGAGGGCATGAACCATGAAAAAGGCCGCGTGACCTGTTGCACAGCCTTAAAAACCGAAGGGTTGAAGCTCTTGCTGGAAGAAAAGGGCTACACCGGAATTATTTTGGGCGTGCGATCCGATGAAGACGCGACTCGGGCCAAAGAGCGCTACTTTTCTCCGCGTGATAAAAACAACGATTGGGATTTCCGTGACCAACCGCCTGAACTGTGGGACCAGTACAAGATCTCTTTTCCGCCAGGCACTCATATTCGTATTCATCCATTGTTGGATTGGACGGAAATTAATATCTGGGAGTACATCAAACTGGAAAATATTCCATTTTTACACAATTTATATTTGGATCAGGGGACCGGCACACGGTACCGCAGTCTCGGCTGTGCTCCCTGCACCACACCCATTCAATCCACGGCCAAAACTGTCGGCGATGTCATTATTGAACTGCGAAACAGCAAAGTGGCCGAACGAGCCGGGCGGGCACAGGATGAAGGGCGTGGGATGGAGCAGCTACGAAAAGACGGATACATGTAGCCATGACAAACGACGACACCATTCAAGAACGCATGAATATTGTGATTGTCGGGCATGTGGATCATGGCAAATCCACATTGCTGGGCCGTCTCTATGCCGATACAGGCACCCTACCGGAAGGGAAGATCGAAAAAATTCAGGCCATTTGCCGCCAACAAGGCAAAGAATTCGAATACGCCTTTTTGTTCGACGCCTTTTTAGAGGAACAGCAGCAGGGCATTACCATTGATACCGCACGAACCTTTTTTACCTGGGGCGGCCGCCAATACATCATCATCGATGCGCCAGGACATAAAGAATTTTTAAAAAATATGGTGTCGGGTGCGGCACGCGCCGAAGCGGCGCTGCTTATCATTGATGCGCTGGAGGGGGTGCGCGATCAATCCAAGCGCCACGGCTTATTACTCTCCATGTTAGGAGTCAAACAAGTGACCGTGGTGGTCAACAAAATGGACCTCGTGAAGTATAGGGAGGACACGTTTCAAGCCATAGAGAAAGAATATCGTGAGTTCCTCACCCAATTGAATGTCGTGCCTCAATACATCATCCCAGCTAGCGCCAAACAAGGCATCAATATTACGGAGGTCAGTCCCGAAACACCCTGGTACACTGGCCCTTCGGTTTTGGATTCATTATCCCATTTTCACCTGGAAACCGCTCAGAGCGAACAAGCCCTGCGGCTCCCCCTGCAAGATGTCTATAAATTTGATGCCCGGCGCATTTTGGTTGGGCGCATCACAGCTGGGAAACTCAAGATCGGCGACCGTCTAGTCTTTTCACCCACGAATAAAACGGCCACCGTCCAAAGCATTGAAGCCTTTAATGTTGACCCTCCGCCAACTCATGCCATGGCCGGGCAATCGGTCGGCATTACCTTAGATGAGCAAATCTTTGTCGAGCGAGGCCATGTCGCCACACATGAGGAAAACCGTCCTTTAGTCTCTACGCAAATTCGCGCCAATCTCTTTTGGCTAGGCAACCGTCCCTTGGAAACACAACGAACCTATACCTTGCGGCTCGCCACCCGTGAGGTACCCTGTGAAATTGTGGAGATCCATCGCATTGTCGACGCCAATAATTTAGACGACCGTCACACACAGGCGACCGTACAACGAAATGAAGTCGCGGATATCACTCTGCGAGCGAAATCGCCATTGGCATTTGATCTCTATGCTCACTTTGAAACGACCGGACGCTTTGTGTTGGTGGATAACTACGATGTGGCTGGCGGCGGAATTATCACAGAATTGGTGAAGGATCAGCAGGAAGGCTTCCGGACGGAAGCTATGGAGCGCGATTCAGCATGGGTGAAAGGCGACGTGAGCGCCGAAAATCGAAGCCAACGCTATGGGCATCGTGCGGCGGTGGTGCTCCTGACAGGGCCAGATACCACGGCCAAAAGTTTCTTGGCTCGAAAATTGGAGTCCGTGCTCGTCGCCGAAGGACGTCATGCCTATCTCCTGGCTGCGGAAAATTTGCAGCGTGGACTGGACGCCGACCTTCATGATATTAAACCCGACGAAGTGGTCCGGCGTTTTGGAGAAGTGGTCCGGTTATTGACGGACACCGGTTCTCTGGTGATTACGACCACAAACGCTTTTCCACCCACGGCCAAAGGCATTGTCCAAACCGTCCAAACCTTGGCCAATCCGATTCCTGTCATCACCGTACATATGGCGAAAGACCAGACCGGCCCCCAACCCGACAGAGATCTGATCTTCGCTGGCCCTGAAGATTTCGATGCCTGTTCCCAGCAGATCCTTGAAACGTTGAGACTGAAAGGGATTCTAGGGGAACCCAAAGCATCCACGACCGATTTCCAATTTTCAATTTAATCTCTGAGAGGTTGGCATCTTTCTCGAGCATCAAGGGGGAAACTTAATGGACAAAATTACCGACTACATTCATGTCACGAATGTCATTCCCCCACACGTCTGTGAAGCCGTATTGAGTGAAATTCGAGATAAAGAATGGACAAAACATTCCTGGTACAGCTATGGGGCCGATGACTATGAATCCAAGCCGGAGAAAGAGCTCGACGTATTAAATACAACACAAGAGTTACAAGATGGGCTGGGCCAATTTGTGTTCCAGGCCCTCCAAGAATATATGATCAAACACAATCCTCAAGAAGATGACCGCATTAAGAGTTTTGTTAAAACGTTCACGCCCATACGTTTTAACCGTTACAACACAGGGACCATGATGCGTGAGCACTATGATCATATCCACTCCCTGTTTGACGGCCAGCGGAAAGGCATTCCCATCCTCACCATCTTGGGAGTTTTGAATGAAGGCTACGAAGGCGGCGAATTTCTGTTCTTTGGTCATCATGAAGTGCCATTGAAAGCCGGTGACATCATGGTGTTTCCCTCCAACTTCATGTATCCCCATGCCGTGAAAGAACTCACCAAGGGAGAACGCTATACCTTCGTGGCTTGGGCATTTTAAGCAAGACCGTCGTGAAGCGCATGCCACCTTGTTAGATGAAGAAAGGTGAACCAGAGAGAGAAATGCCATCTATACAGGGTCCCTTGAAATCTCCTTCACAGTGATTACCTTGGATAGTTGACACAGTAACCTCACAGTGGCATTCAGAGAAATCTTGGAGTAGACTAGAAGAAGGCGTTCAATAGAGAGAGAAATTACGGACTTTAAACAATGGGGGTGATTGGCTTCGACGGGAATCAAGAGGTCAACAGAGCGTGTCGAGCTCTCGGAGTCTCGTTAAACCTTCGGGAAACCATTAAGTGCCAACGATAATTTGGCTCTCGCGGCTTAATTGACCGCGACGTCTCTCCACTCTTTGTCTGCGGGAGGGGAAGGGGCGACACTTTGCAGGCTGGTCCAATGCCGGTGCTCAGCGGCGGCGGATGAGAACCTTCTGGGCTAGCGAGCGTTCTAAGCCGGTCGGTGGGCGTGGGCAATCGCGAATACCAAAGCATCGACTACACACGTAGGGCTGTTGCGCTGAATGTTCTCGGACAGGGGTTCGATTCCCCTCACCTCCACCAAAAGATTGACCAACAAATTCTAGTTGAATTCTTTTGCTTCTTTCTTGCAGTAGACACTGCTTTTTGTAGCTGTATCACACCAATAGATTCATCAAGCAGCTTTAAAACCTGCAATTTCCCCTAGTTTTTTGGCATTCAACTACAACATTTCGAAATTCTCTGGCCGTTGAGCACGGCTCCCTCTTTCGAGCGGGTTATATCTTGGACCTTTGGGGAATATGCCGAGCTCTCATCCTTGACGTAGGGTACAAGACAACCTACGAACAAGGAGGCCGTGATGAGTAAACGTTATTCCTATCATGGTGTTGGAGAACAACATTTAATCAGTCTCGGATGGTGGGTCGTGATTATTGGTGTCGCCATCTTTTGGTTGTGGAAATAATGATCACGCTGCTCTGGCTGTTTGGCCTTATGTTGTGTGTGGCATTGCTGGGCTCCATCTTACGAAGGCGTCGCCCAGAGTCAACGCTCCATGAGCCATCCTACCTCAAGTGTCGACGACTTCCCGATCCTTTCGGGTCATTGCAACAGCGAAGACGAATGCGGAAACAACATATTGTGTTCAAGCATTTGTCCCGTCTTGACTAACACACTCCAAGTCAACGGTTCCTTCATTGGTTACCCATCATGCGGCTGTTGAAGGACACCACTGGAGGCTTTTTCCAGACCCGATGCTTCTGATAGCGAAAGGAAGAACCCAGGGGCGGTTCCTGGCAGGAAACCACCCCTGGTCGTCGACACCGGAAAAATCCTCCCCCTTTACTCGATGGCAATCTGGCGAGGTTTCGCGCTTTCACTCTTTGGGAATTGAATCAGCAACATCCCATTCGTGAAGCTCGCTTTGGTTTGATCATGGTCGATGTTCGAGGCTAACCGGAAGGAGCGCACGAAGGTGCCCGTTTCAACTTCTCGTAGGGTATAGACTCGTTGAGTCTTCACAGAATCGGGGGATGATTGTTTTTTCCCGGTGACGGTCAACGTATCTTTCTCGATTTGCAGCGAGACTTCATCTGAGGCCCATCCTGGCAAGGCCATTTCTATACAAAATTTATCGGATTCCTCCCAGGCGTTACAGGCCGGGACCCAAGTCGACACCGACCCTGACAATTTCTGAACTGCATCGTTTAATAGTTGATCAATTTGCGCATTTAATGGAGCATAGGCTGCATAAGTCATATGAGGTGCCTCCTTTCTGATTGAAATATAGGTTAGTAACTCCCTCCATGATGCCGGAGATAAATTCTTCTCAAAAAAAGTCAAGAGGGGTCAAAGACGTGATCACAATTTTTTTTGAAACGGCTTGATAGGTTGAACAAAGCCGCTTAGATTGTCTTGGAGTGATTCAAAGGATTCCTGTCATCTGTGATGATTGGCCATCCATGACAGGGCAAGCTGCCGAGCTTCTGCTATCTGAGTGTCCGTCATTTCTTCACCGATTGATTTCATTAACGATTCTGCGTCTTCATTCCCTTGCGAGGCGGAAATAACAAACCATTTATAGGCTTCAATTTTGTCCTGATTTGTACCCGTACCACTGCTAACCACGTAGCTCAGACCCAATTGATACTGCGCGAAGTCATTTCCCGTTTCGGCCGCTTGCCTCCACCAACGAATCGCCTCTCGCTCATCCTTTTCCACGCCACGGCCAAGACGAAACATATTGCCTAGCATGACCTGAGCAACAGGATCTCCCTGCTCAGCCGCTAGCCGATACCAATAAACAGCCTCCTGATCATTTTGCGGCACACCCTGCCCGAGAAAATACAACACGCCCAAGTTACTTTGTGCCGCAGCCAACCCCTGATCCGCTGCAAGACGATACAAATGGGCGGCGACCTGTAAATCTTTTGGGACATTTCGACCCTCATAATACATCACGCCTAAATTGTATTGCGCCGAGGGGTGACCCTGTTCACTGGCCAATTGAAACCAATGCAAGGCTTTCTGCGGGTCTTGGGTTACCCCTTGCCCATTTGTATATAAGACCCCAAGGTCGTATTGTGAGCCGGCATGTCCTTGTTCAGCCAAAGCCTTCAACTGCCTGAGTGCCGCCGTATTGTCTCTCCGGTCTTGAGTATCCGGCCTCCCTGGAACATTCGCATGGGCCAAGACAGGGAGGAAGAGAACCAAGAGAAGGGGGATAAGCAGGCAGAGCGTCGATTTTCGTTCCATTAGAAATCTCCAAAACCTGAGATGATTGGTCTCGTGTCAGCTAGCGAGGAGTGACTGATTCTTGTCCCATGCTAAGGGGGTGATAGATATTCAGGCCGGCGCCACGAATTCGCTTGAGTCCTCAGCTAGAGACCCACGACAACCAGGTAAAGAGGGCTATAACCTATTTTCGGTTACGGGAAGTGAAGTCTGAAGCAAATTCTGAGTCTGTTGAAGAAAGGGCAACGTGTCAGTGGTCAAAAAATTCGTTCTCTCGCACCCGTTGATACGATATCTAGGCGAATGGGAAGAGAACCCCTGTGAACAACAGTCTCAAGGGCACCTTAAAAACTGATAATTTTTTCTGAGGACAAGGATGCGGCGCACGGAAAACCGCAGTGTATGGGCCAATTCTTCCCCTCCTTTGTAAGGAGGGGCTAGGGGAGGTAGAGACGTTGAGTTGAGAACTGTGCTCTCCACTTGCTGCTTCTCGTTCGTTGGACGCTTCTACCCCACCTGCTCGAACCTAAAGACAGCGGTTGAGCCGAGCGGAGGCCTCCTGTTTGATTCGCCCAGACGACTCGTGTCGTGGTCCACTATTTGGAGAGCACTCCAACATTTTTCTGAAGCGGGTGGTTTGAGAAATGGAACTAGGTTACTCGATGTCTCGTGGTTGGAGTACTAACTGAATACCGGCAAGAACGTCTTGTAGACGTTGAGGTGAGAGTTTCCCGACTTTCTCATCCAGATCGTCTTTATCAACAGTGAAGAGTTGCGTCACGTTCACAACACTTTGCTTAGGCAAGTTGGCTTCTCCTTTAGAGAGTAAGACATTCCCTGGAGACGCCGCTCGCTGAAGATTCGAGGTAATGGTGCACACAACAACCGTATGAATGCGGCTACGGTTAAAGACAGTGTTCTGTACCACCACATGTGGGTGCCGATAACCAGGCCCAGATCCTGACGGGGCACTCAGATTGACCCAAAAGACATCTCCTTGCTTGATCACCACTGATCGATAACCCGTCGACGAAGTTTCGCCTTCATGCGCGAAAGGTGAGCACGTTCTGAGGCCGTTGGCGGTTTATCGTAGGCGCGATTCATATCATCCAAAAGTCGTTGGCTTTCTTTGCGAAGCAAGTATTCTTGTATCGCGTTGGAAAACAACTGACTTCGTGGAATCTTGAGCATTTTAGCGAGTTCGTCAGCTTGGTCAAATAACTCTTGGTCTATTGATATTGCTGTTTTCACGTAACCCATTGTTCGGCCCCTAGTTTACGACAGTATGAAAATACTTTATACCATAAGTATTACCATGTCAACATGACTGACACGCGCTCCTCACGCTCAACATTTACTGGTTTTTAACCAAAGAATTCGCCACCGCAGCACTGCGGTTTCAGGGTGATGTTGTGTTAGCGCGATTTAGTTGGTGGGTCGTCCAGGGATCGAACCTGTGGCCTGCTGATTGGGAGAGCTAGGTGGGTAAAAGCCTACGTCGCTCTAGAGGAGGGCCTTCAATTCTTTCTGTGCCTAATTGCCTTTCCCCTTCAGTTCGATTGTGTCCATGATCGGTTTTGCGAGGTAGAGCTTTCCCCACGTGCGGCCTGTGATTTCCTCCAACATTCCTTTTCTTTGAAGGAGCATCACGGCTTGTCTCGCAGTGGGATTGGAAATCTTTAGGACTCGTTCTGCTTTAGCAACGGACATGTAGGGATTGAGAAAAAGTTCATCGAGCAGGGCTAGGGCTTTCGGTTTGTCTCGGAGGCGGGCACGGAACTTTTCTCGAAGACCCATCAAGCGGTCAGCCCGTCCCACGGCTTCAAGTGAAATTTCTGTGATACCAGCCATAAAGAATTGAAGCCAGCTCCTCCAGTCTCCGTGAGTTCTGACTCGTTGCAGAAGATCATAGTAGTCTTGGCGATGGGCCTCAATATATGCAGATAAGTAGAGCAGGGGTTGTGACAACCGTCCACGTTGGATGAGAAAGAGTGTGATCAAGAGCCTTCCCACTCGACCATTTCCATCAAGAAATGGGTGAATGGCTTCAAACTGTTCATGCATAATGGCACATTGGATGAGATCGGGGAGTTTATTCCGTTCGTGAAGAAATCGTTCCCAGTCTCCTAGCAAGTCATCTAAATAATCCGGTGGCGGAGGAACATAGGGAGCGGTTTCGATCGTGCTTCCTGCTGGACCAATCCAGTTCTGACTGCGACGAAATTCTCCGGGCGTTGCTCGGCCCCCTCGTACTCCTTTCATCAGACGCCTATGGATCTCTCGAACGAGCCTCAGTGAAAGAGGCAGCTTGCGCAACCGTTTAAGACCATGTTCCATCGCTGCGACATAATTCCTGACTTCATGCACGTCATGATCTTCGGAACGCTGTTTCGGCTCTCCCATCTCATCTATGAGCAGGTCAGATAGACTGGCTCTCGTCCCTTCGATGCGAGAGGATAAGACCGCTTCGCGTCGGACATAAGGAGCAATCAAGAGATGCGGATTGGGTAGATGTCGTCCTAATCCTGAGAGTTCACTGAGGGCGGCATCCGCACGAGACAACGATAGTACAAACTGATTATCGTATGTGAGGGTGGGTGGCAGCTTGGCTGGAATAAACGCTGTATAGCCTGTCGGTGTCCGAAGGACTTTACCTGCCTTTTGGGATCGGAAGTCTCTTGGGTTCATAGTATGAGCACGTTGAATGTAAGACGACTTTCAAAGCTCAAATAGCTTTGAAAGAAATATACGATATTATTTCAAAGCGACAGGAGGTTTGCAAGAACTCTCTGAGACTGGGAAATATTTGAAGGGACGGAGAAACCAGTATTGCAATTAATTGGCTGGCATTCGTCAAACGGTCTTTAGACCCGTAATTTAGGGGGAGACGACGGTTCGTAAGGGATTAATTTTGGTGGGTCGTACAGGGAGCGAACTTGTGGCCCGCTGATAAAGAGTCAGCTGCGCTTAGCATATTGCTAGTTATCCAGCACTGTCCTGTCACCTTCCCGTTCCGAATGATCTTAGCAATGAATGGTTTGTGATGTTTTTTTAGTGTTTTGAAGATGGCTGGGAGCGCGCTGACAAAAATTTCAGCCATTTCCTTCCCTTTAAGATCAGCCGACGTGAGAATGAAGGCCGCAACGCCTGCCTTCATAAGAGTTATTTTTTCTAGCGCACGATACCTGATCCTGCTGTCTTTGGTTAAGACGATCCAACCTTTTTCCCCTGCAACTTTGAGCCAATTGATATCCTGCTCGTCCGGCAAAAAATGATCATCGTGGATCAAAACAGTAGCCCCAGTCATGCGAAGGGCCTCAGCAATTCGTTTCTTTCCGAGAGATCGGTCAAGAAAAAAGATGAGATCGTTAGGCAGCTTCGACTGTAAGTTCGGAACGGATCGCTTCTTGGACTTGGAGGGGTTGAAGGCCATAGTCATCGGCGAGATCTTCTACAGACTCACCGGCCTTATATCGTTCTGCAATAATGGAAGTTGGAATCCCTGTGCCCAAAAGACTTGGACGTCCAAAAGATACACGTGGATCAATCACCACGGTCTTTGGTTCGATTTCCCCTTGACCGAACGGTCGTTTGTGGGTGAACGGATACAGCTTCTGGGGAATTCCCTGAGCGTCCCTGTCAATTCTCTTTAAGTGCGCCTTCATAATATCCTTTATCGCCAACTGGCCTTCTTGTGTGATGTTGATCAGTTGCCCATATTTTTCGATAAAAAGATTCAGGCCATTGGTTTCAAAATTGTGGTCAACCAATGGATGATTGGAGGGGAACTGTCTCTGAAGGAACCGAATAGCTTTTCGGACTTTTTCAAGAGAGATATTGTGCTGGCGTCTAATTGCATCAAGAACATGCACTTCTACAAGGTTAATGAACGACAATAATTGCGGTGTTGATTTTGGTACGGGAATAATTGGGTGTGAGCGCCGAGAAGTAGCCTGGTCCTGAGGCGCTCGACCAGTGACCCAATCCCGAATGGTTGTGCGCGGTATACGAAGATACTGCGCCGCTTCACTGAGCGAATATGTAGGAATTTCTCGCGGGTCTTTGATTCTGTTGAACATACCTTCTTTGTTCTCTGTCATGTATGGAACTCTATAGCCAACCGATTTATCGGTCAAGCCTGAGAAAGAGCATGTATACCATGCTGAAGTAGAATAAACAGACATTTCACCGGAAAAGGCTAGGGCAGGAGGACTGAGGTTACTGAAAAATTGGTGGGTCGTCCAGGGATCGAACCTGAGGCCCGCTGATAAAGAGTTAGTGGCTGAGGCTGAACTCTTAACGACTTGTGCTCATGTGTGACGGCTTCTGAGGCGTGGACGCCCTTTTTACCTTCTTTCGAAGACGGGTGGCATCGCTGACGGTCTCAAGTAACAGCCGAAGCGCTCGATTAACGGACTTCTCGTTGGGAAAGACTTTTGCAAGATCAGGATCGATGAGTACGAGATTAGTGCCTGCTTTTGCTTTTGAATAGTATTTTCCTCTCACGCCACCCTTCAATTTAGAAAAATCATATTCCGAACGCATCTCATTTAGTGAGTTCTTTGGCATATTGCGTTTTCTCTATTCTAGACACTTTTCGAGCAGTCACTACTGTGAGGTGTTTCTAAGGTAAATGATTGTCTGATCACTAAGTGAATACCTGCTAAGGCCGAACATTATCTGGCAGTCGTGACAGAATTTCATCAAACACTGATTGGGCCGTTGCAAGCGTTTCTCTAGCTTCACTCTCTGGCGGAATTTCAGTGTTTCCTGGATACCGGAACTCCCAAGCAAAGACCGTCAAATCGCGTGCGGTTGTTAGAATAGATGTCAAACTGGGATCAATGTGTTCGCACTTTCGTCCGAGTTCATCGAGATCATGAGTTTTACGCAAGACTTGCTCATGAGCGGCAAGGAAGCCTTTCATCGATTTTTCTGCGGCCTGTTGGCAATGAAAAAGTGCGTCTTCGATAAGTGGCGGATTGGCACTAAATCAATATTAGCTCCTCGAAGATCGTTGGCGGCTTTTTGAAACCACGCTTTTGCTTCAGCTACAGTTATCAGGCTGCATAGAGAAGAACCCCTTCCCGCTCGACAATAGCTGGAAGGGAAGAGGGTGCTTTGCGTTGACGCTCGAATTCTTTTCTCGTCAGAACCAAAATATCTTTAGAGGCTCCTACTCCAGTAAGGACTCTAAATGCCTCCTGATCTCGCTGATATCTAGGCAGTGTTGAATCCTGGAGTACCATAAGAAGGTCATAGTCGCTGTCCGGGCCCGCTTGGCCGCGTGCGGTGGAACCGAAGAGGTAGATGCAATCCGGATGAAATGCATTTGTTAGTCTCTGCACGATTTCAGTGAGAATGGAATCGTGCAGGAGTTCTTCAGCCTGTTTTGATATAGCAGCCATACTTTAAGGAAGCTTTACTTGCTCGGGCAGCATCCTACACTGACTTTCAAAGATAGTGGTGGGTCGTACAGGGGTCGAACCTGTGGCCCGCTGATTAAGAGTCAGCTGCTCTACCAGCTGAGCTAACGACCCACCGAATCAAAGAAGTGAAAAGTAAGGAGTGAGAAATCAAAAGATGCTCACTTTTTACTTTTACCTTCTCACTTGACAAATGGTGCGCCTGACAGGATTTGAACCTGTGGCCCCTGGCTCCGGAGGCCAGTGCTCTATCCACTGAGCTACAGGCGCTTGTGGTGTTATCGTTAATTCTTGATGTTTTCTCCCCTCACCTTTGTCCTCTCCCCGCTGGGGAGAAGAAATAAATACATGCAGCAAACGGGAGGAAATTTTGAAGCTAGCATGGTTGTTTGATTGAAGTCTACCTGAGTTTTCAGCTGAATTTATTCGCAGGATGGAGGGGCCTCTTGTTCATTTTTATAGGCTTCAAAGATATCTTTCGAGGCCTCAACCACTTCCGCCGATTCATGTAAGACCTTAGTAAGCAGATAGTCAACATCCTGGGGAGTCAGACCATTTGAAGGGGCAATGAATCGTTTTCGGGCCACCTTTCGTTCTTCAGGATCGTCGGGCTCGTAGTAGCCGAGCAGTTCCCCGGATTCGACCGCTTTCTCCAATCGATCTGTCCATTGTGATATTAGGGCCGGCGTCCAAGTACTGTCGGAAAGCTTTCCTTGAAACAGTTCAAGCTTCGTCCATTGCACCCATCCCACGAAGACCGCCCAGGTTTCGTTCATAACTTCCCAAGCATCTTGATCGGACAGAAAGCGTAGCTCGGTCGCGCCTTTGAGCTGACGTATCGGATTGATGCGTACAAACCGATAGTGACAAGCCATTTGGGTATTTGCAAAATCTCGTACCTGCCTGTCTTCGGCGGTTAGCGGTGTGTGCTGCTCGTCAGCATACAGATAATCCAAATAGGCATGAAGAAGTTCATGATAGAGAAGCGCCAGATCATGGTGCGTCATGCGAGCGAGGTCAGCTAAGGCACCGCCGGCTTCATTGAATGACAGTCGCATATTGAGAATCATTCGATGGTCTTCAGGGTGATATTCGGCCGCGTACGTTCGGAGATCTTCAAAGGTAATATTCACAAAATCCGGATCAATATGGGTCAAGAATTCTGTGGGCAAGCCTAAGCTTTCGGCTTGTTGGAGTAATGCTGGCCAAGGATTTCTTGGCTGAGGTCTTGCTGTGGCTTCGTTTTCGTTCGCCCAAGCCACTCCGCCGAAGGCCAGACTGATAGATATCACGAAGAACATGCCGCTTATAGTGAGGTGAGAGCTCCGCACTTGTTTATCTCCAGGAATATGTTTGATCTTCTTCTACCAAATTCCAGGTTTCAAAATGAGACGAGGGGATATGATCAAAATACCGTGAAGGCTTCGAAAGCACGGCCCCCGTCATCTTATCGTACACATTTATTGGGTAAGTGAGGAAGAGCTGTTGTTTGGCCCGGGTAATGGCGACATACAACAATCGCCGTTCTTCTTCCAATCCATCCTCATCCGAAAAGGAGTAGGCTGAGGGAAAGCGTCCATCAACCAGCCAGATGACAAATACCACTCGCCATTCCAAGCCCTTCGCCGAATGAATGGTTGAGAGAATCAGCCGCTCATCATCACTATCCGGGGCCTCGACATCGGACAGACTTTCATTGGGCGGCTCCAAAGTCAGATCGGACAGAAACTGATTCAGGTCTTCATAGCGTTCGGCCATGACGGAGAGATGTTCCAAGTCGCGAATCCGTTTGGGATAGTCGTCATATTGATCTTTGAGGAGCGGCAAGTAGTATTCCAACATTTCCCCAATGAGCACAGCCGGGCTGAGGGGCTCATCGGTAAGGTTTTCCAGCGTCGCGGCCAAATGCCGCAGCCCTGCTGCAGAACGGCCTGTACTATGTTTGAGGCACACATAACTGCCATGAGCTTGTAGGATCATAGCAATGAGGTCTTTGGATTTTTTAGGGCCAACCCCTTCGAGGAGTAGAAGCAAACGGTTCCAACTAACGGTGTCTAACGGATTATGGATCACGCGCAAGTGTGCTAGGAGGTCCTTGACGTGGGCCGTTTCAATAAACTTGAAGCCCCCTCGCTTAATAAACGGCAAATTCCGACGGGTAAGTTCCAATTCCAGGTCGAACGCATGAAAGCTGGAGCGGAATAAGATCGCAATTTCATCTAAGGCAATCCCCTCTTCTCGAAGCTCTAAAATTTTTTGGGCAATAAATCGGGATTGGGCGTTCTCACCCATGGCCTGGACCAAACTCGGTAAAGAACCTTCTTTTTGCCTAGTGAACAGGGTTTTGCTGTATCGCTCTGGCGCTGCAGCAATAAGCTGGTTGGCAAGTTGCAAAATCGGTTGGGTGCTGCGGTAATTTTCTTCCAGCTTGTAGATCGTCGTGCCAGGGAAGAGGTCTGGAAATTCCATAATGTTCCGAAACGTGGCGCCTCGAAACGCATAGATGGATTGAGAGTCATCTCCAACAACCATGACATTCTGATGTGTCGCAGCCAAATTACGGACGAGGGAGGCTTGCAGGCGATTGGTATCTTGATATTCATCAACCAAAATATAGCGAAAGGTCTGGCTAATGGTTTCCCGGGAATGTTCGTCGACAACCAGAAGTTCCAACATCTTCACCAGCAAGTCATCGTAGTCCACCAATTGCCGTTGCCGTTTGGCCAATTCATAAGCGGTTTGCAGTTTGGCCAGTTCGTCCAAATAATTGCCGAAATGGCTGTATTCATCCAGGACGATATCCTCCAGGCTTGCCAATGTATTGGCCGTTTTCCCAAATATTTCTGCAAGAGTATGTTTGCGTGGAAAACGTTTGCCCAGATCATTGAGACCCAGTTGGCCCCGCAAGAGACTCAATAGATCCTCTGAGTCACCTCGATCCAGGATGGTAAACCCTGACTCTAAACCAACGGGTTGCCCATACCGGCGCAAGAGAAGATTCGCCATGGAATGAAACGTGCCTCCGCTAACCTGCTGGCTGCGCAGTCCAATCAGAAGACCCACACGTTCTAACATTTCCTGGGCGGCCTTTCGCGTAAAAGTCAGCAGCAAAATAGAACTGGGCGGGATACCCAGGTCTATCAGTCTGGCGACCCGGTAGACCAATGTTCGGGTTTTGCCGCTTCCGGCCCCGGCAATAACGAGAGCTGGTCCATCCACAGCTTCAACTGCCGCCAGCTGTTGGGCGTTGAGTTCTTCTGCGTAGTTTCGAGAGAGTGGAGGAGGGGTGAATGCTTCAAGGGGACGCTTAAGCACATAGGTCTTGGGGTTGGCTGATGTGGAATCCATCGCAGGGATTATGTCGTCGGCGATTTGTGAATCAGTTTGCGTGATAGGGCTTGGCCGTGTATAGCATAGGTTCCAGTGGGTTGCAACGCGGGCGAAAATCTACTTGGACAGGTCTCGTAATCCTCAGTTATAATTCGGCTTTTCTCACCTGACCCACAGAAGGAATCATGGCATGAGTACTGCCCCGCCAGAAAATTATACTGGAATTTTGAAAGATTTGGCGCATACGATGATGAGCGTCTCGCGCGAATCCGTGAATTTGATTAAACGGGCTGACCAGCAACAGGCCTTAAAACTTCAGCGAAAGCAGGAATGGGACATTTATTTAGAATTTCTCCGTATGCTGTTTAATTTGGTAGATCGCCTCTCGGCCTTTTATATCCCGATTCAAACACAAAAAGACTTTATGAATAGCTTGGAAGATTCTGTCTCGCATGAATTGAAAACCGTGTTAGCGCCCTCGCTCAGCTCAACGGAAGTCGACGAGATGGAGGTCATGCTTTCTGTCGGACAGACCGTGGCAGAAAGCCGCGAGGTCTATGAACGATTTAAATTTGTGGTCACGGACCAAACAAAGGAACGCGACCAATTTTTTCAATTTTTCGCCGAGCGGGTCGCATCAAAAGCCGGGGCCGGCGGCAAGACGGAAATTACGTCGGCGGCCTTCTTGTGCGGATCTGCTGTCGTTCCCGCCCTCCAAAGTCTTTTTGATGATGCCTTTAAACCAAAAGAGAAAATACCTTCATCGCCAACCACTAGCGGAAAAGAGCCTCCAAAGGCCAACACAGAACAGGCCTCTGCTCCACAAACACATTCGGCGACCCCTCTTTCCGCTCCGGAAGGACGGACAGGAGAGGGACTCATTAAACTCATCAGCGTCGTTTCTCGGATTCAGGGTGAAAACGAAGTTGAGACATGGTGGGGTTTGCACCCACAATTTCGCACTGACCTGCCTCCCAACGAGGCCAAAGAACTCGCTAAGCACATGAACCGGGCCACCCGTATTGTGGGAGAGCGATATGCCGTGGTGGTCTCGCTCGCTCAAGCTGGAGCCAGTCGTCCGGTTGGAAATGCTTGAGCCCCTGCCACTCTTTGAGAGTAGCCTTGACATCTCTTGTCATTCACCTATGCTAATAGGTACACGATCTAAGTCCTGAGGCCATTTTCCTTACCCCTGACCATTTTTGTGAGGCTGTGTGATGCAAAGTCAGTCGAGAACGTTACCTACCGAGTTTAGAAATTTATCAGAACTCGCTCATAACCTGTGGTGGAGCTGGTCACCCGAAGGCCGCGCAGTGTTTTCCTATTTCGATCAGACCTTGTGGCGATTGACCCATCATGATCCTATCAAACAACTGCAAGAAATTGATCCCAACCGACTGGACATGCTTCGGGAAGACATGGTGTTTATTCGCCAATATCAGGCAGCCATGAACACCTTTCATAACTATATAGGGGCCAAGGACCATTGGTTTCACACGACCTATCCGCATTTACAGGGAGGGCAGGTGGCGTATTTTTCAGCCGAATTTGGGCTCCATCGCTCTGTGCCGCTCTATAGTGGAGGATTGGGGATACTGGCCGGAGATCATTTGAAAGAAGCCAGTGATCTAGGGGTTCCGTTAGTGGCCGTTGGATTTATGTATAACCAGGCCTACTTTCGGCAGGTCATAGATACCGAAGGGTGGCAGGAGGCGGTCTATGATTCAGTTGATCAAATGGCCATGCCAATTGACTGGGCGCGAACGCCATCCGGCGACGTGGTCAAAATTCAGGTTCCCATTGGGGATCGCATGGTGACCTGTGTGGTCTGGTGTGTACACGTTGGCCGCGTCTCGCTCTATCTGTTGGATACCGACACACCTGAAAATTCCCCTGAAGATCGTCATCTGTCAGCCCGCCTGTATGGTGGCGATCATCATACGCGTTTGTGTCAGGAGCTCTTGTTGGGAATTGGCGGGGTGCGGGCATTGCGTGCGGTTGGCTGTGAGCCTCATGTGTGGCATGCAAACGAAGGGCATCCGGCATTCCTCCTGCTGGAACGCCTCAGGGAACTGATGCAAGAAGGGGTGTCGTTGAGTGAAGCGGTGGAACAGGTACGAGAAACGACCGTGTTTACCACTCATACTCCCGTTCCTGCCGGGCACGATATTTTTTCTGATGCTGTGATTCGAGAACATTGCCATTGGTGGTGGGAAGAGCTGGGACTGACCCAGGAAGATTTTATGGCATTGGGCCGTCACCCAGAATTCAAGGCCGATCAATTCCATATGACGGCTTTAGCTATTCGTCATGCAGGGTTTATTAACGGAGTCAGTGTGGAACATGAGCGGGTCTCTCGTCAAATGTTTCACGTGTTATGGCCTGAATGCGCTGTTGAGGATGTGCCTATTCACAGCGTCACAAATGGGGTACATGTCCCGACATGGATCGCAAAAGAAATGGATGAGTTATTTCGAGAACATTTGGGACATGACTGGCAAGAACAGTGCGATGATCCAGAATTGTGGAAACGGATTCATAAGATTCCCAATGAAGACTTGTGGGAAGCCAGACAATTTTTGAAACGAAAAATGCTCATTTTTATCCGGCAACGTATTCGAATGGGCTGGATGGAAGGCACGAAGGATCCCACGCAGGTGTTGGCAGGTGGAGCATTACTGGAGCCACATTCACTGACCCTCGGGTTTGCCAGACGATTTGCCACATACAAACGAGCCACGTTGCTGTTTTCGGATTTAGATCGTCTTAAAAAGATTTTGTTAAATCCTTGGAAACCGGTTCAGATTATTTTTGCCGGAAAAGCACACCCCGCTGATCAGTATGGCCGGGAATTAATCCATCGCATTTATCAATTTGCCAAAACCAACGATCTCGGTGGCCATATTGCGTTCGTCGAAGACTATGACATGCATGTGGCAAAATTTCTGGTCCAGGGCGTGGACGTCTGGCTCAATAACCCCAGACCTCCGTTGGAAGCCAGCGGAACGAGCGGGCAAAAAGCGGCCTTAAATGGAGTGCCAAATTTGAGCGTGTTAGACGGATGGTGGAAAGAGGGATATGATGGGACAAATGGCTGGGCTGTCCCTCTCCAAGACCACCCAGTGAACGATGGAGAACAAGATCACTGGGACTGTGAGCACCTTTATACCCTTTTGGAACATGAGGTTATTCCCACATACTACGATCGTGGTATTGATGGGATTCCTCATGGATGGTGTACGATCCTAAAAAATGCCATTTGCACTGGTGCTCCACGATTTAGTGCACGGCGCATGTTGAAAGAATATGTGGAGCGGGCCTATGCCCCCTTGTTGTCGAATGCGTTGTCACTCAGGGAAGAAAAACTTGCCTGAAGATGAATGGCAACTCGGGTCTTCCAAGTGGCAACACCGGTCTCTCAGTTTTTCCTTTATTGCGCCACTATTTAGCCGTCGGGGGTGGTTATGATGAAATTCATTCGATGGTGTATTCTGTTTGGCATAGTATTCGGGGCGGGTTATTACACAGGCCAACAGCCCGATGCGGTCAAGCGCACCTTGCGCGATTTGTCAGGGGAAGTCTTAGAAAGTACGATTGGCCTCGATAAAACAGTCAAATTGCAGCAGCAAATGCTGGAAGCCAAGGATGGGTTGATCGAAGGCCGCGCTTACCTCTTGGAGCATGATTTTCGCGAAGCCTCTGGAGAATTCGAACGGGCTCTTCAACATTTAGATGAAGCCGTGGCTCTCGACCCGAATGGGGCACTGGCCGAAAAGATTCAGTCTGTTAAAGAAAAAATCCTTGCTGCCCAAACCAGCCTTGCCCAGGGCAGGGAACTTCCTCCTTATTTACTCGAAGAACTTCGTCAAGAGTTACAGACTGTCATGCCTTAACCATCCCAGGTTTAGGCGCTCACAGCCTCTTTTTTCCAAGCCGCCAGCATGCGTTCAATCCGAAGCCGAACCACGATATCGGGATCTTTCATGAGTGGCTTGACCGCTTCCCGTCCACGGGGGTCTTTGATTTTTTCCAAGGCGGAGGCTGCCGAAAGACGGGTAAACCAGTCTGGATCTTTTAAACTTTCAATTAGCGAATCGACACAGCTGATATCCTTAATTTCTCCAAGCGCCAGAATGGCTTGCTTGCGGGTTGTTTCGTCAGGATCCTTTAATAAATCTAACAACCGCCCGATGGCAGGTTTCCCCAGTTCCGCTAATGCCCAAGTTGCGTCATCTTTAAACTCGTCATTCTTCATTAAGGCAATCAGAGGGTCGAGCACTCGCTCGTCGTTAATTTTTCCCAACGTTTTAATGACAGATTTTCTTGCATCGTAATCCCGAATATAGCGGAGAAGCAGGTCGACTGCCGGAGAACCGATCATGGCTAGGGCTTCCACTGCCGCTTCCCGTACTTGCCAATCTCCATCCCGCAAACAACGTACGATCGGCTCAATGCAACGCTCATCGCCCATTTCACCCAGAGTGATGATGGCTTCACGCCGCACCACCCAATCTGTTTCGTTTAACAAATCAATCTGAATATCGATTTCATCTTTCACTGGCTCTTCGACTAATTCTTCTTCCGGCTCAACAGCTTCTTCCGCTTCAGCCTCTGCAGAAGCCACGACATCCGTCATGTCTTCCGTGCTGTCATCCGTTAGGGAATCAGCCACCTCGTCGACGTCGTCGTCTTTGGGAAGAGCCTGTGGGTTATCCAATGAGACGAATTCCGTCTGATCGGAAAATTCATCATCAGTATTTTGTTCGTCACGCATAGAGCAGTCCTCCAAGTTTCTCCTGTATTCTAACTCACTATGATGCTTGAGCAGGTGCTGTTTTAGCTTCCCTATCAGCCTCTCGTTTTTTTGCGCTTAGAATTTTTCGTTGAGCTCTCTTTAATCGTTTCCGCAGAGACCTAATTGTTGGATCTGTCTCAAGGCTCTCATGTTGTGCACATGACTCTTTCACTTTTGCTTTGAGTGCCGCGACATCTTCCTGAATAGACCGTTGTTTAGCCATAGATCATGCATGCTCCTCGTTGAGAGTGACTATACGCCACGAGAACAGATAGAAATTACCCCCCAGAGTCTAGTCAAGGGTCTTGAAAGGTGTCAATGTGGGCAGAGACAATGAGAAAGAAAATCTTTATTGGGTCTGTTGAAAAAAGCCGCCAGCGGCGTTCTCGCCCTTTTTCCGTGCTCACGTAGTGCCAGTACGCTCCGCGCGCAAAAAGGGCTGCGGCCTTTCTGGACGGACTTTTTTGAACAGACCCGAGGCTATTGATCGCCAAGGGCTTCATGGCGAAATGTGGCCTTTGATATCCTCATTATTCAACACTCCCTTATTTTTTCATGGGCACCTCTAAAAAAAACCCCCGCTGGATTGAATCCAGCGGGGGTCAAGGAACGAAGCAACTGACTATGTTATTTCTTGCAGAAACTTCTTTCGTAGGCAATCACTTTCCAACCCTCTTCTTCACTAATTGTGGCTGGAATGAGGGGAACCATTCCGGTTCCAGGGCTGCCATTCTTGATAATCCACATGAGTTCACCCTCTTTGCGTTTTTTGTGAAACTTACAGTTCGTGAAATCACGAGGGCCAGGATTAAGAACTTTACCGGCAGGACCTTGTCCATTACCTTCTTTCCCATGACAATTCACGCAAGTACCTTTTCCTTCAAAAATGGCTTTCCCTTCCGCGATAATTTCAGGCGTGGCGTCTTTGGATTTTTTCCCATACGGAGATTTGACTTTTTTCGCAGCAGCTCGTTTATCCGCAGGAACGCGAGGTTTTAAGGGATCTTTTTCGGGCCCAGCAATAGCCAAGCCAGTTGTCAAAAACATGGCGGCTGTTGCCATCACTAGCATCTTCATTGAAAACTTCATGTAAGCCTCCTAGGTTAAACTGAGTTGATGAGAGCGAAAAATACACTTGAGGTGCCTGTCACACCCCTGTTTCCGTTTTTTCTGGTTCGGGGCATTTGAGGGGGAAGGGAAGCAGACTCATCCCTTAACCACCCAAACCTTTTTAATATATCAACGATTTTTTTTACCTGTCAAGAAATCATCAAAAAACTGCAAAACAAGGGAAGACTTTAGCTCTGACTACGCGTGCTTCACAAAAATCCCGATCGAGAAAAAATGATGTGCCGTCGTAACGGAATAGTTAGGGCTGTATTCGGATATCACGGACCACCTGTCCAGATTTGCCAAATGGGCCCTTGGGTTCTCCATTCAGTCGAACCATCACTCCGGCTGCATTGCCAAGGGTCAGCAAAAATTCTTCCTTGGCTTTCCAGCTAATACGTTGCCCGGGTTGCAATAACGCCTCGTTCGGTTCCTTTTGATCTGACCGAACGACCACCCAAGTTAACTGAGTAGCTTCAATTTCTAGCACGTGAAATTCACGGGCCACGGGCTCTGCGCTAGTGCCTTCGTCGGTGGGTAGCGTGGGCGATGGGAGTGGATCAGGTTCACTCACCAGTTCCGGCGTAGACAGCGGTACTGGTGAGACTGAAATAGGAGGAGATGAAGGACTGGGTATCGTCTCATTGACTGATGTTGATTCTTGAGGCGGTTTCGGGGAATCCTCACTCGAGGCATCTGGTTGCGGAGACGCTTGTGGAAGAATGGGGTCTTCTTTTGGGATAGCGGGAGATGGGGATATTTCAGGCTCAGAGCTGACAGTCTGTTCTGTCATCTGTTCTTCTTGATCTTGACTATCAGGTAACCCAAACCAAATGCCCAAGATGGCCAAGCCCCCCACAATAAGCATCCAATTAGGCCTCTGACGCGGAGGAGCTTCTAATGTCACTTGCGCATGAGGTTGCGGATGATCTGATTCGTATTGATTGTAAAAGGATCCCGATGATTGAAGGAAACGCTGTACGGCCTCTTCTTCATCGAGCCCTACGGCTTTGGCATAAGAGCGGACGAAACCTTTGGCAAAGACTTTGGCCGGAAGATTGGCAAAATCTTCGGCTTCCAGCGCGAGAAGATGGTATTCCGGAATCCGTGTTTGCAACACAATCTGTTCCAAGGAGATCCCTTTTGTTTCGCGAGCTTGCTTTAGATAGTCTCCTAAGGAATCCATTGAGTGTCCCGGAGGCGAATCGAACCTTCCTGGCTAGGATAACGATTTAAAATGCGTGAGTTGTTTAAACGAGTGATACCTTGCATCAATTTCTTCACGGGTCAATTGTTTCAATCGGTCAAGGCTAAAGGCTTCAACATTGAAGGAAGCCATCACACTTCCGAAAATAATCGCTTGCCGAAGACCCGCTTCCGAATAATTACCGGATGCGGAAAGGTAACCCATCAATCCGCCCGCAAAGGTATCCCCGGCTCCGGTCGGGTCCATGACGGTTTCTAAAGGGTAAGCCGGTGCGCCAAAGGTACCTTTTTCATGGAACATCAACACTCCATATTCCCCGCGTTTAATGATTAAGGTCTTAGGCCCTTTTGCCAATATACGTTTGGCAACCTGGACTAAATTTGCATCTTCCCCGAGTGCGCGGGCTTCCCCATCATTAATGACCAGAACATCGATTAATTTTAGCACGTTCCATAAGGCTTCCCGCTTGCCGTCAATCCAAAAATTCATCGTGTCGCAGGCCACAATGGAAGGCCGCGTGACTTTATTGAGCACATCCAGTTGCAACTCTGGGTCGATGTTTCCCAGAAATAAGGCCGATGGGCTCTTGTAGCGCTCAGGAATCTTGGGACGGAATGTCTCCAGTACATTGAGATGGGTTTCCAACGTTTGGGCTTCATTTAACTGATAAGAATATTCGCCTCTCCAGCGAAAGGTTTTTCCTGGCCGGCGTTCTAACCCCTCTAAATCAATCTTCCGGCTCCGGAGAAACTCTAGGTGTTCATCCGGGAAATCTTCTCCAACAACGGCTATCAGATTGACGTCAGTAAAAAAACTGGCTGAGGTCGCGAAGTACGTTGCCGACCCCCCTAGAACATTCGAGGCTTCTCCAAATGGCGTACGCACGGAATCAAAGGCGACGGACCCAACGACTAACAGATTTCCCATAATGATTACCTTTTCTTGGTTTGACGGGTGGCCAAAAATTGTCGAGAAAGCAAAACCTGATATTGTTTTTTGAGTGATGGACTCACTCGGTCCAATGGCGTAATCACCGCATGTTCTAACGCCGTGTGGCAGGCACACGGCTTCAGATTCTTTGTCAATTTCAACGCATGATACAACACCTGCTTCGCCGTTTGGACATTCTTGTGCATGAGATCCAAAATGGCGCCAACGGAAACCGCCTCTTCTGTTTCATGCCAACAATCATAGTCTGTCACGAGCGCGAGCGTGGCATAACAGATCTCGGCTTCACGAGCAAGTTTGGCTTCGGTCATGTTCGTCATGCCAATGACATCGACTCCCCATGTCCGATACAGCCGTGACTCTGCACGGGTAGAAAATTGAGGGCCTTCCATGCAGAGGTAAGTCCCGGGACGATGGACCTTCACCGAGACCTTTTTGCTGGCTCTCCACAACAGAGACGACAATGGTGTACATAGCGGATCGGCCAGAGAGACATGGGCCACAATGCCTTGGTCGAAAAAGGTACTGATCCGTTGAGTTGTCCGATCAATGAATTGATCCGGCAACACAAAGTCACCGGGCCGTATCTTTTCTTTCATACTCCCAACAGCACTAACCGAAAAGACGCGAGAAACTCCAAGTGATTTGAGAGCATGAATATTTGCCCGATAATTTATGCTGGATGGAGAGATGCGATGCCCTCGACCATGCCGGGACAAAAATGCGACATTCAAGCCGTCGAAAGATCCCACCATAATGGAATCTGAAGGTTTGCCAAAAGGGGTCGTCACCTTCAATTCCTTGAGCTTGGTGAGTCCTTCCATGTGATAGAGCCCGCTTCCGCCAATGATGGCTACATCAGCTTTGGGGTTTTCAGCTTTTCGTATACCTACGGACACAACACTGACTCCCTCAATTGTATGGTTTCAGAGACCTTCGGTATGCGCCCTTGCTTCAGAAGCGTTGATAGATTGGTCGATTACCGTAAGGTAAGCCAAGAGGTTGGGGAAATGCACCAAGAAATTCATTGATCTTTTTCAAAAGACGATGCGCAGCTTGATGAGGGATGTCTGATTCTTCAATTGTCAGCCAATGAATGTCAGGCTCTTTTCTAAACCAGGTCATCTGCCGCTTTGCAAAATGCCGTGTATCTCGCTTCAGCAACCGCACCGCTTCCTCATACGAATATTCTCCAGCCAGATATCCTGAAAATTGCCGATACCCCAATCCCTTCATAGATCCTAAACTTCGGGAATACCCCCGCTCAAGAAGCTTTCGCGTTTCTTCGACGAGGCCCTTTTCGATTTCCCATTCCACACGAGCATCAATCCGCCGATAGAGAGCTTGACGTTTCATCGTTAACCCAAGAAGCAAAAATGGGAATGGCGCCTCCTGAAATTGATGTTGCTGCTGTACCGATGATAATGGGATGCCAAGCGTCTGGTAGACCTCAAGTCCACGAAGGACTTTGGGGCGGTCGTGAGGATGAAGGCGTCGGGCAAGATCAGGGTCTACCTGTTGTAATTTTTCATGCAAAAATCCCCACCCTTGTTCTGTCGCCTCCTGTGTTAAGGCCTGACGGATGGTCCAATTGGCGGGCGGGCCAGGGCAAAGCCCTCTCAAGAGTCCTCGAATGTAGAGTCCAGTGCCTCCTACGATGAGGGGAATCCGTCCCAGACTATGTAATCGAGAGATTTCTTGTAGGGCATGACGCCGAAAATCACCCACATTAAAGGTGTGATCGGGCTCGACCAGATCGATTAATCTATGTGGAATCCCTTGGCGTTCGGAAACTGTCGGTTTGTCCGTTCCAATGTCCATCTCGCGATAGACTTGGCAGGAATCGGCTGTCAAAACTTCCGTCTGAAGTGCTTTAGCAATTTCAATCCCAATCTTGCTTTTTCCAATCGCAGTAGGACCCACAAGGGCGACAAGAGGTTTGTGTGTTTGGATGAGCTGGCTCTGCGTCATGGTCATATCAGACGATTGTTTGTTTATCTGTGGCCCGTGCAAACAGGGTATTCAATTCTTCTACTGAATGTCGAATGGCTGTACGTCTTCCATGAGGGCAAGTCATAGGGAAATGCTCTTGAGCCCAGTCCTGGAGCAGGGTAGAAATTTCAGGAAGCGTCATGGTCCGCCCGGCTTGTACGGCGCTTTGGCATGCCATCGTTGCCAGAATTGGCCTGAGTACGGTGTCTAGGGAATCTGTTGATCTCCATTCTGACAGTTCTTCCACGAGTTCCAAAACTAATGGCCCTACGGTCACAGTTCCCAATATCGCGGGCACCGATCGGACGACATACGAGGTGGAGCCAAACCGTTCAATTTCCAGCCCCACACGGGACAACACAGGAAGCCACTCTTCAATAAGCTCCGCTTGATGCGGAAGCAGTTCGATAGGTTCCGGGATGAGGAGGCCCTGTTGCGCAAGATCCTTCTTCTTCCATGCCCGAACGAGACGTTCATATAAGACACGCTCGTGGGCTGTATGTTGGTCAAGGATATACAGATCGTCATTAATATGGCCTAGGAGATACGTTTGATGAATTTGCCCCAAGGCTCGAACCTGAAATTCCGGCCTCTTGACATCGTAAACTGCTTGCGGCTCTTGAGCAAAGAAGGATAGATGTGAGACGTTGGTTTGTTCTGAATCAGAAGAAAAGGTCGCAGCCGGTCGAGGGACCGCGCGTAAGGACTGTGCCGTCGGTTTGGCGAACGGGACTGGGGGTTGGGCAGAACCTTCTTCTTGTTGCGGCACCAGCACATCACTATCGAAGGGTGGTGTGTCTACAAATGTGTGCTTGATAGCCCACGATACTCCGGAATGTAGTACTTCCGGATGCGAAAAGCGCACTTCCCGTTTGGTGGGATGCACGTTAATGTCCAACGTCCGGGGATCGAGTTGAATACAGACAATAAACTGCGGGTGTTTTCCTTTAGGAAGGAATGATTTGTAGCCTTCGTAAATAGCATGGGAAATGGTGCTATTTTTTATGGGTCGACCGTTGATGAAAATTTCCTGTGGGGTTCGGGACGTTCGTGCATGATGAGGACTGACCGTAAATCCGGTGAGCTGAAACGGTCCGTTGGTTGGCGCAATCGAGAGAAAGCGGTCAGGAAAGGTCGATCCATATATTTGAACTAGGCGATCAGGAAAGGCCGATACGGCCGGATAGTCCAAAACCTTTTGTCCATGGTGCCACAGTCTAAAGTGAATGTGCGGATTGATGGTTGCGGCTTGCTGGACAGTATAGGATATTTTGGAGAATTCTGTGGGAACGGTCTTTAAAAATTTTAATCGGCCAGGCGTATTAAAAAAAAGATCCCGTACTTCCACTTGCGTGCCAGGCGGACCGGCATAATCTTGCACCTGCCAACGGCTGCCGCCTTCCGACTGTGTTTCTGTCCCAACGGATGACCCGGCTTGTTGAGTCTTCAGATGAAAACGAGACACCGATGCAATGCTCGGGAGAGCCTCTCCTCGAAATCCCAACGTTGTGAGCGTGAAAAGATCGTCTTCCGCGTTGAGTTTACTTGTCGCAAAACGGTGCGAGGCGAGCCGGGCATCTGTCTGACTCATTCCGATCCCATTGTCGGTCACTCGAATCAGACGGCGGCCACCCTCTTCAATTTCAATCGTGATGAGCGAACCGCCAGCGTCCACGCTATTGTCGATAAGCTCTTTGACCACTGAGGCTGGTCGTTCAACGACTTCACCGGCCGCAATCCGACACGAGACATCATCTGGAAGAACATGAATTTTTCCTGTCACGGGAGAAGACATGGGATCAATCTGCGAGGAATGACGGGTTCGGAAAAATTAACGAGAGGAAATAACGGCGTGAATCATAGGAGTCCCGCTTTTTGCAGCTGCTCCTTGGCTGTATTCGCTTCAGGGGAATCTGGGTAATCTCGAATCACTTGATTCCACAAGTCTTGCGCTTTAGAAGGTTGATCGGTTTCGAACATAATTTGGCCGAGTTTATAGAGAGCTTGGCTACGATATTTGGTATTGGGAAAATCAGTGACAACGTGCTGAAGCGCTTCTTGAGCAGGATCATAATGTTTCTGGACATACAAAGACTGCCCAAGATAATAAAACGCTTGAGGGGTTAATGCTGTTGATGGATAGTGTTTCACAAATCGCTGAAATTCGCTCGTGGCCCGGTCATAGTTCCCATTTAAGTACACCTTATAGGCGGACCGGAATGCGGAGGCTTCATTTTCAACTCGAGAGCTCTCAGAAGTGGACTGGCTTCGAGCCGGTTGAGTAGTGGAGGGAGTTTTCTGTTTATTCGGCGCCGATTCAGGAGTCTTGACGCGCGATGCGCCTGAACGCGGGCGAAGCACAATGTTGTCAATGCGAGCTTCAATAGCTTTCACTCGAATGGATAAATCTTGGTCACGCCGCTTTGTCGAAGAACGGGTTTGCTCAATTTGTTCACGCAACCTGGCACTGGTTCGTTCCAGCTTTTCCAATAAGTGCCGGGTATCTAAATTGGCTTCTTCTTCAGTTTTGATTAATTCTCCAACTAAAAAATCATGTTCATCCAGCTGGGATTCAATCGCGGAAAGACGATCACGGATTTGCTTTTCTTCCTGCTGCGCGGCTTCTTGCTGAAGTGTGAGGGTTTGAACTTGTTTCTTCAAATCAGCCAAATTCGGTTCGGTCGCACAGCCTCCCCCTAAGAGGAGAAGAGACAGAGATGAATAGCAGAGAATCTGACGAGTCATAAGCCCTTACGCCGCATGAAAAAAGTATATTCTCATTATTTTACCAAGTGATCGACACGCGGAAAAGACCTGGTTATTACAAGATTGTCTCAGAAAGTGGCATTTGGGCACCTCTAAAAACTGGTGATTTTTTCTGAGGACAGTTTTTAGAGATGCCCATTTGTTGGCCTGCGACGGGCTACTGTTGGGCTTTCACGCTCTGTAGCTGATTGACACGTTGAGCCAGTTGACCCAGACGACTCTCATGCTCATCCACGCGTTCTCCCAACTTGGTTCCGATTGTAGCGATCACTTCCTGTAATTGATTCATGGTCTCTGTTAAATCATTCAAGTGCTGAGAATTAGACTGAGAACGTTCGGCAGTATTTTGCACACTTTGGAATTTGGTGACCGCCCGGTTGAGCTGTTGTTCCTGGTTCGCTATTCGTTTCTGCAATTTTGCGCTGACGTTTTCCAACGCCTCCGCCACCGATTTGATGCCATTATTCACCTCCTTAAGATGGGTGGTGGTTAATTGCGCATCAGAATCAAGTTTACCCACAAGATTCGATTGATGAATTTCTAAGTCCTGCATGCGCTTGCCCAACTGCTCGACACTCTGACGAAGCTGCTGGGAAACTTGGCTTGCCGTTCGCATTTCTTGCATCTGAGCCTGAGTTTCACTTTTCAGCTGTTGAAAGTCCTGGGTGGTTTGCTTCAATGGCTCGATAGCCTGTTCTTGTTGTGAAAGACGGGCAGAAAGCGCTTGGGAGGTTTGGTCGAGACTTTGAGAAAGTGCGGTGAGGGTAGCATTCACGTCGGTCAGATGTGTTGATGTTTGATCGGTATTGGCTTGGAGCTGTTCGGTCAACGTGGCTTGATGAGCCTCGACTGCGTCTACTCGCTCGGATAGACGACCGGCTTGTTGAATAATTTCATCTCCACGTTGACCCAGTAGACTGCCCATCACTTCTTGTGCTTCTCGAAGCTTGACCACCGTGTGCGACAATTCTTGTACTTGTGTCGCCTCGGCCTGTACATGACTGCCTAAGGCTTCTATATCGCCTTGTAGAGCACTAATCTTATGGTCCATCGGCGCTTGTCTGGCCTCCATGTCTACGACGACTTGATCCAAAGCCATCTTGACATCTTGTTCCAGAAATGTCCTGAGAGCCTGCGTATCAGCGTCCAGCTTGTCCTGAAGGGCATTGACCTGTTGTTGAAGCGTCGTCACATGGACAGCTTGTTGTTCGATTTGGCTTCCCAAGGCGGTGCTTGATTGCTCCAACGTTTCTTGCACCTGATGAACGGATTGCTCAAGAGCATCAGAATCCGTTTGCATGACGCTCAGAGTTTGGCCTTGAGAGACCACATCGGTTTGAAGACTGCCAATATCGGTGTGTGCTTGATGAATATCGTTCCCCAAACTCAGCAATGATTCCTTGAATTCCCCCAATGCCGTTTGAAATTCGCTCATTTTTCCCGTTAACACCTGATTCTTTTCATCAACTTGTTGAGCGAGGACGTCGGCCTGTGATTGAGTTTGTTGTTGCAGTTCCCCCTGAGCTTGCGTCGTCTCTTGAAGTGCGAGAATGTCGGCGCCAAGCTTTTCCGTTTGACCACTCAAGTCCCGGCGAAGATCCGAAACATTTTTTTCTGTCACTTCTAATTGACCATACAAGGTGGTTAGGTCCTGCTCACGCAGCAGCTTAAGTTGCTGGTTTAAGGGAGCCAGATCACTGCGCATCTTCATCATATCGGCTTTTTGACGTTCGATTAATTTTTTAGAATCGGCAATTGCCGACCGCGCTTCAAGCACTTCTTCCCCCAGCGCAGCTTTTTCGGATTTCAATTGACTAATCTGCCGCTCTAAATCCTTTTGAATTCTGGCAACATCGGCTTGTTGTGCCACGCAGCCGACTTCCAGCCCTCCAAACAGCCCCGCAAGCACCATTCCTTTGGCAATAGCCTTAGCAACCCCTCCACGTATCACTGTGCTTCTAATCCTCCATGATTGAAAATGTGAAAGCCAAGGTGCAATGTGTATTAATTTGCGACAAGAAGATGGCCTCGACGGTTGAGTTGATGGCAGACTTCGGTCACATCCTGACAGAAAGGCTTGTCTTTTCCATACGAAATCACCGACATGCGGGACTCGTCGGCACCTAATCGTGACAGATAGTCTTGTACGGCCACCGCACGTTTTTTGGCCAACACCATATTGTACGCTTGCGTTCCACGTTGGTCGGCATGTCCCTCAATAATGAGATTCGAGTCAGGTTCTTGCTCAAACCACGCATACGTGCGTTGTAGGGATTCCTTGCCTTCTTGCGTCAATGCCCAGCTATCAAACTGAAAAAAGACATCTTCGAGACCAGCTTTGGCGGCTTCAAGTTCCTCTTCATTAATCTGATTCATCCGGTCTTCAAGGCTCTCAGATGGATCGACTTTGGCTATTTGAAAGGTGTCAGGAATCGGCTCTAGGTTTTCTCCCGACAGAATATCCTCGATACCCGCCAAAGAATCTTGGGACACGCTTGTATCTAGCGGCTCAGTGTTAGTTGTGGCGACATTCTGCAACTCATCGTGAGCGATGCCATCAGTGCTATCGGTGTGAGATAGAGGCTGGGTTGCTTCATCTTCAGGAGATGAGCTGGATTGAGCGGAAAAATCTTGGCTCTCCAAATCTTGGCTTTCCGATACGGGTGAAGATGCCTGCTCATTGTCAGAACCAGCAGTATCGGCTAGGGCCTGATCCACAGGCGAGGAGGAAGAATCGGAACCTTCATCCTGAATCACAAGGTCTTGTGGCGACAGGACTGCTGGCGCATGAGCCATATTCAGAGGTTCATTCCCTCCGGATGAGGCGGCTGAATTCGTGTTTGCTGCCTCACTTTCCGAGCCTTGAGATAGCAGAGCTGATTCATCAAGGTTGTCGGTATTTAAGCCAGACGTGGCTCGATTGGCCAAGTCATCACCCATTTCGTTTAAAGCCAAGTCCTCACCAGGAGCTCCGGAGGCTGTGGAGACATGAACCCGCTTCTCTCCGCATCCCGCGAGCAGCATGAGGCTAAAACCCAAGATTCCGAGTCGTAAAAGTACGCGATTAGTCTGATACATACGGTCACTCCTTTGCTGAAATAACACTGAAGCTTTCATGTTTTAAGGCTGAAACGGCGACCAAGACGGTGAGCTAAGATGCACGCCCACCGAGGAAATCTTTTCTAATCCGGCTCCGTCGCTTGTCACAATATAGATCTGGCTTTCCCCTCTTCGAATAGAACTAAACACGAGATGACGTCCATTGGGAGCCCATGAAGGCGAATCATCGATACTATTGCCTTTAGTAATTTGAACTCGCTCTTTTCCATCTGGGCTAATCCGGCAGAGCTTAAATCCCTCGCCGGGTATCCGGCAGACATAGACGATCCAATCTCCCTTGGGAGACCAGGCCGGTGCCGCGTTATAGTCGCCATCGTACGTGAGTCTCCTGACATTCGAGCCTTCCGCATCCATGATATAAATTTGGGGACGGCCTCCCCGATCAGATGTGAAGGCCAGATACCGCCCGTCTGGCGACCAAGACGGGGATAAATCTGCACTATGATGAGAGGTTAACTGCTTAGAAGTTCTGCTGTCCAATTCTAGCTGATAGATGTCGGAATTGCCCTCCTGGGCCGCCGCATATGTGATCGACTGACCGTTTGGAGAGAAGGTGGCGGTGATGTTTAAACTGGCCGGGGAGACAAGTATGTCCTCACGTCCTGTTGAGAGTTCGCGTCGCATAATTTGCTGTTTACGGTCTCGATAGGCCGTATAAATCAGTGATTTTCGATCTGGTGACCAGGTTGGCATAAGATTCAGGTACCCATCTGCCGTCACCTGTTGCGGGTCATAGCCGTCATAATCCATGACGAACAGCTCCCGCCCATTTTCTTTTTCTCCGACAAAGGCAATTTTGGTTCTGGCAATACCTTGTTCCCCAGTATATCGATAGACCAGCTCATCCGCCCACCGATGAGCCATGAGACGGATGAGCGTATCCGTTGTCTTGAGCGAAAAATACCGTTTACCCGTTAAAATATCCTCGTGTCCAGGATCGAAGGCGCAGGCATCAAAAATCAACCCCTGGACACCGGTTGAGGTCCCGCCAACCCCCATTCTTCCCCACGTTGACACCGTCACTTGCTGATAATGTTTCCCAAGAGATGGGGACAGGCTCACACATTTATTTTCTGAGAAGCCCCCAGGGGTGACCGGTAAATCACGAAGGGTAAACACCTGAGAACGTTCCAAATCTTTTCCTAATATCGACCGTACTTGGGTATCAATTTTCCCCAAATTGGAATCATCGTCTTTTACAGAAGAAAATTCCATAACCCAAATCGGGATCTTTTGAAATTCTGAACGAGTCGCCTCCAGCACGGCATCTTGGCCAAACATCAAGGAGGGGAACATCAAGCCAAACATCACAAGCACACAGAAAAGAAAATAACTAGTTCGATCCAGAAAAATTTTCATAATACACACGCAGTCCTTTTAATCTTTAATAAACCGATACTGGACATCAAAAAATGAATCCGAAATATCAGAAGGAAATGATGGCAATGGGTTGACTGCTTGAACGGCCCGTTGGGCTGCAGAATCATAGTGAGCATGTCCCGAACTCTCAGTAATACGAATGCGGGAAATATCCCCTGAGCGGGAAATCCGAAATTTCAACACAACCACCGGGGTACTGGCCACCAATGGCGGGGCAACCCACTGGCGGTCAATGGCATCTTCTACCATAGCCAAATAACGGTTTTTTCCCGGTGACGGTTTCGATGCAGTCTGACTAGACCCTCCAGCAGCTTGCTGATCGAGCAGCTGCAGCCGCTGCTTAATGGATTCGACAGGGGCAACCTCGGGTATCGACAACTTCGCAATCTTCTGGTCGATGACTGATGGAGTAGGTTTGACAGCCGGCACGGTTGGAGGAGAGGGCGCCTTTGGAACCTCTCTGGGAGCCGGTTTACGCCTGGGAGCCTTGAGCCCTTCCATCAATTTTTTTACCGTTTCAGACATTTTGGGAACTGCTGGCGCGGGAGGTTTCGGGGATGCAGGCTTGGGAATTTTGGCCATTTGAGGCGCAGAAACTTGTGGAATTGAAGAAGCACGCTTTTTCGGTGTCGCCGGACGCTCTTGAGAGACCTTCGGAATCTTTTTCGCGGGAGCAGTGAGCGGAACGTCGGGAAGACTTCTCTTTATCGAATCCTTGATTTTTGAAGGCGGGTTTTTCTTCGCAGTTGTTGTTGATTGTTGTGGTTTCTTAAACGGCGTCACCTCGCGCAAGGATGGTGGAGCTGGAGCAGGCTTCACCACGGGCTCAACCTTAGGAACCGGGACTGTGGCCTGTTTCGGTTTGGGTTTCGCAGGGGGCGCCGGCTCTTGTGGCCGTTTCGGCGGAACAGCCTCGGGCACTGAGGGCAGAGGCACTGCCTCTCTTTTCTGCACTCGCTCTGCCCGAGCAATTGTTGGCGGAGCAGAGGGCAGTTGAAGTTTGTCGAGTAGGCGCGACGGCTCCTCGGATGGCGGACTGTCTGGTTGTGGCGAGGGCACGGGCGCGGTGGCGGCTCGTTGTTGAGGCACCACGATAGATTTTATGGCTCCACTTAACGATTTTGACAATTGCTCCGAAGCCGTCTCGGTCGGTAATGGCGGCAGGGTATTTTCAACCGGAGCTTCTTTAACCGGCGGAGCGACTGGTTGCGGTGCTGGCGGGGCAACTTTCTTGGGAGCCGGTTTGGCTTTCATCTGTTTTTTCACAGGTGCAGGAGGAGGCTTGGGGGCAGCCTTTGGCTTCGGAGTTGGGACAGCGGCCGGCTTTGGTTTTGAGGTTGAAGGAGTCGGCGCCGGAAGTGAAATCAACGCGACATCAATAGTTCGAAGGGGCTGTTCGCTTTCTGAATGAAATCGTACGAACATGGCTATGACGATGATCACGGCATGCAGCAGGCAAGAAAGAAGGAGTCCGTTACGAAATGATGATCGTTCTGAAGGAGTGTCAGCCGTGAGCCCAAAAGAAATGAGGCTTGGGGATGCAGCATGTTCCATGTAACAGAATGTTACGGGGTAACCCCGATTGCATCAGCTTCGATGGTTTCAATTTTGGGTCCGGTTACCATCCCTAGGCGTTCGATTTTTGCCCCTTTGACTTCATCCATAACTTGGACCACCGTTCCATAGGGAACAGATTGGTCAGCCCGTAAATACACCGAAATAAGGGGATTTGCTGATTTGGCTGCTTGCAGCTTGGCTCTAAGGTCCACGAGACTGATTGGATCATTCCCCAGGGACAAGCTGTGATCCTTCTGTATTGTGACAATCAGCCGTTCTTCCGCCTTGATGTTATTCGCAGCCGATGTGGGTAAATTGATATCCAATCCCCGATGTAACATCGGAGCCGTGACCATAAAGATCACAAGCAGCACAAGGACGACATCGACCAGAGGGATGACATTGATTTCAGACAGAAACTGTCTGGGACGAGACCCGCTCGTCATTTCGCAACTTCCACTTCAGACGATAGTTCAGATTCCTCAAGGGCATTCAGAAATTCAATGGAAAAGGCTTCCACGCTAAATGCCATTTTCCTAATTTTTGAGAGAAAAAAGTTATAGGCCATAACCGCCGGAATAGCGGCAAAGAGCCCCGCTGCAGTTGCCACCAACGCTTCGGACACACCCGGGGCGACCGCGGCAATGCTGGCGGATCCTTGAACTCCAATTTCTCCAAACGCATTAATGATTCCTAAAACCGTCCCCAGGAGTCCGATAAACGGCGTCAGATTTCCTGTAGTCGCCAAAAAGGGTAAGTAGGCTTCTTGATGATTAATTTGATTCTGAATAATGTACTGGGTCACTTTTTCAAAGTAGTGACGGTTGGGGGATTTTTCAGGTCCGGCGTTTTCTATTTCCTGGCGGGAAGAAAAAAGGTACGAAGATGAGGGCAGCCGGTCCGTCACACTCAGATAGACCGCTGCACTCGGACTGAGAGAAAAGGTTTGGGCTTTGGTCCTGAGCGCCAATTGATCAACGGGGTTTTTTTCGTACAATTGGAGAAATTGCCCCTCTTCCTCATTGATTTTCCTGAATTGCCGGAACTTGTTGACGATGATTCCCCAGGAAATGATGGAGAAAATCGAGAGAATGCACAGAATAACGATGGATAATAATCCAAGCGATCCTAAGAGCTCAGAGGGATTGGCAAAGGGCATATCAGATTTTACACCTCCAGCAGGCTATGTGAAGAGAGCAATACGCGGGATGGCTCATTCAGAACAAATCAAGCTGAAATGAAGTGGCGGGGCCGACGGGATTTGAACCCGCGACTTCCAGATTGACAATCTGGCGTCCTAACCTGGCTGAACGACGGCCCCGTACTATTCTGGTTTTGGGCAAAAAGCCCACGAAGTTCTTCCACAGGGGGAGTTAACTATGATGATGTGGCGAATGAGTATATCAGACTGTGCCGATCTTATGCCAAAAATTGGTAGGCGGAACAGGGATCGAACCTGTGACCTCTGCCGTGTAAAAGCAGTGCTCTGCCAATTGAGCTATCCGCCTAAAATTCTTTCAAATCAACAATTTCCTCATTATAACAGGGAGTTAGACCTTGTCAACTTGATCAAAATAGTGTGGAATACGGTTTGACATGACCCCATAACGTAAGTATAAGGCATCTTCTGTCTTTTTGTAGATGGGAGAGATACCTACATAAAAAACTGAAACAGGCATGGCGAGAGGATGCATAGGCAATGAGCTATAAAATAAAAGACCATTCTGGAAAATCAACAGCGGCTGAGCCTGTTCCCGCCTTATCCAGCAAAGAGCAATTTTTGTTTTTTGTCGAGGAACATCGCGGGCTCGTATGGGGCGGCATTCTTCTGATTGTGGTGTTAATTGGCGGACTCGTGACCTTCAATTGGATGACTCAACAAGAACAGGAAGAAGCCTGGGCTTTACAAGGGAAAGCGCAACACATGTATTTGGACCGTCCGCTGGACGATATCGAGAAAGGAAAAGCCAATGTCCAGGAGGCATCCGGAATGTTCCAAACAATTCTTGAAAAATTTCCCGGGACCCCGAGTGCCAAAGTTTCTTCCTTTCTCCTCGGTAATAGCTTGCTAGAAGCAGAAAATTATCAAGGTGCGATTGAAGCCTACACCTCCTTCATTGAACGACACCCCCAAGACCATGTGTGGCGAGGGTTGGTCCATCAACGATTGGGGCTGGCACATCTCTTGAGCGGGAATCGGGCAGAGGCTCTGAATGCGTTTGACGCGGTTCTGAGCAACCCCCATGCACTGAATAAAGATCAAGTGCTTTTTGAATTAGCTAAATTAAGTGAATCCGAGGAAAACACTGAAGAGGCTGTAACGCGCTATAAGCAAGTCATTCAAGAATTTCCTCTTTCACCGTTTTCAACAGAAGCGAATCTTCGGGTGAAAGCTCTGGCTCCTGAAGAATCTCAAGAATCCCAGGAGACCGAAACTCCAACTCGTGATGCCGGAGAGGATGACACGCCCGAACCCTTAGAGGAGGGAGAAGGAGACACGCACACGGAAGCTGAAGAAAAAGAGTAACGCGAAGGACGCTGTTGGTCCCTAATGACTGACCATCAGCATACGACCGGCTCGAATGATACTGGAAGACAAGTTATTTAACGCCCGCAAGTCTCTCACACTCATCCGAAATTGTCGGGCAATCTTCCACAAGCTATCCCCCCGCCGAACCCGATACCATTTCGAATTGGACCCTGATGTTTTTGAGGCAGTCGTGCCTCTCACGCGCAAGCGATCACCAGGATAAATTAAATGGGTCGAAAGATTGTTGAGCCTCTTAATGTGGCGAACTGACGTTCTAAACCGCTTGGCAATTTTCCCCAGGGAGTCGCCATACCGAACACGGTAGATGGTGGTTTGACCATCTGCGTAATCGTCATCCCAACCCCGCACACGGAGTCGTGTCCCTATTCGAATGAGATTGCCGGACAAATTATTCATTCTCTTGAGCTGACGGACTTTCATGCCAAATCGCCGGGCCACGACTGACAAACTGTCTCCTCGCCGGACTCGATACCATTGGGTGGGCGGCGGAGGAGGCTGGGTCCAGACCGGAAACGAGGCATGCTGCGAGGCCACGACTGACGCCATGCCAACCGGGACTTTCAGGTGATACCCCGGGCCCTTCGAGGATGGAACAATATTACGCCGCAGCTCCGGGTTCAGCCGCTTGAGTTCGTCAAGCGCGATCCCCGTTTGCTTTGAAATTGCTGCGAGCTGAACCTGTTTGGCAATGAGAACTTCTTCAAAGTCATGCCGATCCCCTTCGGGAGCAAGAAACCCATAAGCTGCGGGATCTTTGGCAATGAGCGTGGCCGCTATAAAACGAGGGACATAGTCTTTTGTTTCACGGCGAATATACCACGTCCGCCGAATCTTCCAGAAATCACGGGTTTTGGTTTTTCGAATCGCACGTGAAATTTTTCCACTCCCCGCGTTATAAGCTGCAAGGGCAAGAGGCCAGGAACCAAACCGATCGTAGAGATCACGAAGATGATGAGCAGCCGCCACCGTAGACTTGATGGGGTCCCGCCGTTCATCCACGTACCAATTTACATGCAGTTTATACATCCGGCCCGTAGCTTTCATGAATTGCCACGGCCCGGACGCCCGGGCACGAGAAAATGCTCGAGGATTAAAGCCACTTTCAACTAAGGAGAGATACATGAGTTCTGTCGGAAGCCCAAATTCCTGAAAAATTGGCTCCACGACCTCTCTGTAATGATGGAATCGGTCCAAGTAGGTTTGGAAACGGTCAGGAATGCCTTCCTGAAAATATCGAAGATTTTTCGCCACGGCATCATTAATCACCAAAGGAATGGCGCCATATTCAGACGAGGAAGCAGGAACCGGGGGCGTCCAATCAGGGCTCAGGACCTGATCAAAACGATCGACATAGGTGTGAGGATTGTCAAGCTCAACGGAGTGTTCGACCGGTAACTGTGAGGCAAGGGTGACAAAGGTCGTTGGTAACTGTCCCTGGTCTTGAAATGACCAATCGACAAGAGGACGAGACCAAACGCGGTCTTTTGGAACGATGTCCGGATGAATTTGGTCTATGCTCTCTTGAGAGAGAGTCGCCACCGGACGGTTGTTGGGCTCCGATTCTTCAGATATGGGAGGAGGAGAATCCTCCACATTTTCAGAGACATGCTCCTCAGAATGTAATACCGGTTCGTGAATGATATAGGAAGGCACTTCTTCGGCCACAATGGGTGATGAAGAATGGGTATCATGTGCCTTTGGTTGAGATTCCCGCACTGCGCTGGATGTTTGGGCATGCAACGTTTGGGAAACAATCGATTCAGGCGCCGTCTCCTCCAAGAATGAAGAATCTTGGGGATGAGTCCAATTGGTGGTATGCCCGCCACGAACGACTAAGGAATAGTTGAAAGTCAGGACTTCTGACGGAAAGGCCGATGCCGGAAGGGAGGATTCGGCCAGTCCCTGACCCGTTACAGTCAAACTACCCGCAACAATGAGACTTCCAATGTAGAGAGAGCGAGGAAATATCATAAGAAAATGAAACAAAATACCATAGAAAGAACGCCGATTGTGACGTTCTTCCTATGTAGCGCACATTTTAAGACTTTTCGGTTGATCCTTAGATATCTTAATAGGCTACCCAGCAACCTCAGCCTTGTCAATCATGGGTCTGTGGTCCGTTGAAAAAGCTCCCTTCGTAACAAGGAGAGATTCCCCTGTCATGCTGAGAAAGGACTGGAATAAAAGGCGGATGGACCGCCTGGATTACCGATGGGGGTTCACGGGAAGGGCCAGGGTGAAATAGCGCCCTTTTTCTTCATAAAGCAAACGTTTTCTTTGGAGTGAAGTTAAGAGGTCAGCCAAAGGCTGCATCTCACAATCAGATTGGGAAAATGCTTGGTCTTGTAAAGCCCTACGGATTTGCTGGAAAGACTTAGGCTGCTCCTGACAATGCTCCAAAACAAACGCATATGGTTGATCGAACCGCTCACTGGTAGGGTGATCACCTCGGCCATCGTACACGGTCAGATAACTCATGGCTTTAGAAAAAAAGAGAAACGGGCGGTTTGGAGAGTGATATCGCTCCTTCCATTCCCGTACAAGTCGAGCAAAATCTTCGTAGACGTGAGGATCCACTTTCCAATCTATTTCATACTCGAAATCATAGGCGATCTTATTCAAATCCACTTTTCGCTCATCGTAGACGTATCCATAAGCCAAGCCAGGCCCCGTCAGACGAATTCCATATCGCTCAGGCCATTTAAAATAAGGGCTGAATCGTTCCAGCCACAATTTTGAGGTAGATTCTGGTGGTTGCAGGTGCAATAACGAGGGAATCAGTTCCATTTGCCGGTGATAATCGGCATTGGTCTCACCCGGGAACCCTAGTAACAAATTCCAGGAGACATCAATATTGTAATACCGGCTCCATTTCAGACATTGAATATTTTGTAAGGGACTGACACCTTTGTCCATTTCCTGCAGTTGAGCCTGACTAAGGCTTTCGATTCCAGGTTGCATGCATTTGACACCACCCCGGGCCAGGGTTTGGATTTGTCGTTTATTAAGGTTACTCTTGGTCTCCATAAACACATCAAGATCGACGTGACGCTGAGCCAGTTGGCCAAACAACCCATCAACATATTTCATATCGATAATGTTATCCACCAATCGGAACCGACAGGTATCGTACCGGCTGGAGAGATAATCCATTTCGGCAGACACTTGCGCGGGGGACTTGGCTCGAAAGTCCATGGCTTGTGCATTCAAGCCACAAAAGGTGCAATGATGTTTTTCACCCCACCAACAGCCTCGTGACCCTTCATACAGCAAAATCCGGTTCAGGCCCGTAGAGCCCTGGGGATCTAGCTCCCCTAATTCTGCAAAGTAATCATCATAATCCGGAGGGGGCGCCTGATCGAACTTCATGACCAACGTGTCGTTTGGGGTAAAGTGAATTTGGCCATCTTTTCGGTGGACTATTCCAGGAGGAATATTGGTCTCCTCCTTGAGGAGGATACGTTTCACCAAGGGAGGAAAGGTGTGCTCCCCTTCGCCGGATACCACATAGTCAATCCAGGAAAACGCGCGAAATTGCTCCAAGCCCATCTCCCCATCGAAATTCGCGCCGCCGAAAACAATTCGCACATTTGGATAGACATCCTTGATCAGTTTCGCTAACGACAGGCTTGCCACGTTTTGGTCAAAGGTGGATGTAAAGCCCACCACGTCGTATCGATCCCATTCCACTGAAGTCAGAGCCCACGTTAAGAATTGCGGCGCAACCGTGCGAGCCATTTCCTCTAAATGACCAATCGAGCAGCCAGCTTGGCTGGCCGTTTCTTCAAAGACTGGTTTGAAGGTCAAGGGATATTGCGCATGTTTGGGATTGTCCCGGAAGAGAAGGGCGGAAAACAGCCATTCTCCAAAAAGTCCCCGTTTTTCACACAAAATTTCATAGAGCGGAACACCAATCTTATGCGCAAATTGCAAATTAAAATGGTAAGTTTTGACTCCAATCCCTTGTGACTTCAAAAGAGCAGATAAGGTGCCCAGCTGAATGGATGGAAACTTGGAATAGGAGAACGGCATCGTCACAAGCGCGACTTTCGTTCCCAAAGACCGGAAATCCGCTGTGAGGTCAGAAGGTTCAGGATCAACCGACGAGACACGGGAGGAAACCGGTTGAACAAGAGGAGGGCTGATGGCCATGATTGATCAGGGATTTAGTGGAGGCACCGCAAAAGCCCGATCGGCCTTCGCAGCAAGAAAAAAGTCACTTTCCGTCAATCCTTGAATTTTGTGCGTCCAAATCTCCACTTTGCATTTTCCCCAGGCAAGGTACAGATCTGGGTGATGGCCTTCTATTTCCGCCACATTCCCAACTCGGTTCAGAAAAGCCAAGGCATCAGCAAAATTGGGGAACTCATACGTTCGTTCAATATGTCCCTGATCATTGAGTATCCAACCGGATTCCAACTGCGTTAACAATTCTTCTATTTTTGACGGTTCGAGTGGAGGAACGCCTCCTCGACATGGCACACAGGTATTATCCGCTAGACTCATGATTACCTCCTCAAGAATTCAACAACACATTATAGATGACATCCGACAGGCTAGAGATGCTCAAAGCCTTGTCAATTATAGACCTGACTTAGTTCCGTAGACAATTTATCTTTCATGGACAACAGGCAGCAACCACATTACAAAAAAATCAATTGACAAGCAGATTCTACGGCAGGTAGATATTCCCTCGTCCCGTTGATGTATTGCCTATTATTTCAACACAAAGGCTGAGCAGCCCTTACTTGAGACCGAAAAAGGTGTGGGTAGCAGGAGTCATAGTATGCCGGTGAATGCGCTGAGGAAAAAGGGAGCGCGAATGAGTCTCCAAGAAGCTCTGGATCGGGTTGAAAAGCTTGAACGGCTCTCGCACAGCAGCAATAAACATGAGGCTGAATTGGCTGCGATGCGGCTTAAAAGCTTTGACGTTGAGACTGCCCGAGCCCCGAGGATCGAATCTGAGCAGGATGATACAACCATACGCGGGGACAATCCTCACGCCGACAAACATATTGAGATACTCGAAGACTATCCAGCCGTTCCCTACGAAACGATGGATGACATTGAAGTACAGCAACCCTCCGACACCTCAAAAGTTAATTGGGATGAACTCCATTTTGAATTGATTAAGAAAGCCCAAATGATGGGTGCCGATGCGTTACTCCATATTCAAATGAAAGGCACGGCCGGGCAGAAAATCTTAGGAGCCACAGCCTTAAAATTCTTAACTCCTGCCGAGATTCTAGAGATTGAACGGAGCCAAGCACTGGACAAAGACCAAAAAGCCTACGAGGAATCGCTGAAAGAACGACGAGACGAAGCTTCCGCGCCTGGACTCTGATGAGGTCTTGACTTATACAGATGAAATCCTTCGTTGGATTTCCTCTTGGCAGCCACTTCGTAAACTCCGTGCAAAGCAAACATCCGGTACGCTTGTTTAAGAAAAAATATATGGTACCGTAACGAAGTGCTATGTATGGATGATAAGAAACTCTTGTCAACAGATGCTTAACCTGTCCAGGTCCTCACTAAGAAACGCAATTATCCCAAGCTTGTAGAAACTTCTGCATTGTTACTCCTCAATTTTAATTTGCTCAATCCCCTCCTACTCTGCATATATAGTCTTGACCGTTGACCCACTGGTCAATTAATGCCCCAAATCAAGTACCCCAAGCCGACTCATGATAAATAAAAACTGGAAAACTTTTCGCGAAAAAAATGTATCGATGTTCAAAAGCCATATGCAGTGTATCTTCCCTCTGATGTTAATCGGCCTGACTCTTTTCTTGACGACACTAGGGCACGGCCAGGAACCAAAAAAATTCGAGATCATTTCTTTGGGAATTCGGGGAGGCATCAATTTAGATGGAGGAGGTATTCCCCCCGGGGAAAAAGAAGATTTCCAACAATATGATGTCTTTGGCGTTCTCGGATTTCCCGGAAGTTGGGAATGGCCAAGTGAGTGGGAAGCTCGATTCCGCTGGTATGCTTCTGCGGGTGTGATACGGGCTGCGGGAGATAAAGGATTTGTCTCCACCTTTGGACCAGGTATAGCTTTTACTCAACAGGATTGGAACCTTAGTTTAGAATTCGGGACTGGTGCGGTATATGTCAGCGATGAAACGTTTGGGAAACAAGACTTTGGAGGACCAGTGCAAATTCTTGGGCATGGAGGAATCAGCTATCATTTTCCTGCCAATATCACCGTAGGATGGCGGTTCCAGCATTTTTCCGATGCCACCATCTACGGGAAAGATAACCGCGGAGTCGATTTTCATTTCCTCGAGCTTAGCTATCGTTTCTAAGCCTTCCTTTATTTATTAGTATTCTACTACAAGCTTTTTCTTCTGCTAGGCTTCGCTTTTAAGTTCTTTTGGAAGAGACTCAAATTCATTCACGGCTAGCATAGCCTGATTCGGGTTGGATTGGCGCGAAGCCATGCGGTAAGGTCTCTGAGTAGTGTGATCTATTCGGAGAGGTGTGAGGGAATAGCAACCTAGTCGATATGGCATCCAGCTGTGGTTAATCAGAGATAAAGACACCAATCTCTATCTCTATGCCATTCGAGAATAGTCTCTGTTTACAGCTCTCAACAGGAGTGGTAGTTGGGTGAGGGCACCTAAGAAAGGACAAAATGGTAACTTTTTGTCGAATAAGTGTCACGAAATAGGACAAGGTAGTGAAGAGAAATACATCATCATAGGTTGGTAAGAGGGAATATTTTTTGAAGTTAGCTAGGAAAATCAATTGTTTTGCTTCCTTCTCCTATAGAATAGGAACAAAAGGTCCTTTGGCACTCTCATTGCTCATACAACATCGAATGTCACAATTTAGGATAGACGCCTTTACCATGATGATAGGGTTGCCATGAAAGAAAAAATTCTGGTTGTTGATGATGATCCAGATATTCTTGCTGCCTTGGAAAAACGCCTAGGGATGCTTGGCTACCAGACCGTCTTAGCTGAAGATGGGGAGCATGCCTTGCAGCAAATTGAACAAGAGATTCCGCATTTGGTCTTGTTAGACCTTGAGCTGCCAAAATTGTCAGGTTTGGAAGTTTTGAAACAAATGAAAGGGCATCTAAAAAGCGAGAGAATCGGTGAACCCAATTTTCCAAATGGCTATGAATTGGTCAATCCACCGGTTTTGGTGATGACAGCCTACGGGTCAATTCACAAAGCGGTCGAAGCAATGAAATGTGGAGCCTATGATTTTTTGACCAAACCGTTTGACTTTGAACACTTTTCCATTGTGATACGGCGAGTATTGCAACAAATGGCTTTAGGAAAACATGTGCACCATCTCCAGCAAGAAGTCAATAGTCGATATGAAACGATGGTCGTGAAAAGTCCAAAAATGAAAGAAATTTTTGAGATTGCCAAACGAGCAGCCCGCTCCCAAGAAACTATCTTACTGCTAGGGGAAACGGGAACGGGCAAGGATCATCTGGCACGCGCCATTCACCGGTGGAGCACTCAACACGCAGGGCCATTCATGGCTGTCAACTGTTCAGCTTTCCCCGAAACACTTCTAGAGAATGAATTATTCGGACATGAAAAGGGTGCCTTTACTGGCGCTATGGAACTCAAAGAGGGAAAGATTGAGGCGGCTGAGGGGGGTACGGTTTTCTTAGATGAAATCGGAGACATGCCAGCACCGCTGCAGGGAAGACTGTTACGACTTCTTCAGGACAAGGAATTTCATCGTGTAGGGGGAACCAAACCGGTCCAAGTCAATGTCCGGTTTATCGCAGCTACGAATAAAGATTTGGTGACCGGTATCGAAAGGGGAACCTTCCGGGAGGATTTATTTTTTCGATTGAATATTCTTTCCATTACCCTTCCACCTCTTCGTGAACGAATGGAAGATGTCCCCTGCTTAGCGGAACATTTTTTGAATCGCCAAAAACCGCTGTGGGAGAATAGCCCGTTTGCTTTAAGTTCACGGGCGCAAGATGCCATGATGCACTATTCTTGGCCTGGCAATATTCGAGAGCTTGAAAATGTATTAGCACGCGCCACCATTTTAACAAATAGGCCCGATATCCAACCTGAACACTTACGATTGGAAACCTTACAGATACAACATAAAGAGCAAGGGATGATTGGATCGAAAGATCTGGCCTATCGAGAATCGATGGAAATGCACAGTCGCTTTTTAGTCCTCGAGGCGTTAAAGAAGACCGGAGGCAATCAAACTCGAGCAGCAGAAAGCCTACAAATGCACCGCTCGTATCTTGCAAGATTATTAAAACGGTTGGGAATTTCCACAAATCCTGTGACCTGAAAACGCGTAGGCTTCAACTCATGGGAGTGTTGAATAATAAAGATATCAAGAGGCATATTTCGCCAGGAAGCTGTTCACAATCAGTAGCATCGGGTCTGTTCAAAAAAGTCCGTCCAGCAAGGCCGCAGCCCTTTTTGCGCGCAGAGCGTACTGGCAGTACGTGAGCACGAAAAAAGGGCGAGAACGCTGCTGGCGGCTTTTTTCAACAGACCCACTCATGAATAGGAGTGTGACCTTATATCGTCAGAGACTCTGAAGTAACGGCAGAGGCAGATATCCCGGCAACAGGAATCCTAAAAAAGAATTTGCTCCCAGACCCAGTGGTGCTCTCAACCCAGAGGTCGCCTCCTTGAATTTCAACTAATCCTTTCGTAATGGCCAGACCCAGCCCTGCCCCTCGTCCTTTCACAATAGTCAGCGATGAACGATAAAATGGAAGAAAGATTTTAGAGATATCTTCGGTCGGAATACCTGGTCCGGAGTCAGCAATACATACCTGAAGCATCTGAGAATCATTCACCGTAGCCGTAATATAAATGGGCGTATGTGGCGATGAAAATTTAATGGCATTATGAAGAAGGTTCGTCAACACTTGATGCAATTTATCTGCATCGGCATGCAGACGCGGAAGGGTTGGATCGCAATTCGTCTCCACAGAAAGCTGATGTTCCTTTATTAAAGGCTCCAGATTATCCAACACATCTGCAAGCAATTGAACAAAAGACACCGAACTCATCGTGAGTGTGGATTGCCCAGATTCAATCCGGGATAAATCCAGCATTTCATTAATAATTCGGCGTAATCGGTTTGTATTATTTCGAACACGCGTCAAAAAGTTTTTTTGATCGTGGCGAAGGGGTCCGGTCCCGCCGTCTAACACATTATCCACATGCATTTGGATGGAGGTCAGTGGAGTTCGTAATTCATGAGAGACACTCGTCACCACGGCAGATTTGAGGCGATCAAGTTCTCGGAGTTTTTCATTGGCCTGGCAGAGTTCGTGAGTACGTTCTTGGACCCGCTGTTCGAGCGTTTGCATCATGCTTTCCAATTTCTGGTAGGTTTGGGCATTGTCGATGGCGGCACCGACTTGACTGCCTATGGTAGCTAGCAGTTCCAAGTCTTCCTGGGTACTAAGAATTATGTCACGACAGGCGCCAACAAATCCCAAGACCCGTTGCTGGCTGACAAGCGGAACGATCATAAAGGAGGTGGCCTCCATACTCCGTACCAATTGGAGGAGAAGAGGGTGGATGCGAGGGGCATAGTCTTCAAGGTCTGGGATTAAAAGAGATTGCTTGGAAAGTAAAACGATGGAGGGAATCGTGTCATTGGGGACAATCGGAATAATTTTCTCTCTCGCGGCATCAGCAACATCTTGCTGGACCCCTCTCATGCGGGCAGAAAAAGCCTGCTGGCTATCAGGGTCGTAGAGCATGAGCAAGGTTCGCTCAAAACCCAAATTTTTGACTAAGAGATCAAGGACGGTGTCCAGCACAGTAGTCAAATCAAGGGAAGAGTTGATCGCGGTACCGGTTTGATTCACGGTCTTCACGCGCTGGAGTTGTTGCTCGAGCACTCGATCACGGTGGTCAAGAGACTGAACCATATGATTAAACGATTGCGTGAGTTCTCCAATTTCATCGCTAGTCGCCGGTTGAACGGTAGCCCCCAAATCTCCTTTGGACACCCGTGTGGCAAGCCAAGTTAACGATTTCAAGGGAGTCACCAAGCGTCCACTAAAAAAGATCGCCATACTCAGGGCAAGAAGGATAACCATGAGCGTGATCAATGCAACCTGCCGGATGGTGGATGTCAGTTCTTGCTGCAAGCTCTGGTTGCTAATGCCGATTTGTACATGACCGTGGAAAGGTGGAGTGGAATCTGACAGAAGGTCTTGTCTCTGTTCCGTCATGGCTAAATCTTCTAACAGCGATGGGTTGAGGCTTGGTGGTGTCGTAGACGGACGAATAGGACTCAGCAAATCAAAAATGGTTTCATGGGGAGGAGAGCCAACAGCCAGAAGAAGCAGTTGCAGGGTGGTCAAATGTCCATCGGTGGGTTGGATGCGATGTTCGAGAACATGATAAGGCGTTATGTGTTGGTCTGACAGCGAAAGCGCATCAATTTGTGATAGGCGTGAGGGAGCAGGGACAACGATCTGGTCGTTTTTTTTGTGGGTATACAAAATGGTTCCGTTCGGACCCAAAAAACGAACATATTGAATCTCTGGAATGGCAAGCGTTCCCGCCGATAACAATTTCAGACGAAGAATATCCTGGCTAATGACGCTAAATTGACTAGTCGAGGCCAGCCGCTTGGTGAGAAGGGTCCCCGTCCGAATAAGAGAAACGCGCAACGATTGAGCTTGCTGCGTAATCAGGTACCAACTGAGGCCACAACAAGCTCCGATCACCATGACACTGATGAACAGAGTGAGTTTCCCTCGCAATGTGATACGGAAGGGGGGAGTGAACAGGCTCATTACGCTTTCCTTCTCGAGAAATGAAGCACCTTATGGAAGAGGAAACATATTTGTTCCGGGGTCGAGAGAAGATTCGACACCTTCCGATTCTTCGCGCTGAGCTAAGGCCTCAGGACCACCGAATATTGCTGCAGCCAATTGTATGACCTTTGGATTGGGGACAATGCCGAGAAAATGGGACGTGCCCAGGTTGAGCGCAAGCTGTGTGTCACGAGGTGGGAGGAGCGATGGAAGGGCAGGGGAAAGTCCATGACCCGTTATTAGCGATTGGGCCACTCCCCCAGCTTGCTGTCCCAATTTCACATAATCTACCGACATGGCAGCAATGGCCCCATGTTGGGCCAATCCGGAGGAAAAGCCAAACACTGGGCGGTGGTAGCTCAAGGCTGTTTCTAAAATAAAGGGAATTGAGGCTTCGGTGATGACGGTGGAATCTCGAATGAGCCAAAGGACTTCAACCTTCGGGAGAAGAGCTCGAAGGGTATCGGGAAGTTCAGTGGAATCAGAAATGGTTTGCGACTGCAGAGAAAGCCCTAAGGCCTGAGCGGCTGAATGGGCTTGGGATACAAAGCCGTCAGAATGATCGGGATCGTAGATCACCCCAATTGTCTTGGTGGAGGGAACGATCGATTGAATGGTGCGCAATTGTTGAATACCCGAAACGCGAAGATCAATCCCCACCATATTAGACGTGGGAAGTCCATAGTCTGCGGGATTCAGGACTAAACAAAACACCACAGGCGTATCCACAATTTCTAATTTAGCCACCAATGCGGCCTTGAGCCCTACGGCCAACACAACAGTGGGCTCCGAGGCTCGAATACGTTTCGCCATTTCTCGACCTTGGAGCATATCGCCATTCATCTGATAGGTTGTCACCTCAGATGAAGAAGGAATCTGGCTCCGAAAACCGCGCACCGCTTGGTGGTAGGGAGGAAAATCAGCTGAAATCACCACAGCCACTTCCTGAGCGTAACCAAAACTTGGAGTGAGGCTCGTCAGGAGGGCTGTCAGAACCACCACAAGGATAAGCGTTACGCGATGATGGTCATGAGGAATAGATATAGGAAAAGAACGAATCATACGCGTATTCTCTCACTCTCTAAGAATCATAATCCCTTTGCGTGCTCCCTACAAGGGGGTGTCTTTCAGGATCAATTTCCTAACTTCACGGTCAGCCAGCCTGGGATCCGAATACGCAGGGTATGGCCCAAATGATGTTCCTTGTGGCGCCCGTTCAGTGGATTAGCCCCCTCTCGCGGCCTTGTGATGATATTGGGAACGATACGCGGGATGAGATTCCCAGGTGACAGCATGATGAGGAAGATCTGAGATAATGCCACTCCCACAGTGATGCTCCTTCACTTTTGAGACATGCCGTTGTGTGCTATGATGCCACCATCTATGTTGTCGAGAGAACCTCATCATGTTTTCCAAGATCGTGTCGTTCGATGGTTTTCTCGGTTGGGCAAATTGGACCCAAACAATGCAGGGCCGTGATTTCACCTCACTGGTAAGGCGATGCTGTGAGGCCCCTTCGAATTTATACAGATGCCTCGGTAATAGGTGGCTGCGAAGATGAAGAGTTTTCGGTGGATAGCCTTGCGCTGTGGCAATTGTTCCAACACGGTCGACATCTGCTGGTCGTGTCCGAGCATACGTTGCGTGAGTTGCAAGGGGCTCCCGAGAAGGTCCGAGATCGACTGATGCACATTCCCCAAGATCATCAAATCTTGCTGCCAGATTCGGAAGAGGCGATGGAACTGGCCGAAACATACTTGCACCGAGGAATCGTCGGGCCGGGCTCGAGGGCCGATGCACTGCACGTGGCTTTGGCTACTGTAGGTCACGTGGATGTGCTTGTGAGTTGGAATTTTCGGCACATTGTCAATTTTGGACGCATTCGGTTGTTTCAAAGTGTCAATCTTGAACAAGGGTATGGCTCGCTAGAAATTCGAACGCCAAAGGAGGTTCTGGATTATGGAGAAAACGTTTGACGCCGTAGCGTGGATGCGAAAACGGCGAGAGGACATTGAAAAAGAGGACGCGGGACTCAGTTGGCAAGAAGCCATGACCAAAACAACACATCTCCTAAAAGAGGATCCTCTTTGGAAGCGATTGCAGAATCGAGTCATCAGACAATCCGTCATCATGTCCTCAAGAACGTCACAGTGATTTCCCCAAATAGTTACGTATTAAGATATGAGGCCTTACCTACCAAGGTGTATCGTCAACCAGCCCAGGATGCGCGAACCAATGGTGTCGCCCAAGGGATGTTCGCGATGCCGATCATTCAGAGCATTAAACACGGAGATAGCCACTTCAGCACGGTCATCCCAAAAGCGGTAGGCGCCACGCAGGTTTAAGAGGGTATAGCTATCGACTCGGGAGTTTGGTGCGCTTGCTCCGAGCGGAGGAAAGCTGGTGAAGAAATCTGATAAGGCGTAGCGCGTCGCGCCAACGTAGTGCGCAAGAATCTCTCCGCTCAGACCATATGGGCCATCCAGGCGGAGTCCGCCATTGATCTTCCATTGAGGAGCCGCTCGCCGATGTTCGCCTGGGATGGTTTGATGGAAGATTTGATACGCCACGTTAGTCCAGCCGCGAAGCCATGGAGTGAATAAGACCTCTGCTCCGGTCTCTCCTCCGTAGACCTCTGTATCACCGACATTGCTCGTCACCACAGGATCTGTTGGTGCCGTCCCTGTGGTTTGAAAAGCAATCAAGTCAGACAATTCATTATAAAAAATATTTGCCCGAACCCTTAGCCGGTGTTGCCACCACCATCCCTGGTATCCCAACTCGATTGATCGAATTTGCTCAGGCTCGACATTGGAAGACCCTTGTGAAGCGAATGAAGCCGTGAAGGGACCACCAGGCGTGGGGAAGATCAGAAGATTAGTGGTTTCGAAATGTCGGTCAATAAGCGTTGGAGGGCGAAAGGCCACCGAGTAAGACAGGCGAAAGGTCTGGTCATCCGTGGCATGAAATAAAATCGCGACTCGTGGACTGAAAGTGGGTTCAATTTGTGAACTGAGGTCATAGCGAAATCCCGCGATCGTGGCAAAACGTGGAGTCATTCGCCACTCATCCTGTACATAGAAACCCAGCCGATTTTCTTGCTGAAAGCCGTTCGTTAAGGTTGAGGAAATCGTGTTGTATCGGTAGTTTACTCCTGCCGTCATCTGAGTGGAAAAAACCTCAGAGGAGTATTGAGCCAGAACATTATAGGAATTGCTACGGAGATGATGACGAGAGCCGCCGTTGCGAACTGTTGTTTGCAGGAAGTCACTGAGGAAAGGCTGCACCTTACTGTTTGGACTATCCGACCAATGATTCCACCATGCGTGAACCAACCAGTCAGGATGTTCGTAACTCAGCGACGCATAGGCCAGTGAAGGCTCACTGTTAGGGCGATTCACCCTCGAAAACGGGGCATCTTCTCGATTGACTTCTGTGAGTCCTCCCCGAAGTTTGATGTCGGACTCAGCGGTGACCCTATATTCGGTTTGAAGATTAAATTTATACGACCGAAAGGCCAGCGCGTCTCGATCGCTCCATTGTTGAGTTTGGTCCCATCCAGCTGAAAGTCGGTACCCCAATCGATCGATCCGTCCTCCAACGATCGCGCTACTAGAGAGCGTTCCGAATTCGCCGCCACCGAATTGGAATAACGCGCCGTTAATCTCTTCAGGGTCTTTCGTGATGATATTCACCACGCCATCAAACGCATTGAACCCATAGACCGCTGACGCTGGGCCGAGTAGGACCTCAATCCGCTGAATCTCAGGGAGCGTGACCGGGATAGCCTTCCATTTCACGAGGCCTTGTGCGTCCAGAAAGATTGAACGTCCGTCTACAAGGACCAGAAGTTTGTTGGCTAAATGTTGAATATTCCCTCGAACACTCACGTTAAAATCAGCTCCAGTACTCTGCAACACTTCCATACCAGGAACTCTGCGCAAAACCGTGGGAACGTCGATCGCTCCGGACCGTCGAATGTCCTCTGCTGTCATGACATAGATATTGGAGGGGGCTTCCGAGATAGGCTGCTCATAACGCATGGCCGTGACCACCGTTTCTTCCTGCAGCAATTGCACGTCTTCCTTGAGCGTGTCCGATACAGTGGAAGGCAGGCGAGGGGACGGATGCTCCTCTTCAGCCAGACACAAGCTCGTCAGGCTGACGAGACAGACGAAAAGTAACGGGATGGCCTGTTTGACCTGGGCGTGGGCAGGAAACCTTACTCCCAGAAACCTCATGTCTCGTTGGATATGGGCTAAAATCTGCATTTCTTGTTGAGTCTTCATAGAAGGCTGCTTGGGCTTACAGGTGCCCCTGACATCTTAAAAACATCTCCAATGGTGGCCCTTCTCCTATACCTGCCTCTTATACATGTTTGACCCACATACGTCTTAAGTGTATACTTTGAAGTATCAACTATGGAGGATGCTATGCAGGCTACCGCCAAAGATCTCAGGTTTTGTTCCAAGGAACTCTTAGCCACCGTGTCTCGAGGCGAAGAAGTTGTGATTACGCATCGAGGAAAACCGGTAGCCAAATTAGTCCCCTTGGAGTCGGGTGAGCAACGGTCTAGCGCCGCTCTCGACCTGTATGGTTTGTGGTCTAATCATCGGTCTTCCAAAAACGTCAAAACCTACCTGCGACAGATGAGAAACCCCAGGTATTCTCGTGCTCATTGACACGGATGTCCTCATTTGGTTTATGCGGGGCAACCCGAAGGCCAAAAAAGCCATTGAGGCACAGCATGCGTTTTCGCTTTCTGTCGTCACGTATATGGAATTGGTGCAAGGCATGCGCAACCAGGACGAATTGGTGGCATTGAGAACAGCCCTGCGGCAATGGGAAGCGAAAATTCTGTATCTGACGGAGGAGATGTCCTCCAAGGCGATGATGTATGTTGAAAAGTATGCACTCAGCCATTCGCTGTACCTGGCCGATGCCCTGATAAGTGCCACGGCTGTTGTGTGTGCTCTGCCATTGCTGACGGCTAGTGCCAAGCATTATCGAGCGATCACAGACCTCGATCTTCAAGTATTTCGCCCATAATCTGAATCGATACCCACCAGACCGCTTTTTGAACAAAAAAATCCTGCACCGTTTGTCATAACTGCACCGTCAGCCAGCCGAGGACGCGGGAACCAATGGTGTCGCCCAAGGGATGTTCTCGATGCCGATCATTCAAGGCATTAAACACGGAGAGAGCGAGTTCAGCGCGATCATCCCAAAAGCGGTAGGCTCCCCAAACGTTCAATAGCGTGTAACTGCCGACTCGGGTAGCCGGCGGCATCACGCCAAACGGGGACAGATTATTAAAGGTTAAGGCGATGGGGAACTTGGTTGCCCCGACATAGTGGATAGCCAATTCCAAGTTGAGCCCAGATTCCCAGTGCCCTCGAATTCCACCGTTGATTTTAAATCGTGGAACCGCGCGGCGATCGGTCCCGATAAAGGTCTGTCCGATTTCTTGGTAGGCATAGTTGAAAAATCCTGATAACCAAGAAGTGGCCCAAAACTCGATTCCAGACTCCCCACCATAAATATCGGCCTCCCCACCATTTTCAAAGACCGCCCTATTGCCAATGGCTCCAGCAGGGCGAATGAGATCGGAGATATGGTGAAAGAACAGGTCAGTGCGGAGCCGCAGTCGATGATCGAAGAACCAGCCTTGATAGCCCAGCTCATAAGAAATGATCTGTTCGGGTGCAAGGTTCTGGGAGCCTTGAAGCGTGACGACGACGGAAGGAATTGGCAGAGGCAAGGATGTCGTCACACGATTATCGGTGAAGGTCTCCACGAGCGTAGGTGGGCGATACGCCAAGGCCCCCGTGACTCGAAACGTATGGTTGGGCCAGGGGCGATAGAGCAATGCCACTCGCGGACTGTAGGTCGGGTTGATGAACGTGTTGAGATCCAGCCGAAAACTGACGTTTGTCGTCAACGCCGGGGTGGGTTTCCATTCGTCCTGCACAAACAGGCCGAGTCGGTTTTCCGCACGAAATCGATCCAGAAAATTACTCGAGATCGTATTATGTCGATAATTGATCCCATAGATCAGAACATGCGACTCGAGCAATCGCACATTATGTTGGGCTTCGAGATCGTAGGTATTCAACACGGCCTGGTTCATCGAGCTTCCGCTTGAATCCGCGATCGACAAGAATGGTTGCAGGCTTGGAAAAGGTCGAACTTCATTATCACTGTGGACTCCCCGCCAGAAGGCCCGCACGAAGAAACTCGGATGCTCGAGGCCGAGTTGCACATAGCCATCCGTGGAGTCGAGCGTTGATGTCACGGTTTCAGTCACGGGCCCGTCAAAGCGGTTCACATCGACCACGCCACCGTTGAGAATGCCCACAAGATCGTGTCCCCAATCATAGCGGCTCTGGACGTTCAAGGTATAAGACCGGTACGCCAGGGCGTCTTCATCGCTCCATTGCGCGGTTTGATCGTGGCCGCCGGAGACCTTCACGCCTAACGGGCCGACTTGCCCGCCGAAACTCGCCGAACTGGACAACGTCCCGAACTCTCCGACCCCGACTTGAGTACGGAACCCCTTCATCTCGTCCGGCCTCTTCGTGATGATGTTGACCACCCCATCGAAGGCATTGAAGCCATGGACCGCAGAGGCCGGTCCTTTCAAGACTTCGATTTGTTTGATGTCGGTAATCGTGACGGGTAAGGCTTTCCAATTCACCGTTCCTTGCGCGTCAAGGTAAATCGAGCGCCCGTCGACCAGAACGAGCAGTTTGTTGGCGGCGGTCTGATTGTCTCCGCGGACGCTGACGTTGAACTCCGCGCCGGTCATCTGCATCACTTCCATCCCAGGAACTCTGCGCAAGATCGTGGGAACGTCGATCGCTCCGGACCGTCGAATGTCCTCGGCTGTAATGACATAGACATTAGAGGGGGCTTCCGAGATGGGCTGCTCATAGCGCATGGCCGTGACCACCGTTTCTTCTTTCAAAAATTGCACGTCTTCTTTGAGCGTCGGCGAGAGAGTCGAGGGCAGGCGAACGGATGAACTGCGGTCATCAGAACAGACCATATTGGGCACAATAGAATCGTAGGCCAAGAACAGCACAATCCAGATGAGGAGGAAGCGACAAAATCTGCATTGACGAATGTTCATGGCACATGGATCTCGATGAAATTCTTCCCGCTGAAAAATTCATAAGGGTACCAAAAGTTTTTGCGTGCGTCCCCCACGTTCTTTCAGGTTTTGGAAAAAATTTACCACTGACCCAGAGTCTGCACGCCCCAAACCAAAAGAGGAGTGTTGAATAATGAAGCTATCAAAGGCCTCATTTCGCCAGGAAGCCTTTGGCGATCAGCAGCGTCGGGTCGGTTCAAAAAAGTCCGTCCAGCAAGGCCACAGCCATTTTTGCGCGCGGAGCGTACTGGCACTACGTGAGCACGGAAAAATGGCGAGAACGCCGCTGGCGGCTTTTTTCAACAGACCCAAAAGGTTTTTCCAGTGCCACCTCAGCAATAATTACACCGAAAGAAAAGATGATGAAGCCCTTTGTCCTGCCTCATGTGCCTGAGCGCGTCTCTTCTGTCTAGCATGGTGGATGCGAAAGATCCGCACGAAGATCTTGCATGCTTTGCTCGCCAGCTGCTGTCCTAAATTGAGTCACCCTCCCGTACGTCGTTCTGTGACGATTTAGGACAGTCCAATCGTTTCGTCCTCAACAAAAGAGGCCTTCCGAAATCAAACAACGTGAGAAATCAAGGAGTTGAAGACCTTTGCTGGTTCCCGTGTCAAACAGGAACTGATTTTGCGTAGGGAGGAATAATTGCGGGGATTGAGGCCTTGCCATCAAGCCTAAGACAGTCCCCTGATGTCTAATGTGCGCGCTGGTCAGACCCTTGGTGATGCATATTGATGAATGTTGAAGGCGAATTGATCAATGCCTTCTGGAGGGTTCGTATTTAGTTTATAGAGGGCAATGAGGAGTTCTGGTATTGCCGGGTTTCGCCCCGGCGGACGATTTACTTTTCTTTCGGGAAAAGTAAACAAAACCATTGACGCCCAGTCTGGCCATAGTGGATGGGTCAGACGCCAGAGGGAGAGCGGACCAACTCGCGGAGCCTGTCCTGAGTCTGATCGAAGGGCTCAAACAGGGTCCGCAAGACATGAGAGCGTCCGACCCGAGGGCCAGCCAGCAGGCGTCGGATATGGGAAAAGAAAACTGTCACGAGGTTGGCGTGGCATTCTGAGAACGTTGGCGAGATAACAACCTGAATGAATGGCGCTGGTGAATAATGAGGATATCAAGCGGCAAAAAACCCCTGGAGCATGTTGAATGTCAGGAGCGTCGGGCCGGTTCAAAAAAGTCATCCAGTCCTGCGCTGAGCTTGTCGAAGGGAAGGCCACAGCCAGTTTTGCGGGCGGAGCGTACTGGCAATACGTGAGCACGGAAAAATGGCGAGAACGCTGCTGGCGGCTTTTTTCAACAGGCCCCTAATAGACATGACGGCGATGTCGAGCGGTGAGGATGAGCACGGTGTGGGTCGATTCCTCAATTCGATAAATGATCCGATAGGTGCCGATCCGAAGGGATCGTCGTCCAGCATGCAGCCCGACCAGCGATTTGCCCTGGTAGGGCCGCTCTTCGAGCGTTTCAAGTTTGGCGAGGATTCGATGGGCCAGTCGTCGATCAGCCTGCATGAGCCGTCTCAGATCTTCTTCCGCTTGGAGGGTGATGCGGAGGGCATACATTACATTTTGGCGAGGCGTTTCTTGAGCGTCGCCAAGGAAATGGTCCGTCCCTGCTTGGCTTGGCGCTCGGCTTTGGCAATGGCCGCTTCTTCTTGGGGGTGGTGTTGGAGGTCCAGGGTTTCCAGTAGCCCTTCATATTCTTCGGCACTGAGGAGCACCGCCGTCTCTCGCCCATTGCGAGTAATGACAATGCGATCATATGTTCGATCGACGTCATCGACCAGGGAGGATAAGTCGGCTTTGGCTGTGGTTAATGGAATGGTGCGTCGCATGTCGGGCTTCCTTTCTTGTCCCAGTCGGACTCACAGGAGATTCACCAGATCAGACTATAATTATAGTCTGAATTAGACGAGAGTCAATCCTGAAACCGTGGAAAATCAGGATGATGAGCATAAGGTCGTTAAGGGTTGAGGTTGCGAGTTCTCTACGTAGACACATGAACTTCTTGCCTGGTGTGTCCGTGGTAGGGGGCCGTTATCGGAATACTAACAGAAAATGCTGCATGCGAAGTGCGTCGTGCTGAATGAAGAATAGAAGACAAAAAGGAGGGTTAACAATGTCGAAAAGAAAACACAGGGTAGGTTGGTTCGTCAGTGTTGGAATGACTGTGCTGCTGGGTGCGTCGCTGGCCAGTGCGCAGAGTGGGAGCTTAGAGCCGCCGGGGTCAGCGGTGAATGGGAGTGGGGATCCGGTGGCCACGACGCAGACGCAACCCTCGTGGGATCAGACGCTGCCGGCCAATGACGGTGCGGCCAATGGCTGCAATTCCACCCGGTTTAAGTGTGTGATGGGCGGTGCGGCGGTCTTGGACAAACAGACCGGGCTGGTGTGGGAGCAGTCGCCAGACACCACTCGTCATGTTTGGGAGGATAAATCCTCGGCGCCCGTCGATGCTCGGCGGCACTGTCTGCGCCGAGGCACCGGCGGGCAGATGGGCTGGCGGTTGCCGTCGGTCCATGAATTGACGAGTTTGGTCGTGCCTGGGAATCCGGCTGGGACTCCTGATTTGCCAGCTGGCCATCCCTTTAGCAACGGCCAGTCGTCCGGCTACTGGTCGGCGTCGACGAATGTTGAGGATCCCACGTTTGCGTGGGTCGTGAACTTCAGCAATGGCAATGTGTTCACCTTCAATAAGACGGGCAGCGGCTTTGTTTGGTGTGTCCGCGGTGGCTCGCCTGGACCGGATGCGTATTGATAATTGGGTAATTTGAGGACAGAGCTGTCGGCATTCAACGATCAGTCGTCAGCTGAGGAAAGAGCGGGCAGGAAAGAAGGGGGCAGGGATCAGCATGACAGCCGTTAGGTCCGAGCTGAACGTTGAGAGCCGAATACCGTTCGCGAAAAAAGAGGAGGACAGAGACATGAAGCCAACATGGTGTGTAACAGCGTTGTGGACAGCAGTTTTGGTACTGGGGTCCACGCTGGCCAGCGCGCAAAGTGGCAGTTTGGAGCCGCCGGGGTCGGCGGTGAATGGCAGCGGCGATCCGGTGGCCACGACCCAGACGCAGCCGTCCTGGGATCAGGTGTTGCCCGCGAGTGAACGATTCAAACTGGTGATGGGCGGCGCGGCGGTCTTGGACAAAGAGACCGGGTTGGTGTGGGAACAGTCGCCGCAGGCCACTAGCCGCCTTTGGTCAGATGCACGGGCTGATTGTGAGATGCGAACAGTCGGGGGGCGGAGAGGTTGGCGGTTACCTTCGCTCCATGAGTTGACGAGCCTGATAGATCCGAACAACACGAATCCACCACTCCCTACCAGTCACCCCTTTAGCATCGAGCTGACTGACTACTGGTCGGCAACGACGGTTTACGATAGCCCTGATCCAAATATCGCGTGGATCGTATTTTTTGGCAGTGGGTTTTCCTACTTCTTCGAAGAGTCCGGGTTGGGTGCCAATGTTTGGTGTGTCCGCGGTGGCCAAAACCACAGGGAGGCGTATTGAACAATTTCTGTAGGTATGGGCGTACGTCATCATCATATCTAATAATATAGTAGGCCAAGAGAAAGGAGCTATCATGTTGAAAGTTCGACAACAGTGGATGAGAAGAGGGTTGAGTCTGGCTCTTGCGTTGGGAGTGAGTGTGCCGTTGGCCAGCGCGCAAAGCGGGAGTTTGGAGCCGCCGGGGACGGCGGTGAATGGCAGCGGCGATCCGGTGGCGACGACGCAAACGCAGCCGTCGTGGGATCAGAACTTGCCGGCGAGTGAACGATTCAAGCTGGTGTTGAGCGGCGAAGCTGTCTTGGACAAAGAGACGGGGCTGGTGTGGGAGCAGTCTCCGCTGACGACCACACATACGTGGAGCGAAGCACGATTTCAGTGCACAAGTCGCACCGTCGGGGGGAAGAAAGGCTGGCGGTTGCCGTCGGTGCATGAGCTGGCCAGCCTGGTGGATCCGACTAACCCAGGCGGTAATCCCGACCTCCCGGCCGGCCATCCGTTTACCGATGTCCAGACGTTCGACGAATATCGGTCGGCTTCGACGGATGTGGGGTTCCCCACGAGTGCGTGGGTCATGAACTTCGCCAATGGCGGTGTGGGCGCCCGCGGTAAGGTGGTCGACACCTTCGTCTGGTGTGTCCGTGGTGGCGGGCCGTTGTCGGAATACTAACAGAAAACGATGACTGCGAAGTGCGTCGTGCTGAATAGAGAAGAGAAGACAAAAGGAGAGGTAACAATGTCGAAAAGCAAACACATTGGAGGGTGGTTAATCAGTGTTGGCATGAGTGTGGTGCTGGGCGTGTCGTTGGCCAGCGCGCAAAGCGGGAGTTTGGAGCCGCCGGGGTCGGCGGTGGATGGGAGCGGGGACCCGGTGGCGACGACGCAGACGCAGCCCTCGTGGGATCAGGTGTTGTCCGTCAAAGAACGGTTCAAACTGGTCATGGGCGGCGCGGCGGTCTTGGACAAACAGACTGGGCTAGTGTGGGAGCAGTCGCCGGACACCACTCCACATGTTTGGGAGAGTAAACCTACGCCGCCAGTCGATGCACGGCTGCACTGTTTGCGCAGAGGCACCGGCGGGCAGATGGGCTGGCGCCTGCCGTCGGTCCAGGAATTGACGAGTCTGCTTGTGCCTGGGAATCCGGCTGGTGGTCCCGATTTGCCAGTGGGCCATCCGTTTAGCAACATCCAGTCGAGCCTCTATTGGACGGCGACGGCGTCTGCCGATAATCCCATGAATGCATGGGAAGTGCTCTTCAATATTGGCTTCGTGCGTTCCAGTGATAAGACCAACGGCGACTTTGTCTGGTGTGTCCGCAGTGGCGGGCCGTTGTCGGAATATTAAGCAATACCGTGAGATAGGGAAACGTGAACAGGCAGAAGTCAGGGCGAGAGCCAAAGTACGAGATTGGTGAGATCGTCGATTGGATGCTGATGCAACAATCGTCGAAAGCGTCGCAGCAATTCTGGTACTGGCCATTCTTTGGAGAGGATCAGCCCCTCATGTGTGCGATTGGCTTCTTCCCATTGCTGGACGAGCGGGAGAAAGTCTTTACAGTTAAACGTAAGGAGGGCTCGGGCTTCGGTCGTCGCAAACGTCAATTGTTGGCTGTCGGAGAGTCCGAGATTTCCAGCGTGTCCTGTGGTCAGGCAATCAACATCATGCGATGCCAGTGCGGTTCCCAGCGCAACAGGGATGTGTTTTCATCCAAATACAGCTTCATGGTTTGTCTGGAGAATCGTTACGACGAGGAGACAGGATGAGGATCGAGGAGGTCATTGGCTGCTATGTCGGCGTCAATTTCCTCTCGGTTGTCATAGTAATAGGCCAGGGCGTCGAAAATAGTCGCGAGTGAAAGATGCGGATAATAACTAAGAAGGTCTTCAGGGGCGAGTCCATGGTGCAAGACATACACCACAATAGTCCGAACAGGAATTCGTGTGCCTTTGATGCATGCGCTGCCACCGCATACGTTTGGCTGGGTTATGACATGAGGATGCAAGACTTTCGGCATGTTGATTAGTTTAACGGAACGTTCATGTAAGAACAAGAAAGTAGGAGGGAATCCCATGGGAAAAACTATGAACCGTGTTATCTACCTGTTGGTAGGTCTGCCCCTGATGGGGCTTATGAGTGGGTCCGTTTTTGCGACCGACAACATTGATCCGTTTGACAGAGGCACGCAGTATGCGTGGGGCGAGAACATCGGGTGGTTGAATGCCGAGCCGGGTGGCGATGGCGGGCCGGGGGTTTTCGTGGAAGACGATGGCCTTTCGGGCTATCTCTGGTCGGAAACCACGGGGTGGGTGAGTTTGTCCTGTTTGAACAACTCCACCTGTGGGTCCAGTGACTATGGCGTGAGCAATGATGGGGCAGGCAATTTGGCTGGCTATGCCTGGAGTGAGAATCTAGGGTGGATCAGTTTTTCTTGTACGAACGACGGGAGCTGTACGACGAAGAATTATGGCGTCAAGATTGATCCGAACACCGGCCTCTTTCGCGGCCGGGCGTGGAGTGAAAACACGGGGTGGATTAGTTTTCAGAGTCCCAAGTTAGCCGCCGTGCCCTATGGGATACAGACGGCTTGGCCTGGCGGAAGTGGTGAGGTACTGTTCTGCGATGTGAACGACGATCGACAGATTGATCGCACGGATATTCAAGCCATCTTCGCTGCCCGGAATACATCAGCGACCGGACCGGACGATCCACGAGATAAAGACGGCGATGGCACCATTACGATTTTGGATGGACGACAATGTGTGCTGGAGTGTACGAACCCGAACTGTGCACCATAATAAGGGCGTTGGGTAATGTCTCAGTGAGGGACAACGGAGAAGTGTCGGCTAATTACACCAGGGACAGGTTAACGATTCATGTATGTGCGAGATGATGAGGTGACGATTATGAAGAGTCTGTACAAGATGTTCGTGAGTTTTCTGCTATTGAGTAGTGTAGTTCTAGTAGGTTCCTCCACAGGTTGGGCGGCGATGCTCTTTTTATCTCCTGTGAGTCAAACTGTGTTTGAAGGAGATCCGGTACTGGTAAATGTGCGGATCTCGGGATTGGGCGATGGTATGGATCCATCTGTTGGCAGTTTTGACCTAGACGTGACCTACGATACGAGTGTGTTAGCGGCCACGGGGGTGACCTTTGGCCCACATTTGGGCGATGGCATTGAATCAATCCAAAGTTTTGATCTCTCCTCGCCTGGGCTGATTGATTTGGCGGAAATCTCGTTTTTATTCGACTTGTCGGGGCAACCGGCCAATTTCACGCTGGCGACCCTGTTGTTTGACACGGTGGCTCCGGGGACCAGTCCGTTGACCTTTACTCAATCGCTCGTCAGCGATGCCTTCGGCTTTCCGCTAGCGCTCAGCCATGTTGGTGATGCTGAAGTGACCGTGATGAATCCGATTCCTGCTCCATCGGCCATGGTGCTCTTTGGGACCGGGCTTGCCGGTTTTGTCATTTGGCGATGGACAGGGTGTCGTAGAAGATAACTTCTTGTGGTTTTAGAGCTGATAAACCCATCAGCGATGAAAGGACAAACCATGAAAAAGCTTCTTGTCTCGTGTGTTTTATTACTTTCCGTGTTGTGTCTCACCTCCGTTGGCTTTGCTCTGGAAGAAGGGGAGCTCTGTACGTTCAAGGGCATGGGGGCCTTCCCGGCGGAGGATTATTTCTATGGGGAGGTGCTGCAATTTACTGATCGCTCGGTGGTGGGCACCTGGGTGCACCGGTTGCCGACGGGAGAACTCATCATTGGTGAACCCGACTTCATGTTCTGTCGGCCTAATGGCTCGAGTCTGGTCGACTTTTCCGGTCCGGCAACCTTCGACGGAAGGCCCGACCATTCTTTTATCCTGTCCGTTCAGGATCGTGCATTTGGTAACGGCGGCGGTGGCGTTGATCTTGTGACGATCGAATCCCTCACGGCCTCTCGGACGCCCTCTCCAACAACATGGGAGGATGGGGTCCTGGCCGTCAACGAGACGGCCTTAGTCCGCATTCCGGATACCTTGGAAATCGTGACAGACGATGTCCACAAAGGCTGGGCCCATCTGACTTTCGTCCGTCCAACCAGTCATGATCGCGTGACATGCCGCTATCGAGCGAAGGGGGGAATCTTCGAGTTTAAAAAATGTACGGGAGAGGCCCCTGGGACCCTGCCGGTGGAGCCAAACTGTGTGATCGCCGTGGAGGACATGACACTGCATCTCCAACAGGTGACGCCCAACGTGCCAGCCACGATTCAGGTGGACCTTGAAGTCCAGACCCCTCCAGCTGGGACGGACACGTATCAGATTACTCTCTTTGACCCAAACGGCGCAGAAGTCTATTCAACGGTTGATGATCTGGCTAGTGGATTCCTGCATGGCGAGTTTTAAACGGTCAATAAGTTTTTTCGTTCTACTGTCACCCTCTCGCATTTCATGAGTCTAAGGAGAACAAGCATGAACAATTTTGTGAGACTTTTTCTTATAGTGCAGGCCTTGGCTTTTACTCTCATGAATAATCATGCCCATGCTGCTCTCGTTGCCGCCACCGATACCAATCCAGATCCTAACATTTTTGAGGCCTATCTGACGGCCGATGAACAAGATGTGATCATTAATGGCACCACTGTCCATGCCATGGTCTATAAGGATGATCCTCCTGCACCTTTTTCTGCGGCGGCCCCAAGCATACCTGCACCAGAATTCAAGCTCAACGTTGGTGATACGGTCATTGTTCATTTCCACAATGCCTTGGATACTGAATCCTCAAGCATTCATTGGCATGGGATAGAACTTGATAACGATAGCGACGGGACTGGAGTCTCGCAGGATGCCGTGTTGCCAGGGCAGAGTTATACCTATCGGTTTACGGTCCCACGAGCAGGGATTTTTTGGTACCACCCTCATATGAAACCGAGTCATCAAGATTTCGCAGGGATGTATGGGCCGATGATTGTGGAAAGTCCAGTAGAACAAACATTAAAAGGGGTCGTGTTACCCGATAATGCCAACACTCACACTCTTGTGTTGGCCGATACCGAATTTGATATGGCCGGGAATGTTGGGCAGGTAGATAGGGACAGTGGTATGGCTGAACATATTAATACCCTTATTGAAGGATGTGCTGGAGGGGGTTGTGGTCCTATCCCTATAGGAGACACGTTCTTGGTGAATGGAGAAAGTCCTAGCGAAACCAGTACTACGCCCAAGTTTGTTGTTCCGTCAGGCCAGAAAGTCCGTCTACGCCTGTTGAATACCGCCATTGGTCGATATATGCGGCTCAGCGTCGTGGGTAATGGGACAGATAATACTTTATATCGGATCGGTGGAGAAGGGGGCCTACTCAATCATGTTCGGATAGAAGGAGGAGTCCTGGATGGCTGGGATACCGGATATCTAGAAGGAGAATTGGTCTTGGCGCCAGCCGATCGTGCAGATGTCATTGTTCAACCGACGGGTACCGACGGAGATATTGTTAAGATTGTGATTACTCCGTTAGACAGCAACTTGGGATTTCGAATTAGCTCACCTGAGGAATCGGTACTGTTTTTTGAGATCAATGGTACGATTGCGGATGGATCTGTCAATGTTGGCGATAGTATTCTGGCCGGTACGAGCGAAGAAGTTGAAAATATTAAGACCGGGACTCCAGACGCCTTATTGGATCCACTCAGTCTTGGAAAGCCTGGCAGTGATGATCCCACCATTCGCTTGACGGCTGGCTTTGGCGCCTCTGGTGGACCATCTTTGCTGCCATCCATTGATACGATTCCGGGTCACTTGGAAACGAACGACGGCAATGGGACTTTTGGGAATGTTCCGCACCCGGAAACGGCAAGGTATGCCGAGGTTGGTCATTTGCTTGAACTCTCGATACGCAATGAAACTCTAACGAATCACCCCTTTCATCTTCATGGCTTTTCTTACCAGCCCGTCCAATATATCGACAACGAAACGGGTAATACCTTATATACCTTCGACTATCAGGAGTTTGTGGACAATGTTGATGTCTATATGGGGACAACCCTCGTTTTTCGTGTGCGCCTGGATGACCGAGGAACGATCTGTGATGAGGTGATTGTGCCTGAGGCCTGTACCGAGAGGGCAACTGGTGGGGCGGTTGGGCGATGGGTGTTTCATTGTCATATTTTTCACCATGCCGCTCTCGGGATGATTTCGGAATTAGTTGTGCAAGGCCCAGAAGTCGTGGATAGTGATGGCGATGGCTTGGATGACGATGTGGATAACTGTCCAGACCATCCCAATCCTGGGCAGGAAGATCATGATGAAGATGGTGCAGGTGACACCTGCGACCCGGATGATGATAACGATGGGGTCGATGATGAGGGTGATAATTGTGTCTTCCTCCCTAACCCAGGCCAAGAGGATAATGATCTAGATGGTCTTGGTGATGCCTGTGACCCGGATGATGATAACGACAGCATTGTTGATGGGATTGATAATTGCGTCTTTCTCCCTAACCCAGGCCAGGAGGATAACGATTTAGATGGCCTTGGTGACGTCTGCGACCCAGATGATGATAACGACGGCATTTTTGATGGAATTGACAATTGCCCATTCGTAGGCAATCCTAATCAAACTGATTTTGATGGAGATGGTTTAGGCGATGCCTGTGACCCGGATGATGATAATGACGGGGTGATCGACGAAGTTGATTTCTGCCCCGCCACCGTTATTCCTGAATCAGTTCCGACAAACCGGTTAGGGAAAAATCGCTATGCTCTTACCGGTATTCCTGATTCAATGACATTTGAGACGACCAATAAGACCATAATTACGACATCGGAAACAGACGGTTGCTCTTGCACACAAATTATTGATGAATTGTCTCTTGGAAAAGGCCATGAGAAATTTGGATGTAGCAACAGTGTCATGGAGCAATGGATAACCCGTCCCTAAAATTTTAACAGAGCACCACGCCCCAAAGGACGTGGTGCTCTTGCATTAAAGGTGTCAGGAACCTTTAATGATTTTCTGATCTTCGACTTGCTGTTCGCTTCTTTCGTTTTAACGAAGTATCCAATACATCATGGTGGTGGTGTGGTCGTAAGGAATGCTTTTGTTCGTTGCAGCCATTGAAGGCTTGGCACTGTTGTACGTTGACAGGGTTCAAGGAATATATTAGTCTGAATTCTAGTCAATCTAAGGAGGTGTTTCATGCCGAAAACATTAACGCTTTCCGAAGCCAAAGCCCGGTTGAGTGAATTAGTTGCCGCGGTAGAGCAAACCGAGGAAGAACTCGTTATTACTCGCAATGGTCGGCCTGCTGCCGTTCTCATGAGTGCAGAAGAGTTTGACAGCTGGCAAGAAACCCATGCTATTCAACGTAATCCAGCTCTGATGCAGGAAATTAAACAGGGGCTCGATCAGCTTAAAAAAGGCCACACCTTTTCTTTTCAGGAAGTTTTTGGAGAGCCACTCCATCCCCAGAAAAAGAAGAAATGAAACGATATGGCCTGGATATTGTCGAGGACCTAAGAGATCTTCTTATCCATTTGCCGCCATCTTTTACACGAAAAGTGAAAGCTGCCTTACATTCTTTGGCGGAAAACCCGTATCAGGCGAAAGCCTTGAAAGACGATTTAGCTGGGTTGCGAAGTTTTCGTGTCGCACGCTCTCGGATCACTTTACAGATTAAGGGCTCAAAGGTGGTGGTTGTGGCCTTTGGTCCCAGAAAAGATATTTATCAACGGGTTGCTGCTGAGCTTCGAGGTGCACGGAGGCCCTCAGATGAAAAGGCCAATTCCTAAATTCAGGACGCGTGGTCGGTTCTGTTTAACGATCTTGTTCTGATTGAAGTCGGTGGCAGAATAGCTCAATGGTTTTCTTGAAGAGAAAGATGGCTGTATCTTTTGGGGAAGCTGCAATGGCGGCTTCTGCGGATGTCTAAATAGCTCGTGCGGTGACCTGAAATTGTGTGGTGATATATTCTGCGTCGTCGAGGTCTTGATCGATTCCTCGTCTGAGTTTTGCAATAATAACGTCCACGGGATCTAATAGGCGCAATTGTATTCCAGCTTGTTCGTACCAAACGGATGCTCGGTCGCGATAGCCTGGTGGTATTGCAACGAGACACCACTCCGATGCTGTTTTGGGTAAGGGATGGTGGACTCAATATAAAAGGAATCGGAACGGCATGCGATGTAAGAGTATTCGTGCTTACTTTCACATTGCCCATTTTTTAGTATTGTTGTGTGTGGTTCTATTCAGACTTGATTAAATTTCACATTATATCTTTATGTGTCAAAGAAAATTTAATCGAGTGACTCCTCTTGCTCGCGTACAAAATTGACCTTAAACCCTTATGATCATTGTGATCATACGATAGTTACAATTCCTGCCATTTCTTTTTGCGGCGAAGCTTAACTGGGAAGAAAGGGCTTATCCTAGAAGCGCCTAGAACTCTCCTGATAGTGCTGATGAACCGTTGCTTTTGATAGAAGATGCTCAGCCTGAGCGCCCGGCATCATTAGAGTTGGCGGCGTTGTTTGGTGATGTCGAGGGCAGCTATGCGGTAGGCTTCAGCCAGCGTGGGAAAGTTAAAGATATTTTCCACAAAACGATCAATGGTGATGTGATGGAGTAGGCCCATTTGTCCAATATGAACGAGTTCTGTGGCGCCTTCACCCACAATGTGGACGCCTAACAGTTCTTTCCCTTGAGGGTCGGCCACCATTTTCAGAAGGCCATTGGTCATCCCCGAAATTTGCCCACGCGCAATTTCATGAAAACGGGCACGCCCAACAAGGGCTCCGCCAAATTTTTCTGTGACTTCTTGTTCAGTCAGTCCAACACTGGACATTTCAGGTATCGTGTAAATACCCATCGGAATATGCTCTGGAGCATCGCCTGGTTCCAGTCCCAGACCATAACAAACCGCCCGACGCCCTTGCTCCATCGAACACGATGCTAGAGATGGGGGACCAATCACATCACCCACCGCATAGATATGCGGTACCGTTGTTTGGCAATGATCATTCACTGGAATGAGGCCGCGTGGGGTTGGCGTCAACCCAGCAGCTTGAATGTCCAAATGTTCGATATTGGCCACCCGTCCGAGCGCCACCAACATTTTTTCACTTTCTAGGACATTTCCATTTTCTAGTCGCGTGAGGACTTTGGAAAATCCATCCCATTCAGCGGATTGAATTTTCTGTTCTCCGTGATAGCGCCCTCCAGTTTTTTCAAACGCCAGACAAAATTGATCCGTGAGTTCGGGGTCTAAGAATTTTAGGGGCCGATCAGCAGTATCCACCATCGTGACTTGTACACCTAACAGCGCAAAGATCGAGGCATATTCACTGGCGATGACCCCTCCACCCAGTACAGTGAGGGATTTTGGCAAATAGACTAGCGACAAGATTGAATCACTATCTAAAATATGTTCATGATCGATAGGAATGTTATTCGGGACACGCGGACGCGAACCGGTCGCAATGACCAACATCGAGCCGGAAATTGTGGGCATGGTTCCATCAATTTGTTTGATTTGCACCTCTTTTTCAGAGACAAACTGAGCTCTCCCGTGAAAGCGTTGGATGCCGTTTCGGGTGACTTGCTCGTTCATGAAGGTTCCATGCGCACGCACCACCTTATCCAGGCGAGTCATGAGCGTCGCAATTTTGACATCATCCCGCATGCGGAATTCGAAGACATCCGTGGCCTGAAGGAATTGCACCATTTGCAAGGCGCTTTCCCGCAAGGTCTTACTCGGGATCGTGCCTTGGTAGACACATGCTCCGCCCACTTCGCGGTTTTGTTCGATCAGAGCCACACGCTTGCCTGCTTTGGCCCCTTGAATGGCAGCTTTCTGGCCGGCAGGACCACTGCCAATCACAATAAGGTCGTAGGATGAAGAAGAAGAATTCATACGAGGAATGCAGCGACACTTTCCTGAATGTCTTCGCGCAATTCGAAGAAGGCATCCATATCATCTGGATAAAAATTCAAGTCTTGAATCACGGGTAAGGCGCGAAGAGCCTCTTCATCCTCAGACGATGAGCCAATGGCGTAAGAAGCCAGATGATCCGCAAGACAGGTAATCATGGCCCCTTTAGTGGGAGAGGTGGCTTGCTGGTAGGCATCATCGGGATAGAGGCGAATGGCCTCTTGAACGGGTTCCGGCAATTTCCAGGATTCGGCTAATTTGGAACCGGCCAACATATGAAGTTCTTGAATAATGGGTTCCAGTACTGTCCAGGCGTGGGGATTCTCTTGGGTTGAGGAGGCCGTTAAGATTATATGGAGAAGGACAGGCTTGCCTATCGTATGGAGTAAACCACACAGAAAGGCGTTTTCCACATTACGCCGTATGCGTCGCGCAATCTCTTTTCCATATAATCCTGTTGCTAAGGCATGACTCCATAAGCTACGAATCTCCTTTTCATAGCCTTTGACCGTAAAGACTCCGCTTTGCACAGAGATAGAAAACGCAAGACCAGCCAACATATTCATACCCAACCACGCGATAGCCTGTTGCAGGGAAACAATCGGGGAACGTGGGAGATAGGCCGGTGAATTGGCAATGCGCAAAATTTGCCCGGCCAGCGCTTGATCCTGCTGAATGAGACTGGACAGTTTGTTGACGTCAGCATTGGGGTCATCGGAAAGTTGCAGCACTTGATGTGCGACAACAGGCAGCAGAGGAAGATCAAAGTCTCCTGTCTCTAACTGATTGACGAGACGATCACGAAGAACCTGACTCTCTGTTTGTTGGGCTGGCATGGTTGAAACGAGGGTCATATCCTCCATCTTGTCGGTTTCTCAATGATAACCTTTAGAATTGCCCGTTTGTGTTCAATTGTGTCATCAAACAGACCCATGAGAAGAGCATATTGGGTAGCAGTCAGGTTCCCAGACTGTTATTAGCCCAAAACCTTGTTAGAGTAATATTCAAGATGACGAAAGCCGGGCATCAGGAAGGACTACTGAGGTGGTGAAAAGGGGGGAGGACCAATGAAAACATTAGCCAACGCCATGACAACCTCGTTACAAAAGATTGAAGCTAAGGCAAATATCATCACAGCCTCACAATATATGCGCGATAAGAAAGTGGGATCCTTAGTGATTATTCGTCATGGGGAACTGATGCGGGATCAAGAAGAAGAAATTATCGGGTTGATTACGGAAACCGATATCATTCGTCACGCCGTAGCTGAAAAACGAGACCTCACCCTGACAACCGTAGACATGGTGATGACGAGCCCCATGATTACGGTTGAGGCCACGTGGCCCATCGAAGATGCCTTAGACATGATGAAAGACAGCCAAGTTCGCCACCTCCTCGTCACCCAAAACCAAGTGGTGGTGGGCTTAGTGTCTCTCCGGGATCTGATAGCGAATTTACATCAAAGTTAGAAGATGAAGGTAGAATAATAATTGCCAAAAAGAACAGCCGCAGGAAATTTCGTTCCCTGATTTTCTAATAGCTGCGTCGAAGGTAAAAAAGTATCGTATTTGCGATCCTTATGTCTTGGATGCTCCTAGTTGTTGAGTTCCTTTCTGCATAGGGACGAACCCAATTTGAAGTCGCGTCTTGGTGGCTTTCGCTAATCGTTCAAGTGTTTTGGCAGAAGGGTTTACCCCACCACTTTCAAGACGGGCAATCACCGACTGTGTGGTATTCATCCGTCTCGCTAATTCTTTCTGAGTCAGGCCAGCATAGCATCGCGCCTCAATAATCGCGCCGGAAATTTCAAATTCTGATCCCAGTTCCTCGTAGGCACGCTTATACTTGCTGTTCTTCATCCATTTTTTATGGAGGTCTGCTGCTCGTGTCATTTCTTGATCTCCTTTGCTCGTTCCAGTGCTATTCTGATAAATCTCGCCCGCATATCAACAGGAAGCCGTTCAAGTTCAGCGTCCACAATGTCATTCAAGGTTTCGACAGTCCATTGCATTCCATCATATTATAGCATATATGCTATATCATCAAGTCACGACACTTCCGTCTTTTTGCCAAGATACAAAAATAGTGTGCTGTGATATTGACTTCATAAAAAATTATTGCTACCTTATTTGATAATAATAATGATTTTCAATATCATTTATGGCGACATAGAAAAAAAGAAATCAAAAATCTTATTCTCTGATGACACAAAACCTCTCACCCTTTTTACCAGGTAGTGTGAAAAATTTACTTCAAGAGTGTCACTCATTACTCTTCCCGGACGAGGATTCTCCTCGCCCGATGGGGTGGGATGCCTTTCTCTCCTGTTGGGCATCCCGCTCCAATTTTTTCATTAACAGATATCATCAATGGAGGGCATACGTATGAAAATCGGACAGACCACAATACCTCAAATGCGGGTACCAACGTTCGTGAAAGGCCAGCTAACATTGTTCAATTTGGCGACCCTAGAGGGACAATGGGCCATTGTTTGCCGCTTACCGACTTTTGATTTTGGAGACGCAATTTTTCTGAACCAATGCTACCGGACCGTTCAAAAAGAGGGAGGACAACTGCTGGGACTATTACCTTCTGGGCACTCGTGTTTGGACACCCGATTATCGAAGGTCAAAATTCTTCGTGTTCCGGTTTTGGCCGATCCACTACAGCGTTTACATCGAGTTTTGAGTTTAACGAAAGACTTGCGCGTAGACCGCTGCCAAAGTTTTATCGTAGATCCACAGCGGGTGATCAGATACCACTTAATCCATCAATTGAACTGGCGAGGGCTGCTCTTCCTGATTGAAATTTTACAGTATTGCCAGGAGCAACATACATCATCATACGAAGTTCCCGCCACACCATCTCACTACGAAGAGGGGTATACTCTACGCCAATGATTCCACCCTGTATTGCTCAGAACAGCTAGAGGGGACCATGAGAAAATCGAAGTCGCACAAACTCATTGCTGTCCTCTCTATTTACCTACCCATAGAATTCAGGTATGTAGGGAGTGTTGAATAGTGAAGATATCAAGGGCTATATTTCGCCAGGAAGCTATTCGCTATCAGTAGCATCGGGTCTGTTCAAAAATGTCGTCCAGCAAGGCCGCAGTCCTTTTTGCGCGCGGAGCGTACTGACAGTACGTGAGCACGGAAAAAGGGCGAGAACGCCGCTGGCGGCTTTTTTCAACAGACCCATGTAAGAAGACTATGGGTTTATCCATCGACCGCGACCAGTTTAACGAGGAGGATTTTTCCCGGTTTGGGCACCGACTCACTCACAGTTTGCAGGCCCTTGAGACAGTCCTACAGCAACCGTGTTTTGGCGAAGGCCCACAAACTATTGGCGCAGAACTCGAACTTTCCATTATTAATAGTCAAGGACAGGCCTATCCCATCAATCGCACTCTCCTCAATTACTCCAATGACGATCATCTGCAACTCGAACTCGACCGGTTTAATCTCGAATATAACTTGCCCCCCGTTTCATTGGCCGGCCGGCCTTTCTCTCATCTCCGGACACAGTTAACCAACGCCATCCAATCATTGGCAAAATGTGCAGCGACACACGGGGGACGTATTGTGCCTATTGGCATTTTACCTACCCTGTGCGCTGAGGAGCTGGATTCAGCGGTCATGTCAGACCTCCCACGGTATCGAGCCCTCTCGGCAGGACTTCGTCGGTTACGGGATGGCCCCTTTCATATACACATTAACGGGGAAGAACCCCTAACTGCGACCTGCTCGGATGTCACGTTAGAGGGGGCTACGACGTCTTTTCAAATTCATCTACGGGTGGCCCCGCAGGAGTTCGCGCAGGTTTACAATGCCGCTCAACTAGTCACGCCTATCGTCGTCGCGCTGAGTGCCAATAGCCCAATTTTCTTGCAGCATCGGCTCTGGGAAGAAACACGCATAGCCCTGTTCAAACAGGCAATCGATAGCCGGAAAACACAGGAGGGGGACTGGCAGGCTCCAGCTCGAGTCTCTTTTGGGCATGGGTGGGTTCGCCAAGGGGCGTATGAATTGTTTGCGGAAGCCGTGGGATTACACCCACCGTTGTTACCAGTGTTGAGCCCGGAAGACCCGGTAGAATGTCTCCACCAGGGGCGCCTACCCCAACTCGAGGAGTTGCGCCTGCACCAAGGCACTGTGTGGCGTTGGAATCGCGCGATTTATGATGCCAGCGCTGACGGACATTTACGGATTGAGTTGCGAAGCTTACCGTCGGGGCCCACCCCTATCGATATGGCCGCAAATGCCGCGTTGCTGATTGGGCTCACCTTGGGTATGAGTGGGGACATCGAACGGATTCTGCAGCAATTTCCATTTGAATATGCCCATGGCAATTTTTATCGCGCCGCCGAATGTGGATTGGAGGCCATGTTCGTTTGGCCAAATCATGCGTCGCATGGTCTGCGTGAAGTGTCGGTGCATGATTTAGCGATGGAGTTGTTGCCGATAGCCAAGCGAGGCTTGGAAAACGTCGGAGTGAAGCGCGAAGAAATTCAATTCATGCTGGATGTGATCTGTGATCGCCTGGAGGCACGAATGAACGGCGCACGCTGGCAAATCCAGCGCTTAGCCTTTTATGAGCAACAGGGCCATAGTCGGTCCACCGCGCTGGCTCGCATGCTTGAAGATTATCTGCAACATTCCCACACCGACGTGTCCATTGCCCAATGGAGCCTACACCCTGAATGAATAACACTGACCTCATCCCTCGATGGGACACTCCTACCCAAGAAGACGTCGGATCCACTGTTGAGGAGTTTTTGCAGAAGTTGGGTGGTCCCACCTTTCTCTGGTTTCCAGGCATAGACTCCACGCGCACCAGAGCGGTGAGCACCTTGCTGCACGGCAATGAATCCTCGGGAGTGCGGGCACTACACCGTTGGATTCGAGAAGGTCACCAGCCACACGTGAATGTCTTGTGTTTCATTGGGTCCATCGGTGCAGCCTTAACCGACCCTCACTTTTCACATCGATGCGCACTTAGCGGGAAAGATCTCAATCGATGTTTCCGCGCTCCATTTGAAGGTTGGGAAGGGGCTGTAGCCCAAGCCTTGCTTGAAGAATTAGATCGCATTCAACCTGAAACCTTAATTGATATACACAATACCTCAGGCCGCAGTCCGGCCTATGGTGTCACCACGCGGAATGGGGCCATGCAGGAAACATTGGCAGGAATTTTTTGCAACCACCTCATCGTTACCGATTTGCGGCTCGGCACCTTGATGGAAGCCACGGAAACGGCTTGGCCGACAGTCACCATTGAAGTCGGTGGGGCACAGGACCCGCAAGCTCACAAACTGGCCTATCGCGGTTTCACCCAGTATGCATTGGCTAAGAATTTGTCCAACCTGTCCTCAGCAGTGACGGTGGCTCATCACCCTATTCGCGTAGAACTGCAAAAGGGTGCCTCCATGACCTATGCCGCTGCTCCAGTTGCCGAGGTAGACCTCACGCTTCTTCCAGATATAGATCGACTGAATTTCGGAATCTTATCCAAAGAAGAACCGTTAGGCTGGATCGGACCCCGAGGATTAGAAGCCCTGTGGGCAAGAAATGCCACTGGGGAAAACCTTACTTCCAGCCTTTTTTCAATAGACAATGGCGAGCTACGATTGGCTCATCCCAGCCGAATCATGATGGCCACCACAAACCCAGACATCGCGCAAAGCGACTGCCTTTTTTACATCCTTCCCGATTCGTAGAACATCCCTGGCCGCTCACTATGCCCAAACCGCTTCGATGTTTGGTCACATGCTTCTTCATTACGCCGGTATTGAGAGCCCCCAAGAAATTGATTATTCTGGTTCCCTATTGGTTTCTGACTAATCTCCCAATCCCTCACATTCACAAAGATCGGGCCGCTAGATACCCCTTCCATCTGATCAATAAGGGTGCTACGCGCATTGGTGTAAAATGTACGCTTAGTCATGAGAGAACTTCCCTTTTATCATATTGAGTTTGATTGCAGGATGCACAGCATACGCAAACCACGCTCCATAACATGGGTCTTGTTCAAAAAAGTCCGTCCAGTCCTGTCCTGAGCTTGTCGAAGGGAAGGCCGCAGCCCTTTTTGCGCGCGGAGCGTAACTGGCACTACGTGAGTACGGAAAAAGGGCGAGAACGCCGCTGGCGGCTTTTTTCAACAGACCCAAATTAGATTTGACGCATTGTGCTATCCGTAGTACAATTAATACATGTATTACAAATTGACTTGTAACCCGTGGAGCATGCCATGGCTTCGTTGCGTTTAGGAAAAGACCTAGAAACAAGACTAGATCATCTGGCCGAAAAGACAGGCCGGACGAAAACGTTTTATATCCGAAAATTGCTTGAAGAACACATTGATGAATTGGAGGATCGGTATATCGCCGAGCAGCAGCTGGAAACCCCTGCCACACGCCTAAGCAGTGAACAGATGAGGCAGGAACTTGGGCTGGACCATTGAATATGACAGCCGCGTCGTCAAGGACATGAAAAAACTGGGTCGACCAGCCCAACAACAAATTCTTGACTATTTTGACAAACGAATTGCTCCCTCCCCTGATCCTCGCACCTTTGGCAAATCTTTGAAATCATCGTTTTCCGGTTTGTGGCGGTATCGTATTGGGGACTACCGCGCGATCTGCCGGATTGAAAATGAAAAACTGGTGGTGTTGGTTCTCCGCGTCGCCCACCGAAGTACGGTGTACGACAAGCCCACCAGAGAAACGGACCCATAATTTTCCTCAAGCTAGCTGCAAAGCTCGCTTGACAGGCTTCACATGAATCTTTTTCGCAAGTGCATCAACTTGAGCAGCATCATACTGAAACTGTACGCGCATCCACCCTTCCGGCGTACTGCCAAAGGCTTTGGCTAGGCGGATAGCCATATCCCAAGATAAGGATGCATGCTCATTTACCAAATTGTTGAGCGCCGAACGAGACACCCTAAGGAGCTTCGCGCCTTCCGTGACTGTTAACCCAAAAGGTTCTAAGCAATCAACTCGCACAAGCTTTCCCGGATGGGCGGGGTTTTTCATCTTCAATCCCTTCATCTCATCGTCCTTTCCTCAAACACGATAGTTCCTTCGTTGTGATTCGTTTTAATCATACTTTCCGAACCTGGGCACGCTTGCTCTAGTGATAATCTTCAAAATCCACATCCCGGGCATGACCATCTTCAAAACGAAAGGTAATCCGCCAATTAGCACGAACGGTCACACTCCACATACCTTTCGCTTACCTTTCAATTCATGCAAATGATAGGAATGCATATCCATTTCCTGAATGGTCTCAGACGCGGATAGCTTTGTCAGGATCGTCTCAATCCGATCAACCATATCTTGCGGCAACCGGCTAGCGTCGCCTTCCAAAAACAAGCGCTTGAGCCCACGATGCTTAAAATTAAGAATCACACCAATAGTGTATCGTGATGAGCGTCACGAATCAAATTATCAAACAATGCAACAGGGCGCGCCACACATAAAGCATCTGAACATTTCAGCCAAAAACAAAGAGGTATCGCTAGTCATGACCCACAGCCCTTGGACCAAGCTAGCATCTAATACCCCCATGAGTGCCCACATCGAAAAGGGAAATAGCACCACCTAGCCTACCAGGGAAGCACCGCCTGAAATACCTCTCGAAATGTGGAAAAAAGTCTTAGATGTTCAGATGCACTTCAATGACCTCTGTCTTAGACTGAGAAGTATGGCCATTTCTTTTCTTGGGGTTCTGGTTGGTTAGATTTCCTGACGTTTTACCCATATGCATGATTGCAAACCGATATTGAAGCTCATGGGTCAAAGAAAATTTTGTTATCCATAAAGATACGAAATGTATCTGTTTAGATATCTGTGAAGTCAATTGCGAGATAGAACTTACCGCTGTATAGAAAAGAGAACACATTAAGCTTAAAATTTTGCCTTTCTGTGAAATTCCAAGACCTCAGAATTCTGCCTTCACAACTAACCAGTCTTTCACCATTCTTTGGTATGATCTTTTTTGCTTCTCTCTCATTTCGTTGATAACAACAGCTTTTCGATACTCCACATCGCTTTGCTTTAGACAACGAAGATGGCCTCAGAAAAAATTGTAAAATTGACAATACGTTCTTTGAAAAATACCATCGCGTCTTCACTGATCGAATTGCCTTTCCCTCAAGCAACTGTAGCTCCAAAGAGAAAGTGATGGTAAACAATAAGGCCACATTGAGTAGCCTCTTCCTAGGAACCTTACTACTCTTCACTTCTGGCACATTGGACATCAGTCGTGGCTCAACGGAGGCGACCGTTCATTCAATAATGGAAGAAACCATAGAGACTGCTCGTATGAATCGGGCAGTAGAACGAGCTGAAACAGCATCTCGGGCTTCAGCGCCAGAACCCGCGGATTCGGTGCTTATTCAAAGAGCAGGATGGCAATGGCATCGCTATCTGAAAAATGCCTTGACCTTGCCGGCTTGGCTGGAGTTGGGACTGGAACGCCGGACCCGCTTCGAAGTTTATGATCATCCATGGCGGTCCAGCCAGCCCTTAGGACGAACCGACCCTCAAATTCAACAGCGCTCACGGGTGCGGCTTGGGCTCAATGGCGAACTCTTCAAATTGTTATTCGAAGGACAGGATTCCAGAGTATACCTGGATGATCCTGGAGACTTTGTTAACACAAGCATCAAGAATGAGATGGATATTCTTCAGGCATTGGTTGCTGTATCGCTCAAGAATGTGTTCGGTACAGGTCTCCGCACAGATTTTCATTTCGGACGGTTGACGATGGATGTTGGCAGCCGCCGTCTTATTGCCCGGAACCGATTTCGCAATACCACAAACGCTTTCGACGGCTTCCACTGGCGGTTGGCCAAGGACAACCTGTGGCACATTCGCGCCTTTCTGGTTGAACCCGTGTTGATTGATCCCACGCAACTTGACGAACAGTCCCAGCGAAGTGTGTTTTGGGGGACCTATACAGAGATGAACCATCTTTCCTGGCTTCGCTTGAATGCCTACTATTTTGGCTTAAACGATCAGCGCAGTTCTGTTGTCAGCTCCCAACGTACGTTTTCGACGTTTGGTCTTCGTCTCTATAAAGCTCCGGCGAGCAATCAACTCGATTATGAATTGGAAACTGTCTGGCAAACAGGGAAACGAGGCGACACCGATCACTTCGCACACTTCCAACATCTCAATCTTGGTTATAGCTTCGAGCTTCCGTGGTCTCCACGATTACTCATCCACTATGACTATGCCAGCGGGGATCGCAATCCGAACGATAACCAAGATTCTGCCTTTGATACATTGTTTGGGGCTCGGCGATTTGAGTATATGCCGACAGGCAATTTTGGACCCTTTTTTCGTACCAACATCAGCTCACCGGGATGGCGAGTGATCGTCACGCCAACCCAGGATTGGAAATTTCAGATCAAGCACCGAGTCTGGTATTTGGCCACCTCACGAGGAGCATTTGGCAACAACGGTCTTCGTGATTTGACAGGCCGATCAGGGAATTTCTTGGGACACGATCTTGAAGTGCGGGTGCAATGGAAAATGAACAAGAACGTTTCCTTTGATAGCGGCTATGCTCATTGGTTCAAGGGGAGTTATTTCGACCGACTTCCCGCTGGCGCAGGACTACCACCTGAGGGAGACAAAGACACGGACTATTTCTACATTCTGACAACTATCCGGCTATAGATAGGGGAATCAATCGTCATGTGCAAGATTGCACAAAGGGCACCGAGCAAAATCGCACACCTTCTGTGATTGGCTATAACCAAATTGAGGGTAGTAGAAGGGGTTCTCAAAATTTTTCCAATATTATTGAAGATTTATCTCAAATTATTCAGGAGAGCCTGTGATAGTGCATCCTGGAATGCCCTTTGCATTTACCAGGTCATAGATGTGTTATTCATTTTTAAAATGAGGCAGGTGGAACAATGAATCCTATGTATGACTTAGTGGTAATTGGCATGATCGTGGGCATGGTTCTGCTAAACCTCTACTTCTCTCGAAATGTTTCCGCCTCCCAAAAGGCTCGTGCCTCAAAGGAAACCGATAAGACATGGATTCCGCTTCCACTCATGTCAGAAACACCTCTCTCCTCTCAGGTCTCTATTCGGTAAGCTGAAAGACTTCGACTTCCAAGCGAGACTCCGCATTTAGGCTCTCCAGGTTTCGTGTGCTTTTAGACCCTCAAGCAACCAGCACGCCCCCTCTTCCACAACCTCCTTTGCCTCCTGAGAGTGTTGAGTAATGAAGATATCAACGGCCATGGTTCGACGGGCTCACCATGATCGTTATCACTCATCCGAAGGGTCCTGGGGGTTTTCTCGTGCTCTTTACTTCTCACTTTTCACTTCTTACTGGTTTAGAGCGCGCCGCTGGCGGCTTTTTTCAACAGACCCCTCCTGTATGCTACATTTTGCCGCTGGATAAGATGCTACCTTTCGCACAAGGAGAGACCAGTCCGTGACTTCTCATGCACCTGGATTGGGGAACAGTGCCCAGACGATAAAAGGGGATGTGTTTGGCGGGCTCACCGCAGGAATCGTGACCTTGCCGTTAGCCTTGGCGTTTGGGTTGCAATCCGGACTGGGTGCCGTCTCCGGACTGTACTGTGCGATTATCCTCGGAGCCATTGCCATTACATTTGGCGGCACACGCACCCTCATCAGTACGCCGACCGGTCCTATGACGGTGGTGGCAGCTCTCACCATTTCCCAAGCCATCGCCTTTGCGGGAGACTTGGAAACAGCCATGGGGACTATTATTGGAATTTTTCTCCTGGCCGGCCTGGTGCAAATCGCGTTTGGTCTTCTGAAGTTCGGCGGAAATGTCAAATATATTCCTTATCCGGTGCTCTCCGGTTTTATGACGGGCATTGGAATTATTCTAATCTTATTGGAAATTTACCCTCTGGCGGGATTGGACTCGCCCTCAACCATCTATAGTGTGATCATCGGATTGCCAACCGCTATCGGACAGATGAACCTGGCCGCATTGGCCCTTGGATGCCTGACCCTGGCCATTCTTTTCCTTGCTCCCAAGGTGACAACCGCTGTCCCACCAACCCTTATTGCGCTACTTGTGGGAACTGGCGTGGCCATAGCCAGCGGCATTTCAGTCCCGCTCATTGGGGAAATTTCTCAAGGATTACCCGCCTTTCATCTGACCACATTGAGTCAGATGGAATTCTCCGAACCATGGTTTGTCATCAGTGCCGCGTTTACTCTGGGAGCGCTTGGATGTATCGATACCCTGCTCACCGCCGTGATCCTGGACAAATTGACGGAAACCAAACACGACAGCAATCGAGAGCTCCTGGGGCAGGGCGCTGGAAATATGGCCTCTGCACTCTTTGGAGGATTACCTGGGGCAGGGACAACTATGTCCTCGATCGTCAACGTCAAAAGCGGCGGGACCACCCGCATGGCTGGCGTGATCTCTAGCCTTTTTCTCATTGCCGTGCTTCTCGGCTTGGGCGCCTACGTGCAATATGTGCCCATTCCCGTCCTGGCAGCCATTTTGGTCACGGTAGGTTTAGACATCATTGATTATAAGGGGCTCAGAGAAGTCCTGACCGTGGATCGTGCAGAAGGGGCCATCCTCATCCTTGTCTTAATCGTCACGGTTTTTGTGGATTTAATTACGGCAGTCGGGATGGGCATGACCTTCTCTGTCTTTCTCTTTATGAAAAAAATGGGGTCCATTGGTGAAGAGAAAATTGAGCTCTTTCCGCTCAAATTACTCAAGATTCGGAAACCCTGCGATTTACAGGAAGAATTTATTTTGCCGCAGGAGACGTTGGACCAGGTGTATATCAAGACGTTCTCAGGGCCGATATTTTTTGGATTTTCCCAGTTCTTGATCGACAGCCTGAAACAACTTCCTTCCGTGAAGATTCTCATTTTTGAAATGAATCGCGTGCCCTACCTAGACCAATCGGCTGCCCATGCGTTAGAACAAGGCTTTGAGTATATGCAAAAACGAGGTATTCGAGTCTTGTTGGCCAATGCCAATCGTCAACCCCTTGAGATGTTGCGTGCCGTGGACTTGGTGCCTCAAGTCATTCCAGAAGACCATATTTTTGAAGATATTTTTGATTGTGTCCAATGGCTGGAAGAAAAATTTGTTTTCGAAGGAGCCGACCAACCCCCTCAACGAACACCGTTTTCCGGCCACCCCATCCAGGGGATCGGTGACCACCTTTCTACAGAAACATAATCTCTAGCAGGCCTGATCAATCAAGACACTTATCAGTGAGCCAGCAACATGACCAACCCTACCTCAGAAGATAATTCTCAATTTTCGAAATCGTCCATCGCGTATCTCATGGCGATGATTGCCAGCGCATTGGTGATTTCGATTATAGACGGGATGCTGCCCCAAGGCGTATCGATCGGAGAAGCGTATGCCGTTCTCGTTCTTCTGGGCCTCATGGCCAAAGATCGGCGGCTCATCATTGGCGGCGCGGTCACAGGCACCATTCTCACACTTGAAGGATTTTATATTTCGGATCCTGGCATCCCTTTATGGATGGTCTGGACCAACCGACTGCTGGCCATATCGATTATTTGGATGATTGCGGTTTTGGCTCTCGCTCAACTGCGATTCCTAGATGCTCAAAAAGAATCGCAAAAAATGAAAGTGGCGTATGATCTCCTGAAACAAGAAACCATCTTTTTAGAATTACATCAGGATATTGCCGTGATTGCCAACTCCAATGATCCGGTGGAAGATGCTCTCAAAAAGGCGATGCAGAAAATTTGTGATTCGACCGGCTGGCCAGTTGCCCACATGTATATTCGTGACGGAGATCATGACCTGCTGAGTCCCAGCAAAATTTGGATTCTTCGAGATTGGGCACAATTTGAAAATTTCCGAAAAGTCACGGAGGAAACCAAGTTTGTCCCTGGGGTTGGCTTGCCGGGCCGTGTCTTAGCAAGCGGCAAGGCGGTATGGATCAAAAATGTGACCAAGGATTCCAATTTTCCCCGGGCCAGTTTGGCCACGGATATTGGGTTGAAGGCCGGGTTTGCTTTTCCGATCTTAATCGGTAACAAAACTGTGGCCGTCATGGAATTCTTTTCGGAAGAAATCATAGAATTCGATGGCAAATTGTTACGGGTCATGGAAAATATTGGATATCTCTTAGGCCGAATTTTTGAACGCGATCATGCGGGCATGAAAAAAGGAGAATACGAAGCTCACCTGCGGCGGTTATATGGACGCATCAAAGCCGTGCGGGAACAAGAACAACGTCTAGGCGCTCCCCAGCCCATTGCGGAAGGAATTCACGACGATTTACGATAGCCAATGGGCACAACAATCATACCGCTCGATGGCTTAATCTTTCGTCTACGTGAATGACTCAACACTATCTCACATCTCATCATTGCCCGCTCTACTGGTTATCAGTATTGTTCCCTTCTACTGTTGCTGCAGTTTTTCTGGGGTTGATATCTGCAGTATTCGCCTTTGCCCAAGATCGTCACATTCAGTCTGAAGATATTGTCATTGAGCGTGCCACAGAGGCCTGGCTGGATGGGTCGATTCCTCAAGCTCTCGATATTATCCAAGAAGGAATTCGTGAACAGTCCGACTCTCTCGCCCTTCAGAAATTGCGGGGTGATATCCTGGCCACCACTCGTCGCAATCAAGAGGCTTTAGAAAACTATGAAGCGATTCTGAAACAGTCCCCAGAATATTTGCCAGCCCGTTGGGCCAAGTGGGGCGTACTGACCCGCTTGGGACAAGGGGATCAGGCGATAGACGAGCTGGAACGCATTGCGCAATACACGCCAACGAATCCCCTCGTTCCCTTACGCTTAGCGCAAGAACTTCGTAAACTCGATCGATTAGAAGAATCGGTTGAATGGTATAAAAAAGCTGTCGCCCTTGTACCGGATATGCCTGGTTGGCGCTTGAACATGGCTCGCGCGTTGTTTGATGTCTTGCAATACGACAACGCCCGGAAAGAAGTGCAGCATGTCCTGAAACAGGTGTCACCCGGCTCCCCGGTAGAAATGGCTGCCCGCAATCTTCTGATGATTACGTTTGGAGCGACTAAAGAACGGGGGCGGCGCTATCAACCTATCTTTAGTCCGGGCGGAACTGCAGAAGAACGAAAACGGTGGGCACTGATTCGCCACCAAGGCTGGGAACATTTTGCCAAAGGCCGCTACAAGGAAGCTGAGCCAATTCTTCGGGAACTCTTTGCTCTCAACCCCACCGATCATCGCGTGACCTATGAATTGGGAAGCACACTAATGGAATTAGGCCATCATGAGGAAGCTGTCACCCTTCTTCAGAAAAGTATTGAACTTGGGCCTGGCGGGGACAACTTTAGTGAAGTGTTTCTGGATTCTATCTTTCGCATCGGTCAGAGTTTAGTCGCGTTAGAACGATGGGAAGAGGCCTTGCTCCACTTCGAAATTCTTCAAGAAATTGCGACAGTCCCTCCAGAAAACCAAAACACTTCACAACCAGGAGAACACACCAGAGAACCTGGCCCTCCCGACTCAGAAAAAAATGCTAACCCTACACCCACCACTGTTAGTGGAAAAATCATCGATGAAGAAAAACTCGCGCCTTGGTTTGAAAAAGTGCGGCAGCATCTCCCAGAGCAGCAACAACCTGTTAAAGATGCCAATCAATCCTTGCCAGCGGCCGATCCCACCGACATACCGTCTGACTATTACACGAAGCTTGCCGCAAAGAAATTTACACCTGACGAGCTGTTTCACACACGGGCCTCGTTGATGGGACGCGACGCCGATTTTAGCTGGTTTCGCTTTGTGATCCCTGCAGAAGGCGTGCTGCGCGACGATCTGCAAGTCGGCAGTCATGAATTCATTCCCATTGACACCACTGACACATTTTTCGACACCCGGGAAGAGATCTACTTAGTCTTTGCGCTTGTGACCGCCTCATATGATGCGGTTTCACTGACCGCCCAATGCTATCTTGAAACCTCGCCAATCATTTGGGGCGCCGACCCCCTCAGTCAGGATCACGTGATCATGTCGACCAATGAACAAACGGGTTATTTCGTGCTCTCTCCACCGAAAACCGGCTGGACACCCGGATTCTATCGCTGCGGCCTATTTGTGGGAGATACCGTATCCGCCTACACACAATCCGATGAAGTCCGATTTCGCGTCATGGAACCCAACCAACCTTCCTAAAATCCCCATGTGAGTTGCAGAGCAGTAAAGTGATGAGCTGTTTGAGGATTGTCAAAATCATCAAAGGCAAACCGTTTTTTATAGCGGCCATATAAGTAATCGGCTGAGACAGTGATACTCTCCCAAGGAGCCCACGTCACCGACACTCCGGTCTGCCATGCCGGTTCATCGATGAGTTCTTGGCTGTGTTCTATCCGCGTGGCAACTTGAATAAATTGAAAAGGGAAATATGCAATATCTACATTAAAGGCAAACGGTTGATCGGCGTTTTTAGGGAATTCCCGAAACGCATGTGTAGCTCTGAGAATTTCTGCTGTGATTTCAAAGTTCTTCAATCCGATGAGCGCATAGGCATTCCAAGCCGGAACACGACGAAGAAATTTGTTTCTAAAATCCAAGAGCAATTCATCTTCGCTTTCCGACAAATCCGAAAGATACCCGGCACCCATCCGCATCGATTCGTCCTCTGAAACCCATTCGAGGCTGACGCCCCAATCAATCTCATTATGGTTTTCACGTTTATCTACCTTGCTATCGAAAGCGTAGGCCGCCAGCTCTATCGAATCAAACACCGTATAGTCCATCAGTACGGCATCGCCCCGCGTTTGCGCAAACTCAAGCATAGGTCCCGAAATGAAGTGGCTATAGTACGCCCCAAAGGGGACATAGAGCCGGCCAACTTTCATGCCCCAATCTCCAAGATTCACCCCAATCAAACCTTCATCCAATTCCTGATAGTGGCGGCGGCCGTTGTCTTCAATGGCAAACAGCACCTCGGCTTCAAGCCACTCCTCATACTCAACTTCAAACCCTAATTCGATGGCGAGCTCCGTATCCGGATTTTCCGTATTGTCCGGACCGGTAATTTTATTTTTCCTCCATTCCTTTTCCAATTCCACGACTCCTCCAAACTTCAACCAATCCGTCACTTGTTTGCCTAAACCCGCCTCCCTGCGTTCCTCGGGACTCCGGTAAATCCTCACCGGTTCTGGTTTATTCAACTCTTGTTCGCCGGAAGATGGCTCTTGGGCCCAACTCTGCACAGGCCCTATCGCCAGCAGGACAAAAAAAAGACCCGCACTCCATAAGCAAAATTTCATAGCGAAAAATAGCTCAATTTTTTCAAACGACAAATCATTTCTTGTGTCTTTCCAAATACTGTGGCCTTATTATGACGAACCTGACTATGTTGTTGCTCGAAGTTCACCAGATAGTAATGTCGTGATCTCGAAATTTGCAGCTACAATCCATTACAGTAATTTCATAGACATACTCAATAAGCCCCATGCCATGAACATTCAAAATCTTGACCTTGTCGTCAGTCGCTCCTGAAGAATGTTTTGAACTGACGAATTTGTAAAACGGATGTTTCGTCTATGAGAATCCTACTAATTGAAGACGACCAAGTCATTGCAGATTTTATACAAAAGGGGATGAAAGAAGCTGGGTTTACCATTGACTGTTTCGATGACGGATTCGTTGGGCTCCATGCTGCCATGACCCATGACTATGATGTCGGTATATTTGACATCATGTTACCCAATCTAGATGGTCTGTCGATCATCGATCGTTTGCGGAAAAAAAAGAAAGACCTCCCAATTATCATTCTTAGCGCAAAACGGTCAGTCGATGACCGCATAAACGGTTTGCGTCACGGAGGCGATGATTACCTTGTCAAACCATTTTCATTTAGCGAACTCCTTGCCCGGGTCGAATCACTCCTTCGGAGAGCCCAACATGTGGTTGAACCCACGAATCTGTCCTTTGAAGATCTGACATTAGACCTTTTAGCACGAACCGTGTCTCGCGCAGGAATCAAAATCGACCTTCAACCCAAAGAATTCGCCTTGCTGGAATATCTGATTAGACACGCCGGACATGTTGTCTCAAAAACAATGATTCTGGAACGCGTGTGGGACTATAATTTTGACCCCGGCACAAATGTTGTGGAGGCCCGGATGAGTAAGCTGCGAGAGAAGATTGACAAAGGCTTTGCCGTGCCTTTGATTCATACCATTCGAGGTATGGGATACGTCCTGAAAAGCCATGACCATTAAATTCCCTAATACCCTTAGCTTCAAACTCACACTCTGGTATGCCTCCGCATTTCTTATCTGTCTTGTTGCCACCTTCATGACACTCTACTTGTCCCTTCAGACCCTGTTAAATAGCCGTATGGATATTGATCTACGGGAAGACATCGAGGAATTTCGTGAATTATTCATAGAAGAAGGCATGAACGAGGTCACTCAGGAAATTGACCGCGAAATGAATTCAAGTGATGAGAGTGAGGTGTTTCTCAGGTTATACAATGACAAACACGCCATTCTGTTTAGTTCTGATATGTCGGATTGGGAAGGTCTAGATATTCCATCTCCTCATCTCCCTATTGTCCGGTCACCATCCGCCCCCTTTTTAGAAACCGTTACGCTCTCAAACCAGGAGCATCCGGCACGAGTCATTTCCGGCCTGATCGGTCCAGGACTGACTCTCCAGATAGGGGAAACTCTTGGCAGCACCCAGGAGGTCATGCAAGTACTCATTGTCATCTTTGGCGGAATGCTCGTACTCGGAATTCCCATTGCCTCCGCCGTTGGCTGGCTTATTGCCCGAAAAGCCGTGAGCGGAATTGAAGAAGTCAGTCGCGCGGCAAAGGCCATTGAGCAAGGGGACCTGAATCGTCGAGTGTCAGTCAGCGCACGAGGAGATGAGATCCAAACGCTCGCGGATACATTTAATGCCATGGCTTCACGGATAAAAAATGTCATGGATGAAATGCGTGAGATGACGGATAACATTGCACATGACCTACGTAGCCCATTGGCACGAATTCGAGTGATGTCCGAAGAGGTGTTAACAAATAAGGATTCAAAGAAAAACTCTGCGCAAGTAGCAAGCGACGTACTCAAAGAATGCGATCGACTCATACATCTTATTAACACCACTCTGGACATGGCTGAATTCGATGCCGGCGTCACTCATATCAGCCATGAGCGAGTTAATCTTTCTCAACTGGTTACTGACCTCGTGGAACTATTTGAGCCGGTAGCCGAAGCTAAACATATCACCTTGCATCACGTTCTCGACCAACATTGTGAGATCACTGGGGACAAACACAATCTGCAACGCATGGCCGCGAACCTGCTGGATAATGCCCTCAAATATACTCCAGAGGAAGGAGAAGTCCACATCGAGTTGAAACGGGCTTCCCATGAGTTTCGGCTCACCATTGCCGATACCGGTATAGGAATTCCTGCTTCAGACCACCAGCGAATTTTCGACCGCTTTTTTCGTTGTGATCACAGCCGCTCGCAAGACGGCTGCGGCCTCGGATTGAGTTTTGCTCGTTCGGTCGTTCGAGCCCACGGCGGAGAGATTACATTGAAAAGTGCACCCGCTAAAGGCAGTATCTTCACCAGCACCTTTCCTACCTCTTCCATCTCAAAATAGTTATCCCTCCTGAGTGTTGCTTACCAGTTGGTAATAGTGTGACCAGCTTCTCGTAAGCTTTCCCTCCTATGCTTACCGGAAAGTCCTAATCCAACATTTCTTGATGTCATGAGTAGTCACGGCCATTCATGGGCAGAAAGGAGGCAAGAGAAAAACTCAATCCATGAACTCAATGGCACCTGGATTAAGACAACAGGAAAACCGGTCCGTTATTCATCGCAACGCAAACAAGGAGAAATCACTATGGGAAAACCTCTCTCACCATTCTCTAGTCTTTTGTCAATCGCTTTGGCAGTCTTTCTTTGTAGTATCGGGGCTGTAAGCTGGGCGGAAGAAGACGAAATTCCGTTTTCAGAAGCGCACTTGTTCTTTGAACTCAACAATACTGATGGGGACCTGGGCATTCATGCGCTAATCGATGGAGATCCTTGGAAAAAATTAGAGATCGAAGACCCAAGAGAACGGAAAATACTTGATATCAAAGTCAGCGGCCGATTAAAGCGGCAAGGCTTAACAGAAATTTTCTTTGAAAGTGCTGAACCAACATTTGATGAACTGTCTCCTCAACAGTTTTTCCGCCGATTTCGACAAGGAATTTATGAAATCGAAGGCAAAACCTTAGAGGGCCAAGAACTTGAGAACGAAGTGGAATTAACACATGTCATGCCAGCGCCGGCGGAACCGACCGTCAACGGACTCCCTATGGCGCAAAACTGTGACGAAGAAGATCCCGGATTTGACATCACCGTCACGGACGCTCCTGTCACAATAGCTTGGCCACCGGTCATGAATTCACACCCGGATCCAAATGGGGGCGGCGCAGGAGTGCAACCACCCGTCCCGGTGAATATTCACAACTACGAAGTCGTGGTCGAAGTTGAAGTGGATGTTGATGGAGAGAGTTTCCCTTCCGTCATGCATATCACCCTTCCACCTGGAGAAACCGCCATTGAAATTCCAGCGGAATTTCTTGCTCAAGGCGACGAGTTTAAATATGAAGTCTTGGCACGAGAAGCCAGTTACAACCAGACAGCCGTTGAAAGCTGCTTCAAATTTGAATAGCTTGGTTATCTCAGTTCAGCGGTTTGGAGCCCTCGTCGGAGTTTATCGACGGGGGCTAATTTGTCATCGATTAACTATCACAGGCCTGAACGAATAGCTCAGTTTTTTCATACGATTTGGTCTCATGGCAGTGAAAAACTTTCAGCCCGGGATTTCTTCGGTTACAATTTCTATGTTGAATGAAGTCTTTTCCTACGCACTGGGGCATTCCCCCTCAAGATTGGTCGGCCAACCTGGGCTCAGACACCGTCCATGTGTGGCGTATTATCCTAGATGATTCGCCTGATCGAGCTGCTCGTTATCGATCGTGCCTCTCCAGCGACGAAAGAGCCCGAGCCGACCGGTGCCGCGTTCCGCACCCCCAATATCAATTTATCGTCACGCGAGCAATCCTTCGAATCCTGTTGAGTCGGTATGTGAAGATCCCGCCCATGCAGCTGCACATCGACACCCAACCTCAGGGAAAACCTGTCTTACGTCTGGATTCTACAAAGCCTATTCACTTTAATGTGTCCCATACCAAAGGCATGGCGTTCATCGCGCTAGCCTCTCGTCTCACAGTCGGTGTCGATATAGAACGGGTAGACAGGAACATTCAACATCTGGCAATCGTGCAACGATACTTTTCTCGACGCGAAGCAGACTCTTTGGCCTCTCTGCCGCCGGAGGAACAAATTCACCAGTTCTTTGCGTACTGGACGTGTAAAGAAGCCTATCTCAAAATGCTGGGAAGGGGAATTGCTGAAGGATTGGCAGACTGTGAATTGACGCTCGATCAGGATCAAGCGCGGGCAACCTTGTCACCATCATCACATTCAAAAGAACCATGCTCCTTATTTCGCATCACTGCTGGAACTGTACATGTGGGAGCCGTGGCAGCCTCTAGCTCAGATGCCAGAGTCATGTACTGGAACTGGAGTGATGAGCTTTTGTGTTAAGGTGATTAATACTTTGTGGGCCAATCTCTGCCAAACAGTCGCACGATCATTCGCTCACTGTAAGTTCATGGGCACGAGCTTCCTTCACTCGGGCAGGGTAGAGCGAAACAACTTTCGAAGGTTGTCCCTGAAAACGAATAGCTTGTTCCCCTTGGATATGTTCTGGGGTCAGCCAGTAATCTCCCTCTAAACTCGCATCCCAAACCGACTGGGCTACCTGTGTGTTTCCAGCCGTCAAAACATATGCGAGGCCGCCAATAAATCCTCCCAGGCCGGCATACACAACTTTGACAGGGGTATAGAGGACGGAAAGGGCCCCACTAGCAATCTGAAGTCCCAAATCCGACTGATTATTTGCTACAGGCGTTTCACCCGGTTCAGATTGAGAAATATCTCCGAGAGGTTGGTCGTCCTCCAAAGATCTTGATGCACTTCTCGTCGTTGCCAGAATGTAATCTGCTTGAACCATCTCTTCTTCAGGACGAAAGTCCGCTGGTTCATTCCAGGCTTTTTGAAGCGCGAATATCGTTAAATCTTGTACAAGATCCTCGGACTCTACTAGGGGTTTGGAATTCCAGGCTTTTCCGCCAAATACGACATCTCCCGTTGCCGCGTTCATCCCTCGGATTTCCACTCCCATAATTTTTAGCGGCTGCTCAGCAAAATTGACCAGGTCAAATTTTCGGCCAAACTGGTTCCCTTCCACCCTCGTGAATAAGACGAGAGGAACTCCCGCCAATTGTGCCGCCGTCAAGACTTGTGCTTTTTGTTCTCTAACCGTTCGGCGAAAAAAACCTGGGTCTGTCAGTTTCCCTTCAATAGTTGAGGCATCCACGCCAAATATCTGATGTTCATGCAACCACCCCAATGTGCGCGTGACGGCTCCGGAATGATTCCCCCACACCGCTACGCGAGTGCCAGCAGCCGGCAACGACGCTTGGAATCCTTCTCCCATAAATGTTTCTTGCTTGGTTGAAGTACTCGCGCAGCCAATCAACAGGCCAAACAATGCAAGACGGGCAACAGCCCACGGCAGTCTTTGCCAAGTTGTACATTTCATAATGCTGTCTCCTTTTCACACATGAAATTTTCTCTCATTGTATATATTGTAGAACACAAATATCCATTCAACAACATATTGTAGAATTCTTTATCCTTATTGATTCTCTGAACTTCACATGTCTGAGTTTTACTCATTCAGATGAAAAATTCTACAAATTGCTAAATTAGACACATTCAAACTTGGTCTGAATGTACCTCTTTTGATTTCTATAGTACTGTAATAAATAAGGATACGGATTAAGGAACAACCTATTGGAAAGCCTGACGCTAAACTTATGGTGTCATTCGCCATTCTGATCACCATACAGTTATCTCTCACTGAATGGTCGTGCAGAAACAGTTGCTGACATGGGACTAAAAATTATTTCTTTTTTCAATGAAGGAGTGACCTGGCGAGTCGCGCAAGCTGCCGATGGCTATTACCATCGTGAATTGTCGGGCATGCCCGAGTGGCGACCAGGTCTGCCCTCAAATATTACTCAGGATGTCGTGGAGAACACATTCAAACAGTTGTCGACAACAGATGATTCGCTTCACCCCGGTCATCTCGCATTCAAATTGACCTATCAAGTTGGGCATTCCAACCTTGAATGCTTCATTTTTTCTTCTCCTGAAGGCGATCCCTTCCTGGTTAAGATTCCAGCTAAAACTTTTGTCTCTCTACAAGAAGCATTCCCTTCTGAAGTTATTCCACGCATGCGCGTCGCCCGTCTCGTCGTTGACCAAGCCATCCAGTTAGGCCTGCCAACCCTCGAACTCCTGCCCGACTCACCCTTGTATGACACCATCCATTCTCAAATGGCCTTATCGTTTCAGGCATCAGCCACATAAACATTCTTTAGCTCGTCTATCCGATTCGTAGTGAACACAAGACATTATTAATGGGCCATCCGCCGACCTTTGCCTGGATACCGCGAAAATATGTGCCCTGTTAATGAATAGCATCTTTTTCTGGGTGTCTCCTTATGTTAGTCTAGTTGATAATTCATATATTTCATAGAGTTATATATCAATCAAACAATCCCCTGATTCTGTTGATAAAGTTGTGAGTAAAGCAAACTCTTCCCTCCTGACGAGTTCATTGATAGACCAATCCACACTTTGCCCAATTGTTAAGCATTGTGCTCACACATAGGTGGTCCCACAAAATATACGGCGGGAGTATTCCCCAAGGCGTAGTACGTATGTACAATACCCAAGATAAAGAGGCCATGCGTCCCCTGTTCGTTCATGCATACAGGGAGTCTTAGGCAGGTTAGTCGAAAAGGTCAAACTTGGTGACGAAAAATCCCCCTCAGAGTCATCGGCATGTGTTAATCGTCGATGATGAACCGGCTGTCCGCAAGATGGTTCGGAGTGTCCTAGAATCATCTGGGTTTGACTGCACCGAATCAGAAAACGGCGCTGCCGCCTTAGACTGGCTAAAAGATCACCACACTGATCTCATCATCGCTGACTATCAAATGCCGATCATGAACGGACTCGTTCTACTGGAAAAAGTGCAGAACAACTTAAAGTTGAATGGCTACACACCACCTGTCATTATGCTGAGTGGACTGATTGATGAGACCGAAAAGCTCAGAGCCATAGACCTGGGCGCCTATGCCGTTATTGATAAGCCTTGTAACTTCCGTGAACTCGTCGTCATGGTCAACGAAGCTATTACGTCCTAACCACCCTGTCCATAGAGTTTCAGATTCAATCACCATGGAGTTTGTAAAAAGGTACTGCCAAAACATTCATGACAGATTGCCAGGCAATGATCTTCAGATCTTTCTCCATATCGAACCTGTAAGACTCTCTAGACTTATCTTTCTCATTTCTTTATAAACTGTATTCCCCCCAGACAACCCATTGCAGCTGAAAAAAAGCATGAACGTATCTTCTTGTCTCGTCTCCGTTACCCTAAGATTCGTTTTTTCGTGTTTCCTCCTTGGAGTCCTCAACTTCTTAGTCCCTTTAGAGGCAAACGGAGAGACTCCTGCCCCTTTTATACATTGGGGCGCGTTGTCTTATCCTGATCAAGAACCCGAGCTCTCCCTCGGGCTCTCACTTTTTCGTTTCACAGAGTTTAATGGAGACGGAGAACGGTTTAATGGAATCAGTGAGACGATTGGGATAAATTTTGTCACTCTTAGTTGGACGGAACATTACAGAGATTCCTTTGAAAACTGGAGCACCAATTTCACAGTAGGCATTGGCCCGACCCGGAATCAACCCACAGAATTCCTGCAAAACGATCTCGTGCATGACGGGCTTTGGGGTATTCCCACGGTCCCTGTCGAAGACAAAAGAAAAGAAACCGATTTTGCCATTTCTGGGTCCCTGACTCGTTGGTGGGGCATCCCGGGACAAAAACGTATTTTATACCTCAGCGGCGGAGGCCAATCTGGCAGCTTATTTCATGAACTGTTTGCACGATCCGGGTTTCGTCGCTGGTCTCCTTTAAAGACCATTGAACATCTGAAGGGAAACAAGCAAGGATTCATCGCAAGTGTATTTCGTCCACTCCGGCTTTCCGGTATGCTGAGAGCTTCGCGCATTGAGACCGGAGCAGCCTTTCATGATCTAGCCAATGCCTCTTATACCGCCCAAGGTTCGATTAGTTATGGATGGTATGATGAACAGACTCTTCGGCCTTGGTTTGAACTGGAGCTTGGAGCCACCATCGATTCCGGAATTTTTAACGGGAAAGATGGGGATTCGCTGGAAGAGCGATTTTGGACCGCCGCCCTACGAGCCTATCCGTTTACACTGGAAACTTGGAACGATCAACTCAACGCCAAGGACTTTGGACCGACCTATGGCGGCCGCCTGACGATGGACCTCTACTTCCTTCTCCCTACTTCTTGGACCGGCCAATAATCTTTCCGTATTTCCTGGTTTTCAAAAAGTCGGATTTCTAATAACCTTCCAGCGAGTAATGGCATAGATCAACAAGCCTATGGCTACAATCATTTCCCGATGTTCACTGATTCCCCAGAGAAAATTATCATATATGGCTCCAGCAGGAAGCATAGATACAAAAAAACTTTTAGACTCCCGATACAGCGACGCCACAACAATCGTGACGCTGGATCCAAAGTCAGGCATGGCCGGACCAAGATTCAGGGATAACCCTATTCGGTCCTGGTGTCTCCACAAGATTGGAAAGATGACGAACATTGCCAAAAGAAACACGCCTCCCCAATGCGTCAATCGAATACTATTGGCTTGATCGACTCGACTATTATGAAAATTTGTTTCACGACTAATATAGTCTCCCCACCATTGCGGAGTGTCCCATTTGAAATAACTTTGCCCCCAACTAATTTCTTCTCCAGCAAAAAAGATGGTTGCCAAAGCCAAAACCCCAACCCAGAGTGCAGCCTCTACAGAATGCCGTTCCCACAACTGGTGCGTCACGTAAATCAAAATACCACCCGCCAATGCTGCCGATAGAAATGTCAGGATTTCAATAACTTGGTACTCACGATTGGCCTCTTCAAGCATATAGGTAAAATAAAAGTTTGGTGAGACCCAAAACGTCACCCAAATGAGTGCGAGAAAAGTGACAGGTATCAGAGCTATGAGCGATTCAACCGATGAAACGCTGAAGGGTCCAGACGAAGACAACCAGAATGTATTTGAATGTTGGGAGGGCGCGAGTTTCTGGGGAAAAGCTCTCAAAAATGCACCTGTCTTTTAGCCAGAACGATATGAGGTGCAGCTGAGCATCAGTTAAAGACTCGTAAGCAGAACAAATGGAACTGTATCTCTATTTCATAACATAGAACCTTGATGCGTCAATAAAGATTTTCCTCGCGTCGAGCCTACATTCATCATACCGCCTGTCGCTTTTCTCTCGGAACTTCAGAGAACGCTACGAGGATGCTGAGGCAAGGGTGAGAGGCAAGCGTTTCCAGGATTCTCCCCCATCTTCACTGCGATACAGGCCTCCGCCATTCGTTCCGACATACAGTACCTGAGGATCACTTGAGCTAATTTGCAAGCTACGAATACTCGTGGCATCTAATCCATTGACTTTCGGCTGCCATGTCACGCCGGAATCTTCGCTTTTTTGCACTCGATCGCTCGTAGCTAAATACAGGGTGGATGGTTGAGTGGGATCTAGTTGAATGGCACTCACATAAGAATCTTGAACGTCTCCCTCAAGCTTCGCCCAATGTTCCCCTTGATCCAACGATTTATATAGACCCTTGGTTGTCCCGGCATAGACGATATCACTATTGGCGGGATCAACCGCTAACCCGTTGACCCCCAAAGCCATCGATGCCATTTTAGCATCCGCCGCGACCATTCCATGAGATTTCTTTTCCCAACGCTCCGCCCCGTCAAGCGTGCGATAGACCCCACCGGTCGTTCCAGCATACAACACATTCGGACGTTGTGGATCCATAGCCAATGACACCACAAAACTCACTTCATTCATCCCAGCCATCCGTTCCGCCCAATTTCGTCCCCCATCCAAACTTCGGAACACCCCAACCGTCGTGGCGGCATAGACCATTTCGGTTCCACGCGGATTAAAGATGATCTGATTCACGATGGCAGAGATCGTTCCCTTTTGAATACCAGCATTAAACTGGTGCCAGGTTCGGCCACCATCGGGACTTTTGTAGGTCCCATCGCCCATCGTGCCAGCAAAGACCGTCGCGGGCAATTTTGGATCAATCGCCAAACTAATGACACGGGTTCGCGTCAGTTCTCCTGCCAACCTAGTCCAAGTCGAACCGGTATCACTGGATTTGTACACCGCTTCATCTGTGGCAGCATAGATAATGTTGGGCTTGGTGGGATGAAGGGCAATCGACACAATCGTATCACTTCGCTGTCCGCAGGCCACAAGGCTTAACATGAGCAAAAAAGATAACAGTGAAGAGTAAGGGGTAAGGAGTGAGGAGTAGGAAGCCGAACTTTTGGATAGTTTGACGCCTAACGCCCGCCGCTCTACGGTTGTACCGTTGCTTTTCACTTCTTACTACTCACTTTTCACCGAATTCACCGAATACGGTTTCGCGTACCCTGTCAACTCTACATATCCCTGGCCCCGGACCTCTTGGCCTTTCCACACACCCATAACATCGACGGCACCCTCCCAATAGGTCACACCCGTGCTTTGTGTCGTGACGAGTTCTTGATCAGCTAGCAGTGGAGAAAGCTCAAGGGTTATGTCTTCATGCGGAATCTTCAATGTCCAGTGATTGGGATACCGCGCATGGCTCACAGGACTTTTCCAGTACCGTGTCACTGAAATTTCTACGTCTTGGAGAGAAAAATGCCTGGAAGAACTATCGGGTAAAATCAGCGTGCCGCTTGAAGCCACATCAAATGTTCCGTCAGCATGACGTAAACCATAGGCCATGAGTTCAAGACCATTGTCCAGCTGGACACTAAACCAATCCCATCCCACAATATTTGCCGCCAAGTCTCCAGAGCCAAATTCATGGTCCATCCAGCTGAGGCCTTCAACATCATAGGAGGTGTCATTCACCTGAACCACACCAGTTGTATGAAGACGGGTGAGCGAATAATAGTGAGAAGTCTGATGAGATTCTGGTCCTTTGTAACTGACGCCATTTGTGCCATGGACGATCGGAGGTTTCCGAGATTGAACTATAAAGTCGATCGAAAATTTTTCGGCCTGCGCTTGAAGATGAAACTCTTGATGAGCAGGATCGACTGCCTTGATTTGCCAACAATCGATCCACACATCCAAGTGAGCGGGTTTGGCTCCAGCTTTGCCAATGCCTGCCCGACTGATTTTCTCGGCCACATGAAATTGTTGCGTTCGCTCATCCGTAAGAGCGAAATGTGCCAAGTAAATCTGTCGCATGGCCCATTTCGAAGGATTCTTCCACACATGTGGCGAATCGATCCCACGCCGGAAAAAGGTCAACTCATATCCAAATCGACGTCCTGACTCCCCCTGGACATGCCCCGTAAAGTACCACCATTCCGTCTGAAATTGGTTGTGACTTCCATGGTCCCGTGGAAAGACATATGTATACCCCGGCTTGGCAGGAGAAAAACGGGAGGGTGAAGGAGGTGGTTCTGCCGCAAAGATGTGCGGACTTATCAATGACACTATCACCACAAGGAGAACTCTTATCATCCGAACCGTTTATACCACGATGCCTGAAAACGCACAAATCCCTTCTCCCACAAGCTTTTTCTTTGTTCACCCTCGGCGTATCTGCCAGAAAACCACGTTGACTTTCAAGAAAATCCTCGGCTATCGTACCGCATGCCGTTGCCATTTTCTCAAGCAGAACCGGAAGCATTTCCTGTACCGGATATCGTTCCAATCTTTCCGCTACCGACTGTTGTCTTTTTCCCTCAGACCTATTTGCCACTTCATATTTTCGAGCCCCGGTACCGGGACATGGTTGAAGAAGCCAGTGTCCATGGACAGTGCATTGGCATGACACTGTTGAAGGACGGGTGGGAAGACCAATATGAGGAAGCGCCGCCCATTTATTCGATCGGGTGTGTGGGACGGATTATTAGCTCACATAAACTGTCGGATGGGCGATATAACATTGTGCTGCAAGGGCTCTACCGCTGTACGTTTGAAGAACAGTCCGTCATGACAAGTTATCGGCAAGCCAAGATTATCCCGCATAGACCAGAAGCGTCCCTGTCCTTAACTTCGGACGTCCGCCGCCATCTGGAAATGACCGCGCAGGAATATCTCACGTCCAAGAAGGCAAACGAGCTTTGTGAGATCATTAGCTCCACGACACTCAGCGATCCGGTTCTGGTGCACAATTTGTCTGCGGGACTGGATTTGTCCCCGCTCGAAAAACAGTTCCTGCTGGAATCAGACACTCTTGCCCAACAGGCACGCCGACTGATCGATCTTATCCGTTTTAAACTCGCCGATCTCCAAACACAGGGCTAACAAGACGATGTCTTCAGCCGCCATTGAAGTCTCCAACCTTGGCAAGGTCTATGATGCGGTCGAAGCCGTCAAGAATCTTTCCTTGACCATAGAGCATGGGGAAATCTTTGGGCTCTTAGGGCCAAACGGAGCCGGGAAAAGCACGACGCTCCGAATTCTGATCACGACACTTAGCCCAACTACCGGAACCGCAACTATCCTTGGGCACGATGTTGTCAAAGAAGCCGATACCGTACGCCGGCTCATTGGGTATGTCCCGCAGGAACGGGCGATTGATCGATTTCTCACCGGCCGCGAACATCTTGAATTGCTGGCCGATCTGTATCATCTCACAAAAGACCAGGCCGCCGGACGCATCTCGGAGCTTTTAAAATTGGTGAGCCTTGAAGAGCATGCAGATCGGGTTGCCAAGGGATATTCGGGCGGCATGAAACGCAAACTGGACATTGCCTGCGGATTATTGCCAAATCCCAAAATCCTTTTTCTGGATGAGCCCACGCTTGGCCTTGATGTCCAAAGCCGCTTAAATATCTGGGAGCATATCCGGCAACTCAAGCAGCAGGGCATCACGATTGTCATGACCACAAATTATTTGGATGAGGCTGACCAACTCTGTGATCGCATTGCCATTATCGATAAGGGAGAAGTGCGGGCGACGGGGTCACCCAAAGACCTTAAAGCCAGCCTGGGAGGGGATGGAGTGTGGCTGACGCTCAGCGACGCCACCCCTGAAGCCCTAGACCAGTTGACCAAGACCCTGGAAGCGCTCCCTTTCGTCCGAGCGATTCGCCCAAGAGAAACGGGATTAGATATTCGAGTGGATGGCCCAGAAAAAGCCTTACCCGCCATTATGGAAAAAACTCACACCGTTCCAGGCTGCCGCTTAGATGGCATTGAATATCACCGCCCTCGTTTAGACGATGTCTTTGTCACCCATACAGGGCGCTCTCTTAAAGATGAACCTCCTGCCTCAACTGCGGTTTAGTATTCAAAAACTCTATTTCTTTTTGGAACAGATCCTTCATGAATGAACAAATACAAGAAGTGCTGGCCCTGACGAACCGGTGGGTCAAACGGCTGAGCCGGGAAAAATTTAGTATGCTGTTTACCTTGGTGCAGCCCATGCTTTTTTGGCTGATTTTCTTCGGCAATTTATTCCAGCGGGCAGCGGACGTCCAGGTCGTCCAAGCTCCAAACTATATGAGTTTTCTGGCCGCGGGTGTCGTGGTAATGACCGTGCTCAATAATGGCCTGGCCGGTGGAGTCGATTTATTGTTTGATAAAGAAAATGGATTCCTTGAACGATTGATGGCGACACCAATAAAACGCTCGTCCGTGATTCTCAGCCGCTTCCTCTTTGTGATGGCGATTACAGGGATGCAAATTCTGGTCATTCTCGGCGTGGCCTTTCTTTTTGGTGTCACAGCCGAAACGGGCATTCTGGGTATCGCGGTCATCCTCATCATCGGGATGCTGTTTGGAATCGGGTTAACCGCCATCTCAATGGCAATGGCCTTTTCCGTCAAAAGTCATGGAGATTTTTTCTCGGTACTCGGCTTTCTTTCCTTGCCCATGATTTTCCTGAGTTCGGCACTCGTACCCTTAACAGCCATGCCCGGCTGGATGCAAGTCCTGGCGTTCCTTAATCCCATGACCTGGGTCATTGATGCCGTCCGCCCGCTGATTATTTCGGGGTGGGGGCAAGCGCTTCCCCAAGTAGGCATTGCGCTCGTGGTCCTGGCGGCTTTTGATGCCCTATGCCTCTATGGCGGCGCCAAAGCCTTCAAACGATCCGTCGGTTAATTTTCTATTCGACAATAACGAGTAAGAAAAACTCCTCGGATATCTTCTAAAGACACGCCCCTTCCCTATCCGATAGCATTGTTGTGAGCCTTCCTCCCGATAGCACGATCCAAGCACTCCTTCGCTTGCTGTCCGATCCCAACGAACAGATCGCAAAGACTATTCAAGATCAGCTCGCACATCTCGGACCCGACGTCCTCCCTTTTCTTGAACAGGCTGGAGTAGACGATGCCACGTTACAACCGCGAGCGCTGGCGGTCAAACGAACAATTCGCTTTGGGCAATTACGCGATGAATTCGAAAAGTTCGTCTCGCGCAACGGGCGGCAAGGAGATTGGGAACATGGGGCCTTTCTCATTGCCAAGCTTGCCTATCCTGACCTGAATATTTCTCATTACGTCGCATGTCTGGATCAGCTAGCCGAGGAGTTCCGCACGAAATGGCATACCATGAAATCCCCATCGGGAAAGGCGGCGCGCCTGCTCAGCAACTTTCTGTTTAAAGATAAAGGCTTTTCGGGGAATCGTGAGGAATACTACGATCCTGACAATAGTTACATGAATCGAGTGCTTGACACGCGCCAAGGCATTCCCATTAGCTTATCCGCATTGTATGTGTTTGTGGGAAACCGGCTGGACCTCCCGCTGGCTGGCATAGGAATGCCCGGACATTTCCTAGTCGGACTTGAAGGCGAGACACCGGCACAATTCGTCGATTGCTTCAACGGCGGCATGATTCTCCGGGAGCAAGACTGTGAAAAATTTATGACCGCATCAGGTTTGACCTATGACCCGAGATTTCTTGAAAAGAGTTCAACGCCAAACATCTTGGCCCGCATGCTTAGAAATCTATTGAGTATTTATGAACAAGCACGAGACACACAGATGACCGGCCATATCCACATCTTCCTTGAGTTACTCGAACACGACCCCCCCGAACCCCAATATGAAAGGCCTTAGGAGATGAACTCGTTCTCACATTGCTTGATCAGACTGGAGGGGCTACAATATTTCTGTGCCAGAACTTTGTCGGTTTTTTGGGATTATCATCCGCATGTACTTTGAAGCTATGGAACCACATCATACACCCCATTTTCACGCTTACTATCAAGAGGAGGTCGCAGTCTACCAAATTGATCCCGTCGTATTATTGGCAGGGTCTCTTCCCAAACGGCAACAACGGCTCGTAGAAGCCTGGGCGGAACTGCATCAGCAGGAACTCCAACAAGATTGGGAAAGGCTTCAGACGGGAAATACCCCTCTACCCATTGCCCCATTGAAGTGAAAGAGGAGACTGGACCATGACGCATCCCATCCACCGGGTCACCGGTTTTTCAATCGTGAGGCCCTATACTCTTCATGTGGAGTTTGACGATGACACTCATCAAGTAATTGACTTTCTTCCCGTTCTCGCGGGCAATCTCTATGGTCCCTTGCGAGACCTTCAACTCTTTAATCAAGTCCAACTTGACCGGGAAGTCCACACATTGATCTGGCCGAACGGAGCCGATTTTGATCCGGCCACTCTTCATGACTGGCCTCTGTTTCAAGAGGCATTGGCCCAGCGTGCAAAAACATGGGAACACGTGTCTGCCTGAGGTCACAAACACAGAAGTCTGAGAAGAGGGTTCCGCACTAGCGGAGACAGGCATGCCGGAGCATGTTCTAGTGCAGCTTAAGGAGCAAACGCCTCCTCAATTCGTCGATGGCTTCCGCCACGGAACGATCCTGCCTGATTAAAACTGAAACAGGAGAGGGGACAATCAGGACGGTGACCAAATTCGGCTAACCCATTGCTGTACCTTGGAATTCTCTAATTTCGGCACATCATGATTCTCAAGTAGATATGAGGCCACGGAGAGAAAACCCCTGGCAATGGCTGATTTGGGCGCGTCCACTAGTAGTGGACAGCCATTATTCACCGATTGATTCGCCCGAGGAAAGTCATTGGGTATGACCCAAGAGTTGTGATGCCCGCACATTTCTTCGGCCTCTTGTAGTAGACGGCTTTCGGCTTTGACATAGCGGTTTAGCATCCAATGTATCTTTTCAGCAGGAATTCCCCCACGCTTGAGAAACTCCAAAACAACCTTGGTACGCCTGATCACAGGCAAGGTCAGAGTAGAGACGATAATGATGTGAGATGAGTGTCCAAGAGCTGCCGTGGACGATGCGTCCAACAGATGGCCGCAGTCGATCAACACAAAATCAAACCGGGACCGAAGATATGAGATGATCGGTTCTATCCACTCGGAGGCTAATTTCTTAATCTGAAAATCGGTATTCCCCGAGGAGAGAAAAGAGAGGCCTGAGGTATGTTCTCCGAGGAACGGCTTCATGACGCTCTCGTCTATCTTGGAGGTAGCGTCACCAAGTTCACGCAACGAATGAGAAAGGCTGGCATTCAGAAAAATTTCTAGATCTCCTGCTTGTTGATTCAATTCAAGCAGTACCACCGAAGGAGCTTCTTTCATTTGTTGAAGGCCTAGTCCCAGATTGACAACCGCCGTCGTCGTACCCACACCTCCGCCACCACCCAAAACACTGATCACGCCTCGAGCACGGTGCCTTCGTTTTTTAGCCTTCTTCCCTCGCCTGAGAGCATACCGGTCAAGAGCCGTCGAAACTGCTTTGCTATCAAGGGGGGAAGGGAAAAACTCTTTGACACCAATCTCAAAGGCCTGTTCGGCAAGCCTGGCGTCCGACACTTCACTTGTTAAGAAGATATCTGGCCCATCGGGGTGTTGCGTAATCGATTTGATGAACGAAAAGGCGGGATGATGATCATATCCCGCTTCCACGATTATCAGTTCTGGAGTGGATGCCTTCCCAACATTTCCTCGTACTACGGAAAAATGAGAATGACCGTCTATGATCTTCTCGAAAAATTCATGTCTTTTCCTCGTTAGAAGCCGCAACTCGACCAGAATATCGTGAGGATGAGAAGAAGGCACGGGTATCGGCCTTTGTTCTCCCTGGTACGTTGATGGCCATGCCTTCGCCTTCATGTCACCTCAAGATTTTAGGCCCTGCTCACACGGTGGATAAAACGGTCAATTTATGCATTAATTCGGCTATTCAAGAGCAGACCTTTACCCCATTCCCACTGTTTTAGGGGTCAGACTCGATTTAATGGCCTACAATCGTTGGAAATTCTGTATCTGGCGAGATCCATAAATCGAGTCTGACCCCTAAAAACAAGTAAGTCCTACATCGTTTCAATATTTAGCCTTTTGAGATCTTTCCCTAACATTTAAGGTAAGCAGATCTCTTCCTTTTACAATTGGCCCTGAGAAATGTCGGCGGGCTTGGGCCACAACATTGGAGCGATCTGCTGTTTCGTAGAAATGTGAAAGAACCAGCTTTTTGGCTTTGGCCTTTCTTGCCACTTTCCCGCATTCTTCGGCATGCATATGCGAGCCTCCTGGCTGATGCGACGAAAAAGAGCAATCCAAAATCGCTACATCTGCATTTCGGCAGAGACTCACCAAGTTCGAAGAAACCATCGCATCTCCCGAAAAGGCTGCAGACTGTTTCCCATATTCAAGACGATATCCTAGGCAGGTTTGAGTATCCGAATGCGTCATCGGCAATGGCGTGACCCGGGTGCTGCCAATCGTAAATGGCTGATCTTTCACCTCCTTAAGAGTGACCCGAAATGGTGCGTCCGAAAAATTAGGGAACGTTCGGAACATCATCCGGAACAGCCGTTTGGTTCCCGGAGGGCCATAAATCGTGAGACTCGGCCGAACCTCTGAGAACATGGAATGGCAGATGGCATCAAAGAAAAATGGGAGAAAATCTGAGAAATGATCCGCATGGTAATGGGTAAAAAGTAAGTATTGAATCGTATGGCGGTCGACACCGGTTTTGAGTAAATTAGAGAGCGTTCGTGGTCCAAAATCCAGTAGAATGGGCCTATCTGTCTGGATGAGGTAGCCTGCGGCCGCCCGAGCGGGGTGAAGATTGGTTCCAGACCCTAAGATGGTAATTTGCATGAGAATGGCCGGATTATGGTACAGGCTCACACGCTTGTTTATGTTGACCTACCATCTTCACCCTCACCATGGGAGGGCGAGGGGGTGCGGAATATAAGAACAAATTTGATACTTGTCTATTGAAATTGATGCCGAGCCGGACCCAAACCCAGCCAGAAGAAACCACTCGCGCGATCAATCCCTTCGTTGGATTGCTGGGGCTCGGTCTGATCGTAGCAGGCATCTGGATCTGGAACCACCTCAATTTCGATACGCAAGATTATATTGTCGATGAGATTATTCCGATCCTGGGTGTTGTGACCGCCTGCAGCATCGGCCTATTCGTGATTTGGCGGAAATGGCGCGCTCGACAGAATCGGCTCCAGCTCCGCGACCGCCTCATTCAACGGTTTCAAAAAGAACCATCTCCACAAAAACAGCGTGATTTGGCATTTACGCTCATTGAAGTCAATCAATTCGAAGCCGAAGGATTAGAAACCATCGCCGAGCCGATGGCGAAACTCTTTACTTGGACGACGAAGACTGCCCTAGGGGATAAGCAACATCGTGTTCGAGGAATGGCTGTCAGCTACTTGGGCATTCTCAAACATCGTGAATCTATTCCGTTACTCATTCGTTTCTTAGAGGATGATCATGCGCATGTGCGGGCCTGTGCCGCATTGGCCTTAGGACGAATGCGAGCTCAGGAAGCCAAAGAAAAGCTGGAAGAAAAAATGAAAGAAGACTGGGATCAAACCGTCCGCAGCCGCTCACGTGAAGCGCTAGAACGGATAAAGTAGGAATGACCAGTAAAAAGTGAGAAGCTTGTCAAAAGGAAAATTTTTCTCTCTTAGTTTTCCCTGTCCTCTTCACTCCTAACTTCTTACTACTTACTTTTCACTTTTTTTGGTTTATTCTAGTTCTTGATTCAACGCCGTTTGATCGGCCTTCGTAAAGCGATAGCCCTTATTCATGAGAGTTTGCATACTCTCCATCAATGCGGCAAATTGCATCTCCAGCCGATTTCGGTCAAACAACCCAACGAGTTGGCTCACATACTGATCAACCGATTGCCCGCTCCGATACTTCCGCCCAAAGGCATCTAAGACATCTTGCATTTCTTGACTGCTGTAGGCATGGTCATCGTCGCCATCACTCACCAGCGCCATTTGAAAAAACGTGAGGCTAAACGAGAGCCGCTGTTGCGTATCGCCAAACGCCTCCCGTGCAGATTCCAAACCCTTGGGATATCGCTTTGCACAATCGGCATCGGGCTTTGATTGGGCAGTGGGAATAAAATGGATTTTTTCTGCCTGAGGAACAGGCGGGCGTTTCTTCCCCGAACGTTTATAAAACCAGGCGGTACAGGTATCCGCCTCAGCAAAGGCTAATTTATCCTTGCCAATCTGCGCACTGATATGTTGAGTGAACCCCTGGAAGACCTCCGTGCCAGGTGCAGCTTGCGCAAGTTTGCTCTCAGCCCCCAGCAGACCTAGGAAGACAAGGCCAAAAACTAGCAGCCGTTCAATCGAATCTAGGGTGCCGTTCATCTCTATTCCTTCTCCACCAACACGCCTATTACTAAAAAATACGTTAACAAAGCTGAGCCCCGTAGAGCACTGAGTTTCGGTCATTCCCGACATCTGTAATCGGGAATCCAGGTTCTGTCTTTGTTCGGATGGATCCCCGCTAAAAACTGCGGGGATGACACACGGGTTCTGTACCCCTCGCAGACAACTCTGGAGAATGAGGCTTAGTTAACAGTGGTCTTAGTAAGTATATCATCGGACACAATCAATTTTGAATCAACGGTCATTCTTGGCAAGCACTAACGAAGATACCTGATACAATACAAACATGGTCTCCCAAACCGTCACCCTTCAGGGACATATCATCGACTCGCTGATTCTCGCCAAAGTCTTGGACACTATTGTCATGTTGGGAGGGACGTTTACCCTGAACAATGTGCATGTCGGGACCAATCGGGAAGATCTTTCCCAAGCGAATATCCGCATTGAAGCCGCCACCCCAGAGCTGTTACAGGAAATCTTGGAAGCCATCCAGCCGCATGGAGCCACTATCGAAACTGAGCAGGACTGCACGCCGGCTCCGGCTCCAGAAGATGGCGTATTGCCCGAGGATTTTTATGCCACATCCCATCTCCCTACCCAAATCCGTTATCAAGGCAGGTGGCTTGATGTGCATCAAACCGAAATGGATCTGGCCATTGTCGTGAACTCCACACCAGTGTCTGCCAAGATGATCCCCATGGGGTCAGTACGGAAAGGGGATCTCATTGTCGTGGGCAGGGAGGGGATTCGCGTGTTCCCTCTTGAGCGTCCTGCGGAACGGGATGTGTTCGGCTTCATGGAAGCCCAAGTTTCATCAGAACGGCCTTACCGGCATGTGATAGGAGATGTGGCAAAACGCATGCGAATGATAAAGGAACGCCGGTCACGCAACCAGGACACATCCAAAGTGTTATTTGCCGGAGGACCGGCCATCGTTCATGCGGGTGGCCGGGAGGCATTGGCTTGGATCATACAACAAGGCTACATTCACGTGCTTTTTTGTGGAAATGCCCTGGCAGCCCATGATATGGAGGCCAACCTGTATGGCACGTCTCTTGGCTACAATTTGGGAGCTGGACGATCGGTTCCTCATGGCCACGAACATCATCTCCGGACAATCAACAAAGTCCGGGCAGTCGGCAGCATCCGAGCAGCTGTGAATCAGGGCATCATCACTGAAGGCATTGTCGCCGCTTGTGTCCAACAGGAGGTCCAGATGGTGTTGGCCGGCACGATTCGTGATGATGGCCCTCTGCCCGATATCATCACCGATTCTCTTGAGGCGCAAGAAGCGATGCGCGCGGCCCTCCCTGGCGTGGATTTGGCCTTGCTGGTTGCGTCTACCCTGCATGCCGTAGCCACTGGCAATCTATTACCGGCAACCGTTCCAACAGTTTGTGTAGACATTAACCCCGCCGTACCCACGAAACTCAGTGATCGCGGCAGCTTTCAGGCCGTTGGCTTGGTCATGGATTCTTCTTCCTTCCTACGCGAACTGGCCCACGAATTGGGATGGAAGAGCTAAGGATAAGGTCATGAGCCGGCTCTTAATGTGCCCACCTGATTATTTCGGCATTGAATATGAAATTAACCCGTGGATGCGACTCTCCAATAGTTCGAACTCGGCTCTGGCACAAAGCCAGTGGCACGTACTCAAAAAAGTATTGGAAGAGGACGCCGGGGTAAAGATTGAACTCATGGATCCTGTGAAGGGACTCCCTGATTTGGTGTTTACCGCCAATGCCGGCGTTATCTGCAATGGGAAAGCCGTCCCTAGCCGTTTTCGGCATCCGGAGCGTCAACAGGAAGAAGAATATTTCATTGACTGGTTTACCAAGCAGGGTTATGAAGTCATCTCCTTGGATTCCACATTTTATTTTGAGGGAGCAGGGGATCTCTTAGGCTTTCACGATGTCTGGTTTGCTGGATACCGGCAGCGCAGCGATATCGGAGCCTATGATCGTTTAACCGAAATTTTCCGAAAAGAGATTCTTCCATTAGAACTCATTGACCAACGGTATTACCATCTGGACACCTGCTTTTGCCCATTAAGTGGCGGAGAACTGCTCTATTTCCCCGAAGCCTTTGATTCCTATGCTCAACAAGTTATTGAATCCCGTATTCAGACTTCTCAACGCTTGGCCGTCCCTCCGGAAGAGGCCAAGCGGTTTGCCTGTAACGCGGTATGTGTTGGTCGCCATGTCATTCTTCCCACCGGATGTCCGAAAACGATGAATTTACTCTCCAATAAGGGTTATCACCCTCACCCGGTTGGACTAGATGAATTTCTCAAGGCTGGCGGCTCTGCGAAATGCCTGACCTTGGCCCTCGACTAACTCTCCTCTTGGGCCTGTTGAAAAAAGCCACCAGCGGCGTTCTCGCCCTTTTTCCGTGCTCACGTACTGCCAGTACGCTCCGCGCGCAAAAAGGGCTGCGGCCTTGCTGGATGGACTTTTTTGAACAGGCCCAAATCTTTTGGGAACCGACATCATCAGGGGCAAATTTGCCTCTAGTGCATTCAATATTCAACATGCTCCTCGGTGAAAACTTCTGGTTCCCTTTCTGCCGAAAAGGGTAGAATCCTCCTTTGCCCCCTAGAGGCTATTATTCCAAAGCTACATGATGACTAAAGAAAATTTTTACGATCTAGGGGACGACGACGCCGTTCAGCGCCATATCAAAGTGGAGCGGGATAAAGCCAGAAAGCTTCGGAAGTCTCCTTGGTGGACAGCCCAAAGACAAAAAGGGATTTGCCATTTTTGTGAGCAAGCCGTCGGACCCGACAAGCTCACGATGGATCATCTTGTGCCCTTAGCGCGAGGCGGGAAAAGCACCCGGGGGAATATCGTCCCGGCCTGCCAAACCTGTAATAGGAACAAGCAGCTAGAAACCCCCGTCGAAACCCTCTTGGATCACATCAAAACCCAAACCGACAAATAACACCCTCCGCCCCAGCATGGAGGAACCCACGCCTCAACACACAAAAACCATGCACGTGTGAAGGAAAAGTGTTATTCACATCCGACTTGGTTGATAGTGGCTTTTCCCAAGACCGTCACGCCTTTATCGTCGCCGCCACCTAAGACAGTCGTGCCATCTTTACTCGAAGCCAGCTTGGCGTTGCAGTGCAAATTGATGGTCGTGGAAGACATCACATTGACCTTCGAACTCAGGCAGTACCACCCATTGGGATTCGTCAAGGTCATGCTGGATCCTGTCATGACACTGACATTAGGAAGGATCAACACCAGCTCTGGATCATCCGTGGCCACAGATTCATTAATATCCTCCCCAATCCCAAAGATCTTGAACTTTCCAGATACGGTACGATAGGTAGGATTTTGGCCATTAAAGGGATGCTCTTTCCAGGATAGTAGACAGGCTTGCACGGCTTCGAGGTTACCTGCTGAAGCTAGTGCGGGCAAAAAGAATATGCAGAACAGAACACTGAGAAAAGTGAATCGTTTCATGGTAAGTACCTCGGGTTATTGTGAGAATTATACCGCTTCGTCCGATACAAGCGGCCTTTTAGGATAACAGCCGATTAGGATACCGAACTGTGAAAGCAGAGCGCAATCTGAAAAAATCACCGGGAACCTCAACCGGCAGGTCAGCGGCGGACGAGACGAATCCACCGCCACATGTTGACCAGGGAAAAAAGCGAGGAGGCGACATAGGTGAGCGCAGCGGCTTTGAGAATGCGCCTGGCTCCCTCCATGTCCGTTGGCGCTAAATAACCTCCTTCTTCAAGTATTGGCAGGGCTCGACGGAAACTCGCATTCCACTCCACGGGCAAAGTAATCAGATGAACCATTGCTGACACGCTCATCGTGCCTATAGCAACCACAAACACCGCGAGGCCCAAGGCGGGAATCCGTGTCACTCCGGCAAGAACAGGCATGCCCAACATCAGATACGACCCGACTTTTTCAGCCTTCTGAGCGAATTTGATCAGATGCGTGCGACTCTTCAACAACTCGTACCCATCATGATCTTGCAAAGCATGTCCCACTTCATGCGCGGCAATGACCGCTGCCGTCAGAGATTTGCCACTGAAATGCTGAGGTGAAAGGCCCACCAGTTTGGTCTCGGGGTTATAGTGATCTCCCATCGGCGTCGGTTCAACCCGAACGTCTTGGAGGCCGAATCGGTTCAGCAGATGGCGCGCGAGTTCCCCTCCCGTTCCAGGCCAATTTTCTCGGGGTTGCCGGTATTGCCTAAACACCCACCACACCCACAACTGCGGACCCAGCACCAAAATCATGAAAAGAAGGAAAATGATGATTAGTCGCATAGGTACCGTGACATCGATCCCGATGAACTACGAGGAACAACTGACGATGATTGACGGGCTCCCTTCCGGAGCCGGACGGGAATACGAATCCATCTCTGGCTGCTCGGTAAATGGATCACACAATAGCTCCCGAAGCCGATCGATTTCTGAATAGTCTTGCTCACGTGTCGCTAATTGAATCGCGTGTTCAGCCAGATGATTGCGTAACACGTATTTGGGATTCACCTGATCCATGCGAACTTTTCGGTCGACATCCTGGATTTTTTCGGCCACCAAACGTTCACGGTATCGGCTAGCCCAATCATCAAACACATCACGATGCAGAAAGAAATCCCGGAGTGTGCCATTGGCTATCGGGGTATCCTGCTGAAAATTTCCCAGTGCCCGAAAAAATGTCGTGTAATCCACTCGGCTGGAATTCATTAAGTTCAAAAGATCGGTGACGAGTTTGTCATCCCCGGCATGACGTTCCAACAATCCAAGTTTGCCGCGCATAAGCTCCGCATATTGATCGAGCATGGCTTGTTCATAGAGCTGCGGCGCCAGCTTTAGGGCCTCCTCACCTACCAACACGGACAAGGCTTGGGCCAACGCGCGGATATTCCAATAGCCGATATCCGGTTGATGCTGGAAGGAATAGCGCCCCTGATGATCAGAATGGTTACAAATAAATGTCGGATCATACCGTTCCATAAATCCATATGGGCCATAATCCAGCGTTAAGCCGAGAATCGACATATTGTCCGTATTCAGGACACCATGCGCCCAACCCACAGCTTGCCATTGCGCCACCAGATGACCGGTTCGCATGGCGACTTCATGCAGCAAGCGAGCATACGGATTGTCGGCTTCCCTGACATGCGGATAGTGATAGTCAATGACATAGTCAGCTAATATTTTCAGATATTCATGCTGCCGCCGGTAAAAAAAGACTTCAAAAGACCCAAACCGAACATGGGATGGCGCCATGCGAAGTAACATGGCTCCGGGTTCAGGCACTTCCCGCAACACGACTTCTTCACCCGTCACAATACACAAACTTCGTGTCGTGGGAATGCCTAACCCATGCATGGCTTCGCCACATAGATACTCGCGAATGGTGGATCGTAAGACAGCCCGTCCATCTCCATCACGTGAAAACCGAGTCAGTCCCGCGCCTTTGAGTTGCAATTCCCACCGATCACCTTGTTCCGTTTTCACTTCCCCAAGCATGATCGCTCGCCCATCACCCAACTGCGGCACATAGTGGCCAAACTGATGACCAGAATAGAGCATCGCAATCGGATCGCTGCCGGGCAACAATTTCGCGCCACAAAAATATTCCGCAAAGTCAGGCCGTGCCAACTCACTGGGATCGACATTCAGCAACGTCGCCGCATCCGGATTGACACTCACGACATAGGGATTCGGAAATGGCGTCGGTTGCACCCGCTCATAAAACACCTCAGGCAACCGCGCATACGAATTGTCAAAGGAAAGTTCTTCTAACTTAGCCATCCCGATATTATCCCCGGCATCCATGTCTTCCACAAGCCACCCGCGGCATAAGACATGAATTTTACTCCAAATTTACCGATTTCTAAGGAGGATTGAGTTGAATGAACACACTCGTAGTCATGAAGAACTTCCTACTAGGTCGGGTTTCACAAAAACCTTCGAATACCAAGATTAAAAATGTCCAGAATATAATTACGAAAGAATGAGAGAGGAGGAGGCTAACAAGAATTGGGAAACTGCTTGAGATAAAGGAAAGAAAGTTGAAAAATGAAGAGTGGCTGGGGGACCAGGAATCGAACCTGGGTTCTTAGAACCAAAATCTAATGTCTTGCCCCTAGACGATCCCCCAACCGTGGCTGCACTTTAAAACGGCGGCTGATAGACCGTCAAGATCCCAAAAATCGTACTACACACGCCCATAGACAATCCAATGCCGATCATCAGGCACGTCCACCATTAAACGGCTTAGATTGAGTTCCGCTAAATGTGCAGCTACTTCATCATCGGTAAATGCCGCTAATAAGGAATGATAAAAATCTTTCCGCAATTGCTCAGATTCGGCTGCCGCATGTTCATCCACAATGGCTTGTGCGGCTTCCGGGCTTTCAGGACGAAGCAGATCCATCACGAAAACCGGCGTACCTGGCTTGGGCCATGTTTTCACGCAATACCAAAATTGTAACGGGTTTGGCAGATGATGCACGAGACTATTAGAAATAAGAGCATCGGGTGGAGACGGCACACTCACCTCTTGAATACGTTGACACAGTAACTGGATGCGATCCTGAAACCCCGCTTGTTTGACCGCGCGTTGGGCATAATCAATCATCGGCTGGGAAGCATCAATGCCAGTGATCGTACATGTCGCATGATGACGTACCAGACGAAGAGGAATATCCCCCGGACCGCAGCCCAGATCCACAATATGCGGGTTTTCTAAATCTGGATACAGGGTAAAAAATTGATCGACAAACCCTTGGTTTTCCCGTTCGAAATCAGCTTGTGCATAGGCCAGGACTTGCTCGGGGGCATCCATGACTTCGGGTTCCAGCACACGCTCCATCATGATAGGCTCTCCTCAGCCAAGCCCTCAACAAATACCTGGTCGCCTTGTCGTACCCATCCCTCTGCCAGAACACGGGCATAGAGGCGGCTCCACCCGGCATGCTGCCGCTGATCAATGCGGCGATAGTTACCCTGATCAAACCATTGCGCATTATGCCGGCAAGGCTCGCAGTAACTGACGCATTCAAGGTGGACGGTTTCCCCAATTTTCATTCGATCCCCAGGCTGAATCGTTCCCCAGTCCAAACCCGCCACCGTAAAGTTCTCTCCCGACGCTCCTGGATAAATCGAATGCCCTTCTCCCCGCAAGGCCTCTATCGCCTCAAAGGAATAGAGACAGATGGCGCGATCCGGGCCACCATGTAGGGCTGTATTGCGCTGACGATCACCCCGTAGCCCTTGAAACGATACCCAGGCTTCAGACATTGGCCGTTTCGGAAGTCCGCCTTGTGATGCGTTGATCTGATAAAGATAGGGAGGTGAATTCATGGTGCACACGGAAACAGCAGGACGACGAAATTGAGGGATCGTAGCCAGGGTTGGAACAATGGGTCAAGCCAGAAAAGGAAACGAACAGCGCGATGGTTCATTCCCGAGGAGAAACCCTTTCAATGAAGGCCTCCATTGTTCGAAAATAGGAATCCCCACCAACAAACGGCACATCATTATGTTCAGCTCTTGAAACCACGAACCACTGTTTTGGTTCACGCGCCGCCTCGAAGACCTGTTTCCCTAATGACAAGGGCACGACAGAATCTTTCTCTCCATGTATCACTAAAATGGGAACTTGGAGAGATGAAACTTTTTTTGCGAGATTAAATTCCACATCCATCAACCATCCAGCTGGCAAACCCATATAATGATAGTCAGACATCGATTGGATAGAAGGGAATGCCCCTTCTACAATTAACCCAGCAGAAGAGCGTCGAAGCGCGACTTCCCCTGCCACGGCAGACCCTAATGACCGGCCAAACAGAATCAGGTGCTTTGGCGAAACTCGCCGATTCTGCATGAGATAGTCATAACTGGCCAGCGCGTCCTGGTAGAGTCCAGCCTCTGACGGGGTTCCAGTGCTACGCCCATAGCCTCGGTAGTCAAAAATAAAGACGGACATGCCGCGTTGGTACAGTTGCCAAATATTTTCTAGCCGGTGACTTACGTTGCCGGCATTGCCATGACACCACAGCAGCACGGGCTTTCCCGATCCGGCATAGACGAACCATCCAAAAATGGTCACGGCTTCATCAATCGGCAACCACACCTCTTCTAAAGGCAACCCGCTGAGTTGCGCCCAATTCCGGTCTTCCCAGGGCAACGGTTGAAACACAAAAACGTTTTCGAACATCGGATAATCGCCTCACCAAGTGAAGCCTAACGTATCTGAAAGAAATTTTGTGTGCAATCTAACTTGAGGGTACCTCTAAAAACTGGTGATTTTTTCTGAGGGCAAGGAAGCCGCGCGCGGAAAACCGCAGTGTATAGGCTAATACATCAGGGCGCACGGTGCGAAGAGCACCAAGTCTGTGCGCGCCGAAGGCTGTGAGCACGCGGCTGACGCCGCCATCGGGAAAAAGGACAGTTTTTAGAGGTGCCCTTGAGGTACAATCTGCTGTCGTTAGCCTAACACAGAGAACAGGACTATCATGGCTACATACGCAATCGGGGATATTCAAGGCTGCATGGGCGCATTACACCGCCTCTTGGACCATATTAAGTTTGATCAGGCCCAAGACTGTCTTTGGTTTGTGGGAGATTTGGTCAATCGAGGCCCACAATCGCTCGAGGTTTTACGTTTTGTCAAACAACTGGGCACATCGGCAGTGACAGTCTTGGGAAATCATGACATCCACCTTCTGGCCTTGTGGTGCCAAATTACTCAACCAGGCCGGAAAGATACCCTGCAACCTATTCTCTCAGCGCCTGATGCTGAGGAGTTGCTTCATTGGTTACGATTTCGTCCCCTGCTGCACGCTGCGCAGGACGTTGTGATGATTCATGCAGGAATGCTGCCCTCATGGTCAATAGCCCAAGCAACTGACCTGGCCGGCGAGGTCGAACAAGCCTTGCAAAGCGACAATTTCCAAGAAATCTTGCCATCGATTTACTTTCGCAAACATCTCCATCCATCTGAAAAAATGAGCAAAGAGGAGCGCTTGGGGTTTACCGCGAATATTTTGACCCGTTTGCGAGTCTGCACCAAAGACGGGATCCCAGACTTTTCCTTCAAAGGCCCACCAAAAGAAGCCCCGTCAGGCTACTTTCCCTGGTTTCGAATTCCTGACCGCGCGACGGAGAAGGAGACGATCATTATTGGCCATTGGTCCGCATTAGGCATCATCCAAGAAAACAATCTTGTCGCATTAGATGGTGGATGCATCTGGGGACGGGAAATGGTAGCCATGCGGCTTGAGGATCGTCAGATCTTTCGTATTTCTTGTTCCCAATAAGAGTCTGTTGAAAAAGCCGCCAGCGGCGTTCTCTAGACCAGTGAGAAGTGAAAAGTGAGGAGTAAAGAGCAGGAGAAAAACTTCAGACCCCTTCGACAGGCTCAGGGCAGGCCCCTTCGAATGAGTGATAACATCATGGTGAGCCCGTCGAACCATCCTTCGACAAGCTCAGGATGATACATCGAACAACTCAGGACAGGCTGTTTTTGAACAGATCCGCTAGCAGCTTTCTCGCCAGTTTTCTGGAAAACCGGTTTTGCCATTCTTCCACATTCAATTTGGGACTGTTGAATATTGATGATATCAACAGCCAAATTTCCTTTCTGCGATGTAACATGTCAGAGACATTGGGTCTGTTCAAAAAAGTCCGTCCAGCAAGGCCACAGCCATTTTTGCGCGCGGAGCGTATTGGTACTACGTGAGCACGGAAAAATGGCGAGAACGCCGCTGGCGGCTTTTTTCAACAGACCCAATTTGTATCTAAATGGATAACATCGTGTATCTGTTTAGATAACTTTTCTTGATCGCCTACCCGTCTTCTTTTGCTCACAACATCTGAATCAGGTCTAAAACACTCGAATTTTGCGATTTTTCAGGATTTTCGTCCAAAAAAATTTGTAGGCATTAGTCTTGCTGTCATTACCCACACAAGAAACGCGTATTGCTTTTAGTTGTTCACAGAGGAGCCAGAAGATCATGAAAATTCAATCTCCCCCTGTCGCAAGTACCTCAATTGACAAGGAAAAATCCAGGAAAAAGACGAAGCGACGGCATACTCGCGTTCATATCGAGGCCCTCAGGCCAAAACCTACTGTCATCCCCAAAGGCTCCCCTTCGAATTGCCCAAAGTGTGACGGGCTGGTTTTTTGGGAAGCGGGAGAATCAATCAGGCAGACAATCATCCGATGTTTAAATTGCGGGTGGCAACCGCATTTTCACAACCCGAGGATTCAAGAAACGCAAGAGTCTCGTGCCATGCGCACCCTGACCACCCAATTTGTTTCAGGGTGCGACTGGGATCGGCTCCCTGTTGGGTGGTAGAGTCCCCTTAGGAGTTGTGTTAGAAAACCAGCCGCGATCACGCGTCAAGCTCTCATTGTCCCCTCTCACGGCTATTCGTTGGACCTCTCCGCCCAGGTAGATTTCCACAGGCTTTGCCTGATCCTTTCTTGTTTGGCTTGACCATAGACCCCCTCTGCCAAACCAGGTACCATCCTTGCTTTTTCGTTACCGAACAAAGCTGAGACCTGTGGAGAAGTGGGGTTCTGTCTTTTCCGGATGTATCCCCGCTAAACACTGCGGGGATGACACCCAGGTTCTGAACCCTTGGCACACAACTTTGGAGAATGAGGCTTAATTAACTTTGGTCTTAGTATTTTCGTGTCTCCTGTAACTCATGATAATACACTTCCATAGAGATCAAAGAACTCTGTTCCTGGCCACACCGATCTGGCTGGCTTTGGAGCTTTGGCTAGGATTTGTCTTTCCTCGGATAACGCATGGCGAAGAAATCGCCATTCTGAAATCGGCCGATATTGGAGCATACACCGAAGCTATTGACGCCTTTAAAGATGCTCTCCCGCCTTCACTTCAAATCACCGTCGAGTACAACCTTCAGGGGGATATGGCCAAAGGACGAAGCCTCGCTCGAAGGATTCGTGCCTCTGATGCCAACGTGGTTTTGGCCGTTGGGCTCAAAGCTGCCCTGGCGGCCAAATTGGAAATCCTGGATATTCCGGTCGTCATGTGCTTGGTCCTCAACCCGGAGAAATACGCTCTGCCGTCCAGTAACATGGTGGGCCTCTCTCTCCATATTCCTTTCGCGACACAAGTCAAACCCCTTCAACGCTTAGTCCCGCAGATCTCACGCATCGGCGTCTTGTTCGACCCCGACAAAACACAAGATTTACGTGACCGTTTGCAACAAGAAGCACACAATCAAGGCATGACCCTCATTTCAGAAGAAGTCCGGGATGAGAAAGAAGTCTCGAACGCCCTCAAATCACTCCACAACAACATTGATGCCTTGTGGTTGCTGCCAGATAGTACCGTGTTAACCGAAAACACCTTGGATTTTCTCCTCAGCACGGCACTAGAAACCAATATTCCTGTAATGGCTTTTTCCGCGGGCCTTGTTGAGAGCGGTGCACTCACCGGAGTGTATTTTCACTACAAAGATCTCGGAGAACAGGCTGCGTCGCTGACAGCGAAGATGTTAACACCCGCGGCGTCTTCGCTCGTCGGGAGGATGGTGCCGCCGAACATTGTCCATAAATCGATCAATATGAAATCGGCCCGTTACTTAGGACTGCCTATTTCACCGGAAACCTTGGAGGCCTTTGATGAGCACTACTAAAGAGCACGCTCCAAATGCCTCGACCACCAATATTCCAGAGGGCTCTCTGGACGACCATCCAAGGTTCCTAAGCCTTCGGACTAAATTTTCTCTCTTTGTCAGCCTGGTCATCATTCTGGTTTGCACCGGACTCAGTGGCTTCCTCATCCAGCAAGAAACCAAGATGATGAAACAGTCGCTCGTCAACACGGGCACAATCTTGGTCAGAACCCTCAATAAGATCAGCCTTAACCGACTGATTATTCAGGATGAGGAGTATTTACAAAAAATGTTAGAAGGCGCATTGTCCGCCCCGGAAATGGTGTATGCCATTATTCGAGATCAAGATGGCCGCATCCTCGTCAGTCAATCGAAGGGCATACTTCTGAATGCCACTGAAGTCATTCGCGATAGCAACCAACCACTCCTTCCTGAAGATACCCATACCATGGCCTTGTTTTCTCAGCCCGCCCAAACTGATATCGCTCAACCATTGATGACAGTTCTTCATACCTTAGATTCTCAGGGTACCGTGTCGCTTCGTCCAACCGGTCAAGGGCCACCATCACGACGTTCGTCCACCCTTTCCTATGAACAGATTTATGATTTTGCCCTTCCTGTCTATCGTACACAGTCTAGTCCCACTCCCATCGACCTTCTCTCATCTGAAATACTTGAGAAACCTCAAAAGACGCTACAACCGCAAGCGGACATTATCGGCGTCATCCAAGTGGGAATCTCTACAGCCCAGATGAAACAAGCCTTAAACCAAACGGTGTGGAACATTGGCCTGCTCACCATGGGCATGATTCTACTCGGCATCGGGCTAACGGTGATTTTGACGAATCGAATTATTAATCCCATTCAGCGCCTCGCCAAAGCCGCTAACCAAATTGCCGGAGGGGACCTGCAGGTTTCAGTCTTGCCGGACACCCAAGATGAGGTTGGGCAGCTAACCCAAAGTATCAATCAGATGACACAAGGGCTTCATCAACGAGAAATGGCCATCACCACGTATTTGAACACCATTACCAAACAAGTCACCCAACTTAGCACCTTACATCAAACTGGAACCCTCATTACGTCTACACTAGAAATGCAGAAACTGTTTTCCACCATGCTTTCAGTGCTTCATGAAAATTTAGGATTTTTCCGGATGGTTCTCATTTTGAAACAAGATGATGGGAACCAAGCCATCATTACCCAAGTTTCCGGGATTCCACCTGAATATGTTCCGCTATTGGAAAACCAGGTTTTTCCCATTGCTCCAGGATCACTAGATGAAACGCTCTTAGTGAAGGGAGAACCCGTCTTGGTTCAAGACTTGCGAAAAGTCTTGGAACAACTGAATCCTGTCATGCGATCAGTGGCTGACATCCTCGGTGTGACTTCCTGTATCGGCGCTCCTCTTATTAGCCAGCAGCGCATTTTGGGATATTTAGGGGCAGATAAAGGCGGGGCACTGTGTACTCAGGAAGACGTCAACATACTCATGACTATTGCCAGCCACGTCGCGGTGGCCATCGATAACGCCCGCACTTACCATGATCTTGAAAACCTTGCCCAAGACCTGGAACAACGCGTAGTTGAACGAACCAAAGATCTACAGCTGGCCAATGAGCGGCTGCAAGAACTGGATCGCCTAAAATCGGCCTTTGTGTCGATCGTCTCCCATGAACTGCGGACACCAATGACGTCCATCAAAGGCTTAATCGAAAATATGACGGACGGTTTAACCGGGGAGTTAAACGAGAGGCAAACCTTTTATCTGAATCGAGTGACCCACAATATCGAGCGGCTCACCCGCATGATTAATGACCTCTTAGACCTTTCCCGGATCGAGGCCGGGCGCATGGAGCTCCAAACAACAGCGGTCAACCTTGGGAGTCTTGCAAGAGAAGTTGTGGAATTGTTGAAACCGCTGGCAGACAAAAAATCCCTCATATTGTCAACCAACATTTCCGATCCAATTCCTTTCATTCAAGGCGATCGAGACAAGCTCATTCAGATTTTGACGAACCTGATTACCAATGCCATTAGATTTACTGGACATTCGGGAGCCATTACTACTCACGTGCAACAATTTGATGATGGAGACGTGGAAGTTTGTGTGCAAGATACGGGGTGTGGCATCCCACTTGAGGAGCATGACACCATTTTTGAACGATTCTACCGTGGGCAAACCTCGGATATGAAAAACCGTGGCGCAGGATTGGGACTAGCCATCACGAAAAGCTTAGTGGAGTTGCATGGAGGAAGAATCAAGGTCGCCAGTACGCCAGGGGAGGGAAGCCGGTTCACGTTCCGTCTGCCAATTCAACAACCCAGATCCCCATCGGCCGACAATCTTTCATGAGAAATGCTTTCCAGCTTGATCATTTTGCTTCCCGTGATTCGTCTAGGAACCTGAACGACAAGACTTACTAAGACTAATGTTAAATAAGCCTCATTCTCCAGAGTTGTCTGCGAAGGGTTCAGAGCCTGGGTGTCATCCCCGCAGTGTTTAGCGGGGATCCATCCGAAAAAGACAGAACCTGGATTCCCGATGAAAGATGTCGGGAATGACAGAAACCCGGCCCTCCCAATAGGGTCAAACGTATCTTTTTGGATAAATCTGTTATCTAAACAGATACATTTTTTACATTTTCCGCACCACGAACCCCCCAAAATCTTCATATTTCGGTAAGCCTCAATTTTGCAGCTGATTTTGACAGAGGGGAGCCCCATGGCTTTTCCTGCCATGTTCCCCATCTTTTCTAGAATGATATTGAGAATAGATCCTTTTCATGACTGTTAACAGCCGAATATTACTTGTCGATGATGATTCCGACATCAGTCTGGCGCTCTCAGACTTTTTGCGGCAGGAAAATTTTGATGTGGATACAGCCAATACAGCCAGTACCGCTCTGAAAAAAGGACTAGCAAATCAGTACGATGCTATCCTTCTTGATATCGGCCTTCCAGATCGAGACGGAATTGAAGTTCTAGGAGAATTCGCCAAGCATAAACCCGGATTGCCAGTTATTCTCTTGACGGCCTTTACATCATTAGACAAATCCACTCCTCCCGACATCCTGAACAAAGCCTTCGCCTATCTGACGAAACCCTACCGTCGAGAGGAAGTCCGAAATGTACTTTGCCGAGCCATCAACACCACCAAACAATTTGACAGCCAAAGAAAACAACCGACAACCAACGAAAAGCTCGACCAGCGTTTTCCCTCGATTGTTCAACCAAGTTCCCAGTCAACGCCAAAGACCATTGACTCTCGTTATCAATTCTCCCTGGAGGAGTATCAACGGCTGACAGAACATATCCAACTCATGCAATTTGCGTTTGACCATGTTCCTGAGGCCATTTTAATAGCTGACACGAAAAAACATTTTCGCTTTGCAAACCAGGCAGCCACCGATCTTCTCGGCTATACTCAACAGGAGTTAGAGGCATTACGCATACCAGATATCGCCCCCAACCATGACAGTCAACGCTATCAAGAGCATCTAGAAGAATTACGACAGGGGAAAACTCTCACCTATTTTACGACTCACCGGACAAAACAAGGGAAAGATCTTCCCATTGAAATTTCCGTATATCTTTTGAACTTCCAGGGGCAGGAGTTCACCTGTGCCATCACCAAAGAAACATGCCCGGCACCTCACCATGAACCATCCCCTCCAAAATTGACGTAACTGATTGCATTCCACTACGAAACGCTACGAGGCCTTTTCAGGACTTTGCTGGATGTTTTTTTGCTTGACAATGCGAGAAAGATAGGTCCGTTGAAGCCCTAGGAGTTCGGCCGCTTTGGTTTGACTCCAATTACTCCGCCGCATAGCCCGTTCCAAGATATGTTTACTAAAGAGATCGATCGCTTCATGATAGGGCAGATTGTCCAGGTTTTCTATCTCGTCACTTTGTCCGCTCCCAAGCCCTAGGAGTTCAGGAGAAATTTCTTCTTCTATCCCCAGTACGACTGCCCGCGCAATAGCATTATCCAGCTCCCGGATATTGCCGGACCAGAGACAACAACGCATGGTATCAATGGCCGCCTTGGAAAATTCCCGTTTGGGGCGTTTCATTTCTCGGACATGGCGATCAAGAAAATATTCGGCAAGAGGGATAATATCTTCAGGCCGATCTCTCAACGGTGGCAAGGATAAATTCACCACATTCAACCGGAAAAAGAGATCTTCGCGAAACGTTCCAGCTTTGACAGCTTCTTTTAAGTCCTTATTCGTAGCGGCAATAACACGAATATTCACCCGGACCAGGCGGGTACCTCCCACTCTGGGAAATTCATGGTCCTGCAGCACTCGCAACAACTTGGCCTGAAGGCCTAGAGGCATATCACCTATTTCATCCAAAAAGACCGTCCCCCCATCTGCGGCTTCCATTTTCCCTTTTTGCAACGTATCTGCCCCAGTGTATGCACCTTTTTCATGGCCAAACAGTTCGTTTTCGAGTAGCGATTCGGTAAGCGCCACACAATTGATGATGCTGAACGGCATCTCTCGCCGGTCACTCCACTGGTGAATTGACCGAGCAAAGAGTTCTTTTCCCGTCCCGCTTTCTCCCAACAGCAACACAGTCGCATCAGCCTGGGAAGCACGTTTCGCCAATTCCACCGTAGATCTGATTTGCGGACTCTCTCCAACAATTCGGCTATACCGACTTTCTACTTCTGTGCGTAACGACGCCACTTGCCGGCTCAGCGCTTCCCGTGCCAACGCTTTCTTCAACACCAACGATAGGTGATCCAGTTCAATCGGCTTGGTAAGAAAATCATAGGCGCCCGCTTGCATAGCCTCGACCGCTTTAGAAATGGTGCCATGAGCAGTCATGACCACCACCGGAAGAGGCAGTATGTCTCCACTAAGCAGTTTCGACTCCTCCTTGTCATTCTTTTTCACATTCATTTTTCTCAACGCATGTAACACTTCCATCCCGGTCATCTTCGGCATTTCCAAATCCAATAACATGAGATGAGGGGAATGCTGATCAAGTTTTTCTAGCGCTTCTTTCCCATTCCCAGCCTTGATTGTTTCGTAATTCAAGGCCTCCAAGCGATCAACAAGCATCAACACAATGTCTGGGTGATCATCGACAATCAGGATTTTCTTTTTCATAGGCACCCTCTAAAAGCCGCATGTGGCTCATGATAAATCCATAAAGACATCAAAAGAGTGAGCATATTTTCAGCATGTCAGTCCCTCTAATACAGCCGCAGCCAGTAGAGGAACCATTATTTCATGATGTCCAATCAGATTAAACCCTTGACCGCCCTTTTGCGTCGGACGTTTCACGACATTCGTCATAGGTCGATAATGCGGAAGAAAGTCCATATTGACCGTGGTAATCCGTTTTAATGCCCGGCCGAGATTTCTACCTAAGGTGACCGTTTTGAGAAAGACCTCCGGCAGAAACACAGCCGACCCCAAGTTGATATACACACCACCTTCCATCTGCGAGACCACGGCCGTGAGCTTACGAAAGTCTACCAATGAGGCTCCGCCAATGGCTTCTCCATGGGCATTGGGATGCATATGGATAATGTCCGTTCCGATCGCAACATGAACGGTAATTGGCAATCCCAACTGTGCCCCTACGGCCAGCAAACTCACACGCCGATTGGGGAACTGTTTGGGGTGAGATTGGATATAGCGACCGACCGCCTCACCAAGCCCCAAGCCCTTCTCCCAGCCTTTTACAATGGCCTCATTCAGAATCCGGCCCGTTTCTTCGGCCATCCCAAACCGTCCAGAGTCAATTTCGGCTTCCACTTCCTCAGAAGTCTGTCCCTGATAGGCTAGTTCAAAATCATGAATCACGACCGCTCCATTCATCGCAATAGCCGTGATGACTCCTTTACGCATCAGATCAACCAAAACGGGATTCAGGCCCACTTTGGTGGGATGGGCCCCCATCCCCAGGATAACCGGTTTTTCCCGTCTTCGAGCTTGAATAATCGCGTTGACCACGGCTCGAAAGTCTTGCCCGGCTAAAATATCTGGAAGAGATTGCAGAAATTTCTGAAATGTACCGCCGCGGCGCCAAGGCACTGCCCCATCTGTCATATTGACTTTGGAATGCCGCGTACGAAGGGGATACGTGCGCAGTCGAGCCAGATTGAGCTTGGGGCCGATGGGAGAAGACGATGGTTTAGTTTTGATCGCCAAAGAGTCGCTCTTCTATGAATTCACATAAGACATGGCCAAGCGTGATATGACATTCCTGAACACGTGCGGTGATAGACGAAGGCACCGTAAAACAATAGTCGACCACATCAGCCAGCTTTCCGCCACCCGCGCCCGTCCATCCGATCACCGCCATTCCTCGTTCATGAGCCGCCTCGGCTCCCCGAATCACATTTAATGAATTCCCACTGGTACTGATCGCAATAGCCACATCTCCCTTTCGACCATGAGCAAGAATTTGGCGGGAGAAAATATCAGAAAAGTCGTAGTCGTTAGCGATACATGTCAATGCAGCCATATCAGTCGCCAAGGCAAGAGCTGGCAAAGGCTCACGGTCACGCCGATAGCGCCCCACAAACTCTGCCGCAATATGGGAAGCATCCGTCGCGCTGCCTCCATTCCCAAACAGCATGGCTTTTTTACCTTCGCGGAAGGCCCGAATCATCAGTTGTCCAACTTCGACAACGCGTTCAGCATGTGTCCGAATAAATGCATTTTTCACATCGGCGCTTGTTTCAAATGCTTCAATCACGTCTTCAATTTCCATGACGCTGAGAGTTTAGCAGGATAGCAGGCAAATTTCACATTCACAGGGCACGGAACGAAGGGAACGGTAGGCTCAACGTCGCATTCCTTGCTGCCTTCTTCCACCAATGATATAGTCGGATGCATTGTGAGTGCCTCTCTACCCACAAAAGCACTCCTCTTGGCCGTTCAAACCGATCCGGCTCCCGCCATCGCCATTCTACAGCGGCTCAACCCTGAGATGGTGTGTTTTTTTCTGCAGGACTCATCCAAGCATGTCGTGGAAACTGATGTGCATCCAGCTCTTTCTCACATGCCGAAACGCTGGGACTGGATCCTGACACCTGATAATAAGAGTTTTCCTGAATGCCACAAAGCCCTAACGGAGGGGTTATCTCCTCTGTTGAACACATGGGAGGTCAGACCGGGAGAGCTTACAATTGATTTAACTGGCGCGTCGGTTGCGATGGCTTCTGCCATGGCCTTGGGAGGGTTTCCGTACTCCACTCAGATCTTCTTAGAGACCAACGTGCCAACTCACAAAGACGGACCCGCTTCCTCTTCTCATTCATCCGGCTCAGAGAACCCATGGGATGCCGAGGCCCTCAGGCTTCGTCAAGACGCCTGCGCATTGTTCAATCATGGATGGCATGAGGCGGCCGCGCAAGCCTTTTATCTGTTGGAGCACCGTGTGAGTGGTGGGCTCAAGCCAATTTATCGGGCTTTAGCAGATATTGCCAAAGGCTATAGCTTTTGGGAACAGTTCCTCTATCGTCAAGCCTGGGAGAAACTGAAAAACGGGATCAAGGCCTTAGAATTAGCTTCGGTATGGGGCGGGCCACCCGGCATGGACCGTATTCTCAAATCTCTTAAAGAGAATATGCGATTTCTCGAATCCATTGTCCTGGATGCAAAGGAAATCAAACCCTCTCTCACGCGTGACCTTTTGGCTTGGGCAAAACGTCGCAGCGAGAGAAGCCGTGAGATAGAAGTCGCTACTCGCGTCCTGCAGCGAGCGCTCGAAGCCGCGGCACAATGTCAACTGTTTGCACACCATCAACTAAAAAGTTGGGATATCAATCTTGAGAAACTTCCCAAAGATATGCAAGAAACTTGTCGAACTTGCTATCTCAACGACATCGACGGGAAATACCGTCTGCCGCTCCAGGCTCAATTTCAAGCCTTAGCCGGACTTGGTGATCCCTTGGGCCAACGTTTTCTGAACGAATGGCCAAAAATGAAGTCCTTGTTTGATGCAGCTGACCATGCGGTATTGGGTTTTGGGTTTGAATCCCTCAAATCTGAACGATTTCATCAACTGTTCGAGCTAACCATGAAACTCACAGAGACAGTAGCATCAGACCTTCCAGCCTTTCCCACCTTAAAGTTCTAACGTGCTTGATGCCTTTTCATGGACGTACGCATTTATTATGAAGACACTGATTGTGGAGGTGTCGTCTACTATGCCAATTACCTCAAGTACTTTGAACGCGCGCGAACGCACTTTCTTGAAGAACATGGCTTATCCGTCACTGCACTTATTCAGCAGGGAACAGAGTTTCGCGTGACCAAGGCGGAACTGGCCTACCGTTCCGCTGCGGTGCACGGCGAAACGTTGGTGGTGGACACTACTGTCTCCGCTGATCGCCGTATCTCTATCACGTTTTCTCACACAATTCGAGAACGCACCAGCCAACGCTTAGTCGTGGAAGGTTCCGCAACTCTGGTTTCCGTTGATTCTCTGGGGAAGGTGAAACGCATTCCTGTACAAATTTTGGAGGCTCTACAAATCAAGGCTGAACCCTCATCTTCTTCCAGTTAACGTGCCATTTTCTTTCGATCTATGATGCGAGAAAACCTGCTTCAACAAGGCACTGTATGTTCCATCCCATCTCTGCCTTTTGCGGAGGGCGTCCAACTGCAACAATCACTGGTTGAAAAACGGTCCAACGGGTCCATCCGAGATACGTTAATACTCACCGAGCATGAACCAACGCTCACTCTTGGAAAAACCACCCAGCCCCAACATTGGGAGACACATTGGGAAGAACTGCAAAGACAAGGGATCGGATTACATCGGACAAATCGAGGTGGTTCGGTAACCTTCCATGCTCCTGGGCAAATCATTGGCTATCCCATTCTCCAATTGCGAAACTTTTGTCCAGGCCCCAAGATCTATGTGCAGAAATTAGAAGAGGTGTTGATTCGAACGTTACAGGATTGGGGCATTGAGGGATGCCGGCATGAGAAGTTTCGAGGAGTATGGGTAAGGAACAGAGAAGATCGTTTACAAAAAATCGCCTCCATCGGCGTACGCATTACAAAAGGCATCACCATGCACGGCTTCGCCCTCAACGTGAACGTGGATCTTAAACCTTTTGCACTACTCTCCCCATGCGGCATCGAAAACTGCCTGATGACATCAATGCAAAAAATCCTTGATCAACAGGTGGCCACAGAAAAAGTACAAGGCCAATTGGTAAATAATTTTTCTAGCATCTTCGGAATAGCCTTGACGGAACAGGGAATTAATAAACAAGAGTGTTGAATAACCTGACCTCCAGAGGAAAATAGAAGAAGTTATGTCTTTCCTTAAGAAGTACCCCCACAAAAACCAAACCGAAAATCACGACAATTATGCCAACGATGAATTCAAGCAAGCTTCCTAGAAAGGATAAATTTTCGTTAGACCATCGCCCTCTAGCGACAAATTTAAGGAAGTGCCCGCCTACAGATTCAAAAAATTCAACGAATAGATCCCGAAGACTTGTATACAGTAGCTCCCGAAATATTAAAAAGGGGAGTGTTGAATAATAAAGATATCAATGGCATATTTCGCCAGGAAGCGGTTCGCGACCTGCAGCATAGGGTCTGTTAAAAAAGTCCGTCCAGTCCTGTCCTGAGGCCTCCCGAAGGTGCCTGTCCTGAGCATGTCGAAGGGAAGGCCGCAGCCCTTTTTGCGCGCAGAGCGTACTGGCACTACGTGAGCACGGAAAAAGGGCGAGAACGCCGCTGGCGGCTTTTTTCAACAGACCCAAAAGAGAAACAACGTCCCAGATAGTAGGACATCGTGGCCACCGTTTCCACTTTTTCCTCCGATTCCCACACCATTCCGGCAAGTCCCAAATCAGCAACACCTTTAACAAGTGTTCCCAACGTGATCAATAGCAATGAACAGAAGGATAGAGTAATATATACCTATGGCTCCATCCATCCACAAGTTGAATCGTCAGGTCTTGACCAGTCTCTCACTGGGCGAACAGGATAAAGAAGACGTGGTCTACTGGCAAGACAAAACCCACCATCAGCGCTTAGCAGCGATTGAGGACACTCGACGGATTCTCTATGGCGAACGCGCCACTGCCGCAAGACTTCAGCGAGTTTTTACAGTTACTCAACAAGCATAACGTCAAATACTTGCTCGTCGGTGGGTATGCGGTCGGGTACTATGGATATGTGCGTGCCACCGCTGATCTTGATGTGTGGATTCGAATTGATCAGGACAACGCGGAGCGGGTCGTCAATGTGTTTCAAGAATTTGGGTTCAATGTCCCTGACCTCACCCCCGCCTTGTTTCTTGAACCTGATCAGGTTATTAGGATCGGAAATCCTCCCCTACGGCTAGAAGTGTTGACATCGATTTCCGGTGTATCATTTGACGAATGCTATGAAAAACGTGAAGTGTATGAATGGGACGATGTCGTTGTACACGTACTGAGCCTCGAGCACCTTAAGCAAAATAAAAAAGCCAGTGGCCGCTACAAAGACCTGGCTGACTTAGAATATCTCGAAAATCTTTCGGATGAAAAATCATAGGATCATGGAGTTTTATGAATTGACGTTCACCCTGTACAAGTGGGCACCTCAGTCTTAAGAATCCGCGCCCGCGACTTTCAGATTTTCAAAGAGCCTTTTTGCTGAATCCTGAACATCTCTTTTTGATCAGTCCTGTTTGACAATCGCCGTCACAACAATTTGGGTCACTGCTCCCGGCACATGCAGCGATTCTTTTACCTTCAACAATTCCTCCCCCTTTAAACTAAGCGAAAGGATCTTTTTCCTAACGACAATGTTGGTAACATTGCCGATGTCGCCAAAACGTCTTCTGTGGGCTTGGATCAAAACCTCGGCAAGAATCTCCTCATAGCTAGAATTTTTCAATTCAAATTCAACTTGGCAAACCTGTTTTGAATTATGTTCCTTGCAGGTCCATTCTGTATTCGAGACAGAAAGAGGGGAATTAAGACACCCTGTTACGGAGAGAGCCAGGCAACAGAGAACAGCAAATCGTACTCCTTTTCTCCATCGCAAACCTCTAAACTCTTCCATCATTGAGTCTATCCCTTATTTCATTTTCTCAAAAGTGTCAAAAATTGATAGATCATCGTCCCAGGAATATAATTTGCTCATCCGCTTGCCTAAGCCATAAGGTTAGGGAGGGAATAGGAAATGTAAACGGCCTTTCGGTTGTTTGGCCGCAACCGACGATTGATCGAAGCACAGAGTTCTTAGGTGGGAATGTGGCCACGGAAACAAACTCTACTGGCCTTTGGCATCTAAGATTGCAAGACGCTTTTCCGCGCGAGCGTATCCCTGCGCGGCCGCCTTCAGATACCACTCCCGGGCTTGGCCATAATCTTGTGGGAGGCCGTGGCCTTGGTCATAGCGCATCTTTGACAATAGAGCAGTCAAGGTTATGAAGGGGTGATTGAGATTACCGTTTTATTGGCTTCCCAGGTTTGGGCCTTATTGGTTTACACCATGGAACATGGAGTCCTATGCAAGGAGGTTTCCTTATAATACTGTTACTCCCTGGTTGCACAACCGGTGCGGCCTTTTCATTTAGGTTCTTTTCCGTGTCCCCGATGTAGTTCTCTGTTCCTCCATCGACGGTTTTCGCTTTCATTTTTGCACCTTCGACAATTTTATTTGAGGCTTCTGTTGTTACGCTCAAATCCCTTGCTTCGGTGGAATTGATTGTTCCGACAGAAAAAACGGCGGAAAGAAAAAGGGCTAATAGCAATGCTGTCACCTTGGTTGAAGTAATCGGGTTCATTGTTACTTCTCCTTATAACTTTAAGTCGTATGAATTTGCTAATTCGAAGAATAGGTCAATTCCATCGTAAGTGGGAAGTAGGCATGTAAAACGGCCTTTTTGGCTGAATCTGAAACCTAACAACGATCTAGTGTGTGGGCACTCAGTCGCCCCGACCGGTGGCAACGGAGAAGTGAGTGATAACCTCTCTCATATAGCACCAAATCAGGCTACTCCTTGGATTGTGACCTTCCTCCATACTCTAATGACAATAAAAATAGTTAGGACTCTCGATCTATTTATCTAAGGAAACTTTTTCAGGCCCATACTTGCAGAACCCGTTCCCTTACTAAATTTTTTATCTCTCGATTTGGGCGGACTAACCTTTCCCTTTCGTGGTTTAGAGAGGTAACAATCTTTCCAATTCGAGTCACATCTGCCCGTTGTGCCATGTAGATAATCACAATACATAACTAGACAAAATAAGTCTTGCTGCTAGGCTTCGGTCAGCTTACTTGTTAAGGTGTCTATGGTTGCTTCATTGTCCTCAATCGCTTCAGCTATTTCCTTGAATGCCGCTAACACGGTATCGTTTTCAAATGAAAGCTTGTCATTTTGATACGTCCATTGACCGTTGTGATCCTCTAGCAAATCTAAAATCTTCAGCAAGTTATTTCCCCAATGGAGATGGGCCTCCAAGAGCGGCTCAACCACTATTTTCTGAGCACGATATGTCTCAGTCGCACCCTCAAGAGCTCTTTTGGCCCGTACGTTTTTTTCACCAAGCACGCTCAACCTTTGTTTAAAACGAGGGATCGTATGAGAAAAGAACTCGCTGTAGTGCGTGGTTTTCTCCAGATACGTCTTTAAGGCCTGGCGTTGGTAGGCGAACTCCTGAGAACTTGTCAGGAGGGAAAAATTCAGGAATTGAGGGGATTGGACGGCATTGACTGCCTCTTGCCACTCTTGGGCCTTTTCCTGTGTTTCACTGGAAAAATCCTTCAGAATTGCAAAAAATTTCTTGTCTTCCCCTGTACTTCCTTCAGACAGCCTTTCAAAGCTCGCTTGGGTAGAATCCATATACGTGGTGTACAGAGCATCAAGCTCTTCCTCATCATCAATGCTGCTGACCTGTTGGTCGAATTCTTCTTGTCGCTGCTGAATCCCTTTGAGTTCCTTCACTTGCTGGACCTTTTGACTAATCTTTTCAAGTTCTCCTGGAATTCCAAATGCCAGCAGAATAACGAGACTCCAACAGTAGATTTTTAACCGAGACTTCCAATTTCTATACGATTTCCCGATCTGAAAGATTCCCACAACCAGACATGCGAGTATCGGTGCGGCGAGACAGGCGCCTATTCCCTCCGCGACACTCCTCGTTCGAATAAACACTAAAAAAAAGACAGATAAAAAACCGAGTAGAGTAAGAAGAACTGTGACGGTGGTGAGGCCCCATCCTGGTTTTGACTTGACCGTTGACGCGGGAAAGCTAGATTCCGGATTGTTAGGTATGTCGTGTTCGTTCATCCCTGACTCCTCCTATAAAGAGCAGCAAGTTTCGGAAATTCCCTCGAAAGAGTTTTTTGAAAGAGGCAATTCAAAAAAGCATGCCCTGAGCTTGTCGAAGGGTCCGTCTAGTCCTGAGGCTTCTCGAAGGAAAGGCCACGAATTGCCTATTGGGCACCTCTAATAACCGTCCTTTTCCGCGATGGCGGCGTCAGCCACGTGCTCAAATCCTCATGTATTGGCCCATACACTGCGGTTTTCCGCGCGTGGCTTCCTTACTCTCACAAAAAAATCCTGGTTTTTAGAGGTGCCCTATTGTGTCTGCAGGGCGCATCCATTGTTTGACACAGGGAGCGTACAGGCAATACATGAGCACGGTGTGGCTTGCTTGATCCCGAAGGGGCATCCCTTTGTAGCGAGAACACCGCTCCCGCGTTCGATCAATCACCAAAGCGGCTCCGCATTCATAAAGTGGGCGAAGCAGGGGGCTGTATGCCCACTGCTCTCCCAGATGAAATAGTCAAACCATGCGAATCAGCAAATCATCACGGCAGGGCATCGAGCACTTCCTTGACATCTTGACCGTCATACGCCTGACCACCGCGCACACACCATACATTGGTCTCGAAGCCCTTACCGGTGCTGAACACATCACCACTGATAAAATTCACGCCCCACGCGAGATCGGGACCGTTCGCGTCCGTCGACGCCGACCAATAGAGGTCCAATTGAATATTCAAAAACGGATGGTTCGTAGGCAAGGTGGGACGACTATTGCTGGTATCCACCAGGCTCGCCAGCTGTTCACGCAGGGGCAAAGACCAACCTTTTCGTCCGCCCACCTCCAGTCTGGCACAATACGAAATGGCAGAATTCCAGTTTCTTCTGATCGTACCCGGGTCCCGTTCCCACACCAGGCCCGTCTCCTTGTCTAGCACCGCCGCGTCGCCCATGACGAGCACAAACCGCTCTGCAGCCGGCAATAGCTGACTCCAGGTCGGCTGAATCTGGTCCAGCGTCTTCATGGTGCCCTTTGGATTGCCATTCTCATCAAACGCCGAGGCTGGCGGCTCCAGCTCTCCAGCCTGCACAGCCAAATTGAAGCTGAATACTCCAAATCCCAAGGCCAGACTGACGATGACCCCGATAACTGCTCTTCTGATAATTGATTTTCGGGTCCTCTGCATCATGAAAAGAAACCTCCTTTATGAGTAGCGATATCCAGGGCTCTTTTTGCGGTGACGCCCCGACCCTCCCAAGCCATCATGTTTCTCCTCCGGCCCTTACCCGCCTTTTGTAGGACTCTGTTTTCTCATGCGCCAGGCGACGAGGCCGGCAAGTCCGGTCCCAAAAAGCACCATGGCCGATGGAGCAGGAATCGGATTCATGACCGTCACCTCAGCTCCACCAACATGGCTTAGCGCTAGCGAGGAGCCGAAGGCATCGCTGACGAGCGTTTGCGTAAAGTTCATCGGACTGATCCCGGGAGCCACCGTGTCAAACAACAGGGTCGCCAGCGTGAAATTGGCCGGTTGCCCAGACAAGTCGAATAAAAACGAGATTTCCGCCAAATCAATCAGCCCAGGCGAGGAAAGATCAAAGCTTTGGATTGATTCAATGCCATCGCCCAAATGTGGGCCAAAGGTCACACCCGTGGCCGCTAACACACTCGTATCGTAGGTCACGTCTAGGTCAAAACTGCCAACAGATGGATCCATACCATCGCCCAATCCCGAGATCCGCACATTCACCAGCACTGGATCTCCTTCAAACACGGTTTGACTCACCGGAGATAAAAAGAGCATCGCCGCCCAACCTGTGGAGGAACCTACTAGAACTACACTACTCAACAGCAGAAGACTCACGAACATCTTGTACAGACTCTTCATAATCGTCACCTCATCATCTCGCACATACATGAATCGTTAACCTGTCCCTGGTGTCATTAGCCGACACTTCTCCGTTGTCCCTCACTGAGACATTACCCAACGCCCTTGATTATGGTGCACAGTTCGGGTTCGTACACTCCAGCACACATTGTCGTCCATCCAAAATCGTAATGGTGCCATCGCCGTCTTTATCTCGTGGATCATCTGGTCCAGTCGCTGACGTATTCCGGGCAGCAAAGATGGTTTGAATATCCGTGCGGTCAATCTGCGTGTCGTTATTCACATCACACATCAAGGGGCTCGTACCGCCGCCCGTCCAGGAAGTGGTCACGCCGTAGGTGCTGCCGGATTGATGACGAAAGCTAATCCACCCCGTGTTTTCACTCCAGGCTCTACCACTAAATTCGCCGGTATTCGGGTCAATCGTCACCCCATAATTCTTTGTGGCACACACATTGGTGTTGGTGCAGGAAAAGCTAATCCAGCCGATATTCTCGCCCCAGGCATAGCCCGCCAAATTTCCATTCCCATCATTCGTCACACGATAGTCCCCAGTCCCACAGGTGGAATTATTCAAGCATGACAAACTAATCCACCCGGTATTCTCCGCCCACAGATACCCGCTCACCCCATCATCCTCCACAAAGACGCCGGGTCCCCCGTCGCCACCTGGCTCAGCATTCAACCAGCCAATGTTTTCTCCCCAGGCATACTGCGCGCCGCTCTCACTGGGATCAATGTTGTCGGTGGCCAGGGCCATACCGCCAGACAGGGCCAGCACCACGACCGCACTACCCAATGTTGTCAACACCCATTGCTGTGTCATCATCGTTCCTCCTTCTGCTATTGCTGAATAACAATAAATCTCGTCCGTCATCACACCGACTTCATGGCGAATTGACACGTAGGCCGCCAGAGCTGACGGTTGCCTTTGAAGAACACCTCTTCCGTGCACAGCGGGTGAAGCAGGGGGCACGCCCCCTGCACCCCCGGATAAATAATCAAATGACTCAAATGATCAAATGTCCAAGGCATCACAGGCCACTAGTATTCTGATAAGGGACCCCCACCGCGCACACACCACGCGTGGCCGGTGCCGTTGCCCTTACTGAAGGTGCCCACACCGCCATTGCCGACGTCCACGACCCACGCGGAGGTGGGAATGTTCGCACTCGTCGACGCCGACCAATAGAAGGCCGACTGGACGTTGCTAAACGGATGCCCAGCCGGCAGATCAGGCCCTCCAGCCGGATTCCCAGGAACGACCAGACTCGTCAGCTCATGGATCGACGGCAGGCGCCAGCCCATCTGCCCACCCACTCCGCGCCTGACGCATTGAGTTCGCGCTGAAGACCACAAATGCGTGGTTGTTAATGGCGATCGTTCCCACACCAGACCTGTCTCCTTGTCCAACACGGCATTCCAATCTTGTATGAAACCACCGCCAGAGGGAACGAGCTGAAAACCCAAGACACAACTAAATCGACTCGACCCGCAACCATTCGCAAGACCATCATCGGCAGGCAGTCGCTGACTCCAGGTCGGCGGAATCTGATCCAGCGTCTTCATCGTGGCCACCGGATCGCCACCCCCATCCACCGCCGAACCCGGTGGCTCCAAACTCCCGCTTTGCGCCTGCACGCCTGGCACCGATAATCCAAGACCCAATCCCAGGGCAACAACACAACTGATGATGTCTTTTGGAGAACTTGTCATCATGATGAAAAAACCTCCTTACTTATGAGTAGTTGTACATCCATGACTCCGGTAGAGTAACGTCTCGACCGTCCTAGCCCATCACATTTCTCCTCTGGTCCCTATCTGCTTAGGTTTCTGTGTTTTCATGCGCCAGAAGACTAAGCCGGCCAAGCCCGTGCCAAACAACATGATCGTCGAAGGCACAGGAACGGCTGTTGGTGTGAATGTCTGCGTCGATGAAGTGTAAAGGTATTCGAAGGGTTGTCCCGAGGCTCGATCAGTGCCCGTCACCGTGAGCGGGAAGTTGAGGACGATGCTTCCATCCACCACTTGGGTGTTGATGGGTAAAAAGTCATAGGTCAAACTCCTGATCCCACCAGAGACGACCAACATGGAGAAATCATTGAGCTCACTCGCAGTCCAAGTGGCACTCCCAAAGGTAATGCTGGCCGAGCTAACATCTGTCTCATCAAAAGTAATATTATTTCCTGGACTCGATGGCGAGCCGGGTTGCCCGGGACCCAGCATAAACATGGCCGTCACCGAAGACGGCAAAGAGGTAAGCCCAAACGAGAGAGGACCCGAGAGAATCGAGCCATTGGTATAATTCACCTCAAGCTGATAGGTAGGAGCAGCGCTAGCCAGCCAAGGCGTTAGGGCGATCATACCCATCATTACTGTGAATATCGTCAGTTTAGTTTTTAACGTCGCCATACACCTCAATACCTGTTGCATGTTGTCCTCCTTGTGTGAAGTAATTATCAATGTCCCGTCTGCTGCCGCTGCTATTGCGTGTTGTACGTGTGAATTGAATCCCTCAGCGATATTCCGACACACCGTTCTAGTGATCCTGATCGTGAGAATCTTTTTGCATGGGCTCAGAGTGCCCTGCCAGGCTTTCTCCGACAAAGCTCACCAATTCCTCCAACGAATGAAACACCTCCGCTCGGCCCGAGGTGATGTGTTCAATCCGCCCATCCACACACCCACCCTGCACATCCGCATGTCGGCGAAATTGCAACACGAACGCTCGGTTCGTGGGTAAGGCTCTGGAATCCTCTTCCTCTCCCTGTGTGGAGGCTCCTACCACCGATCTGCCCTCAAATATTGGTTCAATCCAACCCGTCCTCTACCACCAAAATAAAAACAACGAAGCATTTCTTTTGGTGACCATGTTGTATTTCCAGCCCCATTTTCTCAACACACTGGACGTCTTTGTTGTGATAGGGGGTCTTATTTTTTCCCGGTACCGAGTAAAAAATGCCAAGCGATTCCGAGACAAATTAGAGATACCAAGGAAACTCCGAGATACATGTATTGATGCATGTCAGAGAGTTGCATGGTGATGTTCAAACAACGGTGTATGGATAACGCTCATTTCTTTGCCTTGTTTTTTCGTGCCGGGCAGTGGATAATGCCGGACCCTCTTAAGCCTCACGATTGTGGACATGGCCCGCAGGTTTTCGATCATCGAACGATTCACAAAAACGTAAAGGATGGTGTGAATGAAGTCGTAAGCAATTAGTAAGTTTTTGGTAAGTTTTCTTCTGGCCGGCGAACAAACCCATGCCCAGTTCACACCAGACACTCACTTTTGGCCATTTTCGGATTGATTTGGCCAATGCCACGCTGTGGCAGGGCGCCGAGCGACTGGCCCTTAAACCGAAATCCTTTGCCGTCTTGCAAACCTTACTCGAGCACCCGCAGCAGCTCGTGACCAAAGACGAATTGCTGGCGACCCATTGGGAGGACGTGGCGGTGGGTGAGGCGGTGCTGAAAACCTGCATTGGGGAGATTCGGCAAGCCTTAGGCGAATCAGCTCAACAGCCGACCTTTATCGAAACTGTGCACCGACGCGGCTATCGGTTTATGAGCACCCCCATCCCTGTCACACCAACACCTGGATCGTCAGCTACGCACCCGTTTGTCGGACGAGAGCAGGAACTGGCCACTTTGTGGAACTGGTGGGAGGCCGCGAAACAGGGCAATCGACACGTGATCTTTGTGACCGGCGAGCCGGGAATCGGCAAGACGAGTCTCGTGAACGCGTTTTTAAATCAAGTTGCCACCTCGGGAGAAAACTGGATTGGGCGCGGCCACTGTATCGAACAATATGGCGCGGGGGAAGCCTATCTGCCCATCTTAGAAGCGCTGGGCCGCTTGTGTCGGCAACCCCAGGGAGAGGCGCTTGTCTCGTGCCTCCGCCAGTATGCTCCTACGTGGCTGATGCACTTGCCCGGGCTCGTCGCTCCGACAGAGATCTCACAACTCCTCCCCTCCATCGTCGGCGCCACCCCCGTGAGAATGATGCGCGAACTGGCCGATGCGCTGGAGGTGTTCGCCCACAAACATCCGGTCATTCTGAGCTTGGAAGATCTGCACTGGTTAGATGCCGCCAGCTTGGAATTGCTGACGTACGTCGCACGCCGGTCGAGTACGGCCAGGCTCATGGTGCTGGGCACGTATCGCCCAACGGATCTGATCTTGCTTAAGCATCCGTTAAAACAGGTCAAACAAGAATTACTGTTGCACGGCCAATGTCAGGAATTGGGGTTGGAGTGTCTAACCGAATCGGCAGTGGAAGAATTTTTGACGCAACGATTCACCTCTAGCTCCGAGAGGGTGGCTTCCCTGCATGCCGTCGCACGGGTGGTCCATCAGCGCACGGAAGGCAATCCCTTATTCATGGTCAATCTGGTGAACTATTTCGTGGATCACGATCTCCTCGTACAAGAAGGCCATGAATGGATGGTGAAAGAACAGGAGGCTCGAACCACAACTCCAACGGGACTGCGGCAATTTATTGAGGTACGGGTAGGGCAACTCGATCCTGAGGATCGGCACCTCTTGGCCATGGCCAGCATCGCGGGGATGGAGTTCAGCGCAGCCACCATCGAAGCTGGCCTGGGATCCGCGATGACTGACATTGATCGTCGCTGTGATGATCTCGCGCGTCGGGACCAGTTTATTCGACAGCAGGGCACCAGCCAATGGCCAGATGGGACGGCAACGGCCCACTATGAATTTCAACATGCCCTCTATCAAGAAACTCTCTACGAACACGTCCCGCTCACGCAACGGACGGAGTGGCACCGGAAAGTCGGAGAACGACTCGAGCAAGGATATGGGGAGCACACACGAGACATTGCCGCAGAGCTGGCGCTGCATTTTGAACGTGGGCAAGACCCCGATCGCGCCAGCGCCTATCATCAGCAAGCCGGCGAAGAGGCCTTCAAACGCAGCGCCCATCATGAAGCAATTCTCTATTTAACTAAAGCTTTGCAATTCCTGCACAGACTCACACCCGGGCCAACTCGCGACCAACGCGAAGTCCTGCTTCAGAGTCTCCTGGGCCTACAAATCTTGCAAACCAACGGCTTTACGACGTCTGAAGGCGGACAGGCCCTGGCTCGGGCTCATGAACTCTGTCAACAGTTTCCTAATAACGCACAATTTTTTCCTAACCTTTATAGTCTCTTTCGGTATTATGTAACCATTTCTGACAGAGAAAATGCACGGGACACACGAGACCAACTTGTTCATTTGGCTCAGCAAACTAACGAGGCCGAGGCCCTAGCGATTTCCCTCACCAGTCAAGGTGGCATGGCCATGTTTTGGGGGGAACCTCAAATTGCCCGTCCTTATTTGCAACAGGCCATTTCTCTCGAGGAAGGAGTCGACTCTGTCAGCCTCTTGATCAAATACGGTGAAGAAACCAGAATTACGTGCTGGCACTTTCTTAGTTGGGTCTTGTGGACCCTCGGATTCCCTGATCAGTCCAAAACGCAAGCCAAGGAAGCCCTCTCGCGAGCTAAGACCCTGAATAATCCTTTTACCCACGTCTTTTCCCTCTTGCAGAATGCGATTACCCATATGATGCAGCGGGATTACGCTCAGGCACTTTGCTTTAGCCACGAGGCTCTGACGTTTGCCCAGCAACATGGCTACCAACAATGGGAAGCGGAAAGCCTCCGGCTTAGCAGTTCCATTCAACGGATACAAGGGAAAACCCCTGAAGGCGATATGAATCAAGAACCACATGTGCCCCTGCAACAGTCGATAGATACTCACCCCCCCTTCCCTTGCACGATGGCCCTCATGATCGAGTCGACATGGCAAAGTGGACAGTACCACGAAGGGTTGGCCATGGCGCAGAACGCGTTGGATCGCATAGGAAACTATGGCATGACCTGGTATGAAGCCGAATGGGTTCGACTCAAAGGTGAATTGCTGTTGAGCTTAGGGGAGCCAAACACCAGACACGCCGCCCAAGAAGCCGAAACCTGTTTTCAGGAAGCCATAAGAATCGCCAAGAAGCAAGAAGCCAAGTCGCTTGAATTACGCGCCGTCATGAGCCTGAGCCGATTGTGGCAACAACAAGGTAAAGGTAAGAAAGCCCGTCCGAAATTAAAAATGATCTACGACTGGTTTACCGAAGGCTTTGACACCCAAGACCTGCAAGATGCCAAAGCCTTGCTGGACTCCTTGTTATGAATCCTTTGACGATTACTATTTTCCCCTCATGAGTACCTTCCTTTCCTTTGGTCCCTTTGGGATTGATCTGGCCAATGCCACGCTGTGGCGAGGGCACGATCGTCTGGCCCTCAAACCTAAATCCTTCGCCGTCTTGCAAACCTTACTCGAACGCCCGCAGCAGCTCGTGACCAAAGAAGAATTGCTGGCTATCCATTGGGAGGACGTGGCGGTGGGTGAGGCGGTGCTGAAAACCTGCATTGGGGAAATTCGGCAAGCCTTAGGCGAATCAGCCCAACAGCCGACCTTTATCGAAACCGTGCATCGTCGCGGGTATCGGTTTATAGGCACACTCATCCCTGCGACACCAACACCTGGATCGTCCACTACACACCCGTTTGTCGGACGAGAGGCAGAACTGGCCACATTGTTGGGGTGGTGGGAGGCCGCGAAACAGGGCAATCGACATCTGATCTTTGTGGCCGGCGAGCCAGGAATCGGCAAGACGAGTCTCGTGAACGCGTTTTTAGATCAAGTTGCCACCTCGGGAGAAAACTGGATTGGGCGCGGCCAATGTATCGAACAATATGGTGCAGGCGAAGCCTATCTGCCGATCTTAGAAGCGCTAGGCCGGCTGTGCGGCAACCGGGAGGAGAGGCGCTTGTCTCGTGCCTTCGCCAGTATGCTCCCACGTGGCTGATGCACTTGCCGGGCCTTGTTGATGCGGCTGACGTGTCGCAACTCCTGCCTACGGTCATTGGCGCGACTCCCGTGCGAATGATGCGCGAACTGGCCGATGCGCTGGAGGAGTTCACGCGGGCGCATCCGGTCATTCTGAGTCTGGAAGACCTGCACTGGTTAGATGCCGCCAGCTTGGAATTGCTGACGTACGTCGCACGCCGTGCCAACCCGGCCCGAATTCTGGTGTTGGGCACCTATCGGCCAGCCGATCTCATCTTGCTTAAGCATCCCTTAAAACATACCAAACATGAACTGCTTATTCACGCCCAATGCCAAGAGTTACAGTTGGAATGTCTGAACGAACTGGCAGTCGTCGACTATCTCCAACACCGCTTCACAGAAAGGACCGAGGAGAAGGCTGCTCTTCACTCATTGGCACATGTGATTCACCAACGCACGGAAGGTAATCCCTTGTTTATGGTCAATCTGGTGGATTATTTCGTGAGTCATGATCTCATCGTGCAGAAAGAGGATGAATGGGCAGTGAAAGAGGGTGTCGCTTGCGTGACCATTCCGACGGGACTGCGCGAATTTATTGAAGTACGGGTGGGGCAACTCGATCCTGAAGATCGGCACCTCTTGGCCATGGCCAGTATCGCGGGCATGGAATTCAGTGCGGCCACCATCGAAGCCGTCTTGGGACAGGCGATGACTGACATTGATCGTCACTGTGATGATCTCGTGCGTCGGGAACAGTTTATTCGACATCAGGGCACAACCCAATGGCCAGATGGGACGGTGACGGCCCAATATGAGTTTCAGCATGCCCTCTATCAAGAAACCCTCTACGAATACCTCCCACTCACGCAACGGATGGCGTGGCATCGGAAAATCGGAGAACGCCTCGAGCAGGGGTATGAGGAGCACACACGAGACATCGCGGCAGAACTCGCGCTCCATTTTGAACGTGGGCAGGACCCTGATCGCGCCAGCGCCTATCATCAGCAAGCCGGTGAAGAGGCCTTTAAACGGAGCGCATACCATGAAGCCATTCTCCATCTGACCACAGCTCTGAAATTTCTTCAGACGCTTTCACCAGGAACAGATCGGGATCAACGTGAACTCCCTCTTCAGAGTCTCCTGGGTATGCAATTTTTACATGCCAAGAGCATGGGGGCTCCTGAAGCCGGGCAGGCCCTGGCCCGAGCACATGAACTCAGTCAACAATTTCCTAAGAATGCAGAATTGCTTCCGATCCTCTTTGGGCTGTTTCGATTTTATGTGACGATTGGTGACTCTTCCAAAGCCTTCTCCTTACATGATCAAATTGCGCATTTGGCCCAGCAAACTGCCGAGACCGAAACCCTATTGCTTTCCCTTGTCTGTCAGGGTGCCATGGCCATGTTTTGGGGAGCACCACAACGTGCCCTTCGCCCACTACAGCAGGCCATTTCTTTGGAGGAAGGCATCGACTCTATCAACCTCTTGATGAAATACGGCGAAGAAGTCAAAATTAGCTGCAGGAACTTTCTCAGCTGGATCTTGTGGACCCTAGGGTTTCCCGATCAAGCTACCGCACAGGCGTGTGAAGCTTTCTCTCAAGCGAGCACGCTGACGAATTCTTACATGCACACCTTCACCCTTTTTTCGAAGGCCATGATTCATATGATGCGAGGGGAGCAACATCACGCTCTCGTTTTAGTAAAGGATGGGTTCACGCTTGCCCAGAAACATGGCTACCCACAATGGGAATCAGAGGGCTTGAGACTTCGAGGGATCCTTCACACATTGCAAGGGAATACCTCTGAGGCGCAATCGGATCAAGAACGCAGTGAGACCCTCCTAGAGTCGATAGGCAATCACCAGCGTATCCCGTGCACGACTGCCCTTATCATCGAGTCGATGTGGCAAGCTGGGCAATACCAAGAAGGGCTCACCATGGCGCAAGAAGCCTTGGATCGCCGAGAGGACAATGGGTCTTGGTGGTATAAAGCCGAATGGACTCGACTCAAAGGGGAATTGCTGCTGAGTTTAGGTAAGTCGTACATGGATCACTCCGCCGACGAAGCCGAAGCCTGTTTTCAGGAAGCCATCGAGATCTCGCGGAAACAAGACACGAAATTGTTCGAGTTACGGGCCATCATGAGCCTGAGCCGCTTGTGGCAGCAGCAAGGTAAGGGCCAACAGGCGCGCCCGAAGCTCAAAACAATCTACGACTGGTTTACCGAAGGCTTCGACACCCGAGATCTGCAAGAGGCGAAAGCCCTGTTGGAAGAATTGAAGTAAGCAGGCAAGAAGGCATAAAGAAGCTGCAATAGTGGACCTCGCTCACTCTATGCCGCCTGGAGTGGGCCCAACTCCTCGGGGCTCAAGGTCGCAAGCCCCAGCTTCGTGAGCACCACATTGAGGGTATCAATCGACACCTGGCTGGGTGCAGTGATCTCAACTCCAATTGGCCCACCATTAGCAGCGAAATCTACTAAGACTCCTGGAGCAGCTTCCTCAGTCTGATGACTTTTCACCCCACAGGCGCGAGGCAGGTATAGATAGGCAGCAAGAGGCTTGCCCTTTCGAAATGTGATTTCGAGGTATCGGTCTTTCATCGTCGTTTCTTCACAGGATATGCAGTGATCACCACTAACAATCGTTCATCAGGCTCAGGTTCTACAATGACTTCCCACTGCCGCCCTTGATGTTTGGTATCGAGCGCCCAACGCCCTTCAACGACATCGGGTCGATAGTTGGTCGCCTGATCCAACATAAATCGCAGGTCAATTTCGGTGAAGCATCGATCTTCCATCCTCTTTTCCACATGAGGGGTGATTTCAAGCTCCCACCTCCACCAATTTGGCCATTCCATCCATTCTCCTTCAACACAACCAAAGGGTAATCGGATATGATGATGTTGTCAAACCGTGGCAAAGACACTCGGACGCCCACAGCTCTTTATCCAGACACCCTTTCCACACACAGCTCAGACGCAACCATTTCTAAAGAGAAATTTTTCCTAACTTGACCGATGCGCAACCATTCTTCTCCAATTGCAGAACCCTTCTGCCATGACGTTTTAGATATGAAAACCGAGAAACCTTCCCAGTAGAACATCTTCGATGTTGCGTCGCGAATCAAGAACAGCCAGTACCAAAACCGATAACCCTGCTATTCGATACATGACTCTCCAAGGAGGAATCACCAGTTCTCGATATTGCAACATTCCTTGCTCCTGTAACTCTGAGATGACTCGTCCCCGAGTTGGGGCATGATACAGACTGGATGTCTTGCGTTTAATGAGGTGAAGAATTTTTAGAGACTGAGAGGGGTTGTCTCTGGCAATGGATTCGAGGATGCCGGCCAAATCTTTTTTTGCACTGTCCACCCATACAATGTCATACGTTTTTTTCATTTCGCATGCAGGACGTTTTCGAGTTGCTTAAACACCTGTTCTTGTGATGTGGCTTTTCCTTTCTTAATGTCTTCTTCTCCTTGCGAAATAAGTTTTAACATCCCTAATGCATTGCGCATATTTTCATAACTCTGGGGATCTTGGAGCACAGCCTTGGGTTCTCCATTTTGGGTGATGATCACTGGCCTATGGGTTTCATTGATTTGTTCCAGCAAGTCAGCTGCCTTAGCTTTGAGATAGGTGATAGGTTTAATGTCAGATGATATGTTCATAGAAATCTCCTTCAGTCTTTTTATGATATCAAATTCAGTTCGATTGTCAAGAAGCTAACGTCGCAAAAAAACGGTGGCCATCCCAACTGCTTTTCATGCCCTCATCATCTCTCAAACGTTTCATTGAGGCTTTTCTCTTGCTATTTTCGTTCAAGGCAGTAGAATCGCGTTGGCCGACTTGATCGTCAATCTTGAATCAGAAACGTGTTCCTCCAAGGGGATCGAATAGTTTTGAATTGCTTATCTATCGGTATGCATCCCTTCATTTTCTTATATCTTGGGTTTTCCCCCTGGCTCCTGACCCCATGATTTATTTTTCTTATTTTATTACATATTTTGGAGTGTCTCATGAATCAGTATTTTTTCCTTCGATTCGGGACCGCATTTTTTCTTTTTGGCCTTCCTCTCATCTTCATTTCTCAATCTGCTCGGGCCGATGGTTTTCGCAATCCTTTTCAGAGTGCCTCGGCCGCTGCTCAAGGTGCGGCTTTTGTTGTACAGGCAGATGATCCTTCTGCGATTCATTATAACCCTGCTGGGATGACGCAATTGCCGGGTGTTCAGCATTCGGCTGGCGTGGCCTTCGTCAGCCCCAATACGACGTTTCGTAATTCGGCTGGTGTGAAAGTAGACAACAGCGTAAGTGGGGGTGTCGTAGGGCTTCCTCCCCCCGGACATCTATTTTTTACCTGGAATTGGCAGGAGTACGATATTGGGTTTTTTCGTCGATTTTGTTTAGGGTTGGGCGTCGAATCGCTGTTTGGCTTTGCCAACACCTATCCGTCATCCGGCCCTTTTGCCAATGTCATTACAAAAGCCCAGCTCCCGGTTTTGGACATTAAACCTACGATGGCGTTTAAAGTGCATGACATGCTGTCTATCGGTTTTGGCGTAGACATCTATACCTTTGCCAGTTTCGTGGGAGAAGGCCATGCCGAACGCCAATCCATTGCTGTGGGGAATATTCCAGGTACGGCCCCAGGCGATCGGCTGGAGCTGACGGGATCGGGAACCACGGCTGGCATTAATGCCAGCCTCTTGGTGACCCCCCTACGAAATGACGATGGTCAACCGTTACTGAACCTGGGATTCGTCTGGCGCAGCCAGGCGGTTTTACCTTTGGATGGACAACTCTTGGCTAATGGACGAGTCGTGGCAGATTCGTCCTCCACTATTAAGTTTCCGGAAATTTACGAATGGGGCATTGCCGGCTGGCCGTTGCGTAATCGTGAACATGCGTGGAAAATTGAAGTCGACGTGCATTTGGTGCGATGGCAAACCATTAGAAATTTTGACACCAAACTTTCTAATGGGGTCATCATCTCTCAACCCCAACGTTGGGATAATGCTGTGACTGTCTCAGTTGGAACCGAATTTTCATGGCTCAATCTTTCGTCCCTCCCCGATTGGCAGATTGCGACACGTGCGGGGTATGTTCGAAGCCCTACACCAGTACCTGACGCGAATTTTGATCCCGCCGTGCCCGATTCCGACAATCATACGTTTTCTGTGGGCGCCGGATTTGCCTGCCACGGACGGGCTAAATTTCTGGGTCTTATCGACTGTCATCAGGAAGGCACTGGCTTCATGATTCGAAAAGGGTTGGCGGTAGACTTGTCCTACCAATACGTCAGGTGGGATACGCGGAAGGTGACGGGAAGTCCCATCCCTGCGTTGAATGGAACGTACAAAACACGTACGCATGTCGGAATGATGACCTTGCAGGTCAACTTTTAGTCAGGTTACGGCCACAAGCACTACACGACCTGGAAGACATTTACAGATACAGCCTCAAACAATGGGGCGGTACTCACACAGAAACGTATCTTTCGGAGATCAACAAGGCTTTTGAATACTGAGAAATAGTCAATTCCCTCTAGATTCCCCAGCCACCGCTCAGGTGTAAATTTGCTCCTGTGACGTAACGAGCATCCTCAGAAAGGAAATACCGCACGGCTTGAACGGCATCTTGAACGCCACCGATGTAGCCCGCGGGAATTTTTTTAGTCATCCCGGCCAATTCTTCAGGTGGAGCACTGCCTGAATCCACAAACCCAGGCGAAACGGCATTGACGGTAATACCATGGGGCGCCAACAACTTGGCCAATGTTCTCGTGAGAATGAGGACACCGGCTTTGGCGATATAATGTGCGGTGACATGAGGTTGGGCTTCCATCTTGTCCGCATTGGCCATTCCAAATGAAATGATTCGTCCGTATTTTCTCGCTTGCATTCCTGGGGCTACAGCCTTAGCCAGGAAAAAAATCGGATCGAGATTATTCGTCAACATTTCCGACCAGCCTTCTGGAGTTTCCTCCAAAAGCGGAACACGGTGGTACGGTCCTGCTCCATTAATGAGGGCATCAATCCGGCCACAGGTTGTTTCAACCTCTTGCACAAGAGCGGTGGCCTCCTCTGGTTTTGACACATCAGATTGAAGGGCCAGAGCTTTTCCACCTTGCTCTTCAATAGTTTTCGTGACCTCTTTTGCTTCTTGTTGACTCGTGCGGTAGCAGATTGCAATCGTCCAGCCTTCCTTCGCGAGATCCAGTGCGACTCCACGACCAATGCCTCGGGCTCCGCCAGTAATTAAGGCTACGCGTTCAGGCATAATTTTTCTCCACTTGCTTTCGAGTAATAGCGTTTTATCTATTGTGAGCCTACACCCTCACCCTAGCCTTGTCCTCTCTTCGAGGCCAAGCCCTGCCAGGGAGAGGGGAAAAGTAGGGGTATGTCTTAGTTAAAAGTTTGACCCCTGCCAGATAATTTACTAACGAATGGCGAGACGCTTTTCTAACTCCTGCAACACTTTTTGGGTTCGGCCAGAGAACGTGTCATTCTTTGGATTTTTTGATTCTTGGATAAAAACATGGAGATCTTCTTCCGTATCCAAGTCGCGCAGCTTTGGCAGAATTTTCAACGATAGTCCTAACTCTTTTGCCTTTTCTTGCGTCACGGAAAAGACGGTGCCTGTTGACCATGCAATATTTTCAAACAGTTCTGGAACATTATTTTTGAGTCCTATCAGGTAATATCCCCCATCTTCCGTAGGACCCATAACTACATCATGTTCTTCGAGACTCTTGAATGCTGCCGACAGAATTGAGCCCGTGATGCCGGGAATATCAGTACCGATAATGATGCCAGACTTGTATGGATTTCCCAAGGCTATCTGAAAGGCCTGCGCCATTCGCGCCCCTAAATCATCTCCTATTTGGTCCCAAATTGGAATCTTAAACCGAGTCTTCATGGCACCAAAGAAGGGATGCATAGAAGTGGGAGCTCCAGCCAATATGCAATCGCATCCTTTGAGTAATTGACATCGTTCGAGTACATCCAACACAAGGCTACCATGAAGACTGGCCGCTTCATCTGGAGCAAGGGGCGGGCAGAGCCGGGTTTTGACTTCTCCTGCCACAGGAGCTTTGGCAAATATAATGAGAGCGGTTGAAGCAGGAAGCGGAGATGGATATCGTCTATTCTTCCTCCGCGGCGAGGAGCCAGACTTTCGAGTTCGTGCCGACTTACCGGACATGATGATAAAACTGTTGAAGACGATGAGGATCCCATCCGATCCAGTAGAGAAAGCGTAGGGTCCACATTTGTAAAATGGTTCGAAGCGGACCCTGTTGTTCCCACCGTCGAAACGAGGTAATGACCTTTTCCTGTATAGCCACGATCTTGCCTCGCCGTTTCAGCCGTCGGCTGAATTCGAGGTCTTCCATCAAGGGAATCTCCGCAAAGCCACCCATGGATTCAAATATTGAACGGCGCACGAATATGGCTTGATCTCCTGTACACATTCCTGAAAGGCGGGACCGAAGATTCATCATTCGGCTTACCAGCCAGGCGTAACCGGTATCCTGAGGAAACCGGACATCAAATCTACCGCCTACTATTTTAGAATCGGACAGAGCTTCCGTAATCAGAATTTTTGCATTGCGCGGCAATTGCGTATCGGCATGTAGAAAGAGAAGAATGTCAGCCGTAGCCTGGGCGGCACCCATATTCATTTGCATCGCCCGCCCCCTCGGCCCCAAGATGATTCTAAAATTAGGATTCCCCAACTGCTTCAAGCAGGTCTTGGCCGCTTGCGTCGTTCCATCCGCACTATTCCCATCGACGATGATCGTTTCCTGAAAACTCAATGGAACGAGTGCATTGATGAGAGAAGACACCACTTCCTGTTCATCGAAGACAGGAATAATGACCGCGATGCTCATTCAAGGCCTGTTGAAAAAAGCCACCAGCAGCGTTCTCGCCATTTTTCTGTGCTCACGTACTGCCAGTACGCTCCACGCACAAAAATGGCTGCGGCCTTCCCTTCGAGAAGCCTCAGGACAGGATTGGAGGGACTTTTTTGAACGGCCCCGAAGCGCTTGGTACTCGACGTCATCATGGGCAAATTTGCCTCTGGTGCGTTGTAATATTCAACGCTCTCATTCAGAAAAGACTAGAGAGGGCTGAGACCTCTTGATCATGTCGTGAGGCTAGGAATTGGCTGGTTTCTTTGGGGTTTGGAACATGAAAAAGACCACCATGCCCACGGTACCCCAGTAGATCATATATTTGTGCCAAAATAACACTTCTCCGAAATGCATAAACGCCATGCCACAGAGCAGTGATAGCGCAATGACGGTATACTTAATCGCAGGCGTATCCACTGAGGAATAGGCCCACAGCGCCATCCCCGAAAAATAAATAATCATGGGAAAGATGCTGATTTCCGCGCCTGTATTCACGGAAAGAAAGACCTGCAAAAACCCGATGAAGACCATGGCCGACCCCACCATCTTCATGGCTACCATGAATTGACGGTTTTCTTGTTCTTCCACATCCTCTTCGCGCACCGGCGGCGGCGTTGGAGGAATCACGGGATCGTCAGAAGAAGGCTTTTCGGATTCTGAACTCATCGTTACCACTTAAAATGTTTGCTCAATGTCAGCCCTTGCTGAGAATAGGATGACCCCATTGATGCACCATAAAGCTGTGTGGGTATGGTTTGCATATGCTCATACATGACCTTAAAAAATGTTTGCCCGTCTTGAATACGAAAAGGTACATCGTGCGGCCGAACCTCTAACACCACTTGCGTGCCTTTCCGTGTCGGATTGGCATAGCCGAAGCCTGGATCAAAAAATCCCGCATAATGCGTACGCAATTCTCCACAGGCTGCTTCATACGCGACCATCTCAGACGAATACCCTGGAGGTACCTGAATCCGTTCTTTTGAGGCCAAGATATAAAATTCCTCTGGCTCCAAGAGCATCGTCGCAGTGCTATTTCGGTAGAGAGGCTCCCAATAATCAGCGGCTGAATAATGGCCGATCTTACTCAGGTCAATGATATGGCTATTTTTTTTGGCCCGGTAGCCAACAATGGATTGACCTTCGTCAGTTTGACCTCGTAAATCCACGCGCAGAAATAACCCATTATCAACCCTCAAATCTTTCAGCGGCAATGGCCGGTCAGATTTTCCATCCTCTCCGTTGTGACACAGCAACGGCGTTTTGCGATGAACCGTCCGTAAGGCAGAGTCTGAAACCAGTGGTTTCCCTGACATCAGCCGTAATTGATTTAAGGCCAGCCCCGCATGGACTCGAATGGTAAAGGATCGAGGGACGATCTCCAAAAATAATGGGCCCTCATATCCCGAACGAATTTCATCAAAGCCAACATGAAGATCCGTCACCACGCGGGTAAAAATATCCAGTCGGCCCGTCGAACTTTTAGGATTGGTCCGTCCTCGAATATCTTTGGGGAGTTTGAGCCGTTCCATTAATGGGACCAAATAGACATGACCTTTTTCCAGAATTGCGCCTTCGGTTAAATCCATCTCGTACATCACTAGATCTGAACGATAGAGGTCATCAATAGTGAATTGGGATTGTTGATCAGAGGGTTCGGGAAGAAAGCTACTGAGCAATCGATAGACTTTCGTGCCCAATCGCAAATCGATGCTGGCAGGTTGAATCTGTTCCGGGGTTATCGGCGTATCAGCACGAATCGCACCTTGACGGACTAAAGTGCGTAATTGCTGGAAGGGAAGGATGCCAGATTTACGAGGAGCAGGCATTAATGATCATCCATGGCCCCCGCGCTACACATATCCCGCGAATCGGTCGAGTTCACCATAGGCAGTTCCCGATTGTCCGCTGTTGAGGGTTGCGGGTAATGATAGGTCTTGTTTTCGTAATTTTTGAGTACCGCCCCCTCTTCATCCAAATTCAGAAGATATTCGTTGGGTAGTAAGGGGATTTTTCCGCCACCGCCAGGTGCATCAATCACAAAATGCGGAACGGCCATGCCGCTGGTATGGCCCTGTAGGGATTGCATAATTCGGAGGCCCGTTTCTACCGTAGTTCGAAAATGATTGGTACCTTTGGTGAGATCCGCCATGTACAAGTAATACGGTTTGATTCGGGCCAACAGTAATTGATGCATAAGACGCTTCATGATTTCAGGATCATCATTTACCCCTTTTAATAAGACCGTTTGGGCCCCCAACGGAACGCCTGCATTGGCTAAATGCCCACAAGCTTCTTTGACTTCAGACGTCAATTCGTCGGGATGATTAAAATGCAAATTCATATAAATAGGATGATAACGTTTGACGATCTCACACAATTCGGGCGTGATGCGTTGAGGAAGCGTTCCAGGCACACGAGTCCCAAATCGGATGAGTTCCAAATGAGGAATCGATCGAAGGGCCTTGAGAATCCGCTCGATTAAATGATCTGGCAATAGCAAGGGATCACCGCCAGAGAGGATCACATCTCGTACCTCGGTATGTTCTTTGAGATAGGCCACCGCCTGATCCAGCTCACCTTTTTTCAGAAATCCCGGCTTGCCCACCAACCGCTTGCGTGTACAAAACCGGCAATAAATTGGGCATTGGTTGGTCACCATCAGCAGAACCCGGTCCGGGTAGCGATGAACTAAATGCGGGACGGGGCTATCCGTATCTTCTTCAAGTGGATCATCAGGGGCCTCAATATCATCGAGTTCGATGGCCTCTGGAACCACTTGTTTCCAAATCGCATCGCCTTTTTCTTTGATAGTTGAAAGGACCGTTGGCGTAATTCGCATGGGGTAGGGGCCGACCACATCTACTACTTCTTTTTCATCAACCCCTAATTGCTTGGCTAAATCTTTGGGCTTGGTAATACTTTGAGCTAGAACTTTTTTCCAATCCTCCATAACTTAGTCCTTCCTTTCATCCCGAGAACTGAGGGGTGGGTTGGAGTGTGCTCCAGATTCATGCCCTATTGGAGTGTACGTGGATAGGTATTTCATAATCTCTTCGGTTTCAGTTAACACAGTTTCTCCATCAACCAGCACTGGAACATAATACTGCCCGGAGGCCTCGTATACCGATTTTCGGAACGAACGCACATCAGGTACAATCTCATCCTCATAAGATACTCCACACTCTTCCAAGACCTGCCGTACGGCCTGGCATTCTGGGCACCATTCTGTGTGGTAGAGTTTCATGGTCGTTCAGCTCTTCAGTCGTGGTCCTGTCATATTGTACCAGTCTCGGTTCATCCACGTCTGTTTCACCCATTACGGGTCTTTCTCGACTCCACAAGGAACCATGACCGCATCACGCATTCCATGTATAATTTTTTTGTCTTTCGGACAGATTGTCGCCAGCACTCCACCCAATTTGGCTTGACCATTCACTACAAAATAATAGGGCGATAACCGCACACGTCCTTCCATCCGAGCTGCTTGACCTGATTTCTGATCATAATATTCAACCATAACCACCCGTCCTTTGTGAAATGCCTGAAGAATCGACGGGGCCTCATAGAATGAATCAAGCGCATGAGAAAGGGTTTTCTGCCATTCTTGCTGGGACAGATCATGGCCAATGGACACTCCACGACTGCCCCAGGCTAATTCGGAAAATCCTGACACCTTCAAGACGTACTGCCGTTCTTTTTGCGTGGCCTCTCCTAACCAATCCCAATTTGATACGGCACGATTTCGGTGGCGAACCCCGGGAATAATGGCACTAGGTGGAAGTGGGCGGGGATCCAGGACCCATGTTGAGGGAATAATCGACTGGAGACATTTTCTCGCCTCCAGTGAAAGCGCCTGTTCCCAAAATGGGGCTAACATGGGATGGTGGAATAGTGCTAAAGCCAACTTTTCTTCCATCCAGGGTTTATAAGGAGGCGTCATCACGACTCGTCCTTTTTTGGCACTGTATGTCATCAATTCGATTTTGGGAATGTTTTTTAGATCAAATAATTCAAAGAACCGGTATATGAGAGAAACTTGATGATCTTTGCCATCTTGATGAATAAAAAGTCCCTCTTCCGAAAATCGAATATCTTTGGGATGCGCGCAATAGGCTTCCCATCCGTTTTTCGTCAGGTGAGTAGCGACCCACCGCATTTCGGCACGATAGGCATCGGCTTCATCAGAAACCACAATCGCCATACTATGAGGCTGGCTCTTGAGAGCCCCCTTCAACATGCTGGAAAATTGTGTGATAAGACCATCTGAGCTCGGCCATACCTCGGACCCTTGTTGCGCATACAATTGGCTCAAACAGCCGGTTAACCCAATCCCGCCTGGGACAGAATCTAACTCGGTGAGCACCATCCCGGAATCCGTGGGGATAAAATCCGGACGAATCACTCCTGGTAGATGGTTCTTGAAACGATTCATGCGGGCAACGTCCAGGAGATCTTGTGGCTTGCCTATGTCGAAATACTCATGTATCCAGGCTGGTTGCGCACCCTTCACACTCTCAAGATATAACCGATTGGTTGCTTGATTAAAGGCTAAAAGATGCTGGCCGAGCTCTTCTAGAAATTGAATCTGCTTGATAGAGAGGGCAAAAGGCTGACACCCAATACGCCAAGTATCTTCGTCCCCTTCTTGAAAGAGGCCATCCCGAAGGAGTTGCGTGCGAAACATTTGATGGGCATCTGACATGATGAGAAAATGTTCCTAAATAAAGACTTCAAGCATAACGAAATTTGTGCGTTCGAGTACGAGATTTTTTACGTTCATTGGCCGGATGTAGATTGTCGCTGAACGGTAAAATGAAGACTCTCAAAACTTCTCAACTAAACCAACCTGGTCACGGATGTCTTTTGGAATAATAATTTGTACTTTCGGCGAGATCCTTGCTGTTTGTATTTCTTATCCCACCATAAAAGGACGGCGTTTTTATGAAGTCTTACTCAATATCGCTTTGGGGGTCAACGAGTCCCACAACCTATGCCAATAGTTTTCGGGTCTGCTTAGAAAGAGAAACTGTTGAATAATGATGATATCAACAGCCATATTTAGCCTTTGCGAATTAACATGTCAGGCCTCGGGTCTGTTCAAAAAAGCCTGCCCTGAGTTGATCGAAGGGTCCGTCCAGTCCTGCCCTGAGCTTGTCGAAGGAAGGGCCACAGCCATTTTTGCGCGCGGAGCGTCCTGGCATGACGTGAGCACGGAAAAATGGCGAGAACGCCGCTGACGGCTTTTTTCAACAGACCCAAAGAGAAAAGGCCCTATGGATGACTTAGCCTGCATAAGAGTTGTTCTCCCTTCAATTACGCCCGTATAATGGCGTGGAAATGATGTCTCAATTTTTCGCAAGACGTTTCTTAAGTTAGGATGACTTCATGAAGGGGCAAGAATACGGCATTGAACAATTCCGCATAGCGGAGGAACCGTTTTATCAAGAGGTAAGTGGAGAGATTAGCCTGTTTTCTGTGGCGGCCAAGAATCATATTCCTGTCATGCTCAAAGGGCCCACCGGCTGCGGAAAAACCCGTTTCGTGCAACACATGGCTCATCAACTTAATCGGCCACTCATCACGGTGGCCTGCCATGAGGATTTGACCGCATCAGACTTGATTGGCCGCTACCTCTTAAAGGGTGAAGAAACCGTCTGGGTGGATGGGCCATTGACATTAGGCGTCAAACATGGGGCCATTGTCTACCTAGATGAAGTGGTTGAGGCTCGTAAGGATACTACCGTCTTGATTCATCCCTTGAGTGATGACCGCCGTTTTTTACCTATTGAGAAAAAAGGCCAGGTCATTCAGGCAGTAGACGAGTTTCTACTGGTCATCTCGTACAATCCCGGCTATCAGTCGGTTCTCAAAGAACTTAAACAAAGCACCAAACAGCGGTTCATGGCTATTGAATTTGGGTATCCGCCTAAAGAGACCGAAATTCGTATCGTTGAACATGAAGCCAAGATTTCCAAAGACATGGCTACACGGTTGGTTAAGCTTGGAGAAAAAGTGCGCAACCTCCGGAGTCATGGGCTGGAGGAAGGGGTCAGCACACGACTGCTTATTTATGCCGGAACCTTAATCGAGCAGGGCGTGACACCGGCCCAAGCCTGTGATGCCGCCATTACCCGACCGATTACCGATGACATCGACATGCAACGAAGCATTCAGGAATTGATCAAAGCCATTTTTTAGATTCCATTGCAACGCAATCCGATGGCTATGGGAGATCTCGCAACCTCGTTTCTCCTCACTCTTCCATGTTGAACCAGCCTCACAATATTATCGCTCTGGTGTATGACTTCGATCATACGTTGAGTCCGCATTACATGCAGGACCATACGATCCTTCGGCACGCCAACATAAGCCCTAAAGAGTTTTGGCCAAGCTGTACGGCCTTGATCAAGGAAAAAGGCTACGATCAAGAACTGGCCTATATGAAGCGCATGCTGGAGATCGAGACCATTCGATCCCTATCCAATAAGGATCTTGAACTGATGGGCGCTAACCTGACATTTTTTCCCGGTGTTCCTGAGTGTTTTGAAGAACTCAATGCCTTATTCAGTCCAGAAGAATACGAGGAGCTGGGCATCCGATTGGAACATTACGTGGTGAGTTCCGGACTCAAAGCCATTTTGGACGGGAGCCAGATTGCGCAATACGTCAAAGCGATTTTTGGCTGTGAATTTGACGAAGACGACGGACATATTAGTTTTCCCAAGCGAACAATCAGCCACACACAAAAAACTCAATTTCTCTTCCGTGTCAATAAAGGCTTACTGGATATGGATCAAGACGTAAATGACCACATGCCCGAAGAGGCCCGTCGTGTTCCCTTCCGGCACATGATCTATGTCGGAGATGGTCCCACGGATGTCCCCTGCTTTACGCTGATGAAGAAAAATGACGGGTTTGCCCTCGCTGTGTATAACGGGCAAGATGATTCTCGTCGATCATTTGAAAAATGTTATCAACTCGCCCATCATGCCGATCGCGTGCATTTCATGGCACCGGCAGATTATAGAGCTGGAAGCCACCTCCGGCTCATCCTTGAGCAACATATCAAAGAAATCGCCAATGGCGTCCTGGAGGAACGGCGTCAGGGAGCGGAAAAAATTCGCGTTCCCGCACCCACTCCATAATGGGTCTGTTGAAAAAAGCCGCCAGCGGCGTTCTCTAGACCAGTAAGAAGTGAAAAGTAAAAAGTGAGAAGTAAAGAGCATGACGATCATGGTGAGCCCGTCGAACCATCCTTCGACAAGCTCAGGATGATACATCGAACGGTACATCGTGATCCTTCGACGGAGCTCAGGATGATAAGCCGAACAACTCAGGATGATAAAGCATACGGTTCGGGATGAGTGATAATAATCATGGTGAGCCCGTCGAACCATGGCCGTTGATATCTTCATTATTCAACACTCCATAATGGGGCTTCGTTCATCATTCGAGGTTCCCTTAGCCAATCAGTTCTCTGCATTGCACAACACTTTTGCAGTCGAGTAAGGTATAAGAAAAGAAGGCTACCCCCATACCTTTTATGAGGCGGTTGTTTATGCATCCATCAAGCATGTCTACGTTCTATAGAAGCATTGTCCTGTTCCTTTTTCTCAGTCTTTTTAATAGTCACTCTTGGGCAGGTGACCCCTTTGGGAATACCTCTCAGACCCCTAAACCCAATTCTCCCAGAGACCTTGCGTTTGATCAGGTCAACTGGAATCGCATTCAGGGCGTTTTTAGCTGGATTACCATGGCTCGGGGGTTCAGCGATACGCCCTGGGATTCTTCCGAGGGGCGACCAGGGTGGAGAACCATGGAAGATGCCTACGTTAGGCCTGTTGACCCCGGCGTGTCTGAATTTCCCGTTGAGACGGAAACATTCTATATTGTCTTTGAAGGACAACCCTTAGATGCCCCCGCGCAATTTGCTGCAGCCTGGTTTGCAATGAAGGACGGGGAAGTTGTGTCCGACACGCCAGTGGACAAAGATGTCATTGAATTGGACATGAACCAGCGATTCGGATATTTCGAAATCTACCAGCCCGAAGAAGGTTGGACACCTGGAAATTACTTGGTCAAAATCTACTACGGCTCGCCGGGCCAAGACCTCCATGCCATCAACGTCGTCGGCACCATGCAATTCACCATCAAATAACAACATGCTTATCCATATTAGGGGTCAGACTCGAATTAATTAATTCGAGTCTGACCCCTAATATAGTCGTACCCAAAAGGGGGATTTTAGCATTTATCTCAATGATCAATGCGATGATACGTACCGCGCCAAAGGTCACGACAAAATTGCCGCCAGGGTAGGATGTGAATGCCATCCTCTGTTTTCAGGGGTTTTTCAACTAGGCTGACGACCAGACGTTGTTGCGGCCTATGCTCTTCAGCGAGGGCTCGTAATCCTCTCAACCAGTGATCCGAAACCTGGGCGCTGGCTTTGAATTCGAGGGCCACGTTCATGTTTCCCAGAATCACATCTACTTCAAATCCTGAACTCGTTCTCCAATAGGCGAGTGGGCTGTCGATCTCCTGATAGGCCTGAAACGCCCGTATTTCATTAAGCAAGAAATGTTCGAATGCCCGGCCATAGAGATTGCTTCCTGGGACGACTCGTTGCACTTCAGGTGAGAGGTGGTTGGCCACGCCAATATCAAAGAAAAAATATTTGCTGGTGTCTACCAAACGTCGTTTTCTTTGTTTTCTCCAGGGTGGAAGTTCAAAACCGAGTAAGGTCTCACTGAGGATGGTGTAATAGCTTCGAACAGTACTGGCGGCGACCCCACATTCCCGCGCCATATTGGCATAGTTGAGTTGTTGCCCATGCGTCAGGGCTGCCATTTCCAGAAATCGAGAAAACGCGGGAATATTTCGCGTGACCGACTCATCGATAATTTCTTCTTTGACATAGGTATTGACATACGCCTTGAGTAATGGCTGAGGACGAGGAGAAAGATAGTGGCTCGGGAGTCCACCATGGTTGAGCATCTTGTCCAGGTCAAGGTTCGGGACCTCCGCTGAGGTTAACGGGAACAACGAACAGGCGGTTGCCCGTCCTCCGAGTAAATTTTTACCGCCACGGCGCAACTTTCTGGCACTGGACCCACAGAGAATGAAATGCCTATCTGTGTGTTCCAGGAGCCAATGCACTTCATCGAGCAACGCGGGAACTTTCTGGATTTCATCAATCACCACCACCCGTTCTCTACGTGCCAAAACTTCCTCTCGCAGCCGTTTCGGCCGTACCGAGAATTCAGCGGTTTGATCAGAATCGAGTAAATCATAGTAGGCCGCGCGGGGAAAGCGATGTTGAACGTAGGTGGTTTTCCCTGTTTGCCGTGGCCCCCACAGGAAACAGGCCGCGGAGCCTTTAATGGGATTGAGGGTAAAGGTTAATGTAAGATTTCTGGAATACGTAGAAAATCGTTGATTCATGAAATGATTTTCATGCATTTCGGCGTTGTCGTCAATATATATTTCCACAGACCCACAGTCGTTCCAATTACGTTCCGCATGTTGGCGTTTCTCATTCCATCTGATCCTACCCCCCTCACCCCAACCTTGTCCTCTCTTCGAGGCCAAGCCCTCAAGGGAGAGGGGATACTTCTCACTTTTCACTTCTTACTGGTTTAGAGAACACCGCTGACGGCTTTTTTCAACAGACCCACATGAAAGGGGATTGGGTGCGGTGTTAGGAGGACGGGGTGGGCGTCGCGGCTGGGGCTTCCTGTGAAAACTGAGGCTTCTTGCGGCTCTTTAGGATTTCTTCGAGGGTGAGCAGGGTATCACGGCCCGAGTTGGTTTCGAATCCTTTGGAAAGACTCGTGTCGGCATATTTGTGGCCATGTTGCTGGGTGGCGCTTTGTTGGCTCAGGCTGCCGGACCAGGGACGGGGATCCTGCGACCCATGTTTGCGATTCCACGCGGCAAGGCACGCTTTGGCTATAATTTTGTTCAGGGGGGCAGGGTTGTAGAGCATTTTTTTGATGTTCCAAGGCGTGAGGCTGAGCGGATTGTAGCCATTTGAGAGATACCCCTCAGACAAGAGCCGTTCTTCAAGATCCGTATTCGGTTGGATGCCTAAGAAAAACATCAAGGGAAAGACACGATCTTCGCCTAATATGGACGCCACCATTTTATAGGACTCAATGCTTTGCAATAGCGTCTCTTCAGTTTCATCCGGTGAATTCAGCGAATAATTCAGGATTACCCGCCCGTTGAAACCCGCTTCTTTGAGATAGCGGCACCCATCATAGAGGTGTTCCAATTTAAATCCCATATGCAAGCTATTGAGGACCTTTTGCGACCCCGCCGTTACCGCCACTTCTAAATCACCGACGCCTGATTGCACCATGAGCTTGGCAAGTTGAGCATTAATCAGTGAAGTCCGGACATACCCCGACCATTCAAGGTCTAACTTTTCTGAAATAATACGTTCAAGAATTTCGGTACACTGGGGATAGGCGTCTTTTCCAGTAATAAATTGCGCATCGGTAAACCAGAACCGGCGAGCTCCCCATTGATGATAATACTGCCCAATGTCCTCCACCACATTTTTGGCAGGACGATACCGAACCCGCTTTCCTTCAATATAAGGATAGAGACAAAAGGCACAATCGTAGGGACAGCCGCGTTTGCTTTGCACGCCAATACATTCGCCAATATATTCCGTGTATTGCGGGAAAATTGAAGTCAAATAGGGAATATCAACTGACAAGGCATCCAACAAGGCCGGAGTATGCTTTGTCCCTTTGGTGACTCGCCCCTGCTCTCGAATGATAAACCGTTCCTCGCTCAGCGACTGGCCATTGAGGACTTTCAGAATCGCGTCTTCTCCTTCGCCTAAAATCCCAATAATGCCCTCCGGAAGTTTCTCAATTAATTGGTCGGCAAAGGCCGTGAACGCGCCACCGCCTATCATCATGGTGGCCGAGGGAAATTCTTTTTGAATCAGCCAGGGATACGACAAGTTGTTTCGGATATCGGTGTAATACCGATACAAATTACGAAGCCCTTGAACAGAGGCAATCGCACGCTTAAACGGGTTGCTGGCATAGTAGAAATTGAAGGCATGTTCAAGCGAAGCATCTCCCTCATGCGGGGAAAAGATTTGAATATCCCGCCAAGAAAAGCAGACCAACTCAGGTCGGAATGCGGCCGTTGCTTCACGGAGTTGAGCTTGACGTTGATTAGGCCGGAAAAGGGAAAGATCTAGAATTTGTTGACGAACCTCGGGGCGGCGGCGATGGATAAAATCAGCCAGATAAGTAATCCCCGTGGGGTAGACCTTTTTACAGGGGAGAAACACATAGAGCACGGAATCCATAAGCTTATTTCACCGCCACATGAATCGCGACGATACCACCGGTGAGGTTGTGATAGTCCACCGTTCCAAAGCCAGCGTCGTTTAACATGGCACATAATCGTTGTTGATCAGGAAAATTGCGGATCGAGGCCGGCAAATATTCATAGACCCCGGTTCCATCTCTTGCCACGACGGTTCCAATCCAGGGCAAGAGATGAAACGAATACCAATCATACAGCTTGCGAAATCCCGCCGAAACGGGACGGGAGAATTCCAAACACACAAAGCGCCCCCCAGGTTTCAAGACCCGGCAAATTTCACTCAGGGCTTGCGGAAGATTGCCCACATTCCGGACACAAAATCCCGCCGTCACCGTTTCGAAGGAATTATCAGGAAAGGTGAGATGTTCAGCATTCATCTGTATACAGGCAATTCGGCTTGCCAACTGTTTGGAACGCACTTTCTGTTGCCCCACCCGCAACATGGCCACATTCAAATCAGCGGCAACAATTGTGGAGGAGCGTTGAAGATGATCGTCCAATAAAATAGCCAGGTCACAGGTTCCAGCACCGAGATCCAGTGCTTGAGTGCCTTGTTGAAATGGAATATGCCCAATGGCTTTGCGCTTCCACGTATGATGCAGGCCAAAACTCAGGAGGGAATTATTCAGGTCATAAAATCTGGCAATAGCCGTAAACATCCGTTGAACGGCCTGTTCCCGGGCTGGACCGGTCCAGGTTGAGGCAGCTTTGCCTGGGATGTGCGAATTTTCCATGACGGGAACCATTCTCAGGAGGTAGCACCCACTCTCGCGCTTTGTCAAGAACGAGCATCGGCTCTAAAAAGGGATGCATGTCTAGCTACTGTTACTAGTTCTTCTCCCAGCGAAGTGCCCACACAGCGAGATGCTCATCTGATAGAGATTCCTTTTCAAAATGGAGAAATACTCCTCTGACCGGATCATATTGAGTGAGAAAATTCATGCCATACAGGGGAGGACTGGGAATCTTGAGTCTGGCCCATGACCGCGTTGAACTGTCATATAAAAAGGTGACACTTTTTCTGGAAGGATTGCTGTAGGGACTGGGGGAATCATTGGCCAGATAGAGCAGGGCCTTTTGGTGGGTATCATAGGCCATTGCCGCTCCATTGGCTGGAAGCGGCGGCGGACCTTGGACAGGGACTTTTTCCCACCTCTTCTCTGGAGGCGCGTACCGCCAAAGATCCTGATCGGCTTGATGATTACCAAAAGACATGACATGTCCATTCTCTGTTTCAAAGACAAGCTTCTGATGCCAGCCTGGCATTGACGCAGCATGATACGTCTTCCAACTCTTGGTCGTCGGATCAAAGTGAAACGTTGAGGATCCATCGTGACCAATAAATTGATCCATCTGAGAATCCCACACTAAGGCATGAGCAAAGAGACGAGGAGAAGATATGTTGAGCAATTCCCAATGCTTCGTATCCGGATCGTACCACCATGTAGCCGGCTTGAGCCTGTTTGGATTTACGCCTCTTTTTTGAAGTTGGTGCTTGGGGCGATGCGCATGTTTGGGATATCCAACAAACAAGAGGCGACCGGATGGCGGATGATAGTCCAACGTATCAAACGCATGCATTGCCCATGGCCTCCCTTGACGGGTTACAGGAAAGCCTTCTGGCGTGACCATATAGGCGTCAGGAGGATCGGGTTCATAATCTTTTGACCAACGTAAAGTTTGTAAATGCAGCCGGGTGACACTATTATCGTAGTCGACTTCATGGGTGTCCGCGCCAAAGAAAAAGACTTCGCCACGATCAACGGCAATCGATGCCGCTCCATGAAAGACTTTTCTTGGCGCTTCTCCGCAGGTGTCGAGCTTGACCCACGCATTTGATCCTAGGGTTTCCCAATCAAATGGCGGGCATTGCGTAATAGCCTCTAAGGGCTCTGTTGTTCGGTTAGAGAACACACAGGCATTCATTACCATGGAAAAACTGACAAGTGCTATGTGGCTGGAAAAGAAAAAGCGAGAACCCAAAACAGTCACGTGTTCAAATAAACAACGTCGTTTCAGCGCCGGCGCAGGTGGCCAGAATGGCAGGGAGACCCATCACTTCATCAACGCTCTCACTCACGGCCTGAGCATCGACACCCATATATTCCAGACCTGCACTACAGGCCACAAGTTTGAACTGCCCTACTTGTTTGGCTTCCTGAAACATGTCTGAAATTAACGGGACCTTCCGTTCACGAATGAGCCGGGCGACTTCGGGAGCCTGGGCAGCATACTCGGGAGGGAAATCCAATTCGTTGAGCCGCCCTTCCGCCAACTTCTTAATAGTCCAAAACAGCAGCACGACCATGACATCTTTACCCATCGCCGAAGCCGTGAGCCCCAGAGTCGCCACTTGATGCAACTTATCATAAGTCGCATTGTGCGCGTATATCACAAAGCGAGCGTTCGCTTTCCTGTCGCTCAACAGTCAGTCCTCATGCTTAATTGATAGGGGATTTACCGTCTGACGGGACGAATAAGCGCAGGCGGTTTCCGCCGTACCAGCGTCCAATCTTCTTCTTCGTACAGCAAACAACATTTGAGACGGCCACACACCCCAATACGATGACTATCCATATTCCCCATCGGGCCATCGCCACGACCACGTGGGTACACCGGCTTAAAATCGGTCAAAAAACTTGAGCAGCACAGCACTAACCCGCAGGTATCCACGCCACTAATGCGCCCAGCTTCTTCACGTGACGAAATTTGCCGCATTTCGATCCGGCAACCAAACCGACGGGCCAGATCTTTGACCAACTGCCGAAAATCTATCCGTTCATCGGCAGTGTACGTAAAAGTCAGGCACCGGCGTAAAAACGAGCCAAACACCTCAACTAATTTCATATCCAAACCTAAAGATGTAATTAACTCCATGCAATAATCATGGCCTTCTTGAGCCAAACGTTGCTGTCGAGTGATGGCTCGCTGGTCTTCTGCATTCGCCTTGCGGATCACGGACCGCATGGCCCGCATCGGCGGAGTAAATGGCAATTGTTGAGGAGGAAGATACACTTTGCCAAACGTATGATCAGTCTCAAGATCCAGCAGGACCCAATCACCAACTGTGATTGAAGAATCCTCAGTGCGAGTTTTCTTGACTTCCCCAAGATCCCGGACTTTGACTCCAATCACCATCACGTGATCGGGATAGGTTTCTGATGATTCTTTTACGTGTGTATCAGATGCCATAGTGTCTGCCCTCTATATCAATCTCTTCACGCCTGGGCATCATACCGAACTTGCATGGAGAGGCCAAGAAGAAATACCCCATCCTGGTTGTGCTCTAATCTGAACTACCGGGAGTTTCGTAAAAAGGCCGGAGTCTCATGATCCAATTGATAAAGCGTGATTGGGGCTAAAGAATCGGAAGGATGGCTGATAAGCGTATCACCTTGCGGTCCCGGATGAAACACATCAAAGGCTTGACCATGATGATAGCGGCACCCAAAAGGTTCAAGGTCCTGCTTGAGGGCTTCAGGCGGATCCCAATGAGCCGTCAGCAACGCGGTGCGGGCCGGATTGCGGGCACTAAACATGAACGATAAATGATCGGGATACCAGTCAGCGCCCCCTGTGGCATATGACACAAACTGTTTGGCTTGCGCGGTTTGGCACAATTCCGAAAGATAGCCATTCGTGAGAAAGCCGTTTTCTCCCACATCCAACCATCGCCCAGGATGGGAGAGACAGGCGTAAGCGGCGTAGCTTCGGACTTCTTTGAGTTGCTGCTGCGAGGCAAATACCAGTGGTATGGGCCCATATGTCGCCACCAGTTTTGCCATGATCTGATCTTGTAGCGCCGACCGACCATCATTGGTGGGACCACTATCGGCATGGACCAGCACATTCCGTTCCCGATCCACGATGAGATAGCAATTGCGCGGCAGTTCGACGTCGCAGGGATCTTCTCCAAAGAACGGCACCGATACCACTTCCATTCCGCCCACCCGCCAGGAGTCCCCATGCGCCATTTCTTTAACTTGGGTAAAGCCTAATTCTCTGAGTAAGGAGAGGTAATCATAATAAAACGTTGTGCGATTGCGGCGGCTTGGCACAATGACCGGAATATCTTTGGGGAGATGATAGAGCGTACGCGGATCGACATGATCGTCATGATCATGGGTTAAGAAAATCGCTGACGGCTTTGGCAGCAAGTTGGCCCACAGAGAGGGCACCGGCGCTTCAGCAAACCATGGCATAAGCCAAGGATCAAACCACAGAAAATGGTCCTGGTGACGATACATGAGAGCTGCATGCCCAATATGAACAACATTTTGATCCCCAATGACCGCACGCCAATGTTGTTCCAGTGTAGAGTGAGATGAAATTGCCAGACAATCATGATCGTGCAACAAGGTAAACAAACGAAGGAGCTGCGACTCCAAATCCCGCCCGCTGGCTTGAGCCACAGTTTGAATTTCGTTCATCCTGTGCCGTCCTGTGAGAAAGCCTAAGAAATGTCCCACCTTCGGGCCAATTGGACGATCGAATCCGAATGGAATAGCCTGACGAGCAACCGCGTTGAAAATGCGTAGTCCGCCATAGATCATCGTGTCAGAGGCAGACGGGTTTTTGGGATAACTCCATTGAAAGGCGCCGTCAGGTTTCCGCCCGCATTGAATGTGTTGTTGTAACGGCGGACGCGAGGCCACCACTTCGGCATAGGCATCTTCTAAACGCCTGGCTGTCTGAGGATTATCAATGTGCGTGCGTTTCGCCATGATGTCGCTGATGGCTGTCTCAATCCCGCTCATCATCACCTCATGGACTTGATGCAGACTGCGCACCACTTCAGGGTCCACGCCCCCTAGAAATGGAAACGGTCCAGGGGGTTCGGCGCTTTCCAACTGCACCCACACCCACGGGTTGAGCCCCACAAAGAGATCGGCATCAATAGTATTCCAAGGATTCATATCTTTATTTCTGCCTTTTCCTTCTTGCTTCTTCCGTCTTGCTTCTCACTTCTTACTTTTCACTCCTTACTTTCCACACTCCTTACTTTCTTACAACTTGACCTGTGGCTCAAATAACACTTGGATCGTATTAGAATCGGGATCCGCTAAGTAAAAGGAAAAGCTGCCGTCGCGATGCTGCTTGGGATGTTTGACGATAGTCACCTCTTGCTCCGACACTTCCCGGTACAAGGCATTGACACGTTCTGGGGAATCCATCAAAAATCCCAAATGATCCAGGGGCTGGTCAGTAGAGACCGAAAACTTATCCAACTCTTCAGCGGGCACTTGGTGGAGGGCCAGGTTATCAACTCCGGTGCTCAGATAGACATTTTCGGGGTCTGGTTGCCACACGACCTTCATATCAAAGAGCCGTTCGTAAAAGGCTTGAGATACTTGAATATCACGCACACGAAGCGCAAGATGCCGTAACCCCCGGGTTTTTCCAGTATGTTCCATCAGTTGGCTGCTCTCCCGTACTTTTCGTGAAACTATTTTCTTTGTCAACGGCTTCGCATCATACCCAGGACGTCTGAAGGGGGCAAGTTCAAGATCGGTACTGAAATATGGTATTTTCTAGGAAAAGCTGATTCACTAATCCAGGGACGGTGTATAAAAGGAGTACCAGTCATGCCCACATTAATGTTGCGACGAGTCATACAGATCACTTCCTGTATCCTACTCATCATCACATCTTTCTTATCAGAACAAGGATTTGCCACCTCCAAGGAATTGCCGCCAACTCTGATTGGCAAAGATGGCGCTCCCATGGCCCTGATTCCTGAAGGCTCTTTTCCCATGGGTGTTCCCAAAGCCGCGCGGGATGGCGGCGTTGATGAACGACCGAACCACGACGTTTTTCTCAATAATTTTTATATGGATCTCTATGAAGTGACGAATGGCCGGTACTTGCAGTTCGTGACCGAGACGGGCCATCGTGCGCCGCAACATCCTACCGACCCAACCAAGGGCCTATGGAAGGGAAATATGATGCCGGAATCCGTCACGGATTTGCCGGTCATTAATGTGGATTGGTTTGATGCGGAAGCCTATTGTCGCTGGGCGGGGAAACGACTCCCGACTGAAGCCGAATGGGAAAAGGCTGCCAAAGGAACGAACGATTGGCGATTTGCCTGGGGAGATGTGGAACCGACCATTGAACATGCCAATTTTAATCAATTGGCTTGGCGCGGTGAAGCCACTTTAGTCCAAGTTGGGATTTATGAAAAGGGGAAAAGCCCTTACGGCATTTATGACGTGGCCGGCAACGTTTGGGAATGGGTCTCAGATTGGTATGCGGCCGATTACTACCAACATAGTCCCTCACGAAACCCCCAAGGCCCAGAAACGGGAACATACAAGGCCGTTCGCAGTTCGGGTTGGCAAGGCGAGACCCCCCAAATGCGCGTGTTTACTCGAATCAAAAGTTTGCCAACCGATCGTAACAATTCCACAGGATTTCGGTGCGCACAGGATGTCCCATCTCCAGCGACTCCCTAATACAGGCGCTTCGTTCTTTTCGCTCTATGCACCAGGAATCATCTCGAACGGGCTTTCAGGGCCTCCGTGTTGGGGCCTTGGAAAGCCGTATGGCCTCCGAGATGGAACGTCTCATTGCCCGCCACGGCGGCATCCCCATTGTCGCGCCTTCCATGCAAGAAGTTCCTCTCTCTGAACATTCTCAAGCCCTTGCCTTCGGCGAAACGCTCGTATCGGGAAATATTGATCTCGTGGTGTTTTTGACCGGAGCCGGCTGTCGAACGCTACTCGATATTCTGGAGACTCAGTATTCTCGAGAAACTCTTCAAGACGCTCTCGAGAATGTGACCATCGTCACCCGAGGTCCGAAACCTGGAGGAGTGATCAAATCATATGGGCTCCAGCCACATATTCAAGTGCCCGAACCGAATACTTGGCGGGATATTCTGGACGCTCTGGATAATTCGTATCCAAAAGGATTGGCGGAAAAGAAAGTGGCAGTCCAAGAATATGGAGTCAGCAACCCGGAGTTACTAGAAAAGCTCAGACAAAGGGGGGCAGCGGTGGCCCCTATCCCGATTTACAAATGGACCATGCCCGATGACACACAACCCCTCAAAGAACTGGCAGAACAGATCTTAAAAGGGGAAATTCCCGTTCTGCTTATTACCAATGCCGTTCAAATCGATCATCTGGTGAAAATAGTCAAAGAAGAATTCTCTATCAATCAACTCGAGCCCTCGCTTCGGAAAATGATGGTGGCCTCAATTGGACCATTAGCCAGCGAGCGGCTTCGGCACCATGGATTCCCTGTGGATCTAGAACCCTCCCATCCCAAAATGGGCATCCTCGTCAAAGAATCCAGCCAACAAGCCCACCCCATTCTCGCAACCAAACGACAATCTTTCTAAAACTTTTCCGTCTCTTTCTTGTTGAGCGAGAACACATGAAAACGCTCGTCTTCCCCTCCTTTGTAAGGAAAGGCTAGGGGAGGTAGAAGCGTGGATGGGAAACTCGGGTGCACCCAACTCTAACAGGTATCACCATTATCCCTTTTAAGTGGGAGTGTTGAACAATGAAGATATCAAGAGCCATATTTCGCCAGGAAACTATCTGTTATCAGTGGCATTGGGTCTGTTCAAAAAAGTCCGTCCAGCAAGGCCGCAGCCCTTTTTGCGCGCGGAGCGTACTGGCACTACGTGAGCACGGAAAAAGGGCGAGAACGCCGCTGGCGGCTTTTTTCAACAGACCCAGAGTAGAAAAGGAATAATTCGTTTCGTTCCTCGTCGATATTCTTCATAGGAAGGAAATCGTTCTAGTAATAACTGCTCTTCATAGTTCAGCTTTACCCACAACGTCACCGCTAAACCCACCCACAGGATCAATCGATACGGAAACGGATTCGCCAGCACCCAAGCCAGCGTGATCAACAACAGGCTGGTATACATGGGATGTCTCACCCAACGATACGGACCCTGGACCACCAACCTTCCAGATTCAGGTATTTCCGGGAACGCCCGTATGTTTCCCAAACCCATAGAAAGAAAAGACCATACTCCACTCACGAGACCCAAAACCATCATTCCTCTCGTAGACCAATCGTTCGGCCACAAGGGTCCCGCCAGCATCATCAGACCAATCAACAAAAATTGTACGAAGACCAGGAAGAGCGACAACCATGAATGAGAGTTCCCGTCCCGATTGGTGAACAACGTCACAAAACACCCCTCTTGATTAAGATCTCACCACAATACTCCGACGACATAATAGGTGGGGACCATGAATCAGACAGCCTCAAAACTCCATGACACACTGATAGCATCCACCACCTCGGCCACAACGACGATAAGGAACACCCTTCAAAGCTCGTTCCTAAAGCCGATTCTCCCTGCCGTCTTTTTTTTTGCAGGCGTCACGTATGACTCTCTCACTTTAACACGCATTGATCGCCTCCTGGACAATCTTATTCTGCTCCTCTACCTTGCCGTCCTGGGTGTCCTCATTATTCTGACCGGCCGATTTCAGCTAGGACTTATTCCTCCCGCTTCTGACAGAGATTCGTGGACAGCTCTTTCGCTGATCCACCGAGCTGAACCTCATTTTGCCAAAGCTCTCCAATTTTTCCTGGGAGGTCTCTTCAGCGCCTATGCCATTTTTTATTTCCAGAGTGCGTCGTTTTCGACGACTGCCATTTTTTTAGGAATTATTATTGGCGTGCTCGTTGCCAATGAATTTCTGCAATCCCGATATTCCAGTCTCAGAATGTTGATCAGCTTGTTCGCCCTTGTGACGCTCAGCTTCTTCACATTTTTCTTACCCGTACTCACGGGCATCATGAACAACACCATGTTTGTCATAGGCGCTGTCGTGACAGCGATCATCGTCTGGAAGATCACACGCCTCACGCTCCACGGCCTGTCTCATCTCTCACGACAGACGGCATTATCCATAAGTTCACCGGCGTTTGGGTTGGTGTTTCTCTGCATCGTCTTATATTTTCTCAACTGGCTTCCACCCATTCCTCTGTCACTAAAGTTTGGCGGCATCTACCATCAGATCGAAAAAAATCATGATGAATACCTCCTCACCTATGAGAAAAGTCCATGGTATACGATGTGGAAAGATTCAAGCGACCAAGTGAACAGTGACGCGCCGGCCTATTGTTTTTCCTCTGTGTTCGCCCCCGTGACTCTGCAAACAACCATCTATCATCATTGGCAATGGCAACCATTTGATGCAACGGCCTCATTCACGACAACCGACCGCATTCCCATCGACATTACGGGCGGCAGGGAAAAAGGATATCGTGCGTACACGACGAAACAACGCGTGCTGCCCGGGACATGGCGTGTTGATGTCGAAACGGAAGATGGGCGAGTCTTAGGCCGCATGACATTTGTTGCTCAAAAAAATTTCTCTCCTGAACATGAGATGATCACGATCATACGTTAAAAATTTTTGCACGCTAGTGAAAAAATTTTCGCATCTCATGTCATAAAAAAATTCTTTCGAATACTTTCTTCATCGTGATGTAAAAACGAACAGAAAAAAAATTTTAATTTTTTCTGGCAATAATGAAACAAACATTGTAGTATATTTCACATAACATGATGCAGAACGTGCGAAACACATTCTTCCCAATTAATTTTTCTCTCTCCGTGACCCTGCAAAAATTTTTTGTGCATCGTTCCCATACAACAACTGAACAACTCTAGCGTGGTTTCATATATCATTGACAGATTGATCTGCACAGGAAACAACTCATCATAGATGAGTTTCTTTACTGCGGCCCTGAGTCGCATCTATTCTGAAAGGGGGTGAGTGCATTGGCCACTAAGAAAAAAGCGCCAGCTAAGAAAAAAGCTGCAAAGAAGAAAGCACCGGCTAAGAAAAAAGCGCCGGCCAGAAAGAAAGCTGCTGCCAAGAAAAAGGCACCGGCTAAAAAGAAGGCGACAAAGAAGAAAGCTGCTACAAAAAAGCGGTAGATTCTTCTATTGCGCTGAGACAACGCCGGATGGAACATGTTCCATCCGGCGTTTTTTTATTCAGAACGAAGCGCTCACCCGTTCTCCGACGATATCGCAACCGTTGTTCCCTTGACGGCGTGAATGCCTTCCTGGAATGATCAAAGTTTAGGACACCTCTAAAAACTGCCCTTTTTCCCGATGGCGGCGTCAGCGGCGTGCTCAAATCCTCATGTATTGGCCCATACACTGCGGTTTTCCGCGCGCCGCTTCCTTGCCCTCAGAAAAAATCATCAGTTTTTAGAGGTGCCCTACATTGCGCATTTTGAAATTCATAGTTCTATAGTCTTTTAACTTTCAACTCAGACATTCTAGAACTCCCTCGCCCTTGAGGGAGAGGGTGGGGGTGAGGGTGAAAGGCGTATTCGATGGTTAAAACACTACATTTTGTTTAAGAAGGAAAGGTGTATCCATGCTACACGTGATGATAACGATTGTGATGTTGTTCACATTGTGCCAATTGACATGTGGAATAGAAGGGCGATCCGCTTGGGCTGCGGACGCCTCCCAGCATTCTCCTAAAGAATCACCGTCGGATCTGGCACGTCAGGCAAACGAAGAATTAGCCACGCTCCGAAAGAAGCCTGAAGAGTTCCGCACTTTGGTGACAGGCATACAGATATTCTTAGGACGATTCGGATATGGGGTCGGCCCATTCACAGGAGAACTTGATGAGCAAACCAAGGAGGCATTAACAGCCTATCAAAAAAAGACCGGATTAACGGTCACCGGGGATATCAACTTTGAAACGTTACAACGATTGACGGAAGATGATCAGGTACTTAACCGGATCGTCCCCTATCTCCCTCCCATTCAAGCGCGTAATGAGGAGTGGAATAAATGGATTGATGTGAAGGGAACCTGGATGCTCAAAGAAGGCAACACGGACGATGTCTTGCATACATCACGAATTACGTGCATGCAGGAATTTCAACGCTGTATCGAATCCACCGCCTCGTTAGTCAACGGCCCGTCACCAAAACTCATGGTCCATACCCATGTGTATGATGTGAAAGAATGGGATGAGCATAAAGTTGTCTCGCATCCCTATGACGGCGAAGCCTGCGCCCTCAGCATCCTTCGCATGTCTAAAAAGCCTTTCGTGGTGACCAGGTTCGTATCGCTCAAAAGCAGCCCCGGCCCCTGTTCCAAAGTCAAGGCTGGAGACCGTCAATATGTCCTGGATGATGGGACGAAGGTTTATCAAGCACTCAAGATGCAAAAATCGAGCGCCATCAAAGAAATTTTGCAGGTGGCTCGATAGGTCAGTGAGGAGTGAAAAGTTAGGAGTAAGAAGTAAGAAGACCGGATTTGTGGGACAGGGAGAGTAATGAGGAAGTCATTCCCGCGCCACAGAATTTTGGTCGCTTGATGATGATATCAACGCGGGAATCCAGCATTACCAACTCCTACAGGGAAAATTATCCTTTACCGCGGTAGACCCAAGAAAAGTACAGGCCTGCGACAGCTATCGTAAACAGTTGAATGGTGTGAAGGATGGGACTACGAAGCGCTCCTTCTGAAGGTGGAGAAAGAATAAAATGAAATCCCAGAAATTCCGGAGTTTCGTCTAATGGCGTTTGCCACGGAGGAAAGAGAACAGCCAGTATGAGCAACCCGACCATGATATACAGAATACGCAGATTCAACGACTCATGTTGAGGCTCCAGCTTTGACTGGCGATCTGCCCGTGTGCCACATTTTGGACAAAACCGACCATTCACCGGAAGCTCAGTGCCACAAGACGAGCAGAGTTTTGTTGCGCTCATAGTCTGACCAACTTTCTCAACACACACCCAAACACAGCCAACGTGAACCAGACGGAAATGTCATTGGACTCCCTTGGATTCACACTGAACACCTGCATCATTCTGCTGGTTTTCTCATCTTTCGTCTAGCATATTTCCAAAGAAATATTTGACCAATTTCAATTTCATTTCTATAATTTCTCTAAGGCTATCATATCCTCTTCGTTACATTACGCTCGTATTCCTCACCTTATTTTGATCACAGCTTCTTCTCATCTACTCATTGCTCAACAGGGTGATCCAGTCCTTCGTTCCGTCATATACCTACAGTTGAAGGACCAATTGTGAAAAATTTTTCGCTTCGAGTGGTTTCTGTCATTGGAGCCGGGGCATGGGGAACGGCGTTAGCGCACTTACTTGCCACAAAAGGCATGAACATCCGTCTCTGGGCCTACGAACCGGAAGTCGTCAGAGACATTCAAACGCGGCGGGAAAATACGTGGTATCTGCCGGACGTCGTCCTCCCCAATTCCATTCAAGCCATGAACAGCCTGCCGGATTGTATTCAGGACACCGATCTGATTGTCTTAGCCGTGCCCTCCCATACTATGACGGGCATGGTCACACAGCTTCGACCCCTGTTGAAGAAACTCCTCCCGATCACCATTGCGACCAAAGGAATAGAAGAAGACTCATTGCTTTTGATGAGTCAGGTCGTGGAGAACCATTTACCCCAACATTGGCATCCGTGGTTAACGATTCTCTCCGGTCCTAGCTTTGCTGCCGAGGTTTGCCGCTGGAAACCCACAACCATTCTGCTCGCCGGGCAGGACTTCAACCTGGTGAGCCGGCTGCAACAGGTCTTTCTCACCCCGCAATTCCGGGTGTACGCTGGACGGGATATGATTGGCGCACAGTTGGGCGGGGCCCTGAAAAATGTCATGGCCATCGCGGCCGGTATTGTGGACGGCTTAGATTTGGGCGCCAATGCCCGGGCCGCGCTCATCACCCGAGGGTTGGCAGAAATGATTCGGTTAGGCCAAGCCATGCAGGCTGACACGTCCACTTTTTATGGTCTTTCCGGCTTAGGCGATCTCGTCCTCACCTGTACCGGGACACTCAGCCGTAACTATCAAGTAGGCCTTCAATTGGCGGATGGAGTGGATCCAGCCACCTTGAGCGCAAAGACTCGGACCGTGGCTGAAGGCATTACCACCGCTCGGGCGGCGATGGCCTTGGCTTCAAAACATGATGTCGAGATGCCTATCGTCCAAGGCGTCTATGGCGTGTTGTTTGAGGAAAACAATCCCCGCCACATTGTGAGCGACTTGATGGCCCGGACAGCCAAAAGTGAAGTCGAACGGGCTGGATCTTCCGGAATGCACACCTTCTTTTCCCCCAGCCATTTATGAATCAGCAACATTTGTCGCAGTTACTGAAAGAGGTTCAGCAAGGAACCACGTCAATCCCCAAGGCCCTCCGCAAACTTCGCACGCTTCCCTTTGAAGATTTGGGGTTTGCCTCCGTTGATCATCACCGGACACTCAGACAAGGCTTCCCGGAAGTGATTCTCTGCGAAGGGAAAACCCCGGCCCAAATTCTGGCCATCGCCAAAAAGCTGCTCAAAGGTCATGGCCCATTTCTGGCAACGCGGGTCGATCCAGCTGTCGCCAAACGGCTCACACGGTTACACCGCCAGGCGGTCTATCATGACATGGCCCGAGTGGTGGCAGTGGCCGATGCCACACGAACACCGCAAGGACAGATCGCCCTTGTGACAGCAGGCACCTCGGACATTCCGGTGGCGGAAGAAGCCAGAGTCACAGCCGAAGTGATGGGCAGCCGTGTGACGACGCTCTATGATGTGGGTGTCGCCGGCATCCATCGGCTCTTGGACCGGCAAGCCATCCTACATGAAGCACGAGCCGTGATTGTGGTGGCCGGAATGGATGGGGTGTTGCCCAGTGTCGTCGGGGGACTGATCGATCGACCCATCGTGGCCGTTCCAACCAGCCAAGGGTATGGGGCAAACTTTGGAGGACTCGCTCCGCTCCTGACGATGCTCAATGCCTGCTCATCCGGCATTGGTGTGATGAATATCGACAATGGTTTTGGAGCTGGGTGCTTCGCTCACCGGATCAATGTTGGGATGGATCCGCCTCCGAAGGCGAAGAAGGGTCGGTCACGTCCAAATTGAGCGTCGGCTGAGAAACAGGCTCTGCCGGCTCAAGGTCTCCTTCGGCCAATTCCTCCTGTTGGAGAGCCTCAATTTCTTCAGGCAGTTCAGGTTCAGGCGGCAGCGGCGGTAAAATTTCTCCCGCATAGGCCAGAGCCTCCAAAGTCCCTTGCACTCTGTGAGATACCACCTTCGTTCGCAAGCCGTTCCCTTTATCCTCCATCACTTTGGCTTGAATTTCATAAAAATACGAGCCATCCGCCACAAGTTGCTCATACTGATCTTTTCCATCCCATTCCAAATCCACCGGTATGACCTTCAGAAGTCCTCCTTGGGTGACTTTTTCCAAGGGTAACCGTTGAGTCACAAAACTCATGGATTTTCGGGTCGGGGAGGTAATCAGCGCAGAGACTTCAAGCACTCTATCCTCAATAGCGGCTAACGGCACTTTCACCATCATGGAAAGCGTCATAGGGCTTTGGCCAATAATAAACGGATCAGGAAATGTCTTCACATCTTCCACCTTCACCGGAGACACAAACCGCTTTCGCTTTTTCCGGGCATCTGCTGGCTCGCAAAGAAAACCCATCACCATCACGCCCAGACAAACAACCATCACCTTCGACCAAATTCCTGTACCCAACCAACACCTCATGATCTTGTGGATATTTCGCAACACTATGTACATTGTGCCAAACAATTTCCCTTCAGACCATAAACTTATATGTTTTGGATATATTTCTAGGCTTTCCAAGCACAAGATAAGTCTCAGATTAGTATGACTCGCATAAAAGTAAATCGTTCGCTGTATCACTGCCTATAGCTATATAGGTATTATAACTTATCTAATAATACTTATTTTTGATAACTTGACATATTGAATTAGCTCTAAGTACAGTTTATTTGCTTATTGACATTTTTTATTGTCGCTTTCATTTTTTATTAAAGGGGGGGGGTTAGAATCATGAATCTTCGTAGGTTTTCAGTTTCATTGGCTGCAGGATTATTCTTATGCAGTACAACGGCTATGGCTTCAGCCGCAACTTTCGACTTTGTTAACGAAGCCAATACTAATGGCGAACGTGCTGTGGCAAATGGCACCTCGTTTACAGATGATAGTTTAACAGTCAGTCTTTCTGCATCTATGCTTGACGGATCGACAACTGCCGGCGGTGGCGGACTCGGCGGTGGACCGTTTCCCTATTTGGATGCGTCGCTTTCTGGTGCACCAGGGGGGTTAGGGGTTTGTCAAGCAATAGACTCTAATCGGCATTGTGCTCCACCAAGTGATGACAATATTACTGCTGGGGAAGTTATCACCTTAGATTTTGGTCTCCAAACAGTTAACATTCAACAGATTGATTTTTCTAATGGCGGCCATCAACCTAATTTTACCGGAGACGCGGCCTATTTAATCGGGACATTGACCAGCGACCTTAATGAATGGACAAGATTTACACCAGAAGGCATGACAACGTTTGATTTAACTGGGAACGTGTTTCATTTCATTTCGAATGCCTCGTTTGGTGGTAGCGGCGATCAGAGCGAGTTGTATCTAAATGTGGTAACCGCTGAACCAGTTCCTGTTCCTTCCGCCTTTATTCTCTTTGCGACAGGCTTGGGTGCGATGCTTGGTGGACGGTATGTGATGAACAAGCGCAAAGCTTAAGACTGCTATCCGGGCTTCAGTTTTTGCTGGAGTGCTCGCATGTCATAAAAAAGGGGAGGTCCGAACGGGCTTCCTCTTTTTTATTCTCCATTGTCCCCAATCATCAAGTTGCTAACACCATTCACTCAAAAGCCTTAGTCTGATAGGATTCTTGACCTTTTCATCACTCGGGCTCTACATACACCAGGGGAATGTTAATTAATACTCACATCATAGTAGAATCTCGTTTTTCTTTCTTTCATCAACCATTCTATGTCCAAACATCTTCATATTGACGCATTTTCAGGAGTCAGTGGGGACATGTTTCTTGGGGCTCTTGTGGATACGGGCGTACCTCTTGCTGCTCTAAAAAAAGGTTTACAAGGTCTAGGTATTAAAGGTTATCGGATTCGCGAACAGGAAGTAATCCGCAGCAGCATCCGAGCAACCAAGATTGATGTAGATATTCAAAAAGGATTCACCAAACCCTTATCCCTGGCCACTATTAAAAAAACGTTAATAAATAGCCGCTTGCCAGAAGCTATCCGCACACAAGCACTCCAGACGTTTCACTATATTGCAGAAGCCGAAGGGAAGGTACATGGGAAACCGCCAAGCCGTGTGCATTTTCATGAAGTAGGCGTAATTGATTCGCTTGTGGACATTGTGGGAACCCTCTTAGGAATCGCTCATCTCAATGTGAAAACGACTTCCTGTTCTCCCATTAACTTTGGCGCGGGCACGGTTTCTACGATACATGGCCTACTGCCTGTTCCGGGACCAGCTGTCGCCCAGATGGCTCAAGGTTTGTCCGTCTTTTCAAATGGACCAGAGCTAGAATTGACCACTCCGACGGGGATGGCCTTGATCAAAACGCTCGCTCAAAATTGTAGAACGCTTCCTCCTTTAACACCACAGACAATCGGCTATGGCGCAGGCACAGCCGATCCGGAAAGGTGGCCAAATGTGCTTCGACTGTTTCTCGGACAAGTAGAATCTGCTGCCCCTGTCACTTCAGAGAACATAATACAACTTGAAACAAATATCGATGATATGAACCCGCAGTTGTACGACCAAATGGTGAACCATCTTTTTGAGGCTGGTGCGTTAGATGTGACATTGACCCCGACCATGATGAAACGCAATCGGCCCGGCACAATTGTTTCAGTAGTTGCATGGCCTCATGACCTTCAAGCCTTAACCAAGATTCTGCTATCCGAAACCACTACATTGGGTGTGCGTGTTCAGGAACTCTCGCGTGTGGTCATCCCTCGTCGCGTGCACACTGTCCGCCTGCCTCAGGGATCGGTTCACGTGAAAATTGCGGATCTTGGAAAAGGGCAAATGAAAATCACACCGGAATATCGAGATTGTGTGGCACTAGCTGAACGAGTCAAACAGCCTGTTCAAACGATTATCGACCAGGCCCGACACATATTTACGCAGACCAGCACGTCTCAGTCGGCTTCGCGATCAAGAAGATCCAACAAGAACATCCGATAAAATCTTTCCGATATGGCTGCCTTACCTCGTCGCAAACCCATTCTGGCCGTCACAATGGGTGATCCAGCAGGCATTGGGCCTGAAATCATTGTGAAGGCGTTGCAAGTCCCAAAAGTTTGGCGCGTCTGTAGACCACTAATTATCGGCAGTCGTCCCATCCTCGAAAAGACCATGCAATCGCTCAACATAGCTGTCTCTGTGAGGGTAGTCGAAGGTCATGAACAATCTTCCACCAGGCAAGCGTTTCGGCGAGGGTGTCTTCCGCTGTTTGACCCATTTCCTCAGCCGGTCCGATCAATTAAGTCAGGGCGCATTTCGGCAAAGGCAGGCGGAATGGCTGTGACATGTATTGAATCTGCCGTACGATTAGCTCAAGCTGGTTGTGTCGGAGGCATGGTGACAGCACCCATCAACAAAGAAGCGATGCACCTGGCAGGTCATCTGTACCCTGGTCATACTGAAATGTTGGCGGAATTAACCAAAGCCAAAGAATCCGGCATGATGATCGTGGGTGGACCGTTAAAAATTGTCTTTACCACGACCCACCTGCCTTTACGGAACGTCGCTAAGACATTGACTATTCCAAGAATTGTCAAAGCTATTCGCTTAACGCAGACTGGGTTACGGCAGTTGTTTGACATCAAAAAACCTCGTATCGCTGTTGCGGGATTTAACCCGCATGCTGGAGAGCATGGGCTTTTTGGCGACGAAGAAACCCGGCTCATTTTGCCTGCTATTAAAAAAGCCAAAGCCCAAGGCATTTCTTGCAGTGGCCCTCATTCTGCCGACACAATGTTTGGCATAGCCTTAACTGGAGCATTTGATGGCATCGTGGCTCTTTATCACGACCAGGGCTTGATTCCGTTAAAGACCGTCGCTTTTGGGCACTGCGTCAACATTACCGTCGGCCTGCCAATCCTTCGCACTTCCGTAGATCATGGAACCGCGTTTGATATTGCAGGAAAAGGTGTCGCAGACCCCACCAGTCTAGTAGACGCCATCGTCATGGCCGCCCAATTAGCGCCGAAATTTGCCTCCAAGGATTCAAGAATGATTTGAAGAATAAAGAAGGCCACAGAGAACACCTCTTATTTTTCACTCTATTTGTCATACCCACAGTAGTAAGTGGGTATCCATCTTCTTGATCGGCCAAACCTAGATTCCCGTTTTCACGGGAATGACCATCATAAAGATTCTTCTACAAAGCATGGCCTCTTCTCTTTCCAACGCCAGAAAGTTTGCTCACAACGTGTTACTGACCGTTTATCGTAACCAAACCTTTGCTGATGAGGCGTTTGATGCCGCAGCAAAGGATGTAAAGTTGTCCGAGCCAGATCGTGCACTCGCGTTTGAACTCGTGTACGGAGTCTTACGCCATGCCATCACCCTAGACTGGCGATTGGACCAGCTTTCCAGAAAACCTCTGGCACGCCTCCCTCTAAACGTGGCCCTTACACTACGTGTCGCGGCTTATCAGTTGTTGTACCTGGACCGCATTCCAGACTCCGCGGCGGTGAATGAAGCGGTGAAACTGATTCGGAAACAACCGGGACATGATTGGGGCGGCCTCGTGAATGGGATCCTGCGCAACCTGATTCGACAGTCAGCTCCTTCACTTCCTGATAGCACCACGAACTCCATTCACGCTCTTTCGCTTCAGTATTCCTGCCCAAGTTGGATGGTGGAACGATGGATGAAATTTTTCGGCGGCGTGAACGCCGAAATGTTCTGCCAAAAGACACTAGAGATTCCTCCTCTGACGTTACGGACTAATACCTTGCGGTGCACCCGTGAGCAATTATTGGATCGCCTGAGCTCTGAAGGAATGTCAGCCAGGGAAACACACGTGAGCTGGCTGGGAGTGATCATTGAAAAATGTGGTAATCCTGGCCAATTGTCCGTGGTGCAGGACGGTTGGTGTTACATCGAAGATGAAGCCGCCCAGCTCATTCCACCGCTGCTGGATCCGCAACCTGGAGAACGAATTCTTGACGCCTGCGCCGCTCCTGGCGGAAAGGCCACCCATCTTGCTCAACTGATGCAGAACCAGGGTAACATCGTGGCGTCGGATAGACAGAAGAATCGGTTAATTCGTCTTCAGGAAAATTGCCAGCGGCTAGGCATTGATATCGTGCAAACCTATGAATATACAACTCTCTCAGACCTTCTCAACACCCCATTTGACCGCATCTTGGTCGATGCGCCCTGTTCCGGACTGGGGATTTTACGCCGGCATCCCGAGGGAAAAATGCTGAAACGGCTTTCGATGATCAACGAATCCAGCATACTCCAGCAACAAATCCTCAATCGCGTCTGCCAGCTCTTGAGACCAGGGGGAATCTTGGTCTATAGTGCCTGCTCAATTGAACCGGAGGAAACCACGAAGGTCATCTCCGCGTTTTGCCAGGAACATCCAGAGTTTCAGCTTGAACCCGTGAGACCTTGGATACCCTCAAACGGGCTTTCGCTCGTGACTGATCATGGACATTTGTGTACCGCGTTTCAGTCGTTTAACATGGATGGGTTCTTCGCATGCCGGCTACAAAAATCTAATTAGTTCATGACGCCACCTCTCATCGCCCCATCCGTTCTTTCTGCCGACTTTGCCCGATTGGCTGAGGCCGTCCAACAGGTTGAAGCCGCAGGCGCAGATTGGATTCATGTTGATGTGATGGACGGCCATTTTGTGCCCAATCTGACCGTGGGCCCGCCTATGGTGGAGGCTCTTCGCAAAGTGACCCGTCTGCCCTTAGACGTTCACCTCATGATGACGAATCCCGATGAATTTATTCCGGAGTTTGCTCAGGCCGGAGCTGATATCTTGACAGTACATGTCGAGGCGTGTCCCCACCTCCACAGAACCATTCAGGCTATTAAAGAACATTCTGTCAAAGCCGGCGTGAGTCTCAACCCGGCAACATCGGCCTCCGCCCTTGAACAGATTCTGGGGGATGTGGATTTGGTCTTGGTGATGTCCGTCAATCCGGGATTTGGCGGACAAAAATTTATTGATTCCACCTTGGATAAAATACGCCAGATTCACCGCATGATTGCCGCATCACAGAATTTACCCTCCCTTGAAGTCGATGGGGGAATTACCGCGCAAAATGCGGCAGCCGTGTTGAAAGCGGGGGCGAATGTCTTGGTTGCCGGTTCCGCTATTTTTGGTAGTCCTGACATCCCAGAAACCATACGGCAGCTCCGCACAGCAGGCCAGACTGTGACCGTCTAAGTTTTTCTATGAAGTCTTCCAACCAAACCGACAGTCTGCATCCACTGGAAATTCAAGTTCTTCGAGCCCTGGGGACAGCTTCCCAGGCATCTCTGAAAGATCCTGAACTTGCTCAAGCCACCGCACTGACAACTTCCCAAATTAGTATGGCCGTTGGCTGGCTGCTGACCAAACAATTCGTGCGCCTGGTTTCCGAAACCACGACCACCTATGTGGGCCTCACCGAAGTCGGCACGCAATTTCAACAAGCCCTGTCCCCGCCAGAGTGGATACTGCAAGCCGTTCAAACCGCCTCACAAGACGGTCAAACCGTGACTGTGAAGGACCTTCAAACCGCTGGAAAATTTCAACCTTCTGAACTCAGCCGGGCGGTGGGCTTGTTGAAAAAAGAAGAGGCAATTTCTTTAGGACCAGGCGGATCCCTCCAGACGACCGGACAGCATAGTGCGTCGGTTTCGGCCTTGCGGGTGTTATTGAATCAAATCCACGCTGCGTCGCAACCCTTGCAGTCATTCTCTGAGGAGCACCAGGCCTTGCTTCGTCAATACGCGGTCAAGCGCGGCAATGCGCAGGAGCCGTTCCGGATCGATGATCATACGGAACGTGCCTACGCTCTGACCCCGGAAGGCCGCAATCTTTTACCGTATTTACGGGAAGATGCTGCCCAAGAGATTTCTCAGTTAACGCCCGAACTCTTAAAAGACGGGTCATGGCGAAAATTTTCCTTTCGCAAATACTCGATCCATCTCCGTCCTCCCCGTTTAGCAGTTGGCCGGCGCCATGCCTATCGTGAATTTCTGGATATGGTGAAAGCGAAATTAACCAGTATGGGCTTTCAAGAAATGCGGGGAGACTTAGTCGAAACGGAGTTTTGGGATATGGATGCGTTGTTTATGCCGCAATTCCATCCGGCCCGCGCCATTCACGATGTCTACTTTGTGAAGGAGCCTTCTCATGCCAAGTGCATTCCCGAACCGTTTCTCAGTCAAGTCGCCGAGGCTCACAAGAATGGTGGCAACACGGGATCCAAAGGCTGGCAATATGCCTATGATGCTGAACGCGCCAAACGCTTAGTGCTGCGCAGTCAAGGAACAGCCGTGTCAGCTCGAACGCTGGCCACCAATCCACCTGTGCCCAGCAAGTTTTTTTCTATTGCCCGATGCTTTCGGTACGATCAGGTGGACGCAACACATGCCACTGATTTTTTCCAAGTGGAAGGGATTGTGCTGGGTTCGGATATTAATTTTCGAACCTTATTAGGCTTGCTCACACTCTTTGCCACGGAAATGGCGCAAGCCAAGGATATTCGGTTTCTTCCTGCCTATTTCCCCTTTACCGAACCGTCGGTAGAAATGCATGTCCGCCATCCAAAACTCGGATGGATGGAGCTGGGTGGAGCTGGCTTGTTTCGCACGGAAGTCACGGTGCCGCTGGGGGTGACCGTGCCGGTCATTGCCTGGGGTCTGGGGTTAGATCGCATGGCAATGGTGGCATTGGGAATTCAAGATATTCGCGATTTATTTACTTCTGATTTAGAGGCCGTACGCAACATGCGCCGGCAACTGTAAGATCAATCCCATGCCCACAATTTCTATGTTTCAAGAAGATTTTTCTGAACTCGTCGGACAGTCGGCGTCCATCGCTGATATTGAACAATGGCTGCCCTTTGTGAAGGGCGAATTGAAGGATGTATTCGCGGACAGTGGCGAAATTCGTGTTGAACTGCAGGACACCAATCGTCCTGACCTTTGGTGCGTGGAAGGCATTGCCCGGCAAATCCGTTCAGTGTTGACCGGCGGTCAGACGCCGTATCCGTTCTTCTCTGCCCGTGGACGAGCGAAACGCCGAATCCAAGTCATGAAAGGGATGGAAGGCGTGCGTCCCTATGTGGCCGCCTGTGCCTCTCTAGGCTATTCCATGACGGAAAAGGGGTTGGCGCAATGCATTCAAACCCAAGAAAAATTGGCAGATGCGTTTGGCCGTAACCGGGAGACGGTCTCCATCGGACTCTATCGCTTGGCATCGATCTCGTTTCCCGTCACCTATGGCCTGGTAAAACCAGAGGAAATCCGATTTACTCCCTTGGGCTTCGACGAGAAGATGACCCCCCACGAAATCTTGACGGTACATCCAAAGGGCCAAGAATATGGCCATATCATCTCGGGCTATGAACGCCTCCCCTTGCTCTGGGACGCGCAGGGGCAGGTTTTGTCTTTTCCTCCGATCATCAATAGTCGAGAGCTGGGGGAAGTGCAAATCGGGGATACCGAATTGCTCGTGGAGGTCACTGGAACAGATTTAGCCATGGTGATCCTGGCACTGAACATCTTTGCCAGCAACCTCGCCGATCGCGGCGCGACGATCGAACCGGTCGACATCGCGTATCCTTATGAAACGGGCAGGGGTAAGACCGTGAAAACGCCGTTCGACATGGCCAATGGTCAGCGGGTCTCCTTTCAAGCCATTGAACAGGCTCTCGGGATGCCGCTGGGTGCCGAAGCTATTCACACCGCATTGACCTCCTATGGATATCAGGTGAAAGCCACGCGGCAATCCGTCTCCGTCAAACTACCAGCCTTCCGAAATGATCTGATGCATGTGATGGATGTGGCCGAAGATGTCGCGATCACGCGGGGCTATGATTCTTTCACTCCCATCATGCCTCAAACATTCACCGTGGGCACTTTGTCAGAAGAGGAACAGACCAGTGATCGTTTACGGGATTTGTTGGTGGGATTTGGGTTTCAAGAAATGTTTTCCAATATTTTGGCGTCGCGGCAAGAATTTGTGGACCGGATGCGTTTGACCGATACCGAATACGACACACTCGTAGAAATCGATAATGTCATGTCCCTGACCTATGCCTGCTTGCGGCCTTCTATTCTCCCCTGCCTTCTCAAAGTAGAAGCACTCTCACCCCGCGTGTTTTATCCGCATTTGTTATTTGAAGTCGGGGAAGTGGTCAGAGTGGATAGCACCGCGGACGTGGGATCTCGAACTGTGTTATCCATCGCGGCAATTGGAGCACATCCCGGTGTGAATTTTTCTGAAATGCACAGTTACCTGGATCTGCTGATGTACTATATGACCTGGCAATACGACTTGGAACCGGTGTCCCATCCATCATTTCTGGATGGTCGCGTGGGACGGATCCAGTGTGAAGGTGAGAAGGTTGGGTATATTGGGGAGTTTCACCCGGAAGTGTTGGAAGCTTGGCAAATCGATATGCCGACTTCCGGGTTTGAGTTTGAAATTACGCCACCAAAAAGTTAGGCGGTTGATTGTCCCTCACGTTGCGTGAGCGTCACAAGATGAGAAAATCCTTGTGGATCGTGAATAGCCATTTCTGAAAGCATTTTGCGGTTAATCAGAACATTGGCCTTTTTTAATCCATTCATAAACTGACTATAGGTCACGCCTTGCGTCCGAACAGCCGCATTGATTCGGGTGACCCATAATTGCCGAAAGTTTCGTTTTCGCTGTTTCCGGCCTGTGTAGGCATAAGCTTGGCCTTTATCAACCGATTCGGTTGCCGTTCGAAATAATTTACTTTTCCCCCCAAACTGTCCTTTGGCAAGCTTCAGCCGTTTTTTCCGTCGTTGCCGCGTTTGCGGCCCGCCTTTTACCCTCGGCATATCTTTTCTCCTTTATTCCCCACCAAAACTTTGTTTGATTATTCGGCCTGCTCGTTGCACAGAATTTCGCCTATTTATAGGGCAATAGCCGCGTCAGCGAGTATTCATCGACTTTGCACACCACCGCTGGTTGGCCTAAACGTGCTTTCACACGAGGAGCTTTGCTCGTCAAAATATGACGAACTTTAGCTTTGCGGCGTATCCATTTGCCTGAGCCCGAACGTTTAAACCGTTTACTCGCCCCGGAATGATTTTTTAATTTAAATCCTGCCATGCTTGTGTTCCTTTATATATGAAACGTGATTGCGTGATTTCCTTTTGGTGCCTTTTGTTTTGTTCAGGTGATCGCTATTTTGGAGAAACCACCATATAGAGGTTTCGGCCTTCCATCCGTGGCGGACTTTCAATATTTCCCACGCCTTCTAATTCCTCAATGACCTTTTGGATCGCTTGGAACCCAAGTTCGCGATTGGCCATTTCCCGCCCCCGGAACATAACTGTAACTTTGGTCTTATTCCCATCTTCCAGGAAATCACGGATCTGACGGACCTTCGTTTGCATATCGTGTTTGTCGGTACGAGGACGGAATTTAACTTCTTTAACCTGAGTCGACTTCTGATTAAGTCGCATCCGATGTTCTTTTTTACTCTGTTCATACTTAAATTTCCCATGATCCATAATCCGGCAAACTGGCGGCTCAGCCGTGGGAGCCACTTCTACCAGATCATACCCCGTATCTCTGGCTTGCCGGAGCGCTTCAGATGTTTTGAGAATCCCAAGTTGTTCGCCATCGGGTCCAATCACCCGGACTTCAGGCACTTTGATGAGATGATTAATTCGTTGTTTTGGAGTCGACAATCGCGTCATTCGAAAACAAATGACCCATTTGTCACGGCTTCGGGTGTTTCATCCCGAATCAGCTGCAACATTTCGTTCATAGACATAGCTCCCAGATTTTTTCCATTCCGCCGACGGACAGACACGGTCTCATTTTCAACTTCCCGATCACCCACCACAGCCATAAGAGGCACCTTGGCTTTCTCCGACTCACGGATTTTAAGCCCAACCTTCTCATTTCGCAAGTCCAAAGACACACGGCATCCCTGTTCCCGAAGATTTTTCTTTACCTTTTGGGCATAGTCCTCATGTTTTTGGGAAATTGGCAACACCGCGACTTGCACAGGCGCCAGCCAAATAGGGAACGCGCCGCCATAATGTTCCAGGAGAATCCCAAAAAACCGTTCAATTGAGCCTAATAAGGCCCGGTGGATCATAATGGGTTGGTGTGTTTTCCCATCCTCACCAATATAGGTGAGGCCAAACCGTTCGGGATTATTAAAATCCACTTGCACAGTCGAGCATTGCCAAGACCGTCCCAGGGCATCTTGAATTTTCACATCGATCTTAGGTCCATAAAACACTCCTTCCCCTGGATCTTCTTCATAAGTATATCCGCCCTCTTTTAGCGCCGTGGCTAACGCCTGTGTGGCTTGGTCCCACTGCTCAATCGAACCCACGGCCTTGTCAGGCCGCGTCGACAGATACATTTGGAATTCGCTGAAGCCGAATGTCCCTAACATAAAGGTCGTAAATTTCAGAACGTGCCGCACTTCTTCCGCAAGCTGATCAGGACGGCAAAATAAATGAGCATCATCCTGCGTAAATCCCCGTACACGCATGAGACCATGCAGCACGCCGGACCGTTCATATCGATACACCGTACCCAGCTCTCCATACCTGATGGGTAAATCCCGATAACTCCGCAAATGTGATTTATACACCATGATGTGAAATGGACAATTCATGGGTTTGAGCTGATATTCACTGGATTCCACCGGCATGGAGGCATACATATTTTCCCGATAAAAATCCACATGGCCACTGGTCTTCCACAGGTCTAGGCGCGCTACATGCGGTGAATAGACCAGTTCATAATCATTGGCCACATGTTGCGCCCGCCAAAAATTTTCCACGAGCAGGCGAACTTGCGATCCTTTGGGATGCCAGAGAATTAATCCAGGCCCCGTTTCATCTTGGATGCTAAACAGGTCCAACTCTTTCCCTAACTTACGGTGGTCACGTTTTTTGATCTCTTCCAGATTATCTAAATGTTTTTGCAGAGCTTCTTCAGAAGGGAATGAGGTGCCATAAATACGCTGCAGCATGGGATTCCGCTCGTCACCCCGCCAATAGGCGCCTGCGCTGGTCAGCAATTTAAAGGCTTTGATCTGACCAGTGGATGGGATATGAGGGCCACGGCAAAGATCGATAAACTCGCCCTGGGCATAGGCTGAAATAGGCTCGTCACTTGGAAAACCTTCGATGATTTCAACTTTATAGGCCTCCCCACGATCTTTGAAAAACTCTAGAGCCTCTTCTTTCGTAAATTCGCGCCGGGTCACCTCGAGGTTCCGTTGAATAATGTCTTTAGCGCGGCTTTCGATTGTTTCCAAATCTTCCGGAGTAAAGGGCCGCTCAAAGGCAAAATCGTAGAAAAACCCTTCTTCTATGGCTGGCCCGATGGTCATCTGGGCTGTGGGAAAACATTCCTTTACGGCTTGAGCCATGACATGTGTGCTGCTATGACGATAAATTTCTTTTCCTTCAGGAGACTCGAAGTTCAGAGGCTCGAGTGTTGCATCTTCAGTCAGGGAGGCGAATAAATCTTTTTCAATACCATTGACTTTTACGGCAAACACATCACCCGTGCCTAAACTGCCAAGTTTCTCTAAAGCGTCTTTCGCAGAAATCCCCTTGGGAAACGCTTGTGGTTCCTTGCCGGGAACGGATAATAAAATCGTGTCCATTATTTTATCGGCCCAATTTTTTAGGTTGAAGCAATAAAAGGCACCGCTGCCTCAAAAAGGAAGCCGGATGCCTTTTTGCAATGTGCCAGGGTACCGGGAAATGGTAGGCGCGGGCGGTATTGAACCGCCGACCTCTACCGTGTCAAGGTAGCGCTCTCCCCCTGAGCTACGCGCCTATATTCCGCTCAACTTATGCTAGTCTGCCAAGGCAGCCATGTCAAGAAAGTCCTGATAAATAAAGGGAAAGCAGAAACTCAAGAGGAAGGATCGTGCCCGGACCGTTTCGGTTTTCCTGGAGGGGTTTGTTTAGCCTGACTCACAGAGATATCGAATTCCGTAATTTTTTTTCTGAGGGTATTGCGGTTCAATCCTAACAAGCGTGCGGCCTTAATTTGATTGCCACGAGTTTCCCGTAAGGCCATTTCAATGAGCGGCCGTTCAACGGCCCGCATTAAGGTGGGATATAAATTTTTGCCAGACCCCATATTCATGGCCCGGACAAAGTCCCCAATCTTTTGTTCCACATAACTAGCCAAATTGACATCTTTCGGATCAACAGCGGACTCTTGCGTTGCCGAGGTTCCCATAACTTGGGGAATTTGGCCTAACGTGCGCCATGCCGGCAGCGGTCCGGCATAGACAAAGGTCTTGGATAAGTTTAACTGGCCATTCAATTCGGAAAGATTTGGCAACACATCGGCATTGGGTTCATCCAAGATCACACCCGTAAAATCTTCTGCCTCCATAACGGATTCTAATGACGAACAATTGTCCACGACTGTGACCCTGTCTTGAAGATTCCGTTGAGAAACGCGGGACTTCAATTCAGGATCGTTGGTCAGAAGAGCAAAGCGAAGTTGCGAAACGCGAGATGGCATGATGGATTCGTTGAGAGATAAAGAACGGCGATTATGTCGAAACGTTCGACAAGTTTCAATTGAGAGAATTGCCTAGGTTGAGCTTCTCATTCTCCCAATCCTAATAACGGACACAATAGGCGCAAGAGAGCCCAAATCACGATACCGCCAACGACATCCAACAACAGTCCAGCTTGCACCATACGGACAATCGGCACACGTCCTGTGCCATACACAATGGCATTGGGCGGAGTCGAAACCGGCAGCACAAAAGCCAGACTCGCTGCCATACATGCTCCCAATACGGGCGGAACCGGGGAAAAATTTGCAGAATGTGCAATGGCAATTAGCACAGGCACCAGCATACTGGTGGCCGCGGTGTTCGAAGCCAGTTCCGTTAAGACGAGCGCAGTCAGAATTGCAACCCCCATGAGGCTCCACACCGATTCAATTCCAAAGAGGCCAACCATACTTTGGCCAATCGTATGTGCAAGTTCGGTTTTGACCATCAGTTCGCCAAACGCAATACCCCCGCCAAACAACAAAATCGTCCCCCAATGAATATTGGCAGCTTGCTTCCAGGTGAGGGTGAATCTCCCTTCACGAAGATTGAGTGGGAGTAGAAACAAGAGGCCCGATGCAAAAATAGGGACAAGTTCTTTGGGAAGGTGCGTTCGCACCCATTGGGTCAATGGGTCGTTCGAATCCAACCAAATGGACAGCAATGCTGGCAGGACCCACAAGAAGACGGCTAAGAGAAATACCCCAAACGTGATGAATTCCCCCCGGCTCCAGGCGGCCGATGGAGCAGTGTTCATTTGAAAAGACGAATGAGCCGATGCACTCAATGAGTGGGGCGCATAGAGCCAATAGAGCAATGAAAACATCACGAGAAGCATGATTCCCGCCACGGGCAACCCCATGAGCAACCATTGGTCAAAGGAAATGATGACGTTCGCCTGCTCTGACAGCAGACCGATTCCAAGAAGGTTGGGAGGTGTCCCAATTAACGTGGCGACGCCACCAATACCGGCTCCATACGCCAGACAGAGCAAGAAGCCTATTTCAAATTTGCCGAGATCTATTCCACTCTGCCGAAGGGCATTTAAAACGCCTAAGGCAATTGGCAACATCACGGCCGTGGCCGCCGTATTGCTAATCCACATAGACATACCCGCCACGGCTAAACTGACAGCCATCATGATTCGAACAGGATGATTACCCACCCACTGCCGGGACAACAACCAATTGCCAAAACGGCGATCCAATCCATGTACGGTCAACGCTTCCGAAATAAAAAAACTCCCTATAAACAAAAAAATAATGGGATGGGAGAATGCGGCAAAGACCGATTTCATAGATCCCAACCCGGTCACCACACACAGGCCACAACCTAATAGAGCTGTGACGGGCAGCGGAATGGGTTCTGTGATCCACATCACCACCACCCAGGTTAAGATGGTTGCCAAGGTACGGGCTGAACCAGAAAGCGAGTCTGGCAAAATTACAAACATCAACCCTGCAAGAAGCGGAGCAATCAACAAACCGAAAAGATGGGGAGATAGTTTGGCTGAAGATTGAGAAGGCAAAGAACTCATAGAGGCAAAGAGGAGTAAGAACGACGATTTGCGATAACTAAGAAGACTCTAATATCCAATATTTACAGAATGTAGCAAGCGTCATGCAGAATTCATAGTACATACTACCACTAATGTGAACAAAGCCTCATGCTCCAGAGTTGTGTGCAAGGGGTTCAGAACCGGGGTGTCATCCCCGCAGTCTTTGGCGGGGATCCATCCGAAAAAGACAGAACCCCTGTTCGCCACGAGGCTCAGCTTTGTTGATCCACCCACTGGACTTGATTAAAAATCCTAAGGCTTAGCTAACGTATTTTTTAGTAATATGAGCAACTCTTAAAACAAACATAAATGGTTCCTGACACCTTTTATGAAAAGATGGTGCCACCTGCACATCTGAGAGACAGCTTAGATGTCAGGATGGCACATCGAGTACTCAGGGATTTTGCAGATGACAGCGAGTCGGATTGCCAATAGAATTCCCCGGGCCATTGATCAAATAGCCCTCACAATCATTCGTGGTATTGCCTTGAAGCGTCGTCCCTTCCAGCCGTACCGCGGGCGCCGTGATCCCTGCAAACAGATCCCCTGGATGTAAAAACTTGTAGATGCCCCCGCCCCCGCCTGCGGCCCGATTGGTGGTCACCTGACTATCGATCACCGTGACATTCGCATTGCCTGTACTGAGCCCGCCTCCAAAGTTGGCGGTATTGTTCTCCAAGGTCGTGGCCGTGATCGTTACGGTCCCTTCTTGCGCCTGGACCCCGCCGCCCCGGCCTTCCGAAGTGTTGTTCTGTACCATCGTGTCTTGGAGCGCCAACGCCCCTCCTAAGTGACTGATCCCGCCGCCGCTGCCGTTGGACCTATTGTTGCGGATGAGACTCCCCTCGATGGTCAGGTTGCCACTGACGTTGCGGATCCCGCCGCCCGTTGAGCCAGTAATCTGGCCCCCCTGTATGGTGAGCTCACGCAAGGTCACCGTGATCGGGCTGGTTTGCGGCAAATCGAAGACCCGATCATTCAAGGCCCCTCCGTCAATGATGACATCGGCCGCATTGCCCGTGCTGCTGGCGATGGTGAGAGGACCCGTGATATCCAGGTCCCCCGTGGCTGCCGCATCTTCGTTCGCACCGTCCACCGTCAGCTGATAGGTGCCGGGGGACAGGATGATCGTTTGTGCTCCCCCTATGGCATTGGCCTCCTGGATGGCCGCCCGCAGCGTACAGCCCCCTGTCGCTGTCTCACAGATCTGATCCCCCGGATTGACATCCGCCCCATCGGTGAACACGTCCACATCCGTCGTGTTGGGGCCGCTCGAGACCACTAAGTTCACAGCCGTCCCGGGCGACACTGCTGCTCCGGATTCAGGGGCCTGTTCAAGGACGGACCCTTCCGGACTGGTACTGGCCGCGGTCGAGACGCCACCAACAGTTAAGCCCGCTCCGGTTATGGCGCTGCTTGCCGCCGCTTGTGTTTGTCCGACGACATCCGGGACCGAGATCGCCGGGACGACCGGTGGGCCATTGGAGACCACCAGATTGACGGTCGACCCCGGCGCCACGCTGTTGCCGGCTGTGGGGGTTTGGCTGATGACATTGCCCGCCGTCACACTGTTACTGGCTTGCAGCGTGACATTGCCCACATTCAAGTTCGCCCCACTGAGTGTATTGCCGGCCGCCCCCTGGCTTTGCCCTACCACATTCGGCACCGTCACAGGTGCGGGACCACTGGAGACCACCAGATTGACGGTCGACCCCGGCGCCACGCTGTTGCCGGCTGTGGGGGTTTGGCTGATGACATTGCCCGCCGGCTCACTGTTACTGGCTTGCAGCGTGACATTGCCCACATTCAAGTTCGCCCCACTGAGTGTATTGCCGGCCGCCCCCTGGCTTTGCCCTACCACATTCGGCACCGTCACAGGTGCAGGGCCACTGGAGACCACCAGATTGACGGTCGACCCGGGCGCCACACTGTTACCGGCTGTGGGGGTTTGGCTGATGACATTGCCCGCCGTCACACTGCTACTGGCTTCTGACGTGACCGTCCCCACACTCAAGTTCGCCCCACTGAGCGTATTGCCGGCCGCCCCCTGGCTTTGCCCTACCACATTCGGCACCGTCACAGGTGCAGGGCCACTGGAGACCACCAGATTGACGGTCGACCCCGGTGCCACGCTGTTGCCGGCTGTGGGGGTTTGGCTGATGACATTGCCCGCCGTCACACTGCTACTGGCTTCTGACGTGACCGTCCCCACACTCAAGTTCGCCCCACTGAGCGTATTGCCGGCCGCCCCCTGGCTTTGCCCTACCACATTCGGCACCGTCACAGGTGCAGGGCCACTGGAGACCACCAGATTGACGGTCGACCCCGGTGCCACGCTGTTGCCGGCTGTGGGGGTTTGGCTGATGACATTGCCCGCCGTCACACTGTTACTGGCTTGCGGCGTGACATTGCCCACATTCAAGTTCGCCCCACTGAGTGTATTGCCGGCCGCCCCCTGGCTTTGCCCCACCACGTTCGGCACCGTCACAGGTGCAGGGCCACTGGAGACCACCAGATTGACGGTCGACCCCGGTGCCACGCTGTTGCCGGCTGTCGGGGTTTGGCTGATGACATTGCCCGCCGTCACACTGCTACTGGCTTCTGACGTGACCGTCCCCACACTCAAGTTCGCCCCACTGAGCGTATTGCCGGCCGCCCCCTGGCTTTGCCCTACCACATTCGGCACCGTCACAGGTGCAGGGCCACTGGAGACCACCAGATTGACGGTCGACCCCGGTGCCACGCTGTTGCCGGCTGTGGGGGTTTGGCTGATGACATTGCCCGCCGTCACACTGTTACTGGCTTGCGGCGTGACATTGCCCACATTCAAGTTCGCCCCACTGAGTGTATTGCCGGCCGCCCCCTGGCTTTGCCCCACCACGTTCGGCACCGTCACAGGTGCGGGGCCACTGGAGACAAAGAGATTCACATCGGACCCCACGGCCACACTGGCTCCCGCTGCGGGGTTCTGCCTGATCACCGTCCCCGCCGGCTCACTGCTACTGGCTTCCGGCGTGACCGTCCCCACACTCAAGTTCGCCCCGCTGAGTGTATTGCCGGCCGCCCCTTGGCTTTGCCCTACCACATTCGGCACTAGTGTTGCCTCGGCAAAAGTTGCAGTGACTTGTTGATCAGAACCTATCTCTACCATACATTGGTTGCCAGAAGTGGATAAACATCCGTCCCAGCCTGAAAATATCGATACCTGGCCGCCGTTCGACCTTGTCGGTGTTGCAGTGAGTGTGACAGAAGTCGGTGGTTGCGAAAGAGGGTACACGAGCTCACAATCGTTGAAACAAATAAACCCCCCATCATCTTGGGGCGGGTCAGCAGCAGTCATGCCTGTTCCCTGCCCTTGAAAATCAACATTAAGACGAACCGTTGATGGCCCAATCACACCATCCTGCCTAAATGAATTGTCCGAAGGATCTGTTTCAGTTTCCTGACTAGACATGTCTCCACTGATAAGAAAAGAGCCTTCCGTGACCGGGGTAAAGAAAATCTCGGCGGTGCTCACTTCGCCTCCTATAGGTTCTGTAACAGGTATATCAGTTAGACTACAAACAAGACTTCCCCCTGGACCGTCCAGAGCTGTTCCAATGCAAGAATCGTCAATGACCGTGCTCGTACCGCCTTCGAAAACAATTTCGTCAAACACAATAGTATCTGCAAAGTCCAAACGAAGCCTCACTTGTGTCGCCACATCTGGACCTCCATTTAACCATAGCACTTCCCAACTTTCCTGGGTTCCAACTTCAAGTTGCGTCTCAACGGTATTGGTAACCAACTCAAACACAATATCCACCGGATCCTGAACTTTGAGGAGCAAAGCCTGGGGCCCATCCTGCCCGAGAGGGCCGTTGGATTCGGGCACCAGGGGGAAATCCGTCGAGCGCGTCTGGCCCGTGAGATACGCAAAATTTTCTTGATCCAGAGCCATCCCCGTCAGTTCGTCATCCGCCTGCCCCCCCACATACGAGGAAAACAACAGCGCCGTCTTCTCCTCGGTCCACTTCGTCAGAAACCCATCCGTCCCGCCATGCCAGGCGTCCTGACCTGTGAAGGGATTTTCCAGGGGGAAATCCCGGGACGCCGTCGTGCCCGCGACACACACTCGCCCAAACCCATCCATACCGACAGCTGTCCCCTCGTCGTGCTTCTTGCCCCCCAGATAGGTGGCATACACCAATCCCTCAGGGCCATTGACTGCCGGATTCACCTGCGCCAGAAACGCATCTTTCCCCCCATTGGCAGTAGGATCCACCGCATCCGCGGTCACCGGAAACCCCGGCCCTCGCTTCTTGTTCTTCGTCCAGCCCGTCAAGTAGACCTGCTGATCCTCCGCCACGAAGATACCTAAGCCCACATCCTTGCCCGTGCCCCCTACATACGAGGCATAGCCTAAGGCATCAGGCCCACCCACGGTTGGATTGATCTTGGCCACAAACGCATCCATGCTCCCCCCACCAAAGGTCGGTTGAAAGGCTCCGGGCGTGATGGGAAACATGGCCGTGGGAGTCGTCCGGGCCTGCTTAGCCCCAACCTTTTTGGTCATCCCTGTCAGGTAGAGGTGGCCCGCCTGATCTATGGCCAAACTATATCCACGATCCTTGGCCGCACCACCCAGATAGGTCGAGAATACCAGGGCGTCCCCTTGCGCATTGAGCGTCGTGACAAAGGCATCACTTTTTGGCACCTTGCCGCCAGCCCCCAACACAGCGTCGATGGCCTGTTCGGTGGGAAAGTCCCCCGACGTGGTGTCCCCCGTTACGGACGCCTGACCCAAGTGGTCCACCACGATGCTCCGGGCGCGTTCCTTCTTGGCGCCGCCCAGATAGGTACTATAGTGAAGACTGGCGCCATCCTGGGCCAGTTTCAGCACAAACGCATCGCGCGTGCCATTGCGTGTCGCTTGGAAAGGATTCCGGGTCGGAAACGTCAGGGAGCGCGTGTAACCCGTGAGGTAGGCCAAGCCCTGCTCGTCGACGGCCACGCCGGTCGCCCAATCATGCCCTTCACCCCCAATGTACGTGGAGAAGAGGATGTCGCCGGTAGCCGTGTCAAACTTGGTGACGAATACATCACGGTCCGTCCCAATGGCTGAGGCCTGGAAGGCCTGGTCCGTGACGGGGAACGTGAACGAATTGGTCGTACCCACCAGATAACCATGCCCTGCGTGGTCCACCGCAATGGCCTCGCCTCGGTCGTGCCCTTCCCCGCCAACGGTGCTGGCATAGTTGATCAGCGGGTCAATAATGAGAGGGCGTGTCGCGTCATACTCGCCGATGGCGAAGGACACTTGGATGGGTGGGGCCGTGGTATCGGTGGGGTCGGGATCGCGTAAGATAAAGCCGCCGTCGATGGGCGTGGATTTGCCCGCGACGGTTTGCGAGATAATTGGCTTTTGGAGCTGCAGGAGCCGCTCTCCCTTCAGCGACAGCCAGAGATGGCCCTCCTCATCCAGGGTCGCCTGCTCTGCACCCTGGATACCCATCGTAATGACCGACGGGTCCGTGCCGGGGCTAACGAGAAAATCATATTCCAGACGGTGCTGGCGGCCGTAGTAGAGCAGGTCGATACCGGGATAGATGTCCTGGTAGTGCACTTGGCCATAGACGGGCACGTCGGTCTGCCACTGGGTGGCATCCCGGCCCTTGAGGCGATGAATGTGCTGCGGCAGCGGTGCCTGGCCTTGGATCGTCGGGGTGAGGTTAGCTCCTAGAGGCTGGAGCCGTACCGTGTGCTGGGGACCACTGCGGGACGGCGCGGATCCGGGGGCATCTGGTTGGTCAGTCGACAACGCCAGGACGGCTTCGTGGGGCGTAAGAAAGACGGTATAGCCCCGCCCGCGGGCCAGGAACTGGACGCTCGGATCCGTTTGGCCCAGGTTCGGCTCAAAGCTCAGTGGGCGCTGGCCAACCTCAATTGCAGTTATTGATGAGGTTGAGGGTACGATTTGGCCCCGGGCAGGCACATGGGAAGAAGAGGCAGGGACCTCGCGAGGCTGGAACCCCTGTGACGCCCACCCCAGGCCGAAGAGACATAACCAAATAAGCATGCTTACACTGAGGAGGCCCAAGAGCCACGATGTGCGCCAAAATGGCTGATGGACTTGAAGAGGAACATTGTTCTCCAGCTTTTGTGTAAGAGTCATGCAAGCATTCCTTTGCCGTTAAAGGTTAATCCATTCTTGGACTGGAATATTGTGTAAATCATCTTGCGGGTTTGTGCCCCCTATCTCCTCGCTCCTTGGGGAGAGAGGGCAGGGTCAGATGGGTTGAGAAACGCCAATATGCGGAACTTCGGTGGAACAACTCTAGTCCAAATCCGGCGTTGAGATATGCTCAATCCTTCAGCAAGCTTCCTTCGACAAGCTCAGGATGCATCTTGTGAAACATGTACGCCACCTATTGATTCAGACGATAGGACACGCTACCCATCTGGTGAGCGCACACTCTACAACCTCCTCATGCTGAGCCTGTCGAGGCATGAAGCCCATCGAAGCATGAACAAGGCTCTAACTGACAAACCACTGGATTTAGTTCAACTGACCGCACCAATTCTGGGTATGATAAGAGAAATTTAGGCTTGTGCCAAGGATAAACTGATCACCCTCAGGGGTCTGTTGAAAAAAGCCGCCAGCAGCGTTCTCGCCCTTTTTCCGTGCTCACGTAGCACCAGTACGCTCCGCGCGCAAAAAGGGCTGCGGCCTTGCTGGACGGACTTTTTTGAACAGACCCGTCGTTATTGATCGCCAAGGGTTTCCTGGCGAAACATGGCCCTTGATATCTTTATTATTCAACACTCCCCTCAGGGATTTTGCAGATGACAGCGAGTCGGATTGCCAATAGAATTCCCCGGGCCATTGATCAAATAGCCCTCACAATCATTCGTGGTATTGCCTTGAAGCGTCGTCCCTTCCAGCCGTACCGCGGGCGCCGTGATCCCTGCAAACAGATCCCCTGGATGTAAAAACTTGTAGATGCCCCCGCCCCCGCCTGCGGCCCGATTGGTGGTCACCTGACTATCGATCACCGTGACATTCGCATTGCCTGTACTGAGCCCGCCTCCAAAGTTGGCGGTATTGTTCTCCAAGGTCGTGGCCGTGATCGTTACGGTCCCTTCTTGCGCCTGGACCCCGCCGCCCCGGCCTTCCGAAGTGTTGTTCTGTACCATCGTGTCTTGGAGCGCCAACGTCCCTCCTAAGTGACTGATCCCGCCACCACTGCCGTTGGACCCATTGTTGCGGATGACGCTCCCCTCAATGGTCAGGTTGCCACTGACGTTGCGGATCCCGCCGCCCGTTGAGCCAGTAATCTGGCCCCCCTGTATGGTGAGGTCACGCAAGGTCACCGTGATCGGGCTGGCTTGTGGCAAATCAAAGACCCGATCACTCAAGGCCCCTCCGTCGATGATGACAGCATCCGTCTCACCCGTACTACGGGCAATCGTGAGGGGGCCCGTGATATCCAGGTCCCCCGTGGCTGCCGCATCTTCGTTCGCACCGTCCACCGTCAGCTGATAGGTGCCGGGGGACAGGATGATCGTTTGTGCTCCCCCTAAGGCATTGGCCTCCTGGATGGCCGCCCGCAGCGTACAGCCCCCTGTCGCTGTTTCACAGATCTGATCCCCCGGATTGATATCCACCCCGTCGGTGAACACATCCACATCCGTCGTGTTGGGGCCGCTCGAGACCACCAGACTCACAGCCGTGCCGGGCGACACTGCCGCCCCGGATTCAGGGGCCTGCTCAAGGACGGACCCTTCCGGACTGGTACTGGCCACGGTCGAGACGCCACCAACAGTTAAGCCCGCTCCAGCTATGGCGCTGCTTGCCGCCGTTTGTGTTTGTCCCACCACATTGGGGACATCTACAGTGTCAATTACGACAGGAGGAGGCCCTGTTGACACGACCAGCACGACTGTGGTGCCGCGGTCCACGGGACCCGGGCTGGGGTCTTGGCGGATGACCGAACCTGCAGCCACGGAGGTGCTATCCTCTTGCGAAATGGTGCCAACACTTAACCCATCCACGCCATTGATGGCTGCCGTCGCCGCCGTTTGGGTCTGCCCCACGACATTCGGCACCGTGACTACGTCGACACTAAACGTGGCCGTACATTGCTTGTCCGCATCCATCACCACCGAGCCACTGGTACATTCCGCCGCATGGGCCCCACTCCAACCCTCAAAGCGCGAGCCAGTGGCCGGGGCTGCTGTGACCGTGGCCGTCGCGCCAAACTCATACGAACCCGCTCCCGTGGTCGTACCTGTCCCGGTGCCCGCCGTCGTCAGCGTTAACGTGGGCTGTAGCGCCGTAAATGTGGCCGTACACTGCTTATCTGCATCCATCACCACCGCGCCACTGGTACATTCCGCCGCATGGGCCCCACTCCAGCCCTCAAAGCGTGAGCCAGTGGCCGGGGCTGCTGTGACCGTGGCCGTCGCGCCAAACTCATACGTGCCCGCCCCCGTGGTCGTGCCCGTCCCGGTGCCCGCCGTCGTCAGCGTTAACGTGGGCTGTAGCGCCGTAAACGTGGCCGTGCAGGTACTGTTCTCATTCATCTGCACCGTCGTCGTCGGATTGGTCCCTGTACAGGCCCCACTCCAACCCTCAAAGCGCGAGCCAGTGGCCGGGGCTGCTGTGACCGTGGCCGTCGCGCCAAACTCATACGAACCCGCTCCCGTGGTCGTACCTGTCCCGGTGCCCGCCGTCGTCAGCGTTAACGTGGGCTGTAGCGCCGTAAATGTGGCCGTACACTGCTTATCTGCATCCATCACCACCGCGCCACTGGTACATTCCGCTGCATGGGCCCCACTCCAGCCCTCAAAGCGTGAGCCAGTGGCCGGGGCTGCTGTGACCGTGGCCGTCGCGCCAAACTCATACGTGCCCGCCCCCGTGGTCGTGCCCGTCCCGGTGCCCGCCGTCGTCAGCGTTAACGTGGCTGTTGGCAAGATCCATTTTTTGGAAGCAATATTGGAATCTATACGTTCATTTCCATTGAAGAAAAAGGCTTGAATGACATCAGTACCAACTTCACCATTGCTAGTATAGGTGAAGGTTGCCACACCGTTACTGTCTGTCAAAGCAGTTCCAGATTGTTCGGCATTTGGGCTTCTTCTATCGATTGAGAATTCGACTAGAACGCTGGGCACTGGGTTTCCGTTTACGTCCAATACGGTGGCTTTGACGGTATGGTCAGTGCCCACATCATTTGTGGCACTCGTTGGGGTTAGCATAATTCCAGGGTCTAAAATGGCTAGGGAAGATATTTGGAAATATGTAAAAAAGAGGTTGTCATCATTAGTGGGATTTTGGGTGTTCACTTTAATGTTCCTGGTGGTTGCTTTAACAAAGGGCAAAAGCGAATACAATTCATCGTCAAAACGTTCATCCGTCCCAGGACTTGCAAATTTATCTGGTGGATTCTTCAAAGAATCGCCAAACCCTCCCACTGTTATGAGAGCAGTAAATCCTTCTCCATCATCATTTCCCCCTGCCGCAGACGTTAGTCTTGCACCATTTATGTCAATAAGATGAACCTGATTCGGGTTCGGGGGTGCGACATTTGCCAGGCTATTGGATATACCTACTCCCATATTCATAAAAGCAGAAGGGTCTGCGGGATTCAATGGATTATTAAGGGAAATGGTAAAGGCATCTCCAGAAGTAGCTTGCTGACCAAATAGCAAGATGACTGTAGAATCTTGATTTTGTGTCGTATCATCAAAAATGACAGCCAATATTTCTCCCTCAATAAATTCTGAAAAATTCTCAATAAATGTAATGGGAAAACGCCCCGGGGGAGCTTGATCTATAGCGGGTTTAATAAGGGAAGTGACATCAGCTCGGTGATTGAAATTTCCTGCCGTACCAGGTACTTGTGCATCCCAATTTATTCCTGCACGATCCAAGCCCGGGACCTGCAATATTACTTCACCGTCACCTATTGGGCGATTTTGAGTGCGAAAACCTTGTGATGCGGCTAACACAAAAGCTTTTCGCACTTTTGCCGAATCACTGGGCTTGTCAACAAAAATTGTATGCTTGGAACCCGTAGTTCCAACGGAGCCTCCGCCATCTACTGAGATAAATAGTTTTCCGGTTGCTGAAAAAAACTCTTTAAGTTCACTAGATGCGGAATTTGGAATCACCAATTGGATAGAGAAAAATATTATGAGGCTCAAGATACAGTTTTCTAGAATTGATAATCTTGAGAAAAAAATTTTGTTCCTAAATTTGAGCATCATACCATCCCCCAATGTGAAATCACTTGTCTTTGTTCAGCGAATGGGCCGTTTTTAATTGACAGAAAACGGTCCAGCCTGCTTGCGCGACCAATGATCTTAGGAAAGCTGAATTCTTTCCCCACCTTATCCATATATAACGGTAGTCCGTAGCGACATGAGTTTTCCTTGCACAGTCTGCAAAAGCTAGGCCTTAGAGCTGAGTCCTCATGCCTTTCAACCGCTGGAATCTTGAATGATAGGAATACCTAGAAATATGACTTATACGAACGAAACAGCGAAAGAACCTTTTAGTCATTCCCCTTAAATATTGCAAGCAAAAAAATGTATCCAAAGAGATACTAAGTTGTATCTTTTTGGATATCAAAAAGGTAGTGATGACAATGGGAATTTTAAAAAAAGGAGAGCTTTCAGAACCATAAGAATACATACCTGTCTTAAGAGTTTGGAGTTTGCAATTTGCGCTACCCTGTTTTTTGAAGTGGGGCACATTGAGACGATTACTTCAAATCTAACCCTTTTTACTATCACCTATATTCTTTATCGAGGATTCCTCTTGGGGCCACTTCTCGCTCTCATTAATCTCATGAGTGAAAAGCTGTCAGTCCAGACGCCTACCCCAGGCTGAAAGGACAAGACAAAAAGAGGATGGCCAAACTCATCAACTGTCCAATCCTCTTCAGGAACCAATGAGAACATGGTTCATAATAGGAGTTGCTCTGAACTTTGTTGAGGGCGCTCACGACGGAATTCCTTTATGTTCTAAAGGTATGTATCTTATTGGCTTATTTTCTTGATCTGCTCTCCAAAAATCCTATAGTTTCCGACACAATATGTTTGTTTGAATGACTGTATTCACGGTCTTAGGTCCACCGTATTGCCCGTCCCGTTGACGACAATCAGAGCGGCATCGGGTGAGACATTGACTCCCTGAGCAGGCTGAAAGTTGGGGGCGACGTTAATAGTATTATTACCCTGAGAAAAGATAAATCCATTGTTACAATTTCCCCCGGCACACAAGGTATTGTTGATCGTGGCAGTACTGGACCCATCCCCAAATAAAAGTGAGCCTCCGGCCAAGCCAAAGCTCGAACTTCCAGACAGTTCAACAAGGTTTCCCACATTCAATTGGGCGCCCCTGGAAAGCGATACCAAATTACCCTCTACTACTAAGGTCCCTTGATTGGTGACATCAAATAACGCCCCTGTCGAGGTCAGGCTACTTTGATCTAATTCAATAAGGGCCAGAGCATCAGCAGGCAAGAAACCCACCAGTTGGCTTCCCGCAATCTGCACCGCCTCACCGGCAGTCGTGAGGGCTGAACCCGTGCCACTGGCCGCTATAGCCTGAAGAAGGGGTGCGCTGGCTTGTAGTATGGAGTTGTCAAAGACTGTGACTGCCGCTTGCGTGCTCGTTTGGGAACCTTCAAGCGAAATGACGGGGTCTGTTGATATTCCACGGAGAGTACCTGCGGAAGAGACAGACACCAAGGCATTGACGTTATTCGTTCCGTCATCTGCAATCCCGCTGTTTATGAGTTCTAAGGTATTCGTATTGATTTCAACCGGGTTAGGACCCACGATTTGAACCAGATTCAAGCCGGCAGGGTTCGTCGTCTCCGTAGTAATCGTACGGTTTTCAAGATCATCGTCATTACCCGGAGGCAATGGCGCTGTCAAAGACAATGGCGTACGTTCTTCTAGCTCCTCGCGGTTTGTGACAACAATAATACCGTTGTTTAGTTGCGATTCATTTGGTGGTGCAGCGGTGGTCCCAGGGGTAAAGAGGGCTGCGATCAGTCCGGTCGCCTGTGTGGAATGTGATTGAGCAATGGCCTGTTGTATTTCCTTTGGGTTCTCAATATGTTGTGGATTTTTCTGTAAATCTTGAATCTGACACAAGACGCCTGACCCTTTTCTGGGCCGCCCGATGACGCCATCCTTCACATCCACGGCAAACCCTTCATACACCGTGACAGGTGAAACCCCTGCAACTTGAGAGACAATTTCTACACTTCCATGGATGACCTCGATAGTTTCTATTTGTTGGCGGGCGCCATCTGGCCTTATCTGCGCCAAACGCAATGGCTGTTCCGATGGAAATACGGTGAGTATTTTTTGAGGTTGTCCGTCGGATTGTGTTTTCTGAGAGGGTGCATTGGATACGGTTACCCGAAACATCGAGCCTGGCTTTGGAAACACCATAGCTGTTGGCGTTTTCACGGGGGCAGGGACTTCTTTGCTGCTAACCTGCTTTTTGGTCGAGAAGCAAGTCGTGCCGCGCATCAAGTGAATCACATTGGGAAAATCCGGCGTCTGTTCTAGACTGACTTGCGATAGCTCTTCCATGCTTACGAGTGCGCCTTCACCCACCAGCATACTCAAGATTGAATTCTGTGCCGTTTCAATGCGATCGCCATACACCAATGCCCCCTGTAGAGCCACGTCTTTGGTGGAGATGCCTCGAGTTGGAGAACTGATGCTGGCTTCTCCGCCCAAGTTGGACACGATCGCCACCGATTGTTGAGAGTGAAGATTTTGCGCATGCCCATGGGCTATAGATAGGGCAACAACCCCGAACACGACCACACCTACCATTCTTGTCAAAATCTGTTTTGAGTGATTTCGGGTATCCCTCCTCATGTTTTCGTTCCCTTTCCAGATAGTTGGTCTTGATGAGTTCAGACACATATTCACATGGACCGCTCACTGCGCCGGATTTCCACAATGGCTTCCACAGAGATGTCCTCTAACTCGTTTCCGTAAAAATGTCAACAAGGTTGGAAGTTTTTTTGACGTGGCCACGGGTAGCACCGAAGACACCAACAAACGGATTGCAGCAGAGTATTTCTGCAAATACCAGAACATGGAGTAAGAAGAAGTTGATTTATTCTAAGGCGATTGTTAAACATCTACATAATTAGTGGAACTTCCTGATTTTATTTATCCCTTAAGTTATCAAGAGAGGACCTACACGCGATGTGTCACAAAAAACGAATGGTGTGGTTTACCTGTTATCAGGCCATTTTTTGTCTTTTGGCCTGTCTTATCGTGGCTGGCTTCTCTACTTCCGCCCAGGCTGCACAGCCCGACGCCGAGGTGTTGCTTGCACAAGGGACCCTCGCCTATGAACAACACCGTTATGACGACGCCTTGCGGTTTCTCTTGGAAGCCAAGAATCATGATTCTAAGAATTCCCGGGTGTACTATTACCTGGGCTTAGTTCATCTTGCCAAAAACAACCCCACGGCTGCCGTTCCCTATTTAAAGCAGGGTCTTGCACTTCGTCCATCCGATCTTTTTCTGCGTTATCAACTTGGTGTCGCCTACTTTGCGCTACGGGACTATGATGCCGCGGCTCCGCTGTTGTCTGAGGTGTATGAGGTGCATCCCAATTTGGACAGTTTAGGGTTTTATATGGGCTACCTCCGGTATCGCGAAAAAGATTATGACGGAGCCTTGACCGCTTTCGAAGGGAATCAAACAGAGGATTTTGATACGCAACAACTGGCTCAATTCTACCGAGGGATGACCCTTGGCATTCTTGGGTTACCGGACCAAGCTATCCAGGAACTTGAGGACATCCAACAAGACCGCGCTGTGACACCTGTCGCATCCGCAGCGATTCGCATGCGCGAAAAGTTGGCGGCCAGAAAGACCGTTGATGAACAACAACCCTTTCGCTTTCAGGTGAGTGTTGGAGGGTTTTACGACGATAATGTCGCGATTAATCCCGACCCTGTTGAAGACATTCCCCGTGCAGGCCAGACTGAAATCATTGAGCGTTTTCGTCGGCGACATACCACATCTCCAGGGTTCCTTGCCTCATTGCTCGGGGAATATTCCTTTTTCCGTCAGGGCCCCTGGGAAGCCACAGCCATGGGCTCATTTTTCCAAACGGTCCATACGGATGACAGATTATCCGATTATAATATTCGGGAATTTGCTGCCGGGTTAGGGGGGTTTTATCGTGATGAGGTGAGGCAGCGTCCGTATCAAATCGGATTGCAATATCGCTTTGCTTATTTGTTCTTAGATGACGATGGCTTCCTCATGCGGCACCGGCCTACGCTCACAGGGGCCATTATTGGGCCATCATTTACCCTTCCGTATCTTGGCACAGTGGGAAATCTGACCACCGGTATTTATCGTTGGGAGCACAAGACATTTTTTCGAGAAATTGGCGACAATGACTCACGGTTTGGGGAAGAAATCCGCGATGGGCACAACAATATGTTCGGTCTCTTACATGCGTTTCGTTTTGCCCAAGATACGATTCTTCTTCGAATCGGCTATCAGTACGATATTGAGGACACGGATGGTTCTGCCTTCCGCTATACAGGGAATCGGCTACTCACCGGTGGGCAAATTACTCTCCCTTGGGGTCAGATCCAACTCAGTTATGACTATGATGTCCATTGGCGAGCCTACTCACGCAATCAACGGATTTTCTCTGACCGGCAAGGACGTTTGTCCCAACGGAACGATATTCAACAGACTCATGTGGTACAAATTGCAAAACCTCTGCCCTATGGTTTGTCAGTTGTAGCCCAATATCAAGGAATCCGAAACGCCTCAAGAATTCCTATCTATGATTACTCGAAAAATGTCTTTTCTGTGATTGTGACATGGACCTATTAGCCAAGCTGCCCCATAAGCAACTCGATGGATAGACCATGTTCTTTTCAACTGTTTATCCGCGAACCACGGGTAACAACCCAGACATTTTCCCTTGTGCCTGCGCTATTTAGTTGACCAGGGCAATGGGAAAATCTTGAATGGTTTGGGGCTTCGTGGTGGTGGGAGTTTGCTGGCCTTCGGTAAGTTTTTTAACCCGTTCGGACAGGTAGAGGTCGAGCATGTTTAAGGTGATGACGCCATCCCCCGTATAATCGGCAGCTCCCGTAAGCCCCTCCACGAGCGCTTTGGTAAACGCTCCATTATTCCAAGCCGCGTCTTCCAGAGAATATTGGCGTCCAGTTGATGAGGCAAAGACAATACCTCCATTCTCCGCACTCGTGAGTTCATTAACTAAAGCATTCAGATCTGGAACATCCCTGCGGGCACCCATCACATTTCCTGAATGACAGGTATCCACAAACACTAGGCTTTTCCCCGATAAAGAGGCTACGATATTCCTGATGTCTGAGAAAGGAAGGCCGGTTGACCGTAGACGATTTGTCTTAGCATTGATTGGCAAAAAATAATAAATCCCTCCATTCGCATTGACTCCGTGACCCGCAAAAAAAATCGCCGCGACATCTCTGGTCGTAGTCATTTCACTAATCCATTCCAGGCCAGACAAAATGCTTCTCTTCGTCGCTTTCTCGTCTACTAGAGTCTTGACGACTACATTCTCATAAAGTTTTCCAATCTGCATCTTGACGGCCTGAGAAAAATCTTTGGCATCCTTTGCGGCAAATTGAAGCCGTAACGCAGAGTCCTCGTACTGGCTAATTCCAACCGCAAGAAGATAGAGATTTGGCTTCCTGACAGTCTGGGAAGGTGTTGTGGGCCCCTGCCATACCACATTGACTGACGAAGGCTGACTTGCACCCCAACGATTCTTTGCAATCAGAGAAATTTGGGAATCTTTTTTGGGAATGGTGATATCAAGAGAGTTGACGGTCTGATACGCATCAATATTTTCCAGAATCGTGACGCCACGCTTTGTTGGTAACGGGCGTCCATCCAGGAGCACCATGATTTCGGACACTGGATCTTTCCGCATTCCTCCAATTGAGTACTTGATCGTGACTTTTTGGGAGTCCACGACAGTGCCATCTAAGGGAGACAAAATGGTAATGACGGGTGGGAAGGCATCATCGATCAGGGTGGACAAGGATTGAGCTTGGATTGAAGGTGGTGGCGTGTGAGCCATAATTGAAAAATCCTGCACCGTCAAAGGCTTGACGACCAACGGTTGTTGCTGGCCATCCGTCAGATCTTTAACTTGTTCTTTTAGAAATAAATCCAGCATCGAGACCGTAATCTGGTCTTTTGTGGGAGGATCTGTTTCACGGGTTAAGCTTTGACGGAGCGCCTGAGCAAACGCCCCATGCTTCCCGCCTGAATTTTGCACGACGGGCTGGGCATGCGTGGAGGAAAACAACACCGTCTCTTTCGAAGCGGTTGAGACAAAGCGAGTCAAGGAATCCATAACCTTGGGGCACGCCTTGACACCTAATGGATTACTGACATGACATGTATCAAGAAACAAGAGGGTTTTCCCAGCCATAGATAACACGGTATTTTGGATATCCGTGATAACAAGCCCTGTAGAAAATATCTTATCGAGCTGGGTGTCAATTGTCAGAAAATGCGGTATGCCTCGTTGATCCAAGACCGTGTGACCCGCCACAAAAATCATCGCCACATCCTTGCTGGTCATTTCATGGTCAATCCAATCTAGGCCATCCAAAATGGCGTCTTTAGACACTTGGTTATCTGTCAACACTTTGGCTTTTACTCGACGATAAAACTGGTTATCCTGAGCCTGAAACAGGTCTGCAAACATCCGCGCGTCGTTCGCAGCGGTAGGGACACTCCAATTTCGGCTTTGATACCTGCTAATACCTATACTTAGCACATATAGATTTGGACGAACCGAAAAGTCTTGAACAACCTCTGGCTGCCATTTCACCTGAATGGTGGCAGGGGCGCTTATCCTATTCTGATGACGGGCATATACAAATACTTGGGAGTCGCGTGGCGGCACGGTAAGCAACAACTGGCGAATCGGTTCACCCGCACTCGTCGTTCCCACAACCTGAAGATTGTGGGACGTTGGGATCCTGGCGCCATCGATTTCTGCGAACACTTCGCTAACTTGCTCTTCAGATGACGTCTGAATGGAATACCCAATAGTCAGAAAGGGAGTTGCAAGGTCAATCTGTTTCCCTGGGGAATGGATGGTGAGTACCGGAGCCAATGACACGATATCCCCTGACTCTGAATGCTTCGAACTGTCCTTGCTCGGCGACATCGTATTGATGTCCGCAGCAACAGATTCCTTGGCTTCGGGCACAACAGACAAGGCCTGAAAACGAGCGGCCTTTTCATGATTAGCCAGTTTCAGCGCTTCCGATTCGTCCCATAATTTCACAATGTTCGCAATAATGTCTGGACGATACGAAACCGCCCGGAAACGTCCGGCAGGATAGAAATCGGCCGCCGAATTCTTTGCACGGTTCTTATGCCAACCTAAGAGCGATTCGGCTCCGGGAGACGCGTCATAATATCCTTCTGCACTCCAGACGATCCAGCGACGTTTATCAGAATGGGGGAAAAGGGTTAAGATATGTTTGCCGTCTGCCAGTCTATACCACCGGATCGTGCCATCACCTAATGCGACGACGACGACCTTGCCCTTTTGAGGAATATTGATACTCCAGGCATCTCCAGGAATGGGCACCTTCCATTGTTCCCGCCCTTTGGTATTCAGCAATCGAAGGTACCAGGTAGTCCCCACTACGACCCCTTGATGGTCTGGTGTAATGGCATAGCTACGGGCAATTTCGTATTTTTGAAGAGAAACAGGGACATTATTGATCTTGGGAGGCTTGAGTGCTGTAGAGAGCTTACTGGTCGACCATCCATCGATGGTTAATTCCGGCACCTGAAGCAAGGGGGGATACAAGGTATCTTGTTGTATTGGATTTGAAATAAGCACCCGGTTCTTCAGAGAGAAATGCCCGATTGCATCATCCTCTGGAGAGTAAGGAAATTGAACACCTGTCCCATCGGAGGACACACGAAGGGCTCCACGATTGTCGCGAAAATCAGCGATGCCCGAGCGGCGAACAAAAACGGCGTTATCACTGCGGTCAAATAATCCGAATGATCCGCCTGCAGCCCCAAAGAGAAAGCCTCCATTTTCCAACGAATCAATGTCGAAAATGGTGTTTCTTACTGTCGGGATATCTTGGTAACTTCCTCGTCCTTGATTAGACCATTTTCGTATGGGGTGATAGCCTTGAACTTGCAATGTGCCTGCTGCAAGGAGTGATTGGCCATCATGGGACCAAGCCACGCTGTTTAACGAACCAGGGGCAACGGTTGATTGGGCAGGAGAATAGAGGAAGGAGAGATCCTGCCCAGATATCACGCTGATCGAACCGGAATCTTCAAATCCCACTGCTATCTTATCGCCGGCAGGATTGAATGTAACTTGCACGGGACGAGTACCACCCGAAATTTTCTCCTGAGCCAGTAAGGTAAATTCTTTATCATAGAGTCGAATAAAACCGTCAAAAGAACTGGTGACCAACCGCCCAAGGTGATCAAAATCTGCACCGTAACTTTCGGCGCCATATTCTCGATGTTCAGCAATGAGACGATCATCACTTGTGCGGTACATACGAACACCGTTGTGCCCATATGAACCATGAAGTGTCGCGGCGAGCACCTTGCCATCCTGAGAGTAAGTCAATGTGGAGACCGAGGCCTCTAAGCCAGAAATTCGGTTTTCCAATTGTCCGCTAAGACGATTGAAAAGATAAATGGAGAATTTTCCATCCCATGACTTTCCGGTCCAACCGGCACAGGCAATAGTTTTGGCATCAGGTGAAATGGCTACTGCGAATATTCTCCCCTCCTGATCTGGCCCAATCGGAGGACGTAACGTCCTCACCAGTTGGCCTGAATGTAAATCCCAAACCCTTACCGTTTTGTCGCTAGACCCTGTGACAACATAGCGTTCCTTTTGATCCACATCGATTTGCGAAATGCGTTGAGTATGAAACGCGGTTTCCAGCCGCAATATTGGATCTTCTGGAAGAGTTTTAAGAGGAATGGCTCGAGTGCTTTCTGACTTGGCCACTTCATTTTCCGACTCATTTGTGGTTGCACAGGACAACATAAAACACAACAGGATGCCCAAGAAGATCCATCCATAAGTAATTCTTTTTCTACGTAAGTCTTGTCTAGTGTCGAATATAGAAAAGGAATGAAACATGTCAGACTCCACTCTAAAGAGTATGCTTAATTCATGATGGGAAATACTTTACTAGATTCCCACGGACAGAGCCTACGATCGTCTGCTTTATTCTTGTAGGTACCTTTTAAATCTTCTTGTAAATAAAAACAAGATCTGGGAATGATATTGTCCCCCACACCTCATTAATGGAACCCACTAGGGAATGATTAGAGGGACGACCGTCGTCCACGCCATAACGGTGAATTAGGAAGATCTGCCAATTTCGGGGAGACCAACGCTCGCAAGAAATTCAAGGAAGGGATTTTGAAACACTTTTCGGGCGCCCGCGCGCCCGGAGGGTACTTTCCAGATTGAGCCTGCGGGCCATTCGTTGCACCCAAAGTTCCTTGCCAAAGGGCCGCCCGCGTTGGACGCACCGGCGCACCGGTTCCAATTCATCGTTGGTTTGCGGATTGTTGACCCACTTTACCCACTGGCGTGGACGTTTCACTGGCCACTCGGTGAGCCATTGACTATACTTTGGGCCTTGAACGCGGCGCCATAGGCTCGACCAGTGCCAGTCTTCGGCAGATTTCACTAATTTGGCACGCAAGGCATTACCTTCCACATACCGGCATACGGTCAGGAAGTGTTCATCCGTCTGTATGGGAAATGATTTGAATCGGCCCTGATACAAATGCCCGCTTCCTACGGAATGATGCTGCGCGTGCCAACGTTGGGTGTGAGTCAGCGTCAACCAAGCCATAAACTGGGATAACTCTCCGTCCCGGCGAGGCCACAGCACCAAATGCCAGTGGTTTGGCATGACACAATAGGATAAAATTCGCATAGGAACATATTCCCGCGCTTCGAGCAGGACGCGTTCCCACTGTTGATAGTCTTGTGGCGACTCAAACATGACCTGCCGGCCATTCGCACGGTTAAGGACATGGTAGATAATGCCCCCGGCAGCTGCGCGTAGTGGTCGTCCCATGGTAAAATCCTACCCTGATGGCTTGCCGGGGTCAAGAGAAAGGTACCTGACACCATTTTGAAAATTTGTACGAGATCAGATTTGGCTCACAAGATTGCCGGACATCGGGAGGCCGGGGAGCGTATTGTGTTTACCAATGGCTGTTTTGATTTGCTTCACATCGGTCATACACGGTATTTAGAAGAAGCCAAAAGTCTTGGAGATCGTCTGGTGGTCGGCCTCAATAGTGATGATTCCGTCAGACAGTTGTCTAAAGGTCCAGCCCGCCCAATCGTGACGGCGGCCCAACGCGCGGAAGTGCTTGCCGCCTTAGCTTGCGTGGACTATGTGACCATCTTTGAGGAACCAGATCCGTTGAATCTTATTGAAGCCATCCGACCGAATATCCTCGTGAAGGGGGGAGATTGGCTACCAGATCACATTGTAGGAAAAGCCTTTGTAGAAGCCCAAGGCGGGTCGGTGCGGAATATCCCGCTTATCCCAGATATTTCTACCACAAAAATAGTTGAACACATCCTTACCCATTATCCTTTTGCGTAACCTCCACAGAAGGCCTCTCCTAAATCGTTTCGTTGTACACAACCCCTATGAAGCTCCCCTCAGTCGTTCAGACTTTTAAGAATCAGTTACAGGCAATACAGCCGACCATTCCTGAGACAGCGCCTCCGCCCTGTGTACTCAGCACGCAACCCGGCTGTTTAGCGTTGGCAATGGCACTTTCGGCTCATTTGGATGTTCAGCAATCTGTAGCCGAGCCCCAAACCTGTCTCATCCTGACTTCCAAGCAGGAAGAAGCAGAACAACTCTATGAAGATGTCAAATTTTTCGCTGATTTCCTTGGTGTTGACCACTCCGGTCTTGCGTTGTTTCCTCCTTGGTCCACTGTTCCCTATAACTCAGCACTTCCAGCCCATTCTGTCATTTGTCAGCGCGTGCGAGCCTTACATCGGTTGTCTCAGGGCCAAAACACTGTGCTCATTAGTTCGCTTCCGGCCGTGCTGCACAAGTTACTTCCGCCTTCTGTTTTTTCCGAAGCCTGCTTTGTTCTTAGGGTAGGGGAAACCACTGAGCGTAGTTGGCTCCTTCAAGCGCTGGTTCGACTAGGCTATTCGCGCGGTTCGCTGACAGAAGTTCCTGGCGAATTCAGTGTGCGAGGCGGAATTGTGGATATATTTTCCACCGCTTACGACCATCCGGTTCGCATCGAATTTCTTGGAGATACCGTCGAATCCATTCGTACGTTTGATCCATCCACACAAGAATCCGTCTGTCAACTTAAGGAAACCTGGATTCTCCCAACACGGGAATTTATTCCGCCTCTCACCCAACCGGAACCGGAGGAACCGTCCCTCACTACTCCGAGCCTGGAATGGGATCTTCCTCGCTATTATCCGCAACTCGTGACACTCTGTGACTATGTACAACATCCCTTGACTGTCTGGCTCTCTCAGCCAATTGATTTGAATACGACTGCGACTGATTTCTGGAACATGCTCCTGGAAACTTGGGAACAATTGGAGCCTGACCATGGCCATGCGGAACCAGCTCAGCTGTATGAATCATGGGAGAACATGAAACTGTTCATGAGCATGTGTCCGACAATCTTGTGGGATAGCCTGGCTCCTGACCCTATAACTCTTCCTCATGTACCAGTACCGTTGAATGCTCAATCACCCGCCAGTGTGGGCTTAGGCGTACGCGGGTTACCGTTTAAAGAAACATTGACGAAACTCGATCAACTACGTGCAGAAACAGGAATTTTTTTAGTCGCACGGAGTGCGGGGCAAGTCGAACGGCTCATTGCCCTGTTACAGGACCACGGATTTCCTGCCAATACCTGGCAGCAACCTTTTCCTCAGGAAACCGTCGACGGCCGCCTGCCCTTTTATTGCCTGGAGGGTGAGCTATCGGCAGGATTTATTACACATGAGGGCCGGTTGGCCTTTGTGACCGAAGAAGAACTCTTTGGAAAAGGCATCCGGCATCGTCCACAGACAAAAACTCCAACCGCGAAGTTTTTTTCCAGCTTAGATGACTTAAAAGAAGGCGACCTGGTCGTCCATCTTCAACATGGCATTGGCCGTTACGTGGGCCTGCGGCGCCTCGAGGTCCAAGCATGCACCAGTGACTATGTCTTGTTGCAATTCGGAGGCACGGACACGCTCTACGTCCCCCTTGACCGGCTGAACCAGATTCATCGATATCGGGGCGCCGAACAGCGTTCACCTCGACTGGATCGGCTCGGCGGTACGGCATGGGGAAAAACGAAAGCCAAAGTCAAAAAAGGCATTGAAGACATGACCGAAGAATTGGTCGAACTCTATGCCAACCGTGAAGTCGCGCGGCGTGCCGCCTACCAGGAAGACACCTTGTTAGTGCACGAATTCGAAGCGGGGTTTGAGTATGAAGAAACCCCAGACCAACAACGCGCCATCGAAGAAATTGGCCGGGATATGGAATCCCCTAAGCCAATGGACCGTTTGGTCTGTGGCGACGTGGGTTATGGGAAAACCGAAGTGGCTATGCGGGCTGCATTCAAAGCGATTCAAGCCAATCGCCAAGTAGCGGTCTTAGTCCCCACCACGCTCTTAGCTCAACAACATTATGAAAATTTCTCCATTCGGTTTGCCCCGTTCCCTGTGAAAATTGGAGTGTTATCACGATTCCAATCGACGGCAGAAATCAAAGCCACATTAAAAGATTTAGCTGAAGGCGTGATCGATATTGTTGTTGGGACACATCGCGTGGTGCAAAAAGATGTGGTCTTTAAGCAATTGGGGTTAGTCATTATCGACGAAGAACAATGGTTCGGTGTCCGTCATAAAGAACGCCTGAAACAACTTCGGACTCAAGTGGATGTCCTCACGCTTTCAGCCACACCGATTCCTCGAACCTTGCAAATGGCTTTTTCTGGCGTGCGAGATTTATCAGTCATTGAAACAGCTCCCCCTGGCCGATTGGCGGTAGAAACTCAAGTGCTACGCTTCGATCCCGCGGTCGTCCGGGAAGCGATTCGGCGAGAATTGGCACGGGGTGGACAAGTGTACTATGTTCACAATCGCGTGGAAACCATGGAACAAACCGGCGCATGGTTACAAGAGTTGCTGCCTGAAGCCCGGGTGCTGATGGCCCATGGGCAAATGCACGAAAAATTGTTGGAACGGGTCATGCTCCAATTTTTTCACCAAGAAGCGGATGTGTTATTAGCCTCGGCGATTATCCAATCGGGACTAGATATTCCCAATGCCAATACTATTCTCGTGGACCGGGCTGATGTATTTGGCCTGTCACAACTCTATCAATTACGTGGCCGGGTAGGGCGTGGCGGCCAGCAAGCCTTTGCCTACCTGTTTATTCCAAACGAAGAAACACTCAGCACGGATGCGCAAAAACGGATGATCGCTATCCAAGAATTTGCAGAACTGGGATCGGGTTTCCGCATTGCGGCCGCTGATTTAGAAATTCGTGGAGCAGGAAATTTGCTCGGTAAACAGCAATCCGGCAATATTGCAGCTGTCGGGCTGGATCTGTACTTACAAATGGTGGAACAAGCCGTTCAGCAGCTCAAGGGACAGGAGGTCCAGGAAGAATGGGAACCCACGTTGCAGCTGGATGTCTCGGCCTTTATTCCCGATGACTATGTGGAAGATGCCTCGCAACGCTTAGGGCTCTATAAACGATTAACAGCGAGCGAACGGCTCGGAGATCTGGCCTTGCTGTATGGAGAAACCCTGGATCGCTTTGGCACCTTGCCCAAACCTATGGAGCGCCTCTTTGAAGTCATGCAGATCAGGGTCTTGGCCAAGACGCTTAAGCTAGAATATGTTGAACTACGCGATGGCCAAATCAATATCCGGTTTCACGATCAAGCCAAGTTACCTGACCAAGGTCTCCAAAACCTGATGGATGTTTGGAATGACCGAATGGAATTTCTCACGCCTCGAGCCTTCCGGCTGACTATGGAACAGCAGGAATGGGACGACATGTATCCACAAGTCAACACCGTGTTGCAGGGCTTAGTCCAGTCCATTGCGAACACCGAGGTGCAAGAGACGGGATAGATTATAGAGCACAGAGCCGATGCCGAACATGTTTCACCTAAAACCTCACCTTCATTGTTCACATGATACTTTGATTCACCTGTGCTGTTTCTTGGTGCTATGCCTTATCGTTCTCCCCACACCTGGTCATAGTTATCGCGACCGGATAGTGGCCGTAGTCAACAAAGAAGTGATCACCTTGTCTGATCTTCAAGAAGCCGCACGGGACGAACTGCAACGGCTTAAAGCCAAATATACGGGCCATGAGTTAGACGATCACGCTCGGGATAAGCAGCGCGAAGTGCTCAACGCGCTCATTGATACGCGTCTTCAACTTCAAGAAGCCAAAGCCAAAGGACTTTCTGTGACGCAAGACGAAATCGACGCCGCCATCAGGCGAACACCGTTGCCTCCGACTCAAACCGAAGAAGAATTTGGCCAGGAATTGCTGTTAAAGAAACTCTTTGACTTTGAGGTGCGTCGCAATGTCGTCGTTGAGGAACAGGAACTCACCCGATATTATGAAGCCAACATCACCCAGTTTAGTCAACCGCCCCAATATCGCCTCAAACACATTTTTCTTATCGCGCAGGATGACGAAGAACGCACTCGAGCTAAAACAATTGCTCAATCTATCTATTCAACGTGGAAGCCAGAAACACCTTTGGAAGATCTTGCCGCACAACATGGGCAAGTGGTGACTGAACTAGGGTGGGTAGAAGAAAAGGATTTAGTCGTCCCACTGGCGCAGGATTTAAAAAATCTGCCCATTGGGACCATGTCAAAACCTATTGAAACCCTGCTTGGGATTCACTTGCTAACGGTGGAAGAGATCAAAGAACCTCAACCCTATCCCTTTGAACAAATAGAAGGCGAAATCCGAGTACAACTGGTGAAACAACGAGGCGAACAAGCCTATCGTCAATGGCTCAAAGACCTGAAACAAAAAGCTTATATTGACGTTAAACTTTTAGATCCTAAGAATTCTCCCAACTGAGTCAAGACTTGTCGCTTGCCTTCACCGGTATAGGCTGAAAAAAAGATGATGGGCTCATCGTCCACGCCTAGACCCCGTTGAAGTTCTCGGATGGCAGCCTGGCGCTTACCGCGGATAACTTTATCGGCTTTCGTAGCCACAAGCATGATTGGAATATTCAGCTTTCCTATCCACCTGATCATGGCGCGGTCAGAGTCTTGGACTCTTCGTGAATCCACCAGCATAATGACTCCACACAGATTATCACGGGTCTTAAAAAATGTTTCGATCAATGGAGCCCATTGTTGTTGTACGTGACCCGGAACTTTGGCAAAACCATAGCCTGGGAGATCAATCAGCATGAACCGAGGGCCATTGGTTTCTATCTGAAAAAAATTGATGGTTTGTGTTTTTCCAGGTGTTTTCCCGACCTTTGCTAACCCTTTACGATTTACCAAACAATTAATCGTTGATGATTTGCCGACATTCGACCGGCCAACTATGGCCACTTCGGGGAGAGTCGGCTTGAGAAATTGTTCCACTGTTGCGCAACTGGCCTTAAATTCCGCCGAATGAATTTTTAATGAAGGCATACGATGAAACCTATTCTTAGCGACGTGCATCTTTCATCGCGCGGTCGATCTCACGAGAGGCTTCACGTTTTTTAATGGTTTCACGGCGATCATAGGTTTTCTTGCCTCGAGCCACCGCCAGCTCCAACTTAGCTCGTCCACGATCATTAAAGTATAGCCGCAGGGGCACAATCGTGAGGCCTTTGAGTTTCACCTTGTCCATTAATCGTTGAATTTCTTTCTTGTGGAGCAAGAGAGTGCGCGGTCGTAGCGGTTCGTGGTTCATTTGGTTCCCGTGGCTATAGGTGCCGATATGACAGTTATGCAGCACAGCTTTGCCATGGGAAATGGACGCATAACTGTCTCGCAGATTCAGATGGCCTTCGCGCAAAGCTTTGACTTCAGTGCCAACCAGCATCAAACCTGCTTCGATTTTTTCTTCGACAAAATAGTCGTAGGTAGCCTTTCTATTGGTGCCGACAACTTTATTTGACGAATCTTGTTTCTGTTTAGCCATCCGCTATTGTACCTGATTCCCTACGACAACAGACCGCGAGACAATCACGTTCGATAATATCGTGAAATTGAAAATTTAGAGCACCTCCTCAACGGGAGTATCTTGAGCGGAGTCGAAGAACTCTGGGCGCAGGGTAATCCCTCAACAGGCGCATACTGAGGCAAGAATCAGCCCCTTCGACAGGGACTCTAATAAGATATACCTCCGCTCATCAAGCAGATACTGTTTTTCAGCTTAACGGATGACGAACACGCAGCCCGGGAAACCGGTGAAAATCTTGATCAGCGGTGATCCATTCACTGCCGCTTTCAATGGCCAGAGCTGCGAGAAACGCATCTGGTACAAGGTTGCCTTTGACTCTGGCTTGATGACATAGATCACAAAAAATCTCCCAGTGCCGAGCACCAGGATGGATGAGGACACAGTTTGGGGCTGTGCGAAGTTCTTCGGTAAAGGTTAAGGCTTCATCAATTGTCGAGGGCGATGTAAAAACTCGTGGATGCGTGACGATCCGAAGAAATCCACTTAAGACAAAATCCGATAAGCCATACGATTCGTGGGAGTTAATCAGGCGTTCAAGCCAATGATGGTAGTCTCGATGTTGACGAGTATCCTCACGATGCGCATAGACCAACACGTTGACGTCAAGAAGAACCATCGTGTTCTTCCATTGCCGCCAGAAGCGAGGCTGAATCATCAAGATCAATGCCATAGTGAAGACCTTCGCCTTTTACCGTGGTTAATGTCACTGGTCTTCTCTTCTGTTGGAGGGCGGGACGCGAAAGACTTTCTCTAAGAGCATCTTCAATGACAGTTGTCAGAGTTTTGCCATGCTCATGGGCGTATTGTTTCGCTGTCTTTAGTAACTGATCATCCAACCGAATCGTTGTTCTCATACATCAAAGCATACCTGATAGTCATCAATATGTCAAAATACGGTTTGTCGCAAATAGTCATTTATTCGGTTATTGGAATTCGAAAAGCTCTTGGAGTCCTTGCCCCATTCATGCCCATGATGTAACCATTGGCTACATCATGACAGATGTGTCTCGAACTCAGAGGACCTGCGGGACCCGGACTCCTCCGACACGCGGCGCCTCGAAGAAAGCTGGAACGCGAAGACGCTCGCGCCCCAAGAGGAAGACGGCCGATCGAGCCTATCAGGCAACCCCCCATAGTGCACCGGCCCCCTACGAACGCCGGCGGCCTGAAGAGACCACCCTCTACCAGGTCATTCAAAACCACAGCGAAACCTTTTTTGCCCAAGTTGAACAGGAAACCGGGACCGGCCTGCCTCCGTTTGTCAAAGACGAGTTCGACGCGTTTCTGGAATGCGGCATGTTGGCCCATGGGTTTTTGCGCCTGCGGTGTGGGGACTGTACCCATGAGAAGCTGGTAGCGTTTTCTTGTAAACGCCGAGGCTTTTGCCCCGCCTGTGGCGCCCGCCGCATGGCCGAGACGGCCGCCCATCTCGTGGATCACGTCATCCCCCACGTCCCCGTTCGCCAATGGGTAGTGTCCTTCCCCATCCCGCTGCGGCATCTGTTGGCCAGTCAGCCGCAGCTACTCTCACCCGTGTTACAGGTGATCCACCGTGCCCTGTCGACCTTTGTGATCCACCAAGCTGGCTTGACGCATGCCCAGGCCCAGACCGGCGCGGTGACCCTCATCCAGCGCTTTGGCTCGGCCGCCAATCTCAATATTCACCTCCATTGCCTGGTGCTCGATGGTGTCTATCGCCTCACCGACAGCGTGCCGGTCTTTCAGCCCGTGCCAGCCCCCACCACTCAACAACTTCAGGCTGTACTCACGCGGATCATCACGCGGCTCCTGAAGATATTAACCCGCAAAGGGGCGCTCATCGAAGAACAAGGACTCCCCTACCTGGCCGCCCTCGATGCCGATCCGGCCTTGGCGCCCCTCCACACCGCGGCCTGCACCTACCGGATTGCCCTCGGCCCCCGGCGAGGCCAAAAAGTCTTGACGTGGAAAGATCCCGCGTTGCGGCTCGCCAGCCAAGAAGCCCCCCAATCCTCTGACTGTGTCAGTGTCCAGGGGTTTAGCTTGCATGCCGCCACCCGCTGTGGAGCCCAACAGCGGCAGCAACTCGAACGCTTGTGCCGCTATATCACTCGCCCGGCCCTCGGCCACAAACGGCTCAGCCGCACGCCGGCCGGCGAGGTTGTCCTCCAACTCAAAACCCCCTACCGCGATGGCACCACCCATCTCGTCATGACCCCGCTAGAATTCCTGCAACGCCTGGCCGCCCTCGTCCCCCGGCCGCGGCTCCATCTCATTCGTTTCCATGGTGTGCTCGCCCCCAATGCCGCCGTCCGCGCCCAGATTGTGCCCGGCCGGCCGGACCAGGCCCTGGACCCCGCCCAGGCGCACGACGACATCCCAGAGGCTTCTCCACCGGCCCGCCTGAGCTGGGCGCAGTTGCTCAAACGCGTGTTTGACATCGACCTCACCATCTGTCCGCAGTGCGGCGGCCCCTTGACGATCATTGCCGCCATTGAAGATCCCGCGGTGATCATCAAGATTCTCAGCCACCTGGGCTTGCCTACCCGCGCCCCACCCAAAGCCCCAGCCCGCCTCGACGCATTCTTCCAGACCGCGTAATCCTACGCGAGCTGCCGGTTCAGTTCCTGGGCCAACTCTCCCTTTTTGCCCAGTGCCCACCCGCACACGCCACAAGAGCGCGCCAGGGTCGCCCAATCCGGGGAAAAATGGGCCGGTCAGACCCCACTCACAGGATGAACGCCCGCATTTCAGACGGTAGAGACTGTTGAGTGCCCCCAGGCGACGGCTTTGATACGTTACGGTTTGACGAAAAAGGCCGTTTGAATTTCCTATTCCCGCGCGTGATCAGCCTCACCACCCCGACTTTTTTGAGCAACCAATAAATTTTTTTTACGTACCAATATCGGCGTTGAACGAAATGCCTCTTAAGATGAGTAGCATATTTTTCTGCGTAGGCTTCTCTACTAACAAGTTTAGATTTGGACATGTACTGCACATGATGTCCAATTTCATGATAGAGAACTGTTGCAAACAGTAGGTTCCTGAAAAATGTGAACCAAAGTTCATACTTCTCGGCACGACTCAAGATGTTATCCACAAAAATTTCTATATAGGCTGGATTCCCCTTCCAAGTACGATGATACAAACCAGCTACAAAGGGAATAGAGGCTCCTGAAGAACTTTTTTGCCGCCTTCTTCCTCGTGATAAAGCTGCCGTATTCGTAAGAATGATCGACTGTAAATGGGCCGTGTCTTCTCGTGGTACATATTCGAGAAGAATCTGAACAGTCTTCTTCACATTTACCGAAGGCGTAAAGTCCTTGTACGCATCTTCCACTAGTTGATTTTTGAAGTTCATTCATCTTACTTTCTCAAGAAATCATCAAATACACCAAGGGGGATTACATTGACTTAGTGGTGATGGCGGCGGCGGCGGCGGTGGCGAGCATGGGTCTCCCCCCCCCTGCCTCCAGTCCCTCCCGGGCCTCCTGTCCCGCCCAGACCTCCAAGTCCTCCCAATCCTCCATCATCAAGAACATCATGGGCTTTTCTCATCATTTCACCTATCTTTCTCATTGCCTGTTCTGCAGATTTCGCAGCAGCGGCATTTTCCGAGTTAGGCTTCATAAGTTCAGTCCCATCTGGCCGCTGGATCCGTTGAGTTGGTTTTTTAGTTCTAAAAGGGGGGGGGGTGGGCCTTGGCTACAATCCTGGACGCGGGCCAGCAGGTCTGAAAAAAGGAGAAAAACGAGGTCCCCAAAAACTAATTTCTCCACTGGGATCCGTAAAGTTGATCGGGCTGTTAAAGACGTAAGCATATAAATTGGGGCCACCTTCGGCAAACCCAATGGGATCTTCGGCGAGGAACCGCCCGGTCTGTGCATCAAGGTACCGAGCTCTGTAGAAAACAGCTCGGCCCAACGATCTCCGTCGTACCCCCAGTCAATTTCCTCAATGCCATCCTCTGTTTAGCCGCTGATTTGCCCTGGTGCACCTCCTCGTTCAAACTTTTTCGCCCGGACACGACTTTTAGCTTAGCAACAAATCAGACTTGTGGCGAGGACGCCTCGTGCCCTCGAAGCAGGACTTGCTTTCACCCAGCTTTTCTTGTAGTTCTATACTAAGAGGCCACAACACTTTCAGGAGGATACCCATGACTCGCCTTGAACAACTGGTGAACGAACTCCCTCCCAATCTGCAACGTGAGGTCGAAGACTTCGCGCAGTTTTTAGTGGACAAGCGCCACGCTCCTCCCCCACGCCGATTTCTACAACAAGACTGGGCGGGAGGCTTACGCGAGTTTCGTGAGCAGTATTCCGCCTTGGACCTTCAACAGCAAGGCCTGGCGTGGCGTGGCAAAACCTCATGTACTTGATTGATACCAACATCTGGCTGGAACGCCTCCTGGACCAAGCCCACACGTCGACCGTTGGCCAATTTCTCGCGCAGACACCCACCGACAGGTTATTTCTCACCGACTTTGCCTTACATTCTCTGGCCGTCATTCTTCTGCGTCTGAAGCACCCTGAGGTCTGGCGCATGTTCTTACAGGACACCATGATTCAGGGTCGGGTCGGGCTCCTCTCCCTGACACCGGATGAGTTAGTGCCCCTTCAGGCCGTCATGACACAACACGGGTTAGACTTTGACGATGCCTATCAATATGCCGTCGCCGAACGCGACACCCTCACCCTCGTGAGTTTCGATACCGACTTTGATCAAACCCCGCGCGGCCGCAAGACGCCCGCCGATCTGCTCTAGTTCTCTAATCCTCTCAGCCATCCATTCATTTTTTCTCTGGATTATAGTTACGTCTTAGGGCGGCGGTTGAGGGCGGAGCGGAGGCCCGCCGCGGGCCGTAGCCGTCCGCAGACCAACGACGGGTGCGTGGGGAAGCAATCCCTTTGTTTGTGCACTTTGCGCACCATCTAGGCACCTGGTGGCGGCGGGCCAGCTGCACATAACAACTGGTTGTCCGGTGCCGCGCGAACCGTGGGGTCGCCCGCGCTCCTGTGCGGGCGGGGCTATGGCGGATAACCCCGCGTGCTGTCATCTGACGCGTTGATCCCCTTAGGGGCAAGCCCAGCGCATGATGGCCAGGGCCGTGAGAGGGTGGCAAATATGTCTTAAGAAAGGCTCCTGATACCAATTGCTGACATCAATGCGAACGGAGCGACGTAAGCCGAGAAGGTGAGGAAAAGCAGCGGCTAAAAAGGGAGGAAAGACGGACGAGCCCAACAAACAACAGAAGATCTGACCCGTATTTGAATTCAAGAGTCACGTACATCTTATTGTTATTCGACCGATGAGGTTTTGAAATGTTTCAGTGCCACATAGTGGCCTCCAGGAAACATGGTTTTCTCTTCTTTTTTGAGAGTGTGGGCAATACTTTGCTGTCGTTGAGCCTCGATTTCCTTGCCCTGTGCCTTCAAAAACTCAGCATATAATTCCCTAAATCCAGCATGTTGAGGAAAATCGGCAATCGAGGATTGAAAGTACTCGTCCGCTTCTTTGGGCTGATTCAATTTCCAATACACATGCGCAATGTCCTGCTTAGCATCACCATGGGTCGGCTCCAGTTCGACAGCTTTTTTGTAGGCCTCAATAGACTCGTTGAGTCGCGAGGTATGCCGTTCTAAATATCGGCCAAGCGCGCTCCATGCCGGAGCATATGTGGGATCAAGGCGAATGGCCTCTTCATAACAAGTATGTGCTTTGTGAGGTTCTCCGCATTTCTCTAGGGCTTTGCCTAAAAAATAATGCGCTTCCTCAAATTGGGGATTGATAGCTACTGATTGCTGAAACGCCTCTTGAGCATGTTTATAATCTTTGGCCTGAAGGAAGCTCATACCCAAAAAACTATAGCGATATTCAGAAAGCTTGTCCTTCAAGGCGGCGCGAATGAGAGCCAACCCCTTTTCATATTCTCCGGCCCTGCTATAGGCATTTCCCATAAGACAACGCAAGTCATTATTAGGGGCCAGAGTCTTTATTTTTTTGTAGACGAGTATCGCTGTGGGGTAATCATGCCATTCGTTGACCAGAAAATCTGCATAATCGTACCAGTGCGATCCATTTTGAGGATCTTGCTCTATTTCGGCATGAATGCGCTTGAGTTCCACTCGTCGTTCATCTGGAAACATAGCACCTCATACCTGATCTTTCCGCAATATCGCCCCTTCTTTCTGACCTGCTATCTCGTTGGTGGAAGGAATCGTCCTTCACTTTGTTGAGTTCTATTCCCTCTACCTTCATCAAATGTTTGGTGTTGCCCGGGCGGAGCTTTTTGGCGCATTTCATCTCGAGCCTGGTCCATTGTCTTTTGCGATCCGCCAACTTCAGCTTCATCGGGCGCGTTCTGTAACCGTTCTTGTCTTTCACGTTTTTTGATTCGATCTGGCTTTTTCCCTGGTCCTTGCTTTTGTCCTTTTTTGAATTTTTTTCCTCCTTGCTGCGTACCAGGACCGGAACTGGGAGGAGGAGGATCGCAACTAATTTTTCCAAATGTGAAAAACCCTGCTGCCTTACATGCTTCATCCTTGGTCGGAGGTTTTCGGGGAGGGCGTTTAGTGCATAACCCAAACGGGTCAATCAGATTGAGAGGGTTATTAAATACATACCGGTAGAAATTTTGGTCTCCAGCTCCTAACTGGATCGGATCCTCACTCAAAAACCGCCCGGTGTTCGCATCGAAGTAGCGGGCTCTGTAGAAAACACCTCGGCCCGACGATGGTCGTCGTACTTACAACCGTTTTCCCCAATGCCATTCTATTTTTAGCGGCCGATTTGCCCTGGTGCACCTCCCGGTTTCAACTTTTTTGCCCAGACGCACTTTTCAGCTTAACAACAATGATGAAGTATGGCGAGGATAGGATTGAGGAAAGCGTGCAGGAATCAGCAGCAGGAGATTTTGGATGTGGTCCATGCGCTGGTCGCCCAAACCAGTAAACGCTCGGCGTTGTGATGAAGAGCGACTAAAGAAGGGGGAATGGGAGCCAGATCTATTTCATGAAACACGCAACCTGACCCCCTATCTAGTAGCGTGCTCTGTAGAAAACACCTCGGCCCGACGATGTCCGTCGTATCCACAGCCCATTTCCTCAATACGATTCCCTGCTTAGCACGATTCGCCCTGGTGCACCTCCCATTTCAAACTTTTTCGCCCAGACGCACTTTTGAGCTTAACAACACTCACGAATTAAGGCGAGTACGGAATGAGGTGGTAGTTGTAAAGGCTGCCCAGCTCCATGGAGCAGCGTAAATGGAGAAGGGAGCGGTGAAAGAGGAGCAGTGGTGAGAATGACATCTCTATCATGAAGCACGCAGCCTGATCCCACCGCCGATTAAGGCAATAACGCAGGCCTGACTCGGTTACTGACTCGGTTACAAGCCTGACCCTATTACTATTATGATATTCAATCCAATACCTTTCGTTCGTACCCCTTTGGATTAAGCAGGATTGCATCTTCAGTAGTTACTAGGAAGTCTTGAAAATTAAATCCTCTGGTAACATAACCCAGCTCTTGAGTAAGGGTTTTCCCCGAAGCAAACCGAACAGAAACGATATAGTGAGCATCTCCTGTTACTTTCAAAATAGCCTGTTGTTTTTCACGTATACCAATTTCTGACAATATAATAGGATGAGCTTGGTTGGAGAGTGAAACACTTGCCCACTCAATGGGTTCTATGGCTTGATTTACCAACCAGATTTCACTCTCATACGCTTGACATCCTATTGGCAATAGAATTGATAGGAGGCATACAACTATTCTGACAAAATTCAAAATGTCCTTATCCCATTCTCTTACGGGCAATTTGACCCACTACCTTCAGAGTCCATCTGATCATCACAATATGGATAACATGGAGAATTACTATCCGGATTTGTACGAAGATTGTTAGGGTTAATTTCCCGATTTTCTCGAGCAGCAGCTCTTCCTTCCGCATTGTTATTCAAGTCCATCAATATTTCATCCAGCGGAGCGTTGTCATTGATAAGATTATCTAATTCATGCCCATATCCGGCAAGCTCAGCCGTGAACTCATTCGTTTCTTCGGCTGTTCTTTGCATCCACTCAGCGTGTCGCATGGCATCATCCAAATCATTATGCCCCTGATGAGTCTGTAGTAACTCCTGCGCTATTTCCGAGGACCTTTGTAAGTTAGCCGGCACATCCCACCAATCCCCAACTTCCAGCCCAAAGGGATCGAAAAAGTTAACTGGATTATTGAAGACATACCGATAGAAATTTTGATCCCCGGCCCTAAATCGGATGGGGTCTTCACTCAGGAACCGGCCCGTATTCGCATCGAAGTATCGAGCCCGGGAGAAGTATAACCCAGATTCTACATCAAATTCCCGTCCTGTATAGCTATACGGTTGAATCACCGACTCAATGACTTGGCTGCGTCGGCCGTAGGAATCATAGACATAGGAGTTTGCTATATTGCCACTATTATCCGTCAGATGCGTGATCGACCCCTGATGATTGCTATGGTAATAGAAGAACCCGACGCCCGCCTTTTGCAGGATCAATGGCTGATCCACTTGATCCCCATGGGAGTATCTGGCTAAGAAGGTATGCGTGCCATCATACTCTAACAGAATATCTTCGCCATCATAGACGTAGCGGGTGATCGTCCCGGCGATATTCTTTTCGATGCGGCGCCCGAGACCATCGTACTTATACGTGACCGTGGTGCTATCGGGCCGATCAATTTGAATGAGCTGATCCTGTGCGTCCCAATGGTAGGTGGTGACCTCCATGGGAATGGCTTTATTGGTCTTGGTCTTCAGGTTGCCATTGTTGTCGTACGTATACGTAAACTGCTCGTCTTCGGTCAGCCGATTCAGGTCATCGTGATTGTGTGACGAGGACAGAAACGAGGTGGTGCGGTTGCCCACCAAATCATAGCTATAGGATTCGGCGTTGCTTGCCGTGCCCCCGGTCTTGAGCCGTTGTAACGCATCATAGGTATGCGTGCGCGTGTTGGTGGGGTTCACCTGATCGAGGATGTCCAGAATATTGCCCACTGGATTGTAGATATACCCGAACGACAAATGAGGGGTTGGTCCCCAGGGTGTGGCTCAGACTATCGAGTCGGCCTCTCGTATCATACCCATAGGCCGTGGCCACCCCATTAGGATAGGCGATGCTGGCCAACCGGCCCGCGGGATCATAGCCCAACGACACCTGCATGGCGGCCCCTGGCGGGGGCGTCACCGTCGTGAGCCGCCCCGCCAGATCATAGAGGTAATTCGTAATGCTGGTGCCCGAGTCTTCATCTAGTTGTGTGCGATTGCCCACGGCATCGTAGCTACTCGTCAAGAGCACTTGCGGCTGCAGACCACTGGTTTGGCTGGTCAACGCCGTTTCGACACGATTGAGCCCGTCATAGCCAAACGTCACCTGACTGTCGGTATCCGCCACGTCGGTGGGATTGCCCACCTTGTCGTAACCAATGGTGATACTGTTATCCGGGGTTTGAATGTCGGTGAGCCGCGACAGGTCATCGTAGACGCGATGAATGAGTTGGCCGTTGGGATCGGTCGTGTCCTCCAGATTGTCGCGACTGTCGTAGGTAAAGGTGGTGGTGAACGTGCCGCCGTGACTGATCCGGTCGGTCTGCCGGTTCAGCTTGTCGTACATGAAGGTGGTGGTCTTCTGCCGCGCGTCGGTAAAGGTCTCCACATTGCCTTCGGCGTCATAGTCAAAGTCCTGCACACCATTAAGGGCATCGGTGATGGTGTCCAACTGTTGGGCCACATCATAGGCAAACGTCGTCGTCTCGTTCGCCGCATTGACCGTCTCCTCCAGTTGACCATTGGGGTCATAGGCAAAAGTGGTCCGGCCCCGGAGCGGGTCGTCAATACTGGCCACACGATTCATGGGGTCGTAGGTGCGCCCTTCAATCTCGCCGGTGGGCAGTTCCGTCTCTTCGAGGTTGCCCTGGGCGTCATAGCGGAACTGGGTGGGCGGGTTGGGGGTGCCATCGGTGGCACTGGGCCTGTCAAGTCTTCTGTGTAACTGATCGTGAATTACTCTTTCGTTGACACTCGGTCTCCTAATAGAATGGCAAACTGATTGAGCGCTCGTTTCCATTCTGGAATGGGCATGGTCCATTTCTTGGCAATGCGTTGCATCCCCAGGTAGAGCACTTTCAAAATGGCTTCATCGGTTGGGAACGCGCCGCGTTTTTTGAGGACCTTCCGTAATGAGAAATTCAGGGATTCAATCGCATTGGTCGTATAGATCACTTTCCGAATTTCAGGGGGATAGTCAAAGAACACGGTCAACCGTGTCCAGTCGCGACGCCAACTGGCACTAATTGAGGGATATTTTTGATCCCACATCTGCGCAAAGCGCTCCAAGGCTTCTTCGGCTTCTGCCAGCGTGGCCGCGCCATAGATCGCTCGTAAATCGCGGGCGACCGGGCGGCGTTCTTTCCAGACCACGTACCGTAAGGCGTGGCGCACTTTATGGACAATGCAGAGTTGCACCTGAGTCTGGGGAAAGATGGTTTCCAAGGCTTCGGGTAACCCGGTCAGCCCATCGACACAAGCGACAAAGCAATCCTTCACGCCTCGCTGTTGCAAGTCCGTGAACACCGCTAACCAAAACTTGGCTCCTTCCGTTTCACTGACCCACAGGCCCAGGAGTTCCTTCTCTCCCGTGAGCGTCACGCCGAGGGCAACATAGACGGCTTTGGTCTTGACCGCTCCATCGTGTCGCGATTTCACAAACAGGCAATCAAAATACAGGATGGGATACACCGTCTCCAGCGGCCGACTTTGCCAGAGCCGCACATCTTCTAAGACGGCATCGGTGATCGTCGAAATCAGCGTGGGCGAGACGTCGGTCCCGTACAGCTCTTCGAGATGCCCTTGAATTTCCCGCGTGGTCAGTCCATGGGCATACAGGGCTAGCACTTTGTCATCAAAACCCTCGAGCCGCCGTTGGCGTTTCTTGACGACGGCCGGTTCAAACGTGCCTGATCGATCTCGGGGCACGGCCAGCTCCACTGGACCTTGAGCGGTCTCAATCGTTTTGGCACTCGTGCCATTGCGGACGTTTCCGTTCTGGGCCTGGTGACGGGCATGAGGAGCATACCCCAGATGATTGGTGAGTTCAGCCGCCAGTGCCCGCTCCACCAACCGTTTGGTCAACCCTTTCAACAGCCCATGCTCCCCAAGAATATCTTCAGGCGAGTCACAGTCTTGCAATAAGTCATCGAGCAAGGCATCGGTTTTTGTACTGTTCTTGGTCATCAGTCCTCCTTCAGAAAATAAATCCATGATGATAACCAATTACACACTTAATCTTACAGGCCCATTCCCGGGCGATTCCTGATCCTAGCACGACGTTTCAAATGGGCGACGCAGAGGACCAACACCCCGAACGAAATTTCCGGGGTGCCCTAGACGACGTTCGTATTTACAAGTCGGCGATTTTCACCCAGGCCGTACCCGAGCCCTCCACCCTTTTGCTTCTGGGCTCAGGTCTTGCGGGTTTGATCGGCTGGCGCATTCAAAAAAAATATGGAACATATGCCAAGGCCCCCATGGGGAATTCGTAAGAGCAAAAATATGAGAAATTTTTAAAATTTTAAATTTGGGAATTTCTTTATTATTAAATAATTTTTGTCATTTCAAACCAGGAGGTTCACCCATGAATGCAGCAACAACACATGCCTCACCAAGCCAGCCACTCTACCACGCTGAATCCCTTGAAGGGGTAAAAGGGTGGTTGAAATTTTTCGTGTTCGCCCATCTCTATCTCCAACCCGTTGGTTTTGTGTTGACCAGCTTGCTGGGAGTTATCGGGACAGCCATGCTATGGGAACGTTATCCGGCCCTCCTTATTATTTTTTTAATTGAATTTTTAGTCGGGGGGTTTCTCGTACTCAAATGGATTGAGCTAGCTAAACGGATTCGTGACGTCGCACCCAAAACTGTACAGGAAGTCCGTGCCTGGCTTAAGGTGACTTTGGGATGGGGAATTCTTATCAAATGCCTGGTTCTCTTCTCGGGCCTAGAGGTGTCAGACGTTCTTTTTGGCGTCCTGAAGGGCATTGGCCTTTCCCTAGTCGGATTTACCATTTGGTTTAACTACTTTAGGGTCTCAAAGCGAGTGAAAGCCACCTTCCCTGACTGGATGGAGGGGTAAAGTGCAATTCCGAGATGGCATCTTTGCCCCAAATGCCGATTCACGAAATGTGCGGTGCTCCTGTTGTGGCAGGAGAATGCTGATTGTTTCATACACCTTGATCCGGCAGGAAGCATTGAGGCAAGCCCAAGGATGCTTTTGCTGTGGCGGATGTGGTCGGCACCATTACTACGACTGCAACGAGGAACAGGAATTTTGTCCTTGTGGTGCACGGCAATGGGAACCAGGGACTTACCTCCCCTAACCAGTAAGGCATTGGCTTAAAAAGAGCGCTAAGAAAGAATTGCCTTTATTCAAGATGAATTAGAGAATTGCGAATTGGCTCTTGGATCTACCCAAAAGAGCCTCAAGAACAAGGGAACAAAAAACCTTAAACTACTGAGTTGCATCTCAATTAACAGCATTAGTTTAAACGGCTACATCTTGTACCTCAACGAGATTCGTCCAGGAAGAAGCGAGGGAAGCCACTCAACCCTTTTTGACTTTAAGCAGCTTGCCATTTTTATTTTGAAAGGCCGAATTCATAAATACTGCATGGGGGAAGTAAATCAAAATATACTTGTTGGGTTTAAAGTATCTAGAAAAAGCAATTACTCACGATAATAGGAATATACGATTAAAAAGGAGTTCAACATATGTTCTACTTTCTTCATTCACTAATTATTATGTCCTGCTTATTATTTTCTAGCGTCACATTTGCCCAAGAGCCAAAAATAACCACGAAGAATTTCTCAATAATGGAAATTCAACCATCAAATAGAGAGTTGCAAGGTAGCTTAATGGGTGGGGAAGGGACTCATCGCATTGGAGATATTTCTGACAGAAGACGTAACAAGATAGGGAGTATGACCATTTCTCAAGATGATGAGGGCTTGTATGTAATCGAAACACAGGATTCCGAAGACAAAATATGGTTTGAAATGAAATCCTTCACGAATCTTTACCTTATTGTTCCCGCCGGTGAGGGATCTGTGTATCGTTTCCGTGGTGCCGTAAAAAACTTTTTCCCGGGCTATGTATTTACAGGTGATGGGGAAGAACTTTTACGCTTTAGGTTATCTCGTGCCCAGGGACTAATGTACATAGGAGGGAAAGGCAATATCGTCCTTCCTGATGGTAGGGTCATTCACTTTTAGCACTCTGGCTTCTGAAAGATATTCAGGATTTTCCCTAACCTTGAGGTTAAATCTATGAGTCGATTCAGCGCCGAGGCTTTTGCCCCGCCTGTGGCGCCCGCCGCATGGCCGAGACGGCCGCCCATCTCGTGGATCACGTCATCCCCCACGTCCCCGTTCGCCAATGGGTAGTGTCCTTCCCCATCCCGCTGCGGCATCTGTTGGCCAGTCAGCCGCAGCTACTCTCACCCGTGTTACAGGTGATCCACCGTGCCCTGTCGACCTTTGTGATCCACCAAGCTGGCTTGACGCATGCCCAGGCCCAGACCGGCGCGGTGACCCTCATCCAGCGCTTTGGCTCGGCCGCCAATCTCAATATTCACCTCCATTGCCTGGTGCTCGATGGTGTCTATCGCCTCACCGACAGCGTGCCGGTCTTTCAGCCCGTGCCAGCCCCCACCACTCAACAACTTCAGGCTGTACTCACGCGGATCATCACGCGGCTCCTGAAGATATTAACCCGCAAAGGGGCGCTCATCGAAGAACAAGGACTCCCCTACCTGGCCGCCCTCGATGCCGATCCGGCCTTGGCGCCCCTCCACACCGCGGCCTGCACCTACCGGATTGCCCTCGGCCCCCGGCGAGGCCAAAAAGTCTTGACGTGGAAAGATCCCGCGTTGCGGCTCGCCAGCCAAGAAGCCCCCCAATCCTCTGACTGTGTCAGTGTCCAGGGGTTTAGCTTGCATGCCGCCACCCGCTGTGGAGCCCAACAGCGGCAGCAACTCGAACGCTTGTGCCGCTATATCACTCGCCCGGCCCTCGGCCACAAACGGCTCAGCCGCACGCCGGCCGGCGAGGTTGTCCTCCAACTCAAAACCCCCTACCGCGATGGCACCACCCATCTCGTCATGACCCCGCTAGAATTCCTGCAACGCCTGGCCGCCCTCGTCCCCCGGCCGCGGCTCCATCTCATTCGTTTCCATGGTGTGCTCGCCCCCAATGCCGCCGTCCGCGCCCAGATTGTGCCCGGCCGGCCGGACCAGGCCCTGGACCCCGCCCAGGCGCACGACGACATCCCAGAGGCTTCTCCACCGGCCCGCCTGAGCTGGGCGCAGTTGCTCAAACGCGTGTTTGACATCGACCTCACCATCTGTCCGCAGTGCGGCGGCCCCTTGACGATCATTGCCGCCATTGAAGATCCCGCGGTGATCATCAAGATTCTCAGCCACCTGGGCTTGCCTACCCGCGCCCCACCCAAAGCCCCAGCCCGCCTCGACGCATTCTTCCAGACCGCGTAATCCTACGCGAGCTGCCGGTTCAGTTCCTGGGCCAACTCTCCCTTTTTGCCCAGTGCCCACCCGCACACGCCACAAGAGCGCGCCAGGGTCGCCCAATCCGGGGAAAAATGGGCCGGTCAGACCCCACTCACAGGATGAACGCCCGCATTTCAGACGGTAGAGACTGTTGAGTGCCCCCAGGCGACGGCTTTGATACGTTACGGTTTGACGAAAAAGGCCGTTTGAATTTCCTATTCCCGTTTATGACGCAGAAAAATCACCGCATGCCGCCCTATTTGGAACTGTGGTTGATGAAGCGGGATGCGCAGAAACCGGTAACAGGCATCGATTGGCATGAGGCCAAGCTTTACTGCGACTGGGCCGGAAAGCGGTTACCTACTGAAGCGGAATGGGAGAAAGCGGCGAGGGGAACTGACGCACGCACGTATCCTTGGGGTGAATCCCGGCCCAATTCAGGTATGGCCAATTTTGGAAAATCCTATGAACCAGAAAAAGTCTATACAGAGAACCTTAAAGCGGTCGGGTCCTATGAACGAGGAAAAAGTCCGTATGGGGCCTATGATATGGCCGGGAATGTGCATGAATGGGTCGCAGACTGGTCCGACAAATATTATTATGGGAAAAGTCCACATGCAAATCCTCAAGGGCCATCGAGCGGGGAGAGAAAAATCCTGCGGGGTGGCTCCTGGTCACATTCTCCGGAGTATCTACGATCTGCAGACCGGGAGGAGGGAATGCGAGGTGGCGACTTGCGTCTGGGCTTTCGTTGTGCGCAAGACGCCTTATAACGCACTATCCCTCTACTCTTCCCCTATTCCTATCAAATAGTATCGGATTTTTCTGGTCTGAAACATTTCTCCTCCTGTCGGGTTCCTGATTTGGAGAAGGGAGACACTGCTTTCAGGAATGCCAGACCGACCAAAATGCGATCCCCGTGATTTTCTTCCAGGGTTAAAAAAAGTTCAATGCAGCTTACCACCGACGATTTCAACCCACAAGACGCAAGGGTTTAAATTGATCCCTCTGGAAAAGCGCTAAACTTCACCCTGTTCCCTTTAGCCCGGAATCCTTCTATCCTCTGATTTTATAGCCTGCTGTGGTATAGTTTGCCCTGACGTTGCTTTTCGCTTCACACCTTCCCGACAAAACTATACCTAAGTCATGAGTGATATATTCATTAGTTACGCTAGTGCAGATCGAAAACGGGTTGAACCGCTTGCAAAAGTGTTAGAGGAAAAGGGATGGGATGTTTGGTGGGACCGAGTGATTCCAGCAGGATCAACCTTCGATAAACTTATCCAAGAAGCTCTGGATGAAGCAAAATGTGTCCTTGTGGTGTGGTCCAAACACTCTGTAAATTCGAGATGGGTTTTAAGCGAAGCAGAAGAAGGTGCCGCGCGTCAAATTCTTGTCCCGGTCTTAATTGATGAAGTACGAATTCCCCTTGCCTTTAGAAGGATTCACGCTGCTTCTTTCTTTAATTGGAAAGGAGACCAATCAGATCCGCAAGTTGAACAACTACTTGGAGACCTCATTCAGCATCTTGGCCCACCACCCTTAAAAGACCCTGGCCCTCCTGGTATCGCCCCCAAAAGCAAGAAACCTCCCCTAGGAAAATGGATGGTTAAACGTAAAGGGGGCATTGGAATTTTGGCATTTATGTTTTCATTAATAGTTGCGACGGTCGGATATAACTTACTAAAGTTTTTTTCTGATGGGCCTAAGGGTACAATCCCCTACACGGAAATAAAGAAAATAGATTCCGTTACAATAAAATCTCAATTTCGGAAGGGCCTCGACCAATTTTCCGCTCCTAAAAAAATCAATGATCCAGACCCTGGAGGACCTTTAAAAACTTTTTCATCTGAGAAGCCCCCTAAAGACAACAAAAATTCTGCGGAATGGGAATCCGTTAAGGGATCTGCCTGTTACAGGCATTCAGACGATGAAACGCCAAGGCAAGGGAGAAAGAAAGCTCTTAATTGGGCCCGTGAAAGAGCAATAGACGACTATATTGCTAATTTTAAATTAAAAGAAGAAATGTACTTAGACTTTGATATAGCCAAAGACCTACAGGACCTCGAAAAAAAATTGGAACAAGAAAGGAAACTAGTAAATTTACACCAAGTTTACCTTGAAAAAGAAGAGACAGTTGATAGAGAAACCTGTATTTCCATAGAGCTATTGTCAAATGTAGTGTCTGATGAGTTGCTCACGCGGCGACTGGGTCCGTGATTGTTTCTTCAACTCCATCGATAAATTGAATGCCCCGAATTACTTGAGCCAGCTGCTTGAAGCCCCGGAGCCGTCGCCAGGTCTTCTCCGCACACCGTCCGAGCTTAAACATCATGTGGAGCATGCCATCTCGCGTGAGACAGCCATTCGTCTGCTTCGTCCGATGGCGAATGGTGCCGAACGTGGATTCAATCGGATTCGTGGTTCGCAGACTCGGCCAGTGCTGAACTGGAAACGTATAGAACGTGAGCAGCTCCTCCCGATCTTTCTCTAAACACGCGGTGGCTTTGGGATACTTCGGTTCATAGATCTTCACAAAAACGTCGAACGCACGCTCCGCTGCAGCTCGGGTGTCCGCTTGCCAAATGTCGTGCAACGCCTGCTTCGCTTTCGGCTGCACATTCTTCGGCAACGCATTCAAGACATTGCGCGTCTTGTGTACCCAACACCGTTGCTGTCGAGTCGGCGGATAGATTTCTTCTAGCGCAGCCCAGAAGCCCATCGCGCCATCACCCACGGCCACCTCCGGCGTATGCATTCCCCGTGCTTGCAGATTCAAGAGGACTTCACGCCAGCTTTGCGTCGACTCCCGTACGCCATCTTCGATCGCCAAGAAATGTTTCTCGCCTCGGACGTTCACCCCGATGACGACTAACGCACACAGCCGATGGCGCTCCGCTCGCAGGCCGCTATAGATACCATCGACCCAGATATACACCCACTGCTCCTCATCGAGTCGGCGCTGGCGCCAACTCTCATACTCCTCCCGCCAGGTCTGCTTCAATCGCGCGATGGTACTGGCCGAGAGGCCTTTCGCCTCTGGCCCCACTAACGCTTCCAGCGCCGCGTGCATCTCCCCTGTCGAAATCCCTTTCAAATACAGCCACGGAATGGCGGCTTCGAACGTTCGTGTCTTGCGCACGTAGGGGGGAACCAGAGCGGAGCGGAAGGTCACGGGCTCACCCTGCCGACTCCGCACCTTCGGCACCTGGACCGTCACCGGCCCAATGCCGGTCTGAATGTCCCGCTTCGGATGATGCCCACTGAGGACCACTCGCGCATGCCCCTGCTCATCCCGCTGGTCCGCATAGGTGGCCAAGAGTTCAGCCACCTCCGCTTTCAGGGCTTGGGCTAACAACTGTTGCGCCCCGGTTCGAATCAAGTCGGTCAGTGAATCCGTGCTTCCTCGATCTTCCTGTTCCGTTTTGGTACGCTCTTGCATCGTGGCGTCTCCTCTTTTTGGTGGTTGATCTCAGGATGTCTCGCAACACCCATTTCAACCCGAGACGCCGCGTCTTTTCAACTCACTCCATGCACTACTTTCGAGTATAACTCATTTCCATAACGGCCAAAATTGATCCAAGAGAGGTGAAAGAAAATTTTGATTTGTTAAATTCCACAAAACCTAAGTTTCAATTATGGCTAAACAAACCAGGTGGTAGTTATTTTCAAGGGGAGCTGTTGACGTTTACTGTAAAAGCGGAAAAGGATTTGTACCTTAAAGTAGATTACTATCTTCCAGATGGTTCGGTAATCAATTTGATTCCAAATGTATTTCGCAGCCCTGAGCCCCTTCGCGAGGGAAAAACATATACATTTGGAAATTTGGAAACTCGGAAAGGCTATACCATTTCTGGACCTTTTGGGGATGGAATGATACGAGCACACGGAAACCCGAGACCCATTGAAGATGGATTATCTAACATCACAGGTCCGGTTGACATCGCTATACATACTAGGCCCAGAAGACCCACGCGCTAGCTCAAATTTATCTTCCCCGTAAATCAGAATGCCAAAACTGTTCCGTTTCAGCCCAAGTTGGACAACGCAGGGGTGCTTGCTAAGGTGATGTTTTGGACTCATCCTAGACCCGAAAGGAGGGCCGATGAAGCCAAAACGCGACACCAAACCCGAAGCCGACAAACTTGTTCGGGACATCAAACGAAGGACTCGCCGGAAGTTCAGTGCCGAAGAGAAGATCCGAATTGTACTGGCCGGGTTGCGCGGCGAGGACAGTATTGCGGAACTGTGCCGTCGGGAAGGCCTGCACCAGAACTTGTATTATCGCTGGAGCAAGGAGTTTTTAGAGGCCGGGAAGAAACGATTGGCGGGGGATACGGAGCGCGAAGCCAGTCGTGACGATGTCAGTGACCTGCGCAAGGAATCCGCGCAACTGAAAGCCGCCCTCGACGCATTCTTCCAGACAGCGTAATCCTACGCGAGCTGCCGGTTCAGTTCCTGGGCCAACTCTCCCTTTTTGCCCAGTGCCCACCCGCACACGCCACAAGAGCGCGCCAGGGTCGCCCAATCCGGGGAAAAATGGGCCGGTCAGACCCCACTCACAGGATGAACGCCCGCATTTCAGACGGTAGAGACTGTTGAGTGCCCCCAGGCGACGGCTTTGATACGTTACGGTTTGACGAAAAAGGCCGTTTGAATTTCCTATTCCCCAACTCCAAGGCAGTCCCGTCTTTGTCATGGCTGACCCCTTCCGAACCTATGTCCAAGAAAGCCGAGACTATTGTTCTGACGGCTCTTCTTGCCCTACTCCAGAATCGCTCTCCAAAAAACAAGATATCTAAAAGACGTGTAGTTTGAAGTGGGAATGAGTTAGGAAGTCTGATCAGATTTGATTTTGATCCTTAACGATAATCTTTAATTCTTCACATGAGGGGTAGCGGAGTGGTTTGTATTTCAAGAACAACGGACGTCAAATTTTCATGAAATTATTATGCAACGGTATTTTGCAATATTCAAGTTATTGATTTCATTGAAGTACGAAAGTGGTTGCAAAAAAGATAAGTTTTGCAACAAAGATTCTAATCCTTGCCATGAATGACCAACTGATTTCGAATCAGTCAAACTGGGTGCGGGGAAAGGCCTTCGATTTCAGGGGTCAGTGAAAACAGTAATTCTGGAAAACCCTGTTGTGGGACCTGGAACCTGCTTGGATGGGATGGGGTTGGCATGAGATGAAGGCCAGATGAGTTATTGTTGTGTAGACTAGGGATGCAGGTTGATGTTTGTTTTCTAGTTTGCCACTTAGTTTGCCGGTGGTGCGGCACCATCTCGGCCATACATCAGTTGTACCCTAGTCTCTCACAGAACCGGACAAGCAGCTTTCCCCCATCAGGTTCTTCACTCCAACATTCAGCTTCGATACCTATCCCTGTTTGATTTGTACTCACAGTATTTTCACGCCTTGAATCGTGCCCGTGTTTCTTCTTTCCCAAAAAAATTTTTCAACAATATAGGAGAGAAGGGTTGATTTTATTAAACCGCTTTGAGATCCTGGGTTCACTCTGTAGTCATATTCCTGGGGAAATGATCATGGGGTAAACATCTATTTAGCCAACAGGCTGAACTCCTCATTGAGTGTTGAAGGAAGGGATGCGTTCTTGGGTCACGGCGCCCTGGAAGGCATTGTTGTTTGTAAAGGACGGCATGACTTTATAATCGGTTTCTTAACCCGTGGTCCCCACCGTGACCCAAACAAAATTTCTTTTGCTCTATTCAAATCTCTCTAGTTTAAAACGAATGCCCTTTTTGATTTACTTTTAAGAGCTGCGTTGGCAGTTAGGAAGGAAATATCATGAGGAAATTTTTCTTTTTCTTAGCAGTTACGCTCTTTGTACCAGTGAGTCAAAGTCTTATTACACCAACACTGTCTCTTGCTGGATGGGTTTCGGAGGATGAGGTATGGACTTTTTTCGGATCGACGGAAACGGATCCATTGGAAACCGTAGGCCCATACAAATACACAACCTTCGCAGTGGATGCTCCAAAGCTAGATGATGCCCTAAGCGAAGCTCCGTTGGAGTTCACGACTTTCGAGGCTGGCGCTATAATGACATTGCCCATGCCTGATGGCAGCTACATGAGGGTTCGAATTGAAGAGTCGCCGATCTTCTCAACAGAGCTGCAGCAAGAATATCCTGAAATACGAACTTATACGGCGAAGGGTCTTGATGACCCTACGGTTTCTGGCCGGCTCGACCATACTCCAGCAGGCTTCCATGCCATGCTGATCTCCGAGAGTGGCACGGTCTACGTGGATCCGGCTGATGACTACGATCCCACGCACTACATCAGTTTCTGGAAGAAGGACGTGGCAGGGGAACATTACATGTGTGGTCAGCATGACGAGACTGACCATTCGCCACTTGCTGCACTCCTCGCCTTCCCTGCAAATAATCCCTCCGGCGATCAGCTGCGCACCTATCGACTCGCAGTCAGCGCGACAGGCGAATACACTCAGTTTTTTGGAGGCATGGCCAACGCAGCCAACCAGATTGCCACGACAATCAATCGTGTTACAGGTATCTACGAGCGGGAAGTTGCCATCAGATTGAATCTGGTAGCCACGAACATCTATGACGATCAGGCTACAGACCCTTTTACTGGTGATGACGTGAGTGCGATGTTGGGCGAGAACCAAACGGACCTCGACGCGAATGTCGGAAACGCAAATTATGACTTTGGACACATCTTTAGCCAGGGCGGTAGTGGAGGTGTCGCCAACGTCGGGGTATGCACGGCTGGATCGAAGGCGCGAGGTGCCACCTCGCTGGCTAATCCATCAGGTGACGTCTTCGATGTTGACTTTGTAGCTCACGAGATGGGCCACCAGTTGAGCGGAAGCCACACGTGGAATGGAACGTCAGGATCTTGCACCGCAGGCCAATTTCAGGCTGCCTCCTCCTACGAGCCGGGAAGCGGCAGTACAATTATGGCCTATGCGGGAATCTGCGCTGGCCAAAATGTGCAGGCCAACAGCGACGACTACTTTCACACAAGGAGTTTTGACCAGATTACGGCCTACCGGAACGGTACTGGTGCCTGCGGTACCCTAGCGGCCACGGGAAACGCGCCGCCCACAGTTGAAGCGGGCCCCAATTGCACCATTCCCACCAGTACGCCGTTCACCCTCATCGCCCAAGGTGACGATGCGGATGGAGATCCGATGACCTTTAACTGGGAGCAGTTCGATCTCGGCACCCAAGATGGCAACCCCCAATCAACGTTTACTACCGGACCGCTCTTTCGTTCCCGACCCGCGACTTCGGACCCGTCACGGACGTTCCCCCAGTTTCAAGATATCCTCTCAGGAGCAGCCACTCCCTATGAGGTCCTTCCAAGTGTAGACCGAACGCTCAATTTTCGGGTGACGGTGCGGGACAACCAACCCAATGGTGGCGGGGTGGATTATGATTCCATGTCGGTGACTGTAAGCGGAAATCCTTTTGAGGTCACAGCACCGGCGACAGGGGCTACACTCGAGTGTGGGGATTCGGACACCTTTACGTGGGATGTGGGGGGAGGCTCTGTGGCGCCCAACGTTGAGATCCTTTTCTCATCCGATGGCGGTACGACATTTTCCTCGCTTGTGGGGAGTACGACTAACGATGGGTCCCACGATGTAACGGTTCCCACCGAACTTACTGGGACCGGTCGTATCATGCTCGAGCCCTCCCAAGAATGCTTCTTTGCAGTGTCTGAGGAATTCTCGATAGTTGATACGACCCCTCCGACGATAACTGCGCCGGCCGACATCGTTGCCGAATGCACATCCCCTAATGGAACGCCTGTTAACCTCGGCATACCGACTGTGAACGACTTGTGCGATGCCAGCGTAAACGTTTCCAATGATGCCCCAGCGCTATTCCCACTGGGTAGTACGACGGTGGATTGGATAGCAACCGACGACAGCAGTAATTCTGCAATGGACACTCAGAATGTGACAATCAATGATACGACTCCTCCGTCAGTCTTCTGTAACGCCCCCAACATAATTGTCCCTCCTGACGTGCCCATTTCATTCACGGCTACAGCCACGGATGTTTGTGATGCTGAAGTAGAGGTTGTGGTCACTGGGTTTGAATGTTTTATGTTTACGAAGAAGGGTAAGAAAATCGACAAGGGGGAGTCTTGTGTCGTAACTTTTGGCGACGATACCGTCAATATCTTTGATAGCGGTGGAGTGGGGGATCACATTAAGTGGACCATTGTGGCCACAGATGATAGTGGGAACCAGACGGTAGATATGTGCGAGGTGGTGGTAGCAAACCCTGGGCAGAGTTAAAATTGACCATATCAAAACATTATTTGTATTTTGGTGATGAGGGGATAAAGCTTCTTACTCACTATCATTATTTTTCTAGATCCCTCAGTTCAATGGGATATAATTGAATAAAGGGAAAATTAATAATTGAGAAGGAATGCTCCATAAAATTTCCTGTGGAGTTTGGTTGGAGGTGAAGGTGTTGATGAGTTCGAAAGAAAGGGGAGGAGGGAGTCTTTTCAGGTAGAAGAAATTATGCTCTTGAGGGGAGTGCTCTGATGCCAAAGAGGCGATTGGTTTTCCGAGGCGCATGCATGGGTGGAGCTATGTGGGTGGTCCTTGTTTGTGCTGTGGTCTGGGCAAATGAGGAAAATAGTCAGTTGCTGATTAAGCATCTTCATCAGGGTGGGGTGCAGCTTGACCTACGAGGCACAAATGTCCTAAACGCTGATCTCGCTCAACTTGAGAATCCTAGATTCAGAAACCTAAAGGTTGTTCTTCTTCCTCGGACCATAGGGGATGAGGGCCTTCAGTATCTCCGTCACCTTCATCTGAGAGAGGTGGATCTTTATCGCACAACCGTCACTGATGCTGGGGTGGCTTATCTAAAGGGGTTGCCGATTGAGCGTCTTACCCTCACGGGTACAGCCATCACTGACAAAGGTCTTTTCTACCTGAAGGGGGTTCCGCTGAATGTGCTTATTCTTCGCGATACAGCTATCACCAACGATGGGCTGATTGCTATACATGAACTTCCCTTGACATATCTGGATCTTTCATTCACGAAGGTGACAGATACAGGATTGATCCGGCTGCAAGGCCTTTTACAACTCAAGACTCTTGATCTATCGAATACTGCAATTACAGATGAAGGTCTTGACTATCTAATTCCGCTTTCAAATCTCTTAACGGTCAACCTTGCTGCCACGGGTGTGACCGCGATAGGAGTAGCCAGACTTAAAACTCGTCGGCCAGATATCAAGGTAAACATCAAATTGCCTATCCGTTGATCTCCAGTTGAAAAGAAAATGTTGAAACATTTCCCTATCTAGGAGGTGGTTATAGGAATCATTCAAATTTTTTTACTTTCTTGACTCCATCAAACTTCCGGAAAATCCAGAATGCCCTAAGAGCGAATAGTTCAAATCATTCCCTTCTCCCTACAGTTTTGAGCGAAGAAATTAGGGGAACAATCACTTACTCTCACTCTTAGGTTGTGCTTCCATCTCCGATTTGGAAGAGGCTAATAGGGCATAAATGTGTTGCTGAAACACCGGATAGCTATGAGCCCCACGAATGAGTTTAGTCGCCTTGACTGTTCCATCCGCTTCGGTTCGGCCAAGTAAAAATGAGGGCGTGCCCCGTACACTTGCTTTACTCCCTTCAGCCATACTGGCCTGGATTTTCTTGGCATACTTCCCACTGTCCACACAGGTTTGAAAGGCCCGCTTGTCCGTAACCCCAGCGGCCGCCGCATGTCCAGCGAGTTTTTCGGCTTGCAGTTCTTTCTGATGGGCAAACAGCTGAGCATGCATTTCCCAGTATTTGCCTTGCTCTCCTGCACAGTGTGCAGCTTCATGGGCCTTTGCCGCGTCTTTGTGAATGGCGGTCAAGGGAAAATCCCGCAACACATACCGAATTTTGCCCGTTTCGACAAAATCCTTGGTTAGCTTTGGCAGGACGGATTTTGCATTGCGGGCACAGAAAGGGCATTGGTAATCAGTAAATTCAATCAGTGTGACCTCGGCATCTGCAGGTCCCTTTGCCGGATACTTGGCCACGTTCACGGAAAGGTTCACATCCTGAATTTTACTTCGCGGGCGTGTTAAAGAGGTGAGCAAATCCTTGATCGCTTTCAGGTCCTTCTTGATGGTCTCCTGCCCGACTTTGAGTGATTCGATCTCCTGATGCAGTTCCTTGAGTTCATCGGCAGCCAGGGCAAGTGAAACTCCGGCCAATAAAACAACCGCGAGTATGCTTCCGGCAAAAGAAACCCTCCATCTGATCGTCATCATTCCTCTCTGTTTGATCATTGGTCTCCTTGGCGTTCTTCTTTGGAACAGATTCAAGACGCCCACCACCATTAAAATAAAAGAGCCTTATTCTCCCAAGCGAGAACACGCATCATGGGCTCAAACGGCTACTACTGTCAACCGAAGTCGTGCCAGTATTGTCAAAAAACTCATTCAACCTTGGGTAGGAGAATTTCAGCCCCTTCCTTAACGCTTTCCTCGAGAGGGAAACGATTGGATCACTTCTTTAATTCTTAGTTCCTCCGCCACGTCATCAATCCATTGGCTCTTCTCTATTGATAACGTTATATAGTTAAAACACTCAAAGCCCAGTGTTGAATTACGGGAACGCAGCCGTCAATTTCCAGAAACAGATCTAAAACAAGCTTTTCCCCGAATGGGATTTTGGTGTGAACGACGTAAGCCGTTGATTTAATTTGGTGGGCCGTACAGGGATCGAACCTGTGGCCCGCTGATTAAGAGCTAGCGGCTCTCTTTTGTTTGGTCACCGAGAAAAAATAAAAAACGCCATTTTCATAGAAGTAATGAGGATTAATCAAATAGGGCATTAGGGGCAAAAAATTTTGGCTCTTGAAATTAGGCCTGTGCTCGCCCCCAATGCCGCCGTCCGCGCCCAGATTGTGCCCGGCCGGCCGGACCAGGCCCTGGACCCCGCCCAGGCGCACGACGACATCCCAGAGGCTTCTCCACCGGCCCGCCTGAGCTGGGCGCAGTTGCTCAAACGCGTGTTTGACATCGACCTCACCATCTGTCCGCAGTGCGGCGGCCCCTTGACGATCATTGCCGCCATTGAAGATCCCGCGGTGATCATCAAGATTCTCAGCCACCTGGGCTTGCCTACCCGCGCCCCACCCAAAGCCCCAGCCCGCCTCGACGCATTCTTCCAGACCGCGTAATCCTACGCGAGCTGCCGGTTCAGTTCCTGGGCCAACTCTCCCTTTTTGCCCAGTGCCCACCCGCACACGCCACAAGAGCGCGCCAGGGTCGCCCAATCCGGGGAAAAATGGGCCGGTCAGACCCCACTCACAGGATGAACGCCCGCATTTCAGACGGTAGAGACTGTTGAGTGCCCCCAGGCGACGGCTTTGATACGTTACGGTTTGACGAAAAAGGCCGTTTGAATTTCCTATTCCCAAAGGGTATCTTCACGGAAACGGGCGAAAAGTCCCACGTTTCTGGGGATAACCAGGCATGGTGTTTGGGGATAAGACTTCTCATCGCGTGATAGCCTCTTTCTCTTCTTTTTCTCCATCGAACTTTTTCTCTGGACACAGCACAATATCTCCTTTTTCATCCAAGGAGGTGTGTCGATGCCCAGAATGGAAATCCTCAGCGCCGTGGAGCGCGACGAGTTTGACGCTCCACCCACATTTACGTTGGCTCAACAACAACGGTACTTTGAGCCGTCATTAGAACTCATTCGGCGCATCAAGCGCCTACAACCCAACCAATCAAGTCTGCCTGCTCATTAGTTATGGGGATTTTCTGGCCACCCACCGCTTTTTCTCCCGCTGCAGTTTCGGAAGAGCGATCTGCGTTTTGTCGCCAAGCTGTTAGGGGTTTCCTTGCACGAGATCACTCCCACCGACTATGCCAAACAAACGGCGACCCGACATCGGCAGCTTATTCTCAAGCTCTATCAGTTTCGCCTGTGGAATCCTGCGGTGCGCCCCCTGCTTCAGGCTGAAGCCCTGACCTTCGCACAACTCTATTGGGAACCTCGAAAGATTTTTCTGCGACTGGTGGACTGGTTAGTGGCGGCCCGCGTGACGGTGCCTCGTTCCGACACCCTCAGTCGTCTGGTGGCTGCCGCGCTGACGCATCACCAACACACCATCGCAGAGCAAGTGGGCCGATACGTCACGCCATCCCTCCAGAAAAACTTAATGACCCTGTTGGCTCCCCCGCCTCGGCCAGAGGGAAGGACGCAGTATCACCTCACCCAACTCAAGCGTCTGTCGCAATCCACCAAGCCCTCGAAAGTTCGCCTACGTCTTGATGATCTTGAATATATACGGACGCTGTATCATCAGGTCACGGTACTCGGTCGTCAGGTCGCACTTCTCGAACCCGGCATCATCTATTTTGCCACGCTCGCCATGACGCTCGCCCTCTTGACCTTCTCCGTCGTCCCGAGGCTGCCCGCCTCTTACATCTGTTTGCCTTCGTCATGCACCACTATTGCCGGCTACAAGATAATCTGGTTGATGTCTTTTTGAATGTCCTGCCCTCCCTCTTGAATAGTGTCCGACGCGAGCAAATGGAACGATGGTATGCCACACGAGACACGCATTCGAGGAGTCTTCACTCCCTTCTGACTCTCTTAGAAACGACCGTCCTGACCGCCTTCAACAAGAATAAATCATCCCTGCCGTAAGCGGACGGGGTATTTCGAAGAGCACAAGTTGAGGATCTTTATGTAATTGAGTGTATGTCTGCCCTTGCTCCTTGACATAGTTGGCAATCATTTGCTCATTTCCATGTTGCCCAACCGTACTCGCATAATACTCGTCACTCCAAAACTCTCTACCCCAGAGCTGCTTCTTGACCTGAGGACAGCGCTGAAAAACTTTGTGGGCTGTCAGACTCTTTAGCATGGGGACCACCTTGGTGACACTATAGGTCGGCACCACTTGGACGAAGAAATGAACGTGATCCCTATCCATGTCAATCTCCAAAAATTTGCTCTGGCATCTCTGCTCAATCTCTAAGCACACCTCCCTCAATGCCTGCTCCACCCCGCCATCAAAAACCGATCGCCGATACTTTGCGGGGAAAACTAGGTGATATAACAAAACCGTAACATCATGGCTCTTGCATAGATGTTTGCTCACCCCCACATGTTACGCCGCAAGCGGCGGGGAATTCACCCTTAACTACGATCAACACCCACAGATGCTGAAGCCTACTTTAATTTGGCTGTACTCCTCGTCTCAGAAAATCAGATAGATCAAGCGGAAGCCGGGCATAGAATTACAGCCAAATTCCATGGAGAAGCAATTCAATATAGGAGCCTTTTATGAATTTCATAAAGAAGATCTCCAAAAAGCGAAGCATCATTACAAAAAATATCTGGACTTAGGCGGCACCGATACACGTATTCAGCAATTGCTATCCTCCTAGTATCGTCATTTCAGTCACCTAACCTACTAGCAAACAAAACAATCTCGGGATCCAACATCGTAGGAAACTTTCGGAAACTGCATAGTAAATATGAGTAGACTGATCCTCATTCACTCTAAAATTGTAGGAACATTGAGGCAACTATCTCTTCTTTCGCCTCTTTACGCCCTGCATATGAAATTTTGTTAACTTTCTTCGAAGGTTTCTTACTCTTTCATCAGCTTCTTTTCTACCAGATTCCAAAATAACTATTTTCACTCTTCTTCATTCTTTCAAGAATGGCCTGCTCGTATATTCCATATCCATTGAACCAGAAGGCTTTTCTCCAACATTTCACCGGAACCATTATGTTTTGACAAAAATTTTCACGCAAGACCAAACCCAAGCTACACAAAAATCAATAAATAAAGAGAAATTGAAAAATAGCCTTGAATTTCAATCAATATGTACTCGCAAGCTAAAAAAAATTTTGCCGACACACAACGAAATAGAATAACGCAAGGCATAACTTTCAGGCAGAAAGCTCGGCCCCTCTTGCTTAACTCGTGAAAATTTCACCATTGTTTATAGTGATACTAATTGAGGGTACGATTTTTTCATGAACCTTTATCTTATTTTCATCCATTTGCTGTCTTGACAATGGGACCACTTTACCTCCTTGCTCTGTAAATCAGAGCATAACTCTTATCTCATGATGACACCATCTATCTACCGAAGACGGTCAGAAATTCTTCTTTTGAGGTATTGCTGGTACCTCCTTTCTACTTTAAGTTTTTGGTCGTATGTATATGTTTTCTTGGTGGTCCAAATATCATTCATCTATCTCCTCATAATTTCTATATGAAAAGGAACGTCCCCCATGACTACGGCACCTCGTATACGCAGCTATTGGTTCAACATGAACGTTCTGGTCCTTTGCCCTCTTGTGATCGGGTTTTGGACAACGCTAGTTCGAGCTGAATGTACAAATCCCGAACTTTTTCAGCAACTCGCTCAAATCAGCATTCATTCTACCGATTCCCGACTTACCCAGCATCGTAACCTCATGCGTGAGTGTAAGAGAGAAATGTGGCAGCGACAACATGAAGATGTGCAGAATATCCTAGGCGAATTACGAATCCGTGAAACGGTGTTGCCCGATGATCCTCACAGTCACGATCGCATCCATCATCATCACCAAACCAGAGATACAAATGCACGCTTTGAAGCAGTAAATGATGTCTTTCCACCACAACCAAAGTCGATGGAAAATATTAGAGCAGAACAGTCAGGTGCACAAATGGCCCGTGCAGCAACCGCTCGGGAACGTGCCGATGCCTCGGCGCGCCAGTCCGCAGATGTCCAACTCGCCTTGGGTGATCGTTATGCTTACATAGGACAGGAATTTCTTGGGGTAAAAGGTGATAGAAACAATTCTCAAGTCCGGCACACGTATTTCAGTCATTCAAAAAATGCCACCATTGAAGTTCTGATGGATCAAGAATCGGTCCGAACCATCCATTCCATTGCTCCGAATATCTATCAACCTCCGCTCACAGAAACCGAGGTGGCTGAGGCCATCCAGATTGCACGGAGAGCGTTACGTGCCGAAGGTATCACTCAAATAGCCGACTTGGAAGGCCATACCATTCTGGCATTGCCCACCGATGGGAATTCCGCATTTTTCAACCATCGCATAGGATATGTCTCTTTTCACCGTAATGTTGATGTTGGACCAGAATACGTCGCCTGGGTTGATCTCACCGATCAAGTCGTCGTAGAAAGTCGGGAGGATTAATCAGATGACAGCCACAAAATTTTCAATATTCAGATACGTACTGATCGCATCCCTAATGATGCTATGGACTCCTCTGACCGTTCATGCACAAAGTGCTGGGAGTGTCAATTGGGAGGGATGGACGCTCGACTATGAGGTCTCAAGTCGTTATGACGGCATGTCACTCAGCAACGTCAGCTACCAAGGCGTGAAGGTGTTAGAGCGAGCCAGCATGCCGGTCATGACGGTATTTTATGAGAACAATGCCTGTGGCCCCTACGCAGATCGTCTCGGCGGAACCGGTCTGCCCGTGAACTGGGCCGGTAGTAGTTCGGTTGTTAACCGGACATTTACCCAAAATGGTGAGACATGGCGAGAAATCGGGTTTCAGGATCAAATTGGGGCCTATGTCCTTTACCAAGTCTGGTATTTGAGCGGAAGCGGTCAAATTCAAGCCCATATCTTTGCCAAAGGCTTGCAATGTCAAACCGACCATCTTCACTACCCCTTCTGGCGACTAGACTTTGATTTGTTTGGCACAGGAGATGACCAAATTCGACGTCACACGGGGACTGCTTGGGAAGTGTATTCTCATGAATTCGATGCTGCCGCCACTGCAGCAAACAATCATCAATGGCAAGTGAGAGATGCGGGCAATGGCATGACGGTTGATATTGCCTTCGATACCAATACCTGGAATGTCCCAGGAACCGTAATCCCTGAATCGATGTACGCGAATAACCAGGTGTATGGACGGCTCTACCAAAGTAGTGAAGCAGGCGATTGGACTGACGGTGCCATTACCAGTGTACAAGGGAACAACGGAGAAAATATCAATGGTCAAGACACGGTACTCTGGTATCGAGGCTATTTGCCCCACTTAGCATCAGAGGGAGGAGCCTTATGGCATTCAACAGGCATCCGTTTAACTGTAAATTTACCTGATGAAGTGGAGGGAGAAGGTCTGGTGGGCTATTGGCCCTTGGACACCGATGGCAGTGCCCACGTCGACGGGACCGACGGCGTTCTCCAGAATGGCGTCTCGCTGGTCACCGATGCCGAGCGCGGGGCCGTCCTGGCCTTTGATGGCCTCGATGATTATGTGAGCATTCCCTTGGATGTGCCGGAAGCAGCCGGCACCATCTCGTTCTGGTTTAAAACAACTGATGAGGGCCGGGGGCTTTTTTCCGTCGTCAGCGGCGAGCTGGGGCCAAGGGGCCATGATCGCCATCTGTACCTCACCACGGGCAATGTCGGCAGTCGGCTCTGGAGGAACCAGATCATTCACAGTAGCGGACAGCACTATGCCGATGGGCAGTGGCATCAGCTGGTCTACACGCATGGCCCGACGGTTGGCGGCCAACATCTCTATGTGGATGGCATCAAGGTGGCCAGCGGCACCAAAGCCTCGTCAGACTTTACGTGGCAGGACCGCCTGCATCTGGGCATGTCTTACGATGCCGTACAGCATTATTTCAAGGGCCGTATGGACGATCTGCGCTATTTTCAGCGGGCGCTGACTGCGAGTGAAGTGCAGGCGTTGTGGCGGGCCGAGCGGCCTCACGGTGATGAAGTGGCAAGCGAGGATCTCGTGGGCTATTGGCCCTTGGACACCGATGGCAGGGCCCACGTCGGCGGGACCGACGGCGTCCTCCAGAATGGCGTCTCGCTGGTCACCGATGCCGCGCGCGGGGCCGTCCTGGCCTTTGATGGCCTCGATGATTATGTGAGCATTCCCTTGGATGTGCCGGAAGCAGCCGGCACCATCTCGTTCTGGTTTAAAACAACTGATGAGGGCCGGGGGCTTTTTTCCGTCGCCAGCGGCGAGCTGGGGCCAAGGGGCCATGATCGCCATCTGTACCTCACCACGGGCAATGTCGGCAGTCGGCTCTGGAGGAACCAGATCATTCACAGTAGCGGACAGCACTATGCTGATGGGCAGTGGCATCAGCTGGTCTACACGCATGGCCCGGCGGTTGGCGGCCAACATCTCTATGTGGATGGCATCAAGGTGGCCAGCGGCACCAAAGCCTCCTCAGACTTTACGTGGCAGGACCGCCTGCATCTGGGCATGTCGTACGATGCCGTACAGCATTATTTCAAGGGCCGCATGGACGATCTGCGCTATTTTCAGCGGGCCTTGGCTGCCAGTGAAGTCCAGGCGTTGTGGCGGGCCGAGCGGCCTCACGGTGATGAAGTGGCAGGCGAGGATCTCGTGGGCTATTGGCCCTTGGACACCGATGGCAGTGCCCACGTCGGCGGGACCGACGGCGTTCTCCAGAATGGCGTCTCGCTGGTCACCGATGCCGAGCGCGGGGCCGTCCTGGCCTTTGATGGCCTCGATGATTATGTGAGCATTCCCTTGGATGTGCCGGAAGCAGCCGGCACCATCTCGTTCTGGTTTAAAACAACTGATGAGGGCCGGGGGCTTTTTTCCGTCGTCAGCGGCGAGCTGGGGCCAAGGGGCCATGATCGCCATCTGTACCTCACCACGGGCAATGTCGGCAGTCGGCTCTGGAGGAACCAGATCATTCACAGTAGCGGACAGCACTATGCCGATGGGCAGTGGCATCAGCTGGTCTACACGCATGGCCCGACGGTTGGCGGCCAACATCTCTATGTGGATGGCATCAAGGTGGCCAGCGGCACCAAAGCCTCGTCAGACTTTACGTGGCAGGACCGCGTGCATCTGGGCCATTCCTGGGATGCCGCGCATGATTATTTCAAAGGCCGCATGGACGATCTGCGCTATTTTCAGCGGGCATTGGCTGCGAGTGAAGTTCAGGCGTTGTGGCAGACCGAGCAGCCTTAGGATTATGGAGATGCACCAAACCAGCATGGCACACGGACTATGAAGAAAACTCGTTATTAGTGTGGCCAAACCGTAGGACAGGGGAAGTGTTAATCACCCCGATCGGGTAAGGCGGATCAAACCCAATTGTGAACTTGTGGCTTTTTTTTCATAATTTCTTGCTTTGCCCGTTCCCTTGAGTCCGCCAATTAAAACAAGACGGTGAATAATTTCAACCGTCCTTGAAAACTTTCAGAAATATTGGATGAGTTAAGACCGGTAGTACTTCAAAAAGAATGCGGGCAGATATCGACACACAAAGTCGGGGGTTACTTGAAGGTCGACCATCTGGAGAAAGTCAGGCCTCATTCAAAAAGTGGTTAGATGCACGCTCTGCTCATGCCAAATAGTATTCGTAGTTGTTTACATACGAGAGTTGCACTAACTCCTTAGCAGCTCTCAGCGCTACCTTTCCTCAGTTGTATCAGATCGAAACTGAGGGAGGTGGCACAAAGTGCCAGTTTATTAGCCTATTAGCGTTATTAGCTATTTTTCAAGATCTCTCTCATATCACTCTTGTCCAAAATAGGATATGACGTTGGGCCATCCAACGGTATACCCGCGATGGCACCACCCATCTCGTCATGACCCCGCTAGAATTCCTGCAACGCCTGGCCGCCCTCGTCCCCCGGCCGCGGCTCCATCTCATTCGTTTCCATGGTGTGCTCGCCCCCAATGCCGCCGTCCGCGCCCAGATTGTGCCCGGCCGGCCGGACCAGGCCCTGGACCCCGCCCAGGCGCACGACGACATCCCAGAGGCTTCTCCACCGGCCCGCCTGAGCTGGGCGCAGTTGCTCAAACGCGTGTTTGACATCGACCTCACCATCTGTCCGCAGTGCGGCGGCCCCTTGACGATCATTGCCGCCATTGAAGATCCCGCGGTGATCATCAAGATTCTCAGCCACCTGGGCTTGCCTACCCGCGCCCCACCCAAAGCCCCAGCCCGCCTCGACGCATTCTTCCAGACCGCGTAATCCTACGCGAGCTGCCGGTTCAGTTCCTGGGCCAACTCTCCCTTTTTGCCCAGTGCCCACCCGCACACGCCACAAGAGCGCGCCAGGGTCGCCCAATCCGGGGAAAAATGGGCCGGTCAGACCCCACTCACAGGATGAACGCCCGCATTTCAGACGGTAGAGACTGTTGAGTGCCCCCAGGCGACGGCTTTGATACGTTACGGTTTGACGAAAAAGGCCGTTTGAATTTCCTATTCCCTACAGTGCGGCCTCGATACAAGGCCCAAATTTATTTTCCATTGACATGCACTCTCTCTAAACGGGTGAGGGAACTTTGTAATAGTGTGGTTGAAAGAGAGAAGAAAAACAAAATCTGGGATATGCAAAGGAGGGAATGGTGCTTGAACAGGGAGAGAAGCTATTAATTGTCCATCGCCGGTTGTTTGAAAAAGACAGCGAACGGTTTTTTGTGGGAGCTGTGCAGGCTTATGAAGATGGTATCGTAAAGGTCAAGGGGTATACATTTGTGAGGGATATGTGGACGGGAGCGGTCAACAAGAAATCTGATATTCGTACTAAGGTGGTGTCCCTTGTTTCTGGCACCTTCATTGTGTATCTCTTACCAGAAACTGTCCATCTGGCTTCGGTTAAAATCAGCGGTGAGGTACTAACAGATGACCGAGGGTTTACGATGGATGTCTCAGAATCAGTGTCCAAAGAAGGCTCGGTTCGCTGATAGGAGTTTTTCTCGAAAGCAGAGTCAACCCGTCCCGGGTATTCGTTCTTCTGAGTGAGTAGGGTTCAGAGTTCATGCTTCTCTCCGTGGCTCTCCTTAATATTCAGTACACCCAGTGTTCCTCACTTTTTCCAGGAAGACAGAGAGAGGTTCAATAGCCTACTGAAGCCTGTTTGATTTGAATGCAGTCGAAAAAAAACGGCTCTGCCACAAGGCAGAGCCGTTATATTTGGGCCATCACCCTGAGGTGAAGCCATCATAAAACCCTACAGCCCTTACACTTACACGTTGTTAGGTGTCTCGAGGATGAACCTTCTAGCTTGCTGGGGGTATCCGCAGACTTTTATGAATGAAGAAACCTCTCTATTCTAGCCTGCTCGTCCATGAAGGTCTGCCTTTCACGCATACTTTTGTGAGGCTCTCTTATGATTTGTTCAAGATTCCATGTCGTCGAGCCAGACCTACTAACCCTACCAACCCAGACCCAAAGAGAATGACCACCGGCGGAAGGGGAACAGGAGGTGCTTCCGTGTATATGACGTTTTTCAATGTAAACCCGTCATAGTAGCCATCAGCATCGTTCAGTTTGGCGCCAATTAACAGCCAGTCAGCTGGTCCAGATGCCACTAATCCCACAGTGCGAAAATTTTCTTCGAGAATAAGAAGCTCATCATTATTGGTTGGGCTGCCCAACGCGCCTAAGCTTAAAGTTGGCGCTCCGGTCCCAAACCAATAAGACACATCTGAGTCCCCATCGGCATAGAAATTTTCGGGATCCCAAATTTGAATGCGTGCACTATTCAGGATGACAGACGAGTCAAATTCGAGGAGAATGAAATCATTGCTTCCCAAATTATCCGTTGTGTGGTGCCCCGTAGCACAAGCTCCATTGGTAGAAATTCCTTCTTCATTGGAATTACAGACCCCGAGCCCTCCATCCCAGCTATATAACGGTGAATCAACGAACGGGGCAGTGTCGCCCAGGAGAGAATGTGCTGTAGCCGTTACTCCTGTTCCATCATTATCGGTTCTTTGTAAGACATTCCCCGCATTTCCTGACCCGATTTTTTCAAGACCATTAAACGACACTGTGGCTCCAAAGGCCTGACTTGTTAGTAGGAGCAACGTACAGGCCGCGATACTCGCTCCCTTTATTTTTGTCTTTATCATCCTTGGAACCTCCATAAATCAATTTAAATATGATTTCTTGTCCCTGAAAAAGTGAATTTCTTCCAAGAATTCAATGAAACATGATAAATTTCAACCCTGTATACTGCCCCCCTTGCAAATGAGACCACCTTTAAGACATATAACTTATCTTAAAGGAGGGAGATTATGGGACAGGGGAAAGAAGAACCGATTGAACGGTGGACGGCGAAACGACGAGCGGCGTTGGTCCTGCGGATCTTGAAGGGGGAAACCTCTTTGGCCGAAGCGGCTCGGCAACATGGATTGACAGTTGGGGAAGTGGAAACTTGGCATGAGCAGTTTCTCCGGGCCGCGGAGAATGGGCTGCGCCGTCGGCCGAAGGCCGAAGCGGCCTTGAAGGATGAGCAAATCAAGAAGCTCAACCAAAAGATTGGCGAGTTAGTGGTGGAGAATGATGTGTTACGGGAGGCCATGACAGGGCGTGTCAAGTTTTCTGTGTAACTGATTTCTGTTAGTCGCCTTGGGCTACCCGATCTCCTATAACATCGCCAATTGATTCAGTGCTCGCTTCCATTCTGGAATCGGCATGGTCCATTTCTTGGCGATGCGCTGTATCCCGAGATAGAGCACTTTCACAATTGCTTCCTCCGTCGGAAACGCCCCGCGCTTTTTGAGGACCTTCCGTCATGAGACATTGAGTGATTCAATCGCATTCGTGATATGCATCACTTTGCGGATTTCTGATGGGTTATCAAAGAACACCGTCCGTCGCGCCCAGTCCCGTCGCCAAGATGCCCTGATGGTCAGATATTGGGTATCCCAGAAATTAGGTGTCAGGAACCTTTTATCTTTTTCCTTTCTCTCTCACTACTAGCCGGACAAGTGGTGCTCTAGAAGATAGTGTTATTGATGCTGCTCACTGTAGTGCTTGAGCTATCAGATACGTCTTTTACTCTCATTCACATCAACACTTCGTCCCTCTTCGGAACAAAGCCCTCAAGGGCGAGGGGTTCTGAAATGTCTTCACTGAAAGTTACAATACTATAGGAATATAGAAATCTGCCGTTTTACCTGCTGTGGCAGGTAAGAGAGAGAAGAGTTGTTGCAAGTTTCCTCACTCATTTTCTGAGAATGTTGCGCTTAGGCCCCATGGAACTATGAAAACATTTGGGTGCTCCTGTAGGGAGAGGGAAAATGAAAGTGGAAAAATAGGTGAAACTTCAGTCTTGGTTACTAACATCCAATAATCTTGCCTAGGCGCTATGTAGAGTTCACTCTCCGTAGACATTGATCAAATGGTGGTCAATAAGTTGATTCATGAGATCTGTGCGGGAAATCATGCCGATAAGTCGGTCATCACGGACGACCGGGATACGAATAATGTGATGTTTGATCATTTGTTTGATGACCATCTCGGCTGTGGCTGTTTCTTCTACCGTGACTGGTTGTGGAGTCATGATCTCTCCGGCGCTTAATGCCTGCAAGTCTTTTCCGGCCGCTAAAGCTTTTAACACATCGAATTCTGTGACGATTCCGACAAGGTGATTGCCAGGTTCGATCACAGGCACGCCGCTAAATGTTCCAGAATGGATGAGGATCGCGATTTCTCGTGCACTATATTCGCGCGTCACAGCCACGATGCGCGTCTGCATCAGATCACGGGCTTTCATGTGAAGATTGGGTGTTGTCATCATCTTTCCTTTTCCATCATCCAATGGTGTGTGCTAATTGAGCCTTCATTTTCTTTTGAGAACTCGATACGTTATGGACTACCTGTATGGGGATATTAGCAAAATCAGCAAAAAGAATACCAAGCGATGATCCTTCACAATTAGAGTCATTCCAACTCACCTCCACATGTTCATGGCCATGGTCCCTTCTGAGTCTATCTCCCTCACCCTGCCTTCGTTCCTCTTCGGAACGAAGCCCCTAAGGGGGTCGAGGGGATATCATAAGATAGGCTCTGAGCTATCTCTCAATGATGTATTTGGAACCTACTTGGAATAACTATATATTATCAAATACACCATCTACCCCGGCCTTGTCCTTTCTTCAAGGCCAAGCCTGAAAGGGAGATGGAGTGCCAAAATGTCTGGATTGAAAGTTAAAGTACTGTGGGAACTTGATCATTAGAAAGGAACGAATTTTTGTTATCATGCGAACAGTAGTCGTTGAACGGTTTTGGTCTAAATGACTGGGGCGCTGTGAACATTCTCGTCGTCAACAGTGGGAGCTCATCCCTGAAGTTTTCGGTGTATGCGATGGAGGGCTTTTCTCAGGATCGGGAACTGAGGAAAGACCAGAGGTTGCTCTATGGAACAATGATTGGGATTGGGGGACAGGCGAAGAGTGTTCTAGCCGACCACCAGGGTTCGACTCAAGCATTCTGTCGGAACATTTCCGATATCCAGTCCGCCATTGCATGGATGTCTGAAATGTTACAAGATCCTCAACGGTCTTCGGTAACCTGGGAGGACATTGAAGCGGTTGGCTACCGAGTTGTGCATGGAGGTGATGCCTTCACCGAAGCTGTGCGCATCAATGACGACGTGATCGGCCAGATAGAAGCACTGAATGACTTAGCTCCGTTGCATAATCCGGTCTGCCTAGCAGGTATTCGTTCGTTGCAACAGGTGATGGGTGAAAAGCTGCCAATGGTGGCGGTATTTGATACGGCGTTTCATTCCACATTGCCTGAGTATGCTCGAACCTACGCGCTACCGTTGGAACTCGCGACAAGGACAGGTATTCGACGATATGGCTTTCATGGTATTGCTCATGCATCGTTAGCACTGGGTTACGCCCAATTCACAGGTCAATCACGTTATGAATCCCGTCTGATCACGCTGCAATTAGGACATGGCTGTTCGATGGCGGCTATTGATCGGGGACAATCTATTGAGACCTCCATGGGCTTGACTCCTCTAGAAGGCTTAGTCATGGGAACACGGTCGGGAAATGTCGATCCTGCTGTGGTCTACTATCTGATGAAACACCATGGGATGAACCTCGCAGAAGTTGAACAACTTCTGAATGAACACTCTGGCCTGTTAGGTATTTCAGGGCGCTTCTCAGATATGCAAGTCCTGCTTCGGGTCGCGAATGAGGAGCAAGATACGCGGGCTCAATTGGCGATCGACATGTTTTGCTATCGCATACAGCAATTTCTTGGAGCCTATATGGCACGTGGGGGCCTGTAAGATAATCTGTGTAACTGGTATATCATGACCGTTCAATTTATGAAGGAGGAACTGATGACCAAGGCCAACACGAAAACCGATGTCCTGCTTGATGACTTATTGAAGGAGTGTGAGTCCCCGGAAGATATGCTGGGGGAACATGGGCTGTTGAAAGGCTTAACGAAACGGCTGGTTGAACGGGCGTTGGCGGCCGAATTGACGAATCATCTGGGCTATGCTCCGCATGTGCGAAACCAAACTAAGGGGATCAATACGCGGAATGGGACCACGCCCAAAAGGGTGCAGACGGAACAAGGGCCAGTGGATTTAGCGATTCCTCGCGACCGAGCGGGCACGTTTGAACCGACCGTCGTGCCCAAACGGCAGCGGCGTTTAGAGGGCTTTGATGATAAAGTCCTGGCCTTATACGCTCATGGCCTCACAACGCGAGAAATTCAAAGCCACCTGGAAGAGCTCTATGGCACGGACGTCTCCCCTACACTGATTTCGACGATTACCGATGCGGTGCTCGACGATGTCCGATTGTGGCAAAGCCGGCCCTTGGAAGCGGTGTATCCCATCCTGTATTTCGATTGTCTCTTTGTGAAATCTCGACATGAGGGGGCCGTCAAAACCAAAGCCGTTTACGTCGCCCTTGGTGTCACACTCACCGGGGAAAAGGAATTGTTAGGCCTGTGGGTGAGTGAAACGGAAGGCGCGAAGTTGGGCCTGTAAGATTAAGTGTGTAATTGGTTATCATCATGGATTTATTTTCTGAAGGAGGACTGATGACCAAGAACAGTACAAAAACCGATGCCTTGCTCGATGACTTATTGCAAGACTGTGACTCGCCTGAAGATATTCTTGGGGAGCATGGGCTGTTGAAAGGGTTGACCAAACGGTTGGTGGAGCGGGCACTGGCGGCTGAACTCACCAATCATCTGGGGTATGCTCCTCATGCCCGTCACCAGGCCCAGAACGGAAACGTCCGCAATGGCACGAGTGCCAAAACGATTGAGACCGCTCAAGGTCCAGTGGAGCTGGCCGTGCCCCGAGATCGATCAGGCACGTTTGAACCGGCCGTCGTCAAGAAACGCCAACGGCGGCTCGAGGGTTTTGATGACAAAGTGCTAGCCCTGTATGCCCATGGACTGACCACGCGGGAAATTCAAGGGCATCTCGAAGAGCTGTACGGGACCGACGTCTCGCCCACGCTGATTTCGACGATCACCGATGCCGTCTTAGAAGATGTGCGGCTCTGGCAAAGTCGGCCGCTGGAGACGGTGTATCCCATCCTGTATTTTGATTGCCTGTTTGTGAAATCGCGACACGATGGAGCGGTCAAGACCAAAGCCGTCTATGTTGCCCTCGGCGTGACGCTCACGGGAGAGAAGGAACTCCTGGGCCTGTGGGTCAGTGAAACGGAAGGAGCCAAGTTTTGGTTAGCGGTGTTCACGGACTTGCAACAGCGAGGCGTGAAGGATTGCTTTGTCGCTTGTGTCGATGGGCTGACCGGGTTACCCGAAGCCTTGGAAACCATCTTTCCCCAGACTCAGGTGCAACTCTGCATTGTCCATAAAGTGCGCCACGCCTTACGGTACGTGGTCTGGAAAGAACGCCGCCCGGTCGCCCGCGATTTACGAGCGATCTATGGCGCGGCCACGCTGGCAGAAGCCGAAGAAGCCTTGGAGCGCTTTGCGCAGATGTGGGATCAAAAATATCCCTCAATTAGTGCCAGTTGGCGTCGCGACTGGACACGGTTGACCGTGTTCTTTGACTATCCCCCTGAAATTCGGAAAGTGATCTATACGACCAATGCGATTGAATCCCTGAATTTCTCATTACGGAAGGTCCTCAAAAAACGCGGCGCGTTCCCAACCGATGAAGCCATTTTGAAAGTGCTCTACCTGGGGATGCAACGCATTGCCAAGAAATGGACCATGCCCATTCCAGAATGGAAACGAGCGCTCAATCAGTTTGCCATTCTATTAGGAGACCGAGTGTCAACGAAAGAGTAATTCACGATCAGTTACACAGAAGACTTGACAGGCCCGAAAAAATAAGTTTGCCGGTATACATGAGCCAGGTCCTCCCCGAGTTCCACAGGAGGATGGCGAAGAGCAGGTTTTCGTTTCAAGTCGATGACAGACATAAATGGGTTATTTGTCATGTAGAAACAAGAGGTTATGCCTTTTCAGCTATCAAACGTCCGGACAGCAGTGACCTCAAGGTGAAACATGTCACAAGACTTCTGGGGTGATAGCCCCCCAAATACGAAAACGGTATTCTACGCTCATGGAGAAATTAGGCAGCAACCGTAAAAGGTTCCTGACACCTTTTAAGGGAAACAGCAGGGGCTCACCAAGGTGTTGGTGAGCCCCTGCAGAATTTCTGATGTGATCTGGTGCTGATTTTCTGCGTTAAACCTTAGAGACGATTTTTTCGGTATTGCGCTAGTACTAGAGCACCTAAACCCGTGCCGAACAGAATGAAGGCGGACGGGACCGGGACCGGAGTTGGAGTTGCCGTGACGAGCCAATCGTTGTATGGTCCGGGCTCGAGGTCTAACCAGCCACGTCCTACAATGCTGTCGTTATCCCCGTCCAATCGATGGCCATCTCCGAGAAACAAAAAGGCAAACCCGCTGGAATCCTGTTTTCCATTCCACTCGATTTCTGTCATACCATGAGACAATTTTCCGCTACCTCCAGTCGCTCTAAAACCCATGCCGGCTGGATCTGCTACCACTCCTGTAATGTCATAACTCACGTCCCATAAGTCTAGCGTGGAATTATTCCGCACCTGTCCGGTTATAGCAGCAGTAGCACCACCGCCCCAAGACAATACAACCTCGGCACCTCCCTGCTCGACACTAAATGTTTCTGGCAAGGCATCAACCCGCAGGCCATAGGGCGTACTCGCCGAACTGATTGCACCATCTGGGTGATCGCCCAGGACATAACTCCCAGGTGGAACCAACGCTGCTGACCCAATTTGCGGAGTCAACAAGGCCACGGCGGCCACCGTAGCCAAACCCGATAACAATCTCCTTAAAACATGCTTTTGTACCATTTCGCACCTCATAAAAAGAAAATGACTAAAATAAATTGGCCTTCCCCAGCCAGAATGAACCTGAAAAGGTGTAGTGTAGGACAGAGCCTAGAGAAAACGCAAGACCAGAAAACATGGCACGTCCCAGGAAACCCAAACGTCTCGAATACACCCTGGGATGAGCAATACTCATTCCACTTTCAGAATATGACGGCCACGGCCATAGCTTGAAACGTCAACAACATTGATTGCAAAGGGGAAATCCTGATAGGGCGTTCCAAGACCATACAAACCGCCCGCTTTTCTTGATCAAAAAGGTGTGAAAGCTTCAGACATGCTTTGGTACAACTACAGAGAGGTGACCGCAAAGAATACTATCAAAGAAGGAAATTCTGAGAAGAAGGATCAAGACCAAAATGTTAATAATTCCGACTCACGCGAATTTCTTTTTCTACGCGACTCTCCGCAAAGACCTACCAGCATTCCAAGCAATTCACGCAAGACAGACAGCAGCAGCCCGGGACGCCTGACCCCACTCTGACAATACTCATACACCCCTTTGCTCCAGACACTAGGTTGTCAGGGAGTGGTTCGTGACCCAATTCTCAATTCGCAAACCTGGAAAATGCCGAAAATCCTTTTCGTTATTCGTGACAAGGACGCAATGTAACGCTTTAGCATGGGCGGCGATAAGTTTATCAAGTGCCCCGCCTTTTTGCTTAGGAGCCGTGGCTCGAAGGATCCCATAGGCATGGGCTGAAACTTCTTCAAAAGGCCTGACTACAAGGTCTTCTAGCAAATTCCGTAAGGCCTTGGCATTCTTGGCGCGTTCCTTCCCACTACATTCGACCCCGTAGCGGAGTTCAGCCAACGTGATGGCTGAAATGCCGACGTCTCCGACGTAACATTGAGCAAACCGGTCTTGGACCTCAGGAGGAAAGTGCTTGATCAAATAGATACAAATATTGGTGTCTAATAAATATGTCACAACGCATCCCGTTCGGCATCGACTTCTTTGCCCCGTCCTTTCTCCATATAGTTCTGAGAGAACGCACCAAATTTTTTGTCGACGTTCGTGAGTTTGCGTTGTCTAGGACGAATACGAAGCTCATCACCGTGCCGCTCAATTTCCAGCTCCAGATCAAGACGATGGTATTGAAGGATTTTCGGAATTCGCACTGCTTGAGAATTCCCGCTTTTAAAGACACGAGTCGTCATCATGGTCTCATTCCTTTATGGGTTCGCGTATGGTGGCCGTCGAAGAATGCGCAAATGTATATACTGATATATACATTAGCAGGGGTTTAACACAAAGGCAAGAGGGGGATGCTGAAGAACGGCATATATGGGTCTGTTGAAAAAAGCCGCCAGCGGCGTTCTCTAGGCCAGCAAGAAGTGAAAAGTGAGAAGTAAGGAGCACGACGATCATGGTGAGCCCGTCGAACCATGGCCGTTGATGTCTTCATTGTTCAACACTCCCTATATGGATCACGAAAGCATCACGTTAGATTATTCATGTCATGAATGACTATCATTTACAAAATGAATCTATTCCCCAGAGCGGTTGGAGCGGCCCTCGCCGAACGGTTGCGCGTGATGCCCGCCGTCGTGGTCACTGGAGCGCGCCAAACCGGCAAGAGCACTCTTGCGGCAGAGTTAGTCTCAGGGAATCGACGCTACGCCACACTTGATGACTTGGATGTGCGAGACGCAGCCCGACGGGATCCGGAGGCGCTCGTCGGCGGCACGGGACCGGTCACGCTTGATGAAGTACAGCGCGAGCCTACGCTACTACAAGCAGTCAAACGAGCCATCGACCGCCACCGCACACCAGGACGTTTTCTCCTGACGGGCTCCGCCAACCTCTTGCTCATGAGACAGATTTCGGAGTCGCTAGCTGGCCGCGCCGGCAATCCGGCAATACGCCAAAGCGACTAATCTGGCATCTGCCCGCATAACACATACCAGTCCAAGGCCCTTCCTATATACGGCCACTTACGTCTTGCTGCCGTCCGATTGTTTTTCAGGAAAAAGTCGGTCAAAGGGTTCGAGCAGAACGTGCACAATGGGCATTAAGCACAATCCGAGTACAAACCCAACCACCGCATCACACAAGGCCGTGATGAGCCACACCACTGGACCCGCCGCCGCACCACCTGCACCTGCGGTGGCAATGGCTTTAATCGTGTCATAGAGCCAAGACCATCCCACTTCGTGCAGCCCGTGGATCACAATACTTCCTCCCACCCACAACATGGCCGCCGTCCCGACAATCGAGATGAGTTTTAGGACCGTTGGCATTGAGGTCACGAGGCCGCGTCCGAAGGCACGCACCATGTCAACTCCGCTAGACTTACTGAGGCGCAAACCCACATCATCAATTTTGACGAGAAGGGCGACAGTCCCATAGACCAGAACCGTGATCATGACGGCCACAACCGCCAGCACGCCTGCCATTTCCCAAAGACTGCCATTGCTAATAGAGGCCAACGCAATGGTCATGATTTCCGAGGACAGAATAAAGTCCGTCTTGATCGCGCCTTTCACACGCTGCTCTTCGAGATGGGCTGCATCGAGAATTACAGCTTGTTGCGGGCCTTTGTTTTGATGATGTGTGAGTGCATGCCAGATTTTCTCAGCACCCTCAAAACACAAATACGCCCCACCCAACATGAGAAGCGGAGCGATCACCCATGGTGCGAAAACATGTAACACGAGTAGCACTGGCAGAAGGATGACAAGCTTATTGAAGAGCGAGCCTCTGGCGATCTTGGCAACAATGGGGAGTTCACGAGCCGCGGGGAGGCCAGTCACATACTTTGGAGTGACGGCTGCATCGTCAATCACCACCCCTGCCGTCTTACTCCCGGCCTTCGCGGCCTGTGCTGCAAAGTCATCGAGTTGAGCGGCCGCCAGCTTTACAATTGCTGCCACGTCATCAAGAAGGGCAAGTAAACCGCTCATCCTTTTTCGGTATCCCTCTGGGCTTTGAAAAAATGGAAGCGTCAGACCACGGATCGACACGTAAACAGGTCTGCGCTGGTCTTTAGGGTCATCTCTAGGATCAGGTCTTGTGATACTACATATCTGAAGCGGAGGATATATGGGGACCTCTAAAAACCAAGATTTTTTTGTAAGGGCAAGGAAACTTCGCGCGCAAAACCGCAGTGTATATGGGAATACATGAGGATTTGAGCACGAAGTTGACGCCGCCATCGCGGAAAATGACGGTTTTTAGAGGTACCCTTTTATCATTCCTATTCAGTCATCACCCAAGGAGGCGAGCCAAGAACTGCAGAGGATGAGCAATCGTCCTCCCCTCAAAACGCTGCACCTGAGATCGACATGATGCTCCAGTCGCTACAATTGGCCGATCAGAGTCGGCCAGTTTTAATTTCCAGGACTGCTCGTAAATGCCCTTCGATTCGTCGTAATGCGCGGTCTCGTGCCCAAACGCACCCGCCATCCCGCAACATCCCGCTTTCACAATCTCTAAATCAAGACCAAAGGCCTGAAAGACCGCTTGCCACTGCCGACCCGAGGCTGGGATCGAAGTTTTCTCGCTGCAGTGCCCCATGAACGCGACCGCGGGTGAGGTGAGCTGAGTCAGTGACACGGCCAGATGGGGCAATGTATTGGCCAGCCATTCCTGCGGCAACCAGACATCCACGTTTTGACGGTCGAGATAGGCGCGATACTCTTCCCGATAGGTTAAGGTCATCGCCGGATCAATCCCAATAATCGGAACCCCCATTGATGCGAGCTTCTCAAGCTGCCGGGTCGCATGACGGGCGGTTTGTTGAAAGTCTTGCAAAAAGCCTTTCACGTGCTGCCCCTTACCATTTTCGATAAACGGGGTCACGATGGGCTCGAACCCGATTTTTTTAAAAAACGCCACGCAATCCACAAAGGTCTGGGCCTCATAAAAGGCGGTGATCGCATCCGGCAAGATAAAGACGGTATTGGAGAGATCGCGGTGGCGTAGCGACGCTGGCTCAATCTGTTGCAGCACGTGAATACCAACCTTGTCCAGCAATGTCGTATAGGTGGGTGAACTGAGCTGCGGCGTATCCACGAGCCCGACCCACTTTCGCATGAGCAGCTCAAAAAAGGGTAACTTTAGGCCCGCGTTGTAGAGCAACGGGGCTGCGAGAAGCCGGTGATGAGTGCGCTCGCCAAACGCAATCAGCCTATCCTTCAGCGGGCGTCGATAGCGCGTATAAAACCGGTTGAGAAATTTGGCTTTGAGATCGGGAATATCCACTTTAATGGGACACATCGTCGTACAGGCTTTACAGGAGAGACAGCCGTCCATCGCCTCATAGACGTCGAGGGAAAAATCAGAGTCCGTCGGCTCCGGAATGGTCAGGTGCCCGTGCGACTCATCTTCGGCCTGTAGATCATAGGGAGTGCGCGACAGTTGCCGCAGCCACTCCCGCATCATCCCGGCTCGGCCTTTCGGGGAGTGAACGCGGTTACGGGTAAACTTGTACGACGGACACATCACGTCATCCAGATCAACATTAAAGCAGGCGCCGTTGCCATTACAGTGAATCGAGCCATGAAATTCTTCCCGCACGGCTTCCGGGATTTCCCGATCCCGGTGTCCTCGCAGCGGCACGCCATCAAGTTTTTTCACGCCCGCGGGATGATCGATCGGCGTGACGAGTTTTCCGGGATTCAACTTATTGGTGGGATCGAACAGCTGTTTTATGCGTCGGAGATCGTCGTATAACTCTTGACCGAAAAACTCAGGCATATATTCGCTGCGGAGCCCTTTGCCATGCTCACCCCATATCACCCCACCGTATTTTAATACGAGGTTTTTCACCTGATCGGTGATTACACGGATGAGCTGTTCATCGGCTTCGTCCTTCAAATCAAGGGCTGGCCGCACATGCAAACAGCCGACATCAACGTGTCCAAACATGCCGTATTCAAGGCCGTAGGCATCGAGCACCTGACGAAACTCTTGAATATACGCCGCCAGATACTCCGGTGGCACCACGGTATCCTCCACAAAGGGAATCGGACGGCGATTGCCTTTGGCATTGCCGAGCAACCCCACTCCTTTGGCGCGCAACTCCCACAGCGATGCAATATCGATATCGGTCGTGGCCAATTGATAGCCCACGGCCTCGTGGTCTTGCCCGAGCAACGCCTCGAGTTTGTCACAGAGCGCCTGGGTATCAGCGTCCACTACAGCGGCATCATTGCCGGCAAATTCAATGAGGTTGATCGACTTCACACGATCATCGCCCGGCTGGGAAAAGAATTTCCCTACACGATTCCAGACCACATCCTGCCTTGCCAAGGTAATGATCCTATCGTCCACTGTTTCAATCGCGGCTGGATCCGCCTGTACCAAAATATTGGCGGCACGCAAGCTGTCATCAAAACTCGCATATTTAGCAACGATCAAGCGCTTGACGGTCGGCAGCGGCGTTAACTTGACCTTAATACCGGTGACAACCGCCAACGTGCCCTCGGAACCGGCAATCAGGGCATTCAGATTGAACTGCCCTTCCTTGGTGTAGACATGCGCGAGATTGTAGCCAGTCAAAAAGCGCGTTAACTTCGGGAAGCGCTGGTTGATCAGCTCTTGTTTGCTCGTGACGATGCAGTCCACGCCCTGATAAATCTGATTGACCAGATCGTCCCCCGACTTGAGCGCTTGTAAGGTTGTCGCGTCGAGGGGCACGCTCTGCCAGGCCGACCCGTCGGAGAACACCACATCCAAGGCCAGAATATGATTGCTGGTTTTACCATAGATGCGAGAGCCTTTCCCTGACGCATCGGTACTGACCATGCCGCCAATCGTCGCTCGATTACTCGGCGCGAGCTCCGGGGCGAAAAAGACACCATAGGGTTTCAGGTGGGCATTGAGTTGATCGAGAACAACCCCCGGTTCAACCCGCGCCCATCCCTCCGCTGCATTCACCTCGACAATCCGGTTCATATGCCGGGAGAGATCGACCACCACCCCTTCCGTTAATGACTGGCCGTTCGTTCCCGTTCCGCCACCACGGGCGGTAAACGTCACGTTGGTAAACTCCTCGTGAGTGGCAAGCTGGAAAATGCACTGGACGTCCGCTTGCGAGCGGGGAAACAACACGGCCTGCGGCGTCACTTGATAAATGGAGTTGTCGGTAGCCGCACTGAGACGACCGCCATACTGAGTATCGACATCACCCGTGAACGCACGGCGTTTGAGGGCCTCGACAAATGCCAAGATAACAGGACTCAGCGCTTCTTTCTCAGTTAATTGCGGAATCATAACCACTCTATGCATAAGTTAGCGCACAAGGTCAGGGCATCACTATCATAGTCGGAAAGACGGGAAAATCAAGCTCCTGCAGCCGAAGTTCATGAGATGTTGTCTTTGAATAATGGGTTACCCATTTACCGACTCCGTCAGCTGGTTGAAATGACCACGTGTTTGAAATACTGCCATGCCTTTGCCGATTCCCTTGATAGTCAGTATAATAGTCATAATTTAAACTATTAGGAGACTTTCACATGCCCCATGTTGACCAGTTTGTTTCTGTCACCCAAGCTAAAACCCAGCTCCTTGAGTTGATCCGACGCCTCAACAAGCAAAACGACTCCGTGGGGATCACACGGGATGGAATTCCCACCGCCGTGTTATTGAGCATGGACTATTTCGAAGGGCTGATGGAAACCTTAGACATCTTGAGCGATCAAAAAACGCTCCGCCATCTTCGCCGATCCCTCAAACAGGCCCAATCCGATCGATGGGAAACCGAGAAGTCTGTCTTTGGGAGCAAAGGGGAGTGACACAGCATTACCGAACGCGATATACGCCCGAAGCTGCCCAACGAATACGAAAATTACACCCCCAAATTAAACATGAAATTAGAGACGCCATTCGGTCTCTCGTCAAGAGCCCCCTATCTGGCCATACTCTTCAACATGAACTAACCGGCTTTCGATCCTATCGCATTCGATCCTACCGCATCATTTATCGTCTCAATGATCACTCTCGAACCCTTGATGTCATTTTTGTAGGTCAACGCCGAAATGTCTATGAAGAACTCAGAGAATTAGTCAACGTTTGGAAGCAAATCGAGTCTGATGAAATATGAGGTTAGAAAGGTGGGCCAGATCTGAGGCGCGAGCTAGGGGGCAAAAAAGGAATACAGGCCAAGTCTTTTGTTGTACTATTTAATTTTCGACGCGCTGGAGTTTGCGATGAAACGATGGCTTCCGGTCTCGCTTCCGGCGTATCTGAGTACTGGCCCAACCGACCCCGCAATAAGTGCCCATGGGGTAGCGAATTGACCATGATCGGGATGGCAAGGGTTCCACCGAGACTGGTGGGGAACTGGCTACCCATTCCAGGGCACGAAAAGTTTGTCCAGCCTTATTTTTGTAAGGGGTCAATCACTTCAAGGAAGGGGAATCGGTGAAAATCTGTGTCCCTTGTATAGATTCGACGGATTCCATGTTCACGCATCAGCACGGCCGCATGAGCATCATGGATCAGGTTCCCGGACAAGTAGGGAACTTCTTGGCACACCTCTTCTAAAATGATCCCATGTCGCTCTGTTTCCAGTAAGATATCTAACCCCGGGGATTGGAGAAGAGCCTGAATAAATTCCCAGGCTTGCTGCGCTGTCCAAGGATTTCGTAGTACCTTTGCATGGGTCGTGACTCGGAGAAATTCGTACACGGTCCCCTAGGTGATATACCACGCTCCCTGCTGACGTCGCCATTCCTCCAAGGCTTTGCGGCAGGGGCCATGCCCTTTCCCATCCGCATCAGCCGCATAGATGAGGATATTAGTATCAACGACGAACATTACCGTCCGTCCATGACGTGATAAAGGGCCTCACGATTTTCAATCTTTACAAGATGGCCACCACTGTGAAAGGACGGAAGGGGAGAAAGAGACACACGGCTTTTTTGGGAACGGAACAGGGTCCGTAGAGCCGTCTCAACTAACTCTGACATGGTTCGGTTTTGCCGAGCCGATTCCTGTTTAAGTTGCGCCATCACCGAATCGTCAATGTTGAGCGTAGTTTTCATATGGATTACCATGTTCTATATATGGCTATATGTCAATAAAATTTCCTGGATGAAGTTCGTGGCATTGATAGGAGGACAGACATACACATTGATTAGCTACTCAATAAGGTTTCAGGCTTGCCTGTTGAGGAATAAGTTCCCCTGAGAACTCTTCGGGAGTCCAATGTACATTATGTGGTCACCCAAAAGCTAAATTCGGTCATCCCTTCCTGCGCCAAGGCGGGAAAGCCCTGATCCTAATGGATAACTGATAGGTCACTGATGCGTCTCAGACTGAGACAGACAACACTGATTCCATAGAAGGCCCAGATGCAAGTCAGGGTTTTCGTCGCAGAAAACGCAAAGCGGAGACCTAAAAAATTCTTAGTCCCTATATTCTCAATTCGATTGGCAGTCTATGCAAGGACCAACTGAGAATTCTAGGTTAGCGCTAGTGCTTTTTCGGTGTTGATAGCAGCAGGGTTTTGAGCTTGGTGAACCATAGGTCTGCCATTACAGCTTCGCCTTCGGTGTTCGGATGCACACCGTCATAGGTGTGAGCGGATGGATCGAAACTCGTGTTTTGATCGACAAGATGTATTGGCGAGGCTTCCGTGTACATTTCCTTCGCAAGAGTATGGAGGCCAGTGTTCATTTCTTTGATACGTTTATTGAGTCCTAGGTCTATAGTGGGAATGATCTGTGCGATGAGAAACAGGCTCATAGGCTGCGATAACCTTACTGCTTCGATAATGGAGCGTATCTCCGCTAAGGTACTCTGCGGGGATTGACCTTGAAACAAATCATTTGAGCCAAGATGCACGAGGACCATATCCGGCTTGTAAATCTCTGCCCATTGCTCAATGCGCTGAAGAATTTCATCCGTCCGCCATCCCCAATGTCCCTCATGGTCAGTGTCAAAATCGACATGTGGCGGGTTACCTCCATGAATGGTGTGTTGGCTGCCGACAAAATCAACGTTGAAACCCGCCGCTTGGAGTGCTTTCCATAGTGGCCGACGATAGCTAGCATAAGTCGTATCGCCCTGTGTTATTGAGTCACCCAATGGCATTACCTGCCATGGAGAGGCAGAAAGACTTGTGGTCGATTCCGGTATATCGGACGTGTTTGCTGCGGGTTGCGTATCTTGGCAGGCCATTGGGATCGCAAGTAACGCGATGATTGTCAAAAGCACTGGTGTTTTGGTTGCACCAAATTGAGCGAAAAGGCAAAAATAGCGTTGGATTTTCATGGTAGGCATAGTATCAGCTCGCCAGAGAATACTGAAGCGCCTGCCGCACATTCACGGAACATCTCAATTCGCTTACAGGGAAGGTTGAATAGTGAAGATACCAATGGCCATATTTCGCCAAGATTCTTCTGGCAATCAAAAGGTTAGGGGTGGTTCAAAAAGCCTGCCCTGGGTTGATCGAAGGGTTCGTCCAGTCCAGTCCTGACACTTCTCGAAGGAGCCGCCCTGAGCTTGTCGAAGGGTCCTGAGGTTTTTCTCATGCTCTTTACTTCTCACTTTTCACTTCTTACTGGTCTAGAGAACGCCACTGGCGGCTTTTTCAGACCCCTACTTTGAAACTTCGCCGTTCATACATGACGCTAGGAGTTTTGACCCAGCTATCGCGGTATAGCATGCTCATTAAATAGATCGAAGAACCAGGAGAACTCAAAGAGTTCGAATCAGATATCTTAGAAACCGAAGAAATCTTTTCTCCTAGCCAATGGCATGGGCCTAAACAGCCTATGAGACTTTTACCTCACGCAAAATGGCCTGTTGAGATTCTTCCCCTACAAGTTGCAGATGAATAGACTGACCCGATTCGTTATACTGTTAGGATCATGAGCGAATTCGAATCGCTTCAGTGTGTGCTTGAAAATGTGTCCAAGGGCAGCGCGCTGGCGTTGAAGCTTTCGGAAGCCCGTTTACAGCAAGAATGGGAGGGGTTGGTTGGTGAAACGATTGCCAAGCATTCATACCCAGAGTCTATCCGCTACAAGAAATTGTATTTGACGGCGGATAATTCAATTTGGCTTCAGCAATTGGTGTTTTTGAAAGGGATCATTCTGGAAGCGATCCATTCTCTCCTACCTGATTTAGAACTCACCGACGTCATCTTACGAATTGGCTCTCTCCCGGACAGATCACATCTCCCTCCTCATCTCTCAGAGTCTTCCCCGGCTCCTCCTGTTCTTCCGTCACCCTTTGCTACGGCCTTAACTGAGCAATTGAACAATCCTGATTTACAAGCGTTACTGGCTCAAACCATAACCAAAGCGCTTTTGCAATCATCCCCTCCTACTCCTGAGAAGACTTAGACCCGACTTCGTATTACCGGGTCTGTTGAAAAAAGCCGCCAGCGGCGTTCTCGCCCTTTTTCCGTGCTCACGTAGTACCAGTACGCTCCGCGCGCAAAAAGGGCTGCGGCCTTCCCTTCGACAAGCTCAGGACAGGACTGGACGGACCCTTCGATAGACTCAGAACATGCTTTTTTGAACAGACCCGAGGCTGCTGCTCGTGAACCGCTTCCTGGCGAGATATGGCCCTTGATATCTTCATTATTCAACACTCCCTTACCATGATTCTTCAAAAATCCACTGCATTGTCATCGTACGGTCTGTTGAATGACTGCGATTCCATGGACCTATCCAACCGGCTTGGCCCATCTCATCCGCACGATAACCCCCTCGAACACTGGCTTCAAACTGCTGGCGAAAGCCTTCAATTTCTGGTGTTCGTGATTCGTTTGTTTCGCTTTCTATGTATCGCTGAAACGTCTCTGGCTCAGTCCATGAAGGATCTGAAAAGATGATGATGTGAATTGTTTGATAGCGGCCGCGTGAATCCTTGGGTGTGGTAGGACGGATTTTCATTGGGGCAAAATCGCGAGTGGTCCGCCCAACGTTGCCAAATCGCTTGATTAAGCTTTCTAGTTCGGGATCGCTTGTCCAGGACGGTACATGCAAGGCCACCAAGGTTCCTGCTTGGACACCAAGGCTATAGGGAGGAATGGTGCGATCTGGGCGGGAGAGATACATCCCGAGTGCAATAAGGCAAAAGCCTCCGAGCAAGATGCCTAAACATATTTTGACTATAGGGTCTAACCCTTTTTCCTTCGACTTCATGGGAGCATTGTAGCATTGACGTATGAACCACCTAGAGAGATAGGGAAGAAATTTTTCTAGGCATTCCTTTACAGATCAGAATCGGGAGGTTCTGAGTGAGTTTCCCCGGATCCTTCAGAGGTATCCTCTTCGTCAGGTTCAGCCAATTTTGCCACCCCGACCAGACGATCATCATCAGGCAAATCCATGACCCGCACGCCCTGAGCATTACGCCCGATTTCGCGAATGTCAGTCATGCGTGCCCGAAGAATCATACCTTCAGCCGACATGAGCATGACTTCATCCGCATCCCACACTTGATGAAAGGAAATGGCTGGTCCATTCTTGTCCGTGACTTTGACGCTAATGACCCCTTTGCCGGCACGAGATTGTGTTCGGTATTCATCGACTGACGTTCGTTTTCCATACCCTCGTTCCGTCACGGTTAAAATAGAGGATTGCGATTCACTGGTGATCGTGACCATCCCAATGACGGCGTTTTCTTCATCCAATGCAATCCCGCGCACACCGCGCGCCGTTCGACCAACGGGTCTCACATCATCCTCCCGGAAACGAATCACGATTCCTAGACGGGTACCTAAGAGAATATCCCGCGTCCCATCCGTGATATCCACGCCAAGAAGCCGGTCGCCTTCTTCCAAGGTCAACGCAATGATACCTCCTTGCCTCGGATGACTAAACGCCGACAGGTCGGTTTTTTTGATATATCCCTTCTGCGTGGCCATCACAACATAGTGGTCTTCGCTAAATTCCCGAACTGGTAAGGTGGCCGTCACCCGTTCTCCATGATTTAAGGCTAAGACATTCACTATAGCCTTCCCCTTACTCGCGCGCCCCACATCCGGCAATTGATACACCTTGAGCCAATACACTCGACCTGCATCGGTGAAAAATAGAAGGTAATCATGCGTGGAGGCGGTGAAAATCTGTTCCACAAAGTCTTCTTCTTTGACGCCCATGCCCACCTTGCCCTTGCCTCCCCGATGCTGGGCCCGGTAAATGGAGACGGCATTCCGTTTGATGTACCCAGCATGGGTGATAGTCACCACGACTTCTTCTTCGGCTATCAGATCTTCCATTTGCAACTCGGCTTCGACGGGAACGATTTCTGTTCTACGATCATCGGAGTATTGTTCTTTGACTTCCTGAATTTCTTCCTTGACGATGGTCCTGACCATTTCTTCAGACCCCAACACCGTGCGTAGATGCGCGATACGAGCAACCAATTCGCTGTATTCCTGGGCCAGTTTGTCCTGTTCCAATTGAGTCAGCCGCTGCAATCGCATGTCCAGAATGGCATTGGCTTGAATTTCAGTTAATTCAAATTGATTCATGAGGCCATGTCTGGCCGTCTCGGGAGACGAGGCGCCACGGATGAGGGCAATGACTTCATCAAGCGATTCCAGTGCCCGCTTCAATCCTTCTAGAATATGCGCTCGTTCTTCCGCTTTCCTGAGATCGTAGGCGGTACGACGGACCACCACTTCCTTGCGATGCTCAATGAAGGCGTCAAGGATCTGCTTCAGGTTCAACACCATCGGCCGATTCTGTACCAACGCCAGCATGATCACCCCGAAGGTAGTCTGCATATTGGTTTGTTTATACAGTTGATTCAAAATAACTGTGGGATTTTCGTTGCGCTTCAGCTCGATGACTATTCGGAGTCCGTCACGATCGGATTCGTCCCGGAGATCCGAGATCCCTTCAATTCGCTTTTCGTGAATCAGATCGGCAATCTTTTCAATGAGCTTGGCTTTATTAACTTGATAGGGCAGCTCCGACACGATAATCTGGCTGCGGTCTGTCCGTTCATCAACTTCAATTTCGGCTTTGGCGCGAAGCGTTAACAAACCCCGGCCTGTTTCATACGCGTCTTTGATTCCTTGTGTCCCGTAAATGTATCCGGCAGTAGGGAAATCCGGCCCCGGAATACATTCCATCAACTCTTGAATGGTTAACTCGGGACGTTCGAGAAGGGCGATTAAGCCGGCCGTCACCTCTCCTAAATTATGTGTGGGAATGTTCGTGGCGTATCCAACGGCAATGCCTCCTGCACCATTGACCAGCAGGTTAGGAATGCGGGCCGGTAGGACAACAGGTTCTTCGGATGATTCATCATACGTAGGAGCAAAGTCGACCGTTTCCCGATCAATATCCACCAGCATTTCTTCGGCCAACTTCGTCAACCGGGCTTCGGTATAGCGCATCGCCGCGGGCGGGTCGCCATCCACCGAACCATAATTCCCCTGGCCATCAACCAGGGGATAGCGCATGTTGAAATCCTGCGCCATACGAACAAGCGTATCGTAAATGGCCGAATCACCATGGGGGTGATAGTTCCCCATGATTTCGCCAACAATTTTTGCAGATTTTCGATAGGGCCTGGCTGCGCCTAAGCCCATCTCATTCATGCCATAAAGTATGCGGCGATGCACCGGCTTGAGCCCATCCCGCACATCCGGCAGGGCACGGCCCACGATGACGCTCATTGCGTAGTCCAAATAGGACAAGCGCATCTCATCTTCTATGGCAATTTGTGTCAGGCGTTCTTCAGGTGGCATAGATTAGGAAGAAGTTAGGAGTGAAACGTGTTGAAGTCGCCCACTACACATCCAAATTGCGGACTTCGAGCGCATGTTGTTGAATAAAGTTGCGGCGAGGCTCCACTTCGTCACCCATTAAAATGGTAAAAATCTCATCAACTCCCGTGACGTCTTCTAACGTGACCTGGAGAAGACTCCGTGTTTCAGGATCCATGGTGGTCTCCCAGAGTTGCCCAGGATTCATTTCGCCCAAACCTTTGTATCGTTGAATCGACAGACCTTTTTTCCCTGATTCTAAAATTTCCCTCACGAGTTCCTCGCTCGTGACATACGTGGCTTCCACGCCTTTGCGTTTGAGCCGATAGGGCGGGCGCCCCAGGCCTAACGCCGTGGGCGCCAGTTTTTGCAATTCCCGAAAGTCTGCAGAGCCAACAAAATCGTGATTCACGATAAATGTTTTTTGAGCTCCATTCCCCGATAACCGGCAGACGATTTGATGGGTATCATGTTCTTCATCAGGTTGAATCTGGATGCTGGCGGTTCCATCAGGAAACGTGGCCGTAATCATTTCTGTGGATTCTAGGACGAGTCGCTCCAACTCGCTTCGATTTTTGAGCACATCTTTCGTTAACACGGGAAAATCCACAAAGACTCTGAGGAGAGAGACATCACCGTGTTTTTGGGCCAACCTGGCAAGCAGACTTTCAAATGCAATTAATTTATTCAAAATGGGCAAGAGGGTATCACGTGTGACAAACTGGTTGCGGTCTGCCAGAAAAAGTTCCGTATCTTCTACAGCAAGATTCGATAGATAGTCATTCATAGCTCCTTCATCTTTCAAATATTTTTCCCCTTTGCCTTTTTTCACTTTAAACAATGGCGGTTGAGCAATATAAATATAGCCACGTTCCAGAAGTTCAGGCATTTGTCGAAAGAAGAAGGTGAGAAGCAGCGTGCGAATATGACTACCATCCACATCGGCATCGGTCATGAGAATAATTTTGTGGTATCGCGCGCGATCAATATTAAAGCTTTCTTTATCTTCTTTGCTTTTGTCGGCATCTTCTCTCTGCTGTCCAATGCCCGTCCCAATTGCCATAATTAACGTACGTATTTCTTCACTGGACAGCATTTTATCAAATCGAGCTTTTTCGACATTCAAAATCTTTCCCTTCAGCGGCAAAATGGCTTGAGAACGTCTATCCCGTCCTTGCTTGGCCGAGCCGCCGGCCGAATCCCCCTCGACAATATAGAGTTCGCTGAGTTGAGGATCTTTTTCGGAACAGTCAGCCAATTTTCCGGGAAGTGAACCGCCATCCAGGGCACCTTTTCGGCGTATCAGCTCCCTGGCTTTTCTGGCCGCTTCCCGGGCACGGGCGGCATCCAAAGACTTCCCAACAATTTTTTTCGCGACAGCTGGATTTTCTTCCAGATAGCTGCCCAAGGCCTCGTTCACCGCAGCCTCGACAATGCCCTTCACCTCACTATTGCCAAGCTTCGCTTTCGTTTGTCCTTCGAACTGAGGATTGCGGATTTTGACACTCACCACGCCAGTTAGGCCTTCCCGTACATCTTCCCCGCTGAGTGATTCCGTCTCTTTTTTAAATAGGCCTGCCGAAGCCGCATAACTATTGATGGTACGGGTTAAGGCAGACTTAAACCCAATCAAATGGGTTCCCCCTTCGCGAGTATTGATATTGTTGGCGAAGGAAAACAGGTTTTCGGCATACCCCTGGTTATATTGCAGCGCCACTTCCAAAATGAGATCCGGTTTTTCGACCTCCACCACAATCGGCGGGTGCAAGGGTGTTTTGGCTTCATTGAGATGCTCCACAAATGACACAATGCCGCCCTTATAACAGAAGACCTGTTCCTTTTCTTTACCCTCTCGTTCATCCTTTAACGTAATTTCCAGGCCTTTGTTCAGAAAAGCTAGTTCCCGAAGCCGTTGAGACAGGATATCGAAACTGAACTCACTCGCTTCAAAAATGAGCGGGTCGGCTTTAAAGACCACCTTCGTGCCGCGTTTTTTGGTTTTGCCGGTCACGGTCAGCGGACCGCGGGGTATGCCGCGCTCATAATCTTGCTCGAAGACTTCACCATTTTGCCAAATTTCCAGTTCCAGCCATTCTGAGAGTCCGTTCACTACCGAGATGCCAACCCCATGCAATCCACCAGAGACTTTATACGCGCCTTCTTCAAATTTTCCCCCCGCATGCAAAACCGTCAGTGCGACTTCGGCCGCCGATTTTTTTTGGGTGGAATGCATGCCCGTGGGAATGCCGCGGCCATTGTCCGCAACCATCACACTGCCATCAACTTGCAGCACGACGGAAATCTCATTGCCATAGCCCGCCATATGTTCATCAACGCTGTTGTCCACCACTTCATAGACCATATGATGCAAGCCATCAACCCCTGTACTGCCGATATACATCGCTGGCCGTTTACGTACGGCCTCGAGGCCTTCCAGCACGCGGATTTGGTCGGCGTCATACTGTTTGTCAGACTGCGAAGAAACCGACGGCTGGACAGATTCCTGATTGGGTGACTCTGGTGATTCCATAAATCTTATGCTGTACGAAGGTGAAGAAGGAAAATGGGCTGTCTGGTCAAATCTGCTATACCTTCACGGGCATTACAACAGCTTTGAACGTGGGGTTGCCTTGTTCTTGAATCAAACACGGACTTAAAGGGGTTTCCATTTGAAGAGAAATATGTTCGGTGTCAAGGACGGACAGCACATCCAAGAAATACCGCGCATTAAAACCAGCTGAAAACATTTCGCCTTGATAGGTGGCTGGTATTTCTTCTTCCGCTTCTCCCAAATCCGCACTTTTAGAAGAAAGGTGAACATGCTCTTGATTGAAGACGAGTTTGACCGCATGGGCTTTATCTTTGGACAAAATGGCCACCCTCCGCAACGCCCCTTCCAATTCAGATTTACTGAGCAACACTTTCTTTGAAGATTCTTTGGGGACAACCTGCTGATAGTTCGGATACGTGCCTTCCATAATGCGCGACGTAAAGACCAGGCCACTTTTTCTGAGAATAAGGAGGTTTTTTGAAAACCCTAAAAGCGGTTCCTTATCATCTTCCTCTAGTAACCGCCGAATTTCTATCGCAGCTTTCTTGGGGATGATGACTTGTATTTCCGAGGAGGGAATGGCCGAGGCATCAGGAGTGATTTCTTGCTCAGCCCAACCTAAGCGATGACCGTCCGTTCCAACCAATCGTATGATGATGTTCTTGGCCGCAGGGATGAGGGTGATGAGCAGTCCATTTAAGACGTAACGGGTATCCTTTTCACCAACAGCAAATACCGTTTTTTTAAGAAGTTGCAATAACCCCTGAGCAGGAATGGACAAGAGCCCTTCCCGCTCAATAGCCGGGAGAGCAGGATAGTCTTTACTGGGCAGTCCAACGACACGAAATTGACTGTTACCAGCTCTGATGGTGACCCAGTTATTTTCCGCGACAGCAATTTCGATTTCCGATTGGCGGACTTCTTTTAAAATATCAAACAGGGTCCGGGCCGAAAACGTGACGGCGCCCGGTTCTTTCACAGAGGCTTTGTAAAGACCACGCATGCCGATTTCCAAATCCGTGGCCATAATATCCAAGCCCTCGCTTTTGGCCTCCAAAAGAATATTGGCCAAAATTGGCATGGTATTTCGTTTTTCAACCACACCCTGGACACGCTGGAGCGCGGTTAATAAATCTTCTCGAGTGACCTGAACCTTCATACCATTTTCAATATCGACGGGCCTAGGCCTTCGCGATTTCTTCTTTCAAACTTTCGAGTGTCGACCGAAGCGTCGCATCCGTTTCCTGATTTTTTTTCATTTGTTTGCAGGCATGAATGATGGTTGTATGATCCTTTCCTCCAAAGTCCCGCCCAATTTCTGGAAACGAAGAATCGGTTAAATCCCGGCAGAGAAACATGGCAATCTGACGAGGATACACCAGCGTCTTTGTTCTTCGCTTTGACTTCAAGTCAGCAATTTTGACATGAAAGCGGTTAGCCACAGCCTCCTGGATGTCTTCGACGGTAATGACCTTGCGTTTTTCACCCAAAAGATCACGCAGAATATTTTTGGCCATCTCGACCGTGATGAGTTGGCCCGTGAGTGAGGCATAGGCTCCAAGACGTATCAAGGCTCCTTCAATTTCACGAATATTGCTCTTGAGGTTTGCGGCTAGGAGCTGGATCACATCTTCACTGATTGAAATCCCTTCTTCCTCTGACTTTTTGCGAAGGATCGCAATCCGTGTTTCCACATCAGGTTGCTGAAGATCGGCAATCAAGCCCCATTCAAATCGGGATCGAAGGCGTTCTTCCATTGATGGCATCTCTTTTGGAAACCGATCACTCGAAAGCACAATTTGTTTTCTGGCTTCATAGAGTGAGTTAAACGTATGAAAAAATTCTTCTTGCGTTCGCTCTTTTCCGGCTAAGAATTGGATGTCGTCTATGAGAAGCATATCAACGTTTCGATAGCGTCGCCGTAATTCCATCATCTTGTCATACCGGATAGAATTAATCACTTCATTCGTAAATTGCTCTGTCGTCACATACGCAATTCGCAGGTCTGTTCTATCCGCAACATAATTTCCAATGGAGTTTAAGAGATGTGTTTTTCCAAGCCCGACACCCCCATAAATGAATAATGGGTTATAGGCATTAGCCGGAGACTCGGCAACGGCTAAACAGGCGGCATGGGCAAATTGATTACTGGCTCCAACAACAAATGTTTCAAATGTGTATTTCGGATTTGGAAGAGACTGGCGCCTGACTTTTTGCGCTTGAAGTGGCCGATGACTACCCCTGTTTTCTGGAATGATTGTTTGAGCACTAACGTTTCCACTATCCTCTTTCAGTACAAATACGACGTCAATAGGATGACTCTCTCCAACTTGCTGAAAAGCCTCGATCAACACTTCTTTATAATTTCTCCCTAACCACTCCCCAAAAAACTTATTGGGAACTCGAATCGAGACCTGTTCTTCCGTCATACTCTCAAGTTCTAGAGGCTGAAACCATGTCTCCATGGCCTCTTCGCCAATCTTTGGGCTGAGATACTCTAAAACATCAACCCAGGTCTTATTGATGTTACTATGAGAATTATTTAGGTTATTCACAGAATTATTCACAGTTGTTAATAAAAATACATGAACATTAAAACTGAATATACCTACTGAAAACAGCCCCTGACCTTATCCACAGACAAGACAGGACAAATACCAAATTTTATACACACTTTTTCCTCTATCATAATTTCATACAGCAGCCCATACTCCCCTTCTCAATAAGGCTCCATTACCACTCCTTATACTCAATTCACAGTATTCCCATACCCTACTCATACTCTTACGACTATTTCTTTCTCTCTCTACAAAAAAAGAATTAGATAACCAAGGATAAATCATGGGAAAATATCTTCTCTAGAAATGCCTGATAAGAAAGAGACCCGTGGGGGTTATTCTCGATGTTATCTGTCTGAGATTTCTGTAAGGTCCACACCTCTGAAACTGGAATATGCTCCATGTTCTGATCGCTCTTAAGGAACAAGATAGAGATGGTGGTTTGTGTTGTATCATCGTTAGTATTTGGGATAAAAATATCCCAGTTATCAATAGGATTCCTGCAAATATAGAAGATTTTCTTCATGAAAAACTAAGTTTCTAAAAAGCTAATACACGGTCAGCTTGTTGAAGTAGCGTGGCCATTTGTGAAGAGGATGATTCTTGAATGGTAAATTCATCATCAATAGGGAACGAGTCTCGACTTCCCAGTGGGAGGAAAATAGGAATTTCCAGGTTCTTTATGACCGGTAAATGTTTTTCAAGGACTTCCCCATCAGGTAAATCATAGGCATCATCAGTGACTAACTGTCTGGCGTTATTCAGAAGAATAATGCTTATGGGATTGGGACCAGTTGAGAGTCCCAAGGCGATTCGTATAGCTTCGGAAGCCCGATGCGATGTTGTGGGATCATCACGAATAAGAACCACCAGCTGTTTTGGCATAGGTAATTTAAATCAATACTACCATTAGGTTAAATACGTAAATTAAGCCTGATTTTTTATTCGATTGATCGTCCAGAATACAGAGTAATTTGTGAAATGGGAAATTTTCGTTTCTTATTGAAAAATAAGGAAAAACCCTAGCATTGGATGAAAAAAATGTCAAGAAAAAATCAGGCAAAAATCCAACTAAAAGGGGCCTTAAATAATCCTTTGAATTTTTTGGAGAATTTCATTCATTTTTATGGTTTCCTGATGTTTGGTATGCATGTTTCGGAGAACTACTGTTTCTGAATTGGCTTCATCGTCTCCGAGAATAATAGAAAAGTCTGCCCCGAGTTTATCTGCTGAACGCAAGAGGGCTTTAAGGGTACGTCCTCGATGATCGGTGTCAGCTATAACGCCATCTTGTCGAAGGGTGTGAAGAAGTGTAAAGCCCATCGGTTTACCAAATTCTCCAAATCCGGCGACAAAGTACAAAGGTGATACCTTACCATCTGTATTTTCTGAGAGGAGTAACATGACCCGCTCCAATCCAACAGCAAATCCGATGGCTGGTGTTGGTGGTCCGTGTAACGTTTGGACAAGACCATCGTAACGACCTCCGGCTCCGATCGTACTTTGGGCTCCTAAATTGGGAGAAGTAATTTCGAACGTCGTTCGTGAATAGTAATCGAGGCCCCTGACCAGTCGATGATTGGTGATAAAGGGAATGTGAAGAGCAGATAAACCTTCCAGAACGGCTTGAAAGTGAGTCTTTGAGGCGTCAGAGAGATAATCGATTAAATGAGGGGCCTCTTCGGTGGTCTGTTGGCAAATTGGAACTTTGCAGTCCAGAATCCGAAGTGGATTGGTGAGAAACCGTCGCTGACAATTGCCACAAAGGTGAGTGAGGTGTGGCGACAGGTATTCTTTTAATTGTTCGACGTAATCCTTTCGATCTGTCATGGTCCCTATGGAGTTCATATGGAGCGTGAAATCTTTTAAGCCTAGGGCGGAGAAAAAATGCCAAAGGAGGGAAATAACTTCTGTGTCAAGGAGCGGGTCATCGATACCCAAGGCTTCCACTCCAAACTGGTGAAATTGGCGGTAGCGCCCAGCTTGAGGGCGTTCATGACGAAACATAGGCCCGATATAAAATAACTTTCGAGTCTTTGGAGAATCTAAGAGCTTGTGTTCGAGAACAGCTCTGACGACACCAGCTGTTCCTTCAGGACGTAACGTGAGCGAACTCCCGTCGCGGTCAGGGAAGGTATACATTTCTTTTTCCACAATATCGGTGGTTCCGCCAATACTTCGGGCATACAGTTCGGTAAATTCAAAAATAGGAATTCGAATTTCAGAGAAGCCATACTGACTGGCTAAAGACCGGGCGACCGTCTCAGTATGCCGCCACTGCGGCATATGGTGAGGGAGAATATCCTTGAGCCCTTTAACGGATCGCAGCACGAAATGTCCTATTCTTTTGAAGGAAAAAAGGCAAGAACACCTATTCCGACTATATCTTTACACCCGTAAGCAGTCAACGACGACCTGCAGCGAAAATGGAGTCACAAGAGTGAAAAATGAGTTTGACTCTTATCCCATTCACCCATAGAATGGTCAGTCTGTGAAAAAATGCTAAAAAGGAGAAGTGGATCATGTCATTTACATCACGAAAACCTTCTAATTTAAAGAGAAAACGGGACCACGGGTTTCGAAAGCGGATGAGCACAAAGAATGGACGAAAAGTTCTGGCCCGACGCCGGAAAAAAGGAAGAGTGAAACTGACCGTTTCTGATGAGTGATGTCTATATAGGAGGGACATCCGTTTTTCCTCAAAAAGAAATATGAGTATGATGGAGTGAGGGCGACGGGTTCTGTCGCAAGGAATGCGTTTTTTACGATTATTTGTAGTCGAGTTCCGAAAGAGGAAAGTCCTCGTGTTGGAATCGTGGTTGGACGGCGGGTTGGAAACGCTGTCACAAGGAATAGGCTGAAACGAATCACACGAGAGCTCGTGAGAGCATCCCATTCTCATATGGCCTTTGGCCGTCACTGTATCGCTTTTCCCAAGACCACAATCCTTCGTTCCAAGTTTCGGGACGTGGAGATCGCTTGGACTCAGATATTGAAAAAGATTGGCTTGATCCAATCGAACGGGCCACAATGACTTGGATCTTCAAAACGTTGATTAAGACCTACCAATGTGTGATTTCCCCGTATGTCGGAACCTGTTGCCGCTTTGAACCGACGTGTTCGCGATATACCTTGCAAGCAATTGAAAAACATGGCTCGTTCAAAGGACTCTGGTTAGGAATCGGCCGTCTGCTCAAATGTCACCCCTTCCATTCAGGGGGCCTGGATCCGGTTCCTTAAATTCCATCTCTTACTTTCAACTCCAACCATCTTTGCGACGTGTGTGTATGAGATTCCAGAATTAACGACATGGAAAAGCGCGTCGTCCTTTTTCTGGTGCTTTCCTTAGGGATTATCTTCGGATATGACCTTCTCCTGAAGGAGCTTGGATACTCTCCGTTTTCAAACTCGCCGATTATTGATGAAGAAATTCATCAAGCTGATTCGCAAGATGATGCAGGCACTGATCGATCTTCTTCCGCATCTCCCGAACCCGAACGAGACCAGTCGCCCGAGTCGTCGGCAGGCTCCGGAGAAGCTGCTGACCCAACGGCTGTCAGTCATGAAGATATCATCGTGGTTGAAACCCCGCTGATCCGCGTGGGCTTTTCTAATGTCGGGGCCGTGGTCACTTCTTGGGAATTAAAAAAGTTTCTGACCCAAACAGAAGACAATACTCCGGTTCAATTAATTTACCCCCATGGCCAGTACCCGGGACCGTTGACGCTACGGGCTGAAGGTCATGAGGAGCTGACCGCGACTCTACGCAAGCCCTATCGTGTGGAGAAAGATTTTACGACATTAGATGAAAATCGCCCGACCGGGAAAATCACATTTACCTATGGATCAGATGAGTCGGATATATGGGTAGAGAAGGTCTTAGCATTTCACTACGACTCCTATGTGGTTGATATAGAAATTCGTACCCGGGGAATTGCTGAGAAGCTAGATTTAGTCTTAGGGACCAATTTCGGATTGGTGGAGTGGGGCCAAGGATTTATTGGACTTATCGGCACGGCCTGGATGATAGGAGAAGAATTAGTTAAAGAGTCACCTGATGCGGAACAACCAACTCTTCGCCGAGAAGGTCCGGTGAAATGGCTGGCGCTCCAGGATAAATATTTCACGAGTCTGTTGATCCCAGAAGAAGCCACGGGTCTTGTGGCAAAACTTGAAAATGACAGTGTTGTATCGGCTGCGCTCAATCTACCAGTAGGTTCTGAAAGTGTCATTCATCAGGCCCGCTTGTATGCCGGGCCGAAACAATTCGATGTGCTCAAAGATTTTGGGCTCGGCCTAGAAGATACCATTGATTTCGGTTGGTTTATTTATGACAGCTTTGCGCCGGTGAAGGCTGTGGCCAAACCCCTCTTTTCGGTTCTGCGTTGGATCAATGAGTATACCAATAACTTTGGCTGGTCCATTGTTCTCTTGACCTGTGGCATCAAGCTCTTGTTCGTACCCTTGCAATATAAAAGCTATAAATCCATGCAAGGCATGAAAGAGATCCAGCCCAAAGTTGTGAAGCTTCAAGAAAAGTTTAAGGACGACAAGCAGAAGCTGAACACGGAACTCATGAAGTTATATAAAGAGCATAAGGTCAATCCCGTTGGCGGATGTTTGCCGATGTTTCTGCAGATGCCGGTATTCATCGCACTATTTAATATTTTGTATATGACGATTGATCTGCGGCAAGCTCCATTTATGCTTTGGATTACCGACTTGTCTGTTCAGGATCCCTATTATGTGCTGCCTGTGTTGATGGGCGCTTCTATGTTTGTGCAGCAAAAAATTATGCCCACCACCGCAGATCCTAATATGGCCAAAATGATGTTAATTCTGCCGATTGGCCTGACGTTTTTGTTTGTGACATTCCCTGCAGGTCTCGTATTATATTGGGTCACGAATAACGTCTTGACCATTACCCAGCAATTTGTGACTGATCGGTATGTGCTCCCACCCAAGAAACCAGAGGCCCAAGAGGTTCCGAAGACGGCTTCCCCGCCATCTGTGGCAGAAAAACCCGGTAAGTCAGGAAAGAAGAAACAGCCCTCTCAGCAAGCCAGTAAACAATCTAGCAAATCTAAAAAATCCTAACACAGGGTGTCGGAAATCATGAGTGGGTTAGATGACACCATTTGTGCTGTCGCCACTCCTGCGGGTGAAGGCGGAGTAGGGATTGTGCGGGTGAGCGGATCCCAGGCGCGCGCGATAGGTTCTCAGGTTGTCAGGCTTCGGTCTGAACAATCCCTTGGCGAGTTACCATCCCATAAAATGTGCCTGGGGAAATTTCTCTGGGGTTCTGGTTCCCAGGCCCATCAGGACAGTCAAAGATCTCCAGCCGTCCTAGATGAAGTGCTGGTGGTCACGATGCATGCACCACGTTCTTACACGGGAGAAGACGTTGTAGAAATTCATAGTCACGGCGGCCCCTTGATCGTACGTGCCGTGTGTGAAGCACTCATACAAGTTGGGGCTCGGATGGCCCAACCAGGAGAATTTACCAAACGAGCATTTCTGAATGGGCGTCTGGATCTAACGCAAGCCGAAGCGGTGTTAGATACGATCCAGGCCCATTCACTTCACAGCCTCAAATTAGCCCAAGAACATCTCCAAGGCGATCTGTCCAAAATCATTCAAGGCCATCGGGATGCCTTGGTCAAACTTCTGGCTCATGTGGAAGCCGAAATGGATTTTGGGGAGGAAGATATTCAATTCATTCAACAGGATGAGCTCAAAGAAAAACTTCAGTCGATAGCCGGAGCCGTTGAACAGTTAGTGAAGTCTGCGGAAGAAGGCCGCGTTATTCGTGAGGGAATACGAACTGTCATCCTTGGACGGCCGAATGTAGGGAAGTCCAGCCTCTTAAATGCTCTCTTGAAGATTGATCGAGCCATCGTTTCAGAAATTCCTGGCACGACACGGGATGTATTGGAAGAGGCGGTCAAGGTTGAGGGGATCATGATTCGTTTGTTCGATACCGCTGGTCTGCGGGAGACAACAGACGAACTAGAGCAAGAAGGGATGAGCCGCACTGAATGGGCGATTCAACAAGCAGACGTGTTAATCATGGTATTGGATCAAAGCCAAGCACTGACGGAGCAAGATTTGGACCTCATAAAACACTACCACCAAAAACCGCGTGTGCTGGTTCTCAACAAACGGGATCTGCCGCCACAGATTTCCTTACAAGAGTTACAAGGAATAGTAGGGCAAGATACACCCCAAAATGCCCCAGCGACTGTATATGTCCAAGCTTCCGCGGTTACGGGGGATGGCATCGAGGTACTCAAAGAAGGCCTAAAAACTTTGGCGCTGGGGACGCGGCAGGAATCAGGCGATTCCGTGCTAGTCTCCCGGCTGAGGCATAAAGTGTTGCTGCAGCAAGCTGCTGAGTCCTTACACAATGCTCTCACGGCACTGGACGAGACCCGATCGGCCGAATGTGTGGCGTTGGAACTGCGAGTGGCCTTGCAGGCCCTGGGTGAAATAGTCGGTGTGGTCACAAACGAAGATATCCTGGATCAGATCTTTAAAGAGTTCTGTATTGGGAAGTGAATAATGAGGATATCAACGGCCAAATGTAATCTCTGCGAAGTAACATGTCAGAGGCCTCGGGTCTGTTCAAAAACCCTGTCCTGAGCCGTTCGATTCTTCGGCAAGCTCAGAACTCACGATGTACTTGTCGAAGGGGCTGTTCTGAGTTGTTCGATGAATCATCCTGAGCCTGTCGAAGGATCACAATGCATCTGTCGAAGGATGGTTCGACGGGCTCACCATGATCGTTATCACTCATCCGAAGGGGCCTGCCCTGAGCCTGTCGAAGGGTTCTCGTGCTCCTTACTTCTCCCTTTTCACTTCTTACTGGTCTAGAGAACGCCGCTGGCGGCTTTTTTCAACAGGTCATTTAAGACAAGAAGTCCATCTTGTTTGACCTGTCAGACACTCCTAAGAGTATGACTTTTCTTTTAATTTCAAGAGGATAGAACACAGTTGAGAATATTTACTGCAGAAAAAACTGTGTGGTAGGATACAACATGTTTTGAAGATAACGTGAACTCATGCGTAGAGAAAGAGGATTGGCTTAAGGCAGGTTGAGTGCTGAGATATTCACCGTAAACTCTAATCGAGGGAAAGGAGGGGTTAGGCTTAGATAGTGAAGTAGATGGTCGCTGGCTGGTAAAGAAAGGATTTGTTAAAGAGAGGCTTAGATATATTTGTTCAAATGGAATCATACCCTTACTAATACTTCTCTTTACGGTCAATCTTTATCAAATATTTAGTAGACAATTATTATTCAGGAAGTTCATTAATTAGCGTATAGTTCCATCATCATAGAAGGTGCTCTTATGAAAAGAAGACTAATTTCAACGAGTGTAATAACAGGGTTCACGTGTGCGTTAGTTTTAACAGTTGGTCAGGCTTGGGGTGCTCCATTTTTGCTTGATTTCATGCCTGGAGGGCGCGGGATTGGATTCATTCAAGGCGGCCCTGTACTTAATCCTGATGGCCATGGCAACAAAGATAGCAATAGGGTTATTACTAACTTGGCAACAGGCCTCCCTAATAGTTCAGGAACAACTGCCACAACCAGTGCATGGTCGTTAAGTCATGGCACATGGACGGAATCCCAATTGTATGGCTGGAGTGGAGGACTCGGCATCTGTAACCAAGGCGAAGGCCTTATTAGTCCAGGTCCTAGAAATGACACTTGTTCCGGCAGGAATGGAACACATTCGGCAGACAATAGGGGTAGAAAAGATTTCTTTCTCCTTGAATTTTCAAAAAGCGTAGATTTGACATCTGCCACAGTAACAGCTTGGGGGAATGGCATTGTAGCAGACTATGATTCCTCCTACTATAGCGGTAATGGAACCTTTGACTTTGGAAACTTAGGACCAGAGTTCGAATCATTCCAAAGCCGAGCTGCTTACTTTGGTCAGGAACGTACATTTAACTTGTCTGGCACTGATGTAGACTGGCTCTTGATAGGTGCTAACCTCGGCCACAAAAATGATGGATTTAAGCTGAAGAATATTCAATTTTCAGCCGTGCCCGTGCCGTCATCTGTTTTCCTTCTTGGTACGGGTCTAGCTGGGTTAGTTGGGTTAGCAAGACGCAAAGGTTTGATGGCAAACAAGAAGTAAGTGCATGTAATCGAAAATCCCCCCCTGCTCCTTTTTGAAGGAGCAGGGGGAGGGTTTATGAACCATAACCAGGTCACCTAGTGCGGAGAGGCCACGCTTGTGTTCCCGTCGGCATTTATGACATAGGCAAAAGTCGGTACGGCGCCTATGACCTGACGGGCAATGTGTGGGAATGGGGCGCCGATTGGTACGACGTGCAATACTACTCAAGAGTACCTGTAAAAACTGTCCTTTTTCCCGATGGCGGCGTCAGCCGCGTGCCGCTTCCTTGCCCTCAGGAAAGATCACCAGTTTTTAGAGGTGCCCTATAGTTTCTCGGCCATGGAGGTCTGCTGGAGGGGAACGTTCGACTCCCTAGGCTATTCCGCTCTCAATCGGGAGAGAAAGACTTGTCATCATCTAGTCGTCTTGCTATTCAGAAATGTACTGGCTCGCCTCTTCAGTCTTCGTCTGCTGTTCTTGTCGTAACGTCTCAACGATCTCGTCTTCTCTCTCCGATGCGGCTTCATAGTATGCGCCCGCTTTGTCGACCACCTCGGAATAGCATGCAGCTTCGGGTGTGTCGTTCGAATGATGCTTGCGCATGACGTCGATGACCGGATCCATACTCTTTCTATACGCTTCATCATACACACATCCTTGCACATCAATCATCGCCCGATTATACGCACCCAGAATCGTAGAAACATTTGCGTCAATACAGCCCTGATAACGTGATCGTTCAAGATTCGATCGACTCTGGGCTTCAAGTTCCTCACGTAACTCACGTGCATCATCGGCGATAATGTAACGCCCTCCACCGGCTTCTGAAATGGCTTCTAACTGCGCCCGTACGCGATCGTCCACGTTAAACCCGACGACGTTGATAATGGCCTTCACACCCGACTCGTGAAGCACTCTCGCCTGCTCAACAGGATTCCCGTCGCATGTCTCCTCACCGTCAGAGATGACATAGACCACGGGCACGTGCTTTTGCTCGCCATGGTGTTTTCTGACAGTCGCGGTGAGATCGGAAAGTTCAGCATGTAAGAAGGCCAAGGTCGCACCCAACGGGGTCCAGCCCGTTGGCTTCAATCGTCGTATTTTCTCGTCCGTCTGCGTCGTATTCGTCGTCAACTCTTGCACCCATTCAATCCCCCCACACGACGCCTCTCGGCCCGCGTCAGTATTGTCGCCTTTATGGCCGTAGACGACCAACCCAACCGGGACGTCATCCTGTAGGGCATGCATGAACGCTAACGCTTCGCGCTTGGCGGCTTGCATTTTTGTTTCATTGCCGATTGTTCCCGCCATCGACCCTGACGCATCTAAGACCAACACGACCTGTGCCGGTATTCGCGTGTGCTCATACTGTTTCGGAACCGTGCAGGTTCTGAGTTCATACGTCATGTCAGGCTTTGTACACTTTGCCGCATCCCCTCCGGCTTCCGCGTGGAGCCGCTGATCCAACTGCCGTTTCTAGGTTAAATAGCTAAATAGGGTCAACGATTTATTTCGACTCAGGTCGCGGCCGGCCGCGAGTCGGGAGCACCAGATGCCGGGAAATCCTCCCGGCCAAGCGATGCTTGAACGGCTCGAGAATAGGAAATCAAACGGTCTTTTAGGCTGAACCTAGAATATACCAACGACCTTGAAAGTGGGCAAACGCCTGTTTTCGCCGATGGCGCCGTGACCGGTGCGGCGGAGCCCAACGATGGGGCAGTCCCATTGGTGGGAGTTCAGGTCCCGCCGAGCGCGTACGGCGGGCGGATGAGGCGGCGGGCAAGCCCAGACGTTTGTGGCTCGGGGCGGGACGAGTGATATAGCGGCACGAACGTGCCTAAATTTGACATACTAAAATTAGTATAATATATATATAGTATGTGGGAGGTATTTGAGCACAGGAATGTAGCCAAGAAAATTCCCAAGATTCCCGAGGAAGTTCTGAAACGATATGAAAAATGGAAGGATGTTGTTGGGATCTCAGGCCTGGATGGCCTCAGGCTAATCAAGGGTTTTCATGATGAAGCCTTAAAAGGAAAATGGCTTGGATACCGGTCGGCTCGTCTTGGTCTTCACTATCGGGTAATCTATAAAATAGAGGAAAAACGACTCTATGTGATGGTTAATGATAGCAATCCAGATGATTACAAAAAGAGGTAACATGAAAGACTTTAGGAAATCGAAAAAAACGGTCGAAGTTTCTGTGGGTGAGTCTGTCAGGATTATCAGGGAACTCCAAGAACTGAGCCAGAATGATTTGGCTTCACTAACGAGAATCCCACAGTCAACCATTTCGGGGATAGAAAACGACCGAATTAAACTGGGCGTTGAACGAGCGAAAATTCTTGCGAAAGCCTTGAAGTGCCATCCGGCTGTTCTGGTTTTTCCTGGATGGACCATAGAAGTAGCAGCCTAATCATCGTAGAGACTTGCTAAGATTCCGCTGATCGTCATCAACGTTGATCAATTCAATTGTTAGCGACGCTGCGGGAAAGAGGAAATTTAAAGGACCTTTTTGGCTGAACCTGGACGATACCAATGGCCCCGAGAGAGGGCCAACCGGCGCTTTCGCCGTGCCTTCTTCTACAATTCGAGTGGGTATGAGGAAGACGAACATCGTGAGGAGGACAGCGCAATGAGTCAGGACTGTGACATCGTGGTTGTTGGTGGCGGCCACGCGGGGTGTGAGGCGGCGTTGGCGGCAGCACGGATGGGTTGTCGTGTGGTGTTGCTCACCATCGACCCGCAGACCATAGCCACGATGCCGTGTAATCCTGCGGTGGGCGGAATTGGGAAGGGACATTTGGTCAAAGAAATCGATGCGCTGGGCGGAGAGATGGGGGTGAATACCGATAAAGCCGGTATTCAATTCCGAATCCTCAATACACGAAAAGGTCCTGCAGTTCGAGCCACCCGAGTGCAATGTGACAAAGAGCTCTATGCGGCCACAATGCAAAAGACGTTATCAAGGCAAGAAAACTTAACCATTGTGTCAGGCACAGTGGAGAGAATTTTGACACGCAACGGATCAGTCACTGGTGTGCGAACGAGTACTGGGGAAACCATGGCCACACCAGCTGTCGTGCTCACATCTGGAACCTTTCTGAGGGGGCTCATGCACATTGGTTTGACCCACCTTCCCGGAGGCCGAGCTGGGGAACCGTCCGCAGAACATTTGTCGGATTGCATGTTGGACTTTGGCTTTGAAGTTGGGCGGTTAAAAACGGGAACGCCGCCTCGCCTGGATCGTGATTCTATAAATTTTGACGTGATGGGACGGCAGCCCGGGGACGCCGTGCCTCGCCCCTTTTCTTTCAAAACCCAAGATATTCCCAATCCTCAAATTGATTGTCATCTGACTGCCACGACGGAACAGGCGCATGAGATTATTAAGAACAATCTAGATTGCTCGCCCATGTATTGCGGAATGATTGAAGCCACGGGCCCACGCTATTGCCCATCCATAGAAGATAAAGTTGTGCGGTTTGCCGACAAGGCTAGCCATCAAATCTTTATGGAACCGGAGGTGCTAGGTGGACGGTCATATTATCCCAACGGCATTTCCACCAGTCTGCCCATTGATGTGCAACAAGCGTTTGTCAAAACCATACCAGGGCTAGAGCAGGCAGTCTTTCTGAACCCGGGTTACGCCGTCGAATATGACTATTTCCCGCCCCGCCAACTTCATGAGACGCTAGAAACAAAATTAGTGAATGGCCTGTACCATGCTGGTCAAATTAATGGGACATCGGGGTATGAGGAAGCAGCAGCGCAAGGGATGATGGCTGGAATCAATGCCGCCCTTCGGGTCAAAGGCGAAGCGCCCCTCATTTTAGACCGTTCACAAGGCTATATAGGGGTGTTAATCGATGACCTAATTACCAAAGATGCGCGGGAACCCTACCGCATGTTCACATCGAGAGCGGAATATCGGTTACTCCTTCGTGAGGACAATGCCGATTACCGACTCAAAGAAATTGGCTATCGCTTGGGACTCATTTCCCAAGAAGAATACGACGCGTTCCGGCGAAAATGGGAAACCATAGATAAAGAACTCCAGCGGCTGGGTAGCATCCACACCAAAATTCCTGAACTGGAACGTCAGACACATATTACCTTTGACGGTCCTGCCATCAGCACGTCGTTGCTTCAACTCCTTCGAAGGCCGGAACTCACCTATCAAGACTTGCATCCCTTCTTAGATGGAAAACAGGAGACGGATGTGGAAATCGCAGAAGCGGTGGAAATCTCTGTGAAATATGAAGGGTATATCAAGCGGCAAGAACAGGTTATCGAACAGTTTAAGAAATTAGAGCACCGGCGAGTACCCGACACTTTCGACTATAAAGGGATTAAAGGATTTTCGAATGAAGTCGCCGAAAAACTCCAAAAAGTGCGACCCTCCTCGGTCGGGCAAGCCTCAAGAATTTCCGGCGTCACGCCCGCTGCTATCTCCCTCCTTCTCGTCGCTCTCGAACGCCACAAACAAGCCAGCTGAGTCCACATTCAAAGCGAACGCCTAGAGGGAGAGTGAGTAAAGGACAGAATAATCTTGTTATAAAAGGTTCCTGACACCTTTTATGGCGTTGCACCTCGATTTACTGGTAGGGAAAAAATGATATGACTATGCGCCGTAGAAATGTTAGCTTCGGTTTTTGAAGTGATCTCCCTCAGTTAGAAGCTAGTGGCTGGCCAGCAAGTATTTGCGCGAAAATCAATGGTTGATATTGAATAGTGAAGATATCAAAGAGTATCTTTCGTCAGTGAACCATTGACCATGAGAAGGCTTGGGGCAAGTCAAATAAACATGCGCTGAGTTGGTCGGCTTGCTCACAATGCATCTGTCGAAGGATGGTTCGACGGGCTCACCATGATCGTTATCACTCATCCCGAACCGTATGATTTATCATCCTGAGTCGCTCGACAAGCTCACGATGCACTCGCAGAACGGCTGAAGGATACATCCTGAGCTTGTCGAAGGATCACAATGAACCTATCGAAGGAGCCTGAGGCTTTTCTCGTGCCCTTTACTTCTCACTGGTTTAGAGAACACCGCTACTGGGCTTCGTATCCTCTTAAGCGAACCTCGTGGACTAGACCGCGTATTTTTCAACGAATCCAAATTGGCTATTCCCCGTGAAAAAACCCATGAGCAGAGCGGAGTATGTGTTTGAAATTACGTGTCACGGGCAGCAGTGGACTCAGTTTTCCATAAAAACTAGCTCAGAAGAACATGCGGAGTGAGTCCGTAGGCATCTGGCGGTATACATTTTCAGAAATATGACATAATTCAAATAAGAAGGATTGTTCCACGTGGAACATGAGTTGAGAAAAGACCAATTTCTGGAGTTTTTTGTTTCAGGGGTTCAAAAACTTGGGTTTTCGTTACAAGAAAGTACCTTGGAGAAGTTTCACCTGTATTATAAGGAGCTGAGGTTATGGAATAAGTCGGTAAACCTGACCGGCTTACAAACAGACAAAGAGCAAGCGATTCTACTTTTTGCTGATTCCTTAGCAGCGTTTCTTGTATTCTCTGAACATTCATCACATTCAGTAATTGACATTGGCACAGGTGGTGGATTTCCAGGAATTCCACTGAAGCTGGCCTTTCCGTCCTTACAGGTCACACTCATGGAGCCGCGAGCCAACAAAATGGCTTTTCTCCACACCATTATCGGAAAACTTGAACTCAAAGGCGTGTCGGTCATTCAAACACGGTTGGAGGCCTGTGGATCAATCCTCAATCAAGAGGAAAAATGGGATATGGCTATCAGTAAAGCAGTCAGCTTTGAGAAAATTTTGCCCTACGTGAAGAATGTTTTGAAAAATGATGGAAAACTTATTGTGTTTCGAGCAAAGAAAATTCAAAATAGAGAGAAAATCGAAGGTATGGCTATCGAAGAAGAAATTTTATATGAATTGCCGTATGGGTATGGAACTCGAGTGCTTTCTGTGCTAAAACTCGTTCCATAATTAATGCAGACTTTCGATGTTCCACGTGGAACATTGCTAAGCGCCAAAATTGAAAAAATTAGGTGGGAGTGTTGAATAGTGACGATATCAAAGGCCATATTTCGTCAGGAAGCTCTTGGCGATCAACAGCGTCGGGTCTGTTCAAAAAAACATGTTCTGAACCCGTCGAATGAGTATGTTCTGAGTTGTTCGGCTTGCTCACAATGAACCTGTCGAAGGATGGTTCGACGGGCTCACCATGATCGTTATCACGCATCCCGAACCGTATGATTTATCATCCTGAGTCGTTCGACAAGCTCACTATGCACTCACAGAACGGCTAAAGGATGCATCCTGAGCCTGTCGAAGGATAACGATGTACTTGTCGAATGGTCCTAAGGTGTTGCTCGTGCCCTTTACTTCTCACTTTTCACTTCTTACTGGTCAAGAGAATGCCGCTGGCGGCTTTTTTCAACAGACTCTAGGTTATCTTGAATGACACAGGTTATTGCGATTGCCAATCAGAAAGGTGGAGTAGGAAAAACCACCTCGGCTATTAATATTAGTGCTGCATTGGCCACATCCGGGCAGTCAGTCCTGTTGATTGACTTAGATCCACAGGCCAATGCCACAAGTGGTGTCTCGGTTGAACCACAAGAATACACAATTTATGAATGTCTCATGGAGCGTCGACTTTTGAGTCAAGCAATTTTACCTACGTGTATACACGGTCTCAATATTGTTCCATCAAATGGAGACTTAGTTGGGGCTGAAGTAGAACTTTCCAACCTGGCTGATCGAGAAACCCTGCTAAAAGGAATAGTGGGAGACATTCAGGGGCATCATTTTGTCGTGATTGACTGTCCGCCAGCCTTTGGATTGCTGACGATAAATGCGTTGGTAGCGGCTTCAGCCCTAATTATTCCCGTGCAATGTGAGTATTATGCAATGGAGGGGCTTGGACGGCTTATGGGGAATGTTGAACGTATCCGGGATTCGTTTAATCCTGATCTTGACCTGCTGGGTGTTGTGTTGACGATGTATGATTCCCGCATTAACCTTTCCCGGCAGGTTGAACGCGAAATTCGTGGGTTTTTCCATGAAAAAGTCTTTCGAACGGCTATTCCGCGTAATGTGGCCTTAGCAGAAGCCCCTAGCCATGGCAAACCCGTCTTATCGTATAATGCTGCTTCGAGCGGCGCCAAGGCCTACCTCGACTTAGCCAAGGAGATTCTTGCCAATGGAAAAGAAAGCATTGGGTAAGGGCCTGCAGGCCCTGCTTCCAGAAAAAAAGACGCTGGTTTGGAAAGTTGAGCAGGAAGGTCAGGCGATTTCTCATGTTCCTCTGAAACAAATAATTCCCAGCCGCTACCAACCTCGAACTGTGTTTAATGAGGATCAATTAACTGAATTGGCCCAGTCCATCAAGGAGCATGGCGTCTTACAACCCATTGTGGTTCGGCGCAAGGGCGATGGGGTATATGAACTGATTGCCGGGGAACGCCGTCTTCGTGCGGCTGCACTGGCTGGGTTACCGTCAATTCCAGCAGTTGTTCGGAATTCGAATGATGAAAAGTCATTGGCCCTGGCCCTGGTGGAGAATATTCAACGCCAAAACCTCAATCCTATGGAAGAAGCCAAAGCGTATTCCCGTCTGATGGGCGAATTTGAGATGACTCAGGAGCAGGTGGCAAATGCTGTCGGGAAGGATCGATCCTCGATAGCCAATATTCTTCGTCTTCTCATGCTTCCCAAAGAGCTTCAGGAATTTGTAGAATCTGGTGCTCTGAGTCTGGGCCATGCCAAAATTTTAGCGGGCATTTCCTCGGCAAATACCCAGCTCTTGGTTGCGAAAAAAATTGTGAGCGAACATCTCTCGGTGAGACAAACCGAGCAGCTTGTTGCGGGGAAAAAAAGTGCAGGTTCTAGCAAACACACGGTCACGAAACCGCATGCCTTTCAGCCATTGGAGGAGCAGCTACGCAAACATTTTGGCACCAAGGTGCAGGTGAAGGCTGCAGCAAAAGGAGGGCAGCTTGTTATTCACTATTATTCTCATGAAGAGCTGGATCGGGTGGCAGCACTCATTCTGGAATAAAACTTGAAGGAAGATTCTTTGACGTGAGACCTTCCTTCGGAATGAAATGCGGTAATTAAGTATTTATATTTAATAATGATGCTTGAGACGGAACAGCGTTGTTCTCGTTGAGCATCAAGACAATAATTGAGGGGGGTCTTTATGTTTGGAAAAAATGCCAATACTGCCGAATCGACCGAAGATATTGTGAAAACACCTGAATTGACCACTCCCACAGTGACGCAGACCAATCAGGATGATTCCGGTGATATTATTGCTTTTGTGGGAGAAGAAGTCACATTTAAGGGAACCATACGGTATCAGGGGACGGTCCGGGTTGACGGAACATTGGAAGGGGAAATTTATACCGATGGGAACTTGATCATCGGTCAAAAAGCGGTCATCACCGCCAAAATCGAAGCGGGCACTGTCACTTGCCAAGGGCGAATTTCTGGAGAAGTCGTAGCCAAGAATAGGGTGAAGCTGTTAACTCCAGCAATATTTGACGGGACAATCAACACGCCGTTGCTTTCTATGGATGAAGGGGTGATGTTTAATGGGTCCTGTAACATGACCAAAAAAGGTGAGCGAAAGGGCAAAGAGTCAAAACTCGTTGTCTCGGTTGAAGAAGCCGTGAAAGTCCAATAGAGTCGACTAGCAGTCCTGAACTACTTAGGTAAATACCAGGTGTCATGGAATTTCTAGCTAACTACGAGAGAGCCGAACGCTGGATGAGAGGAGGGTTATCATATGTGGGGTGAAAAGGAAAAGACAAAACGAGAGCCTGGGTTCGGGGAAGAATTTTATACCTTTCTCGGAAAGGGCGTGGATTTCAAAGGTAAGGCCCAATTTGAGGGCACCGTCCGGGTGGACGGCAATTTTGAAGGGGAAATTTCGATTGATGATACCCTCATTATTGGTGAAACCGCTTTTATCAAAGGAACGATCTCAGGCGGAACCATCGTCTGTAGCGGAAGGATTGAAGGCGTCATTACGGCCAATAAAAAAATCCAGCTGTTGAAGCCTGCCGTCCTGATCGGAGATGTGCACACTCCCACCTTTGCCATGGAAGAAGGGGTCTATTTCCAAGGGGAATGTGATATGGGTGCCGCCCCCAATCTTGATATGGATTTAGACGAACGATCCATCGGCAATGGAGAAACCACATCGTCCTCCCCCAAGATAGAAACGGAATCCTTGAGCTTCTAATGACTCGTTCAAAAGCCCCGAAAGTTGTGTTGGGTATGAGTGGCGGTGTGGACAGTTCTGTTGCCGCCAAACTGCTGACGGAGCAGGGCTATAAAGTCCTTGGCGTCACACTTAAAGTATGGGAAGAAGAGGATGAAACCGCAACGTCTAAGCGTTGGCAAGAACGCGGATGTTGTAAAGTTGGTATGGCCAAGCATGTGGCCGAACTTTTGGGCATCTCCCATCAGGTTATTGACACTCGCAAATCATTTCAACAAGGTGTTATCAACGATTTTATTGGCGGATATCTTCAGGGCACCACGCCCAATCCATGTGTTCGGTGTAATGAACGGGTAAAGTTCGGGGGATTGTTCCATGTGGCCCAGGAACTCGGGGCCGATTACATTGCCACTGGGCATTATGCAAGCATCCAGCGTAATGAATCAGGTGTTCATTTTCTGGCCTGCGGCAAAGATGCCAAAAAAGATCAATCATATTTTCTCTATCGAATTCCAGCCACCTGGCTTTCTAAGATGTTGTTTCCCGTCGGGGCAATGGAAAAATCCGAAGTCTGGGCTGAGGCCGAAGCCATGGGACTTCCGGTAGAGGAACTGAATGAAAGCCAAGAAATATGTTTTGTCACCCAAGGAGACTACCGGGAATTTCTTAAAGAACATGCTCCTCAGGCTTCGAACCCGGGCAACTTTGTAGATGCTGAGGGTCATAAACTTGGGCAGCATGATGGTGTGGCCTTTTATACTCCAGGCCAACGTAAAGGCCTAGGAATAGCGACTGGAAACCGAATGTATGTTCAGCGTGTGGTGCCTGACCTGAATTTAGTGGTCCTGGGTCCTCCCGAGAGTCTGGATAGCAAAGTCTGCCAAGTCGCGGATTTGAATATCTTTTCCTATGACAGTTTCCGTGACGATCAACGACTCGCGGTAAAAATCCGATATGGGTCTCCGCCCGTGCCCGCAACCGTATCCTGGGAAAATGAACATTCTTTAAAGGTCACATTTGACGCTCCGGTCCGGGCACTTTGCCCAGGCCAGTCCGCGGTCTTCTATGCTGGAGAGCGTGTTGTAGGTGGAGGCATTATTCAAGCTCCTACAGCCTCCGCCCCAATTCCTCAGTCTCAAGTTTCTGGCACGGATGCTTGCCTAGAATCTGTCAATAGCTAATAACTGCGATCCTTACACGTTCTAAAATTTAATATTTCTGCTTGTAATAAAGATTCAAATTTTCCGTTCTTATAGTCCTAATAATAGGCGAGATCTTGACAAACTAGACAGAGCCCTGCACCGGTGTACAATCGAAAAAGGACAGTGACTTTCTGACGGAATCAGTACCCTCCCGCGACCTTGCCAGTTTTGCAAGTGGTCGTGGTAACATATGTCATGGCCAAGCTCTTAACACCCCAAAAACCTGAAGAACGACTAATTTTTGCACTTGATGTTCCTGATTGGGATACAGCTATTCATTATGAAAAATGTTTAGAGGGAATAGTTGGGTTTTACAAAGTTGGATGGGAGTTATTTTTAGCCGAAGGTCTCAAAATAATCCGCCATCTCAAAACTAAAAACCACAGGGTATTTCTTGATCTTAAGATTCAAGACGATGTTGATGAAACAATAAATCGTTATATCCAAGTGGCAATTAATGAAGGAGTTGACTTTGTGACGCTCCACGGAAATGGAAAAATGTTTTCCACGGCTAAAAAGGCAAAAGGAGACTCTACTCTTCAGTTATTATCTGTCACCTTGTTGTCAAACATGGATGAAGCCGCCATGAAAGATAACTACATGATTAAAAATAGCGATGACCAAGAAGCAGATAAATACTGTTTGCCTTTCGAGAATGCTGAGGAATATGTTTCCTGGAGGGCGAAGAAAACGGCAGAAGCTGGCTGTGATGGATTTATCGCCTCAGGGAGATTTGTTAAATTTATTAACAAACTATTTCACAAAGATGGACCATTTATAGTTACTCCTGGTGTTCGTCCATTAGGTGATTCCCATGCTGAACACAAAAATGTTCTAACCCCTAAAGAGGCCATTCTTGCAGGATCCGCCTACCTGGTAATTGGACGACCAATTCGAGATGCTGAATCTCCTGTAGCTGCCGCCAAAAAAATTGTAGAAGAAATTGCTGACGCTCTAAAGTCCCACGCTACTTCTTGACAAGACTCTTTGTTCCCAGGTTATTTTTTTATAACCTAGGGATCGTGAGGAAAACCCCTTTACTTTGAGTCTTTTCTGTTGACAGGGTATAGCACCCATGCTAGGTTTACACGTTTGACACACGCCATTTTCCACTCAAAATATGGCTGCCTGGATTCTCTGTAAACCGTGAATCAAAGTACGATCGGGCGTCGGTATGCATCGGCGCTTTTCCAATTGCTTGAGAAATCAAGCGTCGAACCCGCACGAAATGCCTTAGGGGCTTTGGCCCAAGGGTTACTAGATACCCCTGCCCTCAAACATGTCCTGGCCTCACCCGTTTTTAAGTACGAAGAAAAGCAAGTGGTCTTAGAGGAATTATGTCAGCGCATCCAGGCGCCTCCTGTGATGCAAGATTTTCTCAAGCAACTGTTAAAAAATAATCGAGCTGTCTTACTTCCAGAGATTTCCCAAGCTTTTGCGGATTTGGCGGATGAACAAAAGGACATCCAACAAGTTCAGGTCAGCTCCGCCAAGCCTTTGGACCAATCGGAACAAGACAATGTGACACGCCAACTAGCGGATACGCTTGGACGAGCCGTCGATGTGGCGTTTGAAGTCCAATCGGATCTCATTGCCGGGTTAAAAATTCACATAGGTAGTCAAGTCTTTGATAATACTGTGCTGGGACGATTAAACAGCATGCAGGATCAGTTGACGAAGGGGTAATCCATGCAGATCAAAGCTGAAGAAATTAGCTCCATCATTAAAGAAAAAATTAAGGGGTTTGACCAACGCGTTGACGTCAAGGAGATGGGTTATGTCATCCAAGTGGGTGATAATATTGCCAAAGTCTATGGCCTAGAGGGCGCCATGGCTGGTGAATTGCTGGAATTCCCTGGTGGGGTTTTTGGGGTCGCGCTCAACCTGGAAGAAGATAGTGTTGGGGCGGTCTTGCTCGGGGAAGATGTCGGCATTCGCGAAGGTGATTCTGTTAAACGGACGGGCCGTATTGCTGAAGTCCCGGTGGGAGAACCCATGGTCGGCCGGGTCGTCGATGCGATTGGGATGCCCCTTGACGGGAAAGGCCCAATTAATTCGACCGAGACTCGACTCATTGAAATTAGGGCTCCTGGTGTTGTTGAGCGACAATCAGTCGGCGAGCCGTTGCAAACGGGTTTGAAAGCCATTGACGCCATGATTCCGGTAGGCCGAGGTCAACGGGAGTTGATTATTGGCGACCGCCAAACAGGCAAAACCGCCATTGCCGTTGATACGATCATTAATCAAAAAGGCCTGGACGTCTACTGTTTTTATGTAGCGGTTGGTCAAAAACGCTCGACGGTCGCCCGCGTGGTCAAAACGTTAGAAGATCATGGGGCCATGGAATACACCACGGTCATTTCAGCCACAGCCAGTGATTCCGCATCGCTGCAATTCTTTGCGCCCTATGCCGGTGTCACCATGGCAGAATATTTCCGTGATAGTGGTAAACATGCCTTGATTGTCTATGACGATCTGTCCAAACATGCGACAGCCTACCGGCAACTTTCTCTTCTTCTTCGTCGTCCGCCTGGACGTGAAGCGTATCCGGGTGATGTGTTCTTTTTGCATTCTCGGCTCTTAGAACGCGCCGCGAAGATGAGTGACGAAAAGGGTGCGGGCAGCTTGACCGCCTTGCCAATTATTGAAACGCAAGCGGGGGACGTATCAGCCTATATTCCCACCAATGTCATCTCGATTACTGATGGGCAGATCTTTCTCGCCGCTGACTTGTTCTATTCTGGTATCCGACCTGCTATTAACGTGGGGTTATCGGTCTCACGGGTCGGAGGGTCTGCTCAAATTAAAACGATGAAACAAGTGGCTGGGACACTGAGGCTGGATTTAGCCCAATACAGGGAAATGGCCGCCTTTGCTCAATTTGGAAGTGATTTAGATAAAGCCACGCAAGCACAATTGGCGCGCGGTGTTCGTATGGTGGAATTGCTCAAGCAAGAGCAATACAAGCCGATGCCTGTTGCGGATCAAGTCATCTCCATTTTTGCTGGGGTCAATGGGTTTATTGACAATGTCCCGGTGGATAAAATTCGAGAATTTGAACAAGGGCTGATCGCATACATGAAGGACAAACATGCCGCGATTCGGGATGAGGCCAAAACCAAAAAGAAGATTGATGACGAATTTGGTGGGCAGTTGAAACAGATTATCACTGAGTTTAAGAAATCTAAAGGCTACGACTAGCATCCTCAAGAAGTTTCTTTTTCTATGGCAAGTCTTCAAAGTCTTCGACGGAAAATTGCTTCCGTTAAGAATACCCAAAAAATTACCAAAGCCATGAAAATGGTGGCGGCGGCAAAATTGAAGCGTGCACAAGAACGTATTCTCACGTCTCGGCCCTATGCCCATCAATTACGTGAAGTCATGGGGAATTTGAGCCAACGCGTGAACCGTGCCTCACATCCTTTGTTAAGTCGACGCGATGGCCATACGCTTGAGCTGTTAGTTGTGACAAGTGATCGTGGTTTGTGTGGGGCTTTTAACACGAATATCCTTCGCCGGGCTGTTGAATTTTTAGAAGAACAACGTCGCCAAGGTAAACAGGTGTCGGTGAGCCTGATAGGCAGGAAGTCGGTTGATTTTTTTAAACGACGTGATTGGCCCATTCGGCAGGAATGGCCAGGGGTATTTGATCGCCTCAGTTTTGAACATGCGTTAGACATTGGGCAGAACGTGGTGTCTCAATATCATGCTGGCACGTTTGATCATCTCTATGTGGTCTACAATGAATTCAAATCCGCTATGCAGCAAGAAGTGATTGTGGAGAAATTATTGCCAATTGAATCGCTCCAAGCCCAGGGAGATGATACCCCTTCTTCAATGGGAGGGGGCTATCTCTATGAGCCGGATGAAGGGGAGTTATTAGAGACCTTGCTGCCCAAACATTTTGAGATTCAAACGTATCGTACATTGTTAGAATCAGCGGCTGCGGAACAGGCTGCGCGCATGACAGCCATGGACGGAGCGACGCGCAATGCTGGTGAGCTGATCAAAAAAGTGACCTTGTTTTATAACAAAACTCGTCAGGCTGCTATTACCAAAGAATTGATGGATATTGTCGGAGGCGCTGAGGCTATTAAATAAATCACAGGTTTGATAGGGAACGGTTTTTCTCGCCTCGTTCCCCTAACCTTTTTCAAACCAAGGAGCGTATGGTGGGTACCGATACGGAAAATGGAAAAATCGTACAAGTCATTGGACCGGTGGTCGACATTGAGTTCCCGCCAGGGAAACTTCCTAATATCTTTAACGCCTTGACGATTGCTCAAGTAGGAGGGGAAAAAGCGGGTGAGTCCGGAGACACACTGACGTTGGAGGTTGCACAGCATCTTGGGGAAAATCGGGTTCGTGCTATTTCCATGTCTTCAACGGACGGGTTGGTTCGAGGCCTCGAAGTGGTGGATACCGGTGCCCCGATTTCCGTTCCAGTGGGGAAAGAAACGTTGGGCCGGATCATGAACGTGTTAGGCGATCCAGTTGATGGATTTGGTCCTGTTGCATCTCAGAAACGCTGGTCCATCCACCGTGCTGCTCCAGCGCTAGAAGACCAAGAAACCAAAACAGAAGTTTTGGAAACGGGGATCAAAGTGGTGGATCTCTTAGAGCCCTACGCTAAGGGTGGAAAGGTTGGTTTGTTTGGTGGTGCCGGTGTGGGTAAAACGGTCATCATCATGGAATTGATCAATAATATTGCCCTTCATCATGGTGGGTTTTCGGTCTTTGCGGGTGTGGGTGAACGGACTCGTGAAGGGAACGATCTCTGGCACGAGATGCAAGATTCCAAAGTCATTGACCCAAGAGATTTCGCCAAGTCCAAAGCGGCGTTGGTCTATGGTCAAATGAACGAACCCCCAGGTGCACGACTTCGTGTGGGACTAACAGGTTTGACGATCGCCGAATATTTCCGTGATGAAGAACACCAAGACGTGCTGCTCTTTGTTGACAATATTTTCCGCTTTACTCAGGCGGGTTCCGAGGTGTCGGCGTTATTAGGTCGGATGCCGTCGGCGGTGGGGTATCAACCCACGCTTGGTACCGAAATGGGGACGTTGCAAGAACGTATTACCTCAACCAAGAGTGGATCGATTACCTCTGTCCAAGCCGTCTATGTGCCAGCTGACGATCTGACCGATCCAGCGCCCGCAACAGCCTTTGCCCATTTGGATGCTACGACTGTGCTTTCTCGGAGTTTGGCAGAGTTGGGGATTTATCCCGCGGTGGATCCGTTGGATTCCACGTCACGAATTTTGGATCCCATGATTTTAGGGGAAGAACATTACGGCGTGGTGCAACGAGTGCAGGGGACCTTGCAAAAATATAAAGACCTGCAAGACATCATTGCGATTTTAGGTATGGATGAATTGTCTGAAGATGACAAACAGACGGTGGCCCGTGCTCGTAAGTTGCAACGCTTCTTGTCGCAACCTTTCCATGTGGCTGAGGCCTTTACCGGATCTCCAGGGAAGTATGTGAAACTGGCCGATACGGTTCGCAGCTTTAAAGAGATTGTGGATGGGAAATATGACCACCTGCCAGAGCAAGCCTTTTACATGGTGGGCCCAATTGAAGAGGCCATCGAAAAAGCTGAAAAACTTGGATATAAAGGGTAATGGCTAATTCCGGAACCGCTGTGTCAGCAGGGAAAATTCTCCTAGAGGTGGTTACACCCGATCACCCTCTGTTGAGTCAGGAAGTTGATTATGTCTCGGCTCCAGGAAGCGAGGGTGACTTTGGTGTCCTGCCAGGACATTGTCATTTTCTGACCACTCTTCGTATTGGCGAATTAGAATATCGAATCGGCGAAAAGTCAGAGTTTATGTCTGTGCTCTGGGGTTTTGCTGAGGTGACGCCAACTAAAGTCACGATCCTGGCTGAAATCGCCGAAAAAGCCGAAGATATTAACGTGGAGCGTGCCGAAGAAGCTGTTCGGAAAGCCGAAGAACGTGTGGAACGAGGAGGCCTCCCTTCAGAAGTTGAAGAAGCCCGAGTGAGTTTAGAAAAAGCACGCCTCCGGAAGAAAATCGCTGGGCGGCTGCAAAAGCGTGGACACCATTCCTAATTTATCTTCCTAAGACTCCTCGAATTACTCCCATTCCTTTCAACCTAAAGAAGGCGGTTGAGCGCGAAAAAGCTGTGCAACTAATTGATGTGCATAGGAAATGGACAAATTGTCCGGTCACCTTGTGGGTGATAAGCAATTTTTCCATTTCCTAGGTGCGTCAAGGGGTTGTGCGGACCCTTCGACAGGCTCAGGACATGCTTTCGTGATCCAACTGCCGTTTTTAGGTTCAACAAGCCGCTGCAACACAAACGTGTTGTCAGAGGTGATCCCAAGATTCTGACCAGGCCACTAAGTGTATACGCTCTCGAAACCGTAGCATGATAGTGCCACTGATGAAAGGAGCGCAGTATGAAGAGACGATCTCGGCGCTCACGGTGTCTTTAATGAAAAACCTGTGGGATGATAAAGGGCATAGAAAGTGTTTGCTGGGGATATGAGCTTACTTCCGTTTGCAAAACCAGTGTGGTTCAGACGTCTCTATGTTTTTTGAATCTATCAGTGAACATGCAACCATTACCGTCAGGAATTCTTCATCTTATCAGTTTTGACAGGTGGGCAAGATGTTCAACACCTCTACAAACTCTTTGATGAACCCATGCCACTTCTCGCATTAATCAAGAAACTATTCGGCATACGCTACTATTTCCTTCAACTATGGGAGAAAGCAATCAGTCGACTACGATACCCTTCGGCCTATCTCTGGCGGTTCTTTTTGTTTCGAACTACTATTATTGCGATTTCAGGGAGTACCGGAAAAACGACCACGAAGGAACTACTAGCCACTATTCTGTCTTCAAAATTTCCTACCGTGAAAACATCAGGTACATGGAATTCATATAAGTTTGGAGGTGTGGCAGGTACCATTCTGAGCGTGCGCCCATGGCATCGGTATGCTGTGATTGAGACGGCTGTTGGAGCCCCTGGAGATATGAAACATCTCGTGAAGTTACTACGACCTGATATAGCTATCATGCTTGGTGTGAAACTGTGTCATACCAATACGTTCAAGACCTTAGAAAATATCGCCCGAGAAAAATCAGAATTGGTTCGATCATTAGGAACAGGGAAGCTCGCCGTCCTCAATGGTGATGATTACAATGTCTTAGCGATGCGTTCCACTGGAACTTTCAATAGCTGTATTTTCGGGACATTGGGGGAGGCAGAATTTCGAGCGTCTGACTGGACATCGCAGTGGCCGGGGCGGCTTGAATTTCAACTACATTATGGAGGGAAATGCCACAAGATCAAAACAAATTTGGTTGGCATCCATTGGGTAGACTCAATCCTCGCTGCCTTAGCTACTGGGGTATATTGTGGCGTTCCGATAGAGGAAGGTATCCGCGCCATAGAATCAGTTAAGCCTTTTTGGGCACGTATGCAGCCGGTGACGTTACCAAATGGCGCAACCGTAATTCGGGACGAGTGGAATGGTTCCAAGACCACGTTTGAGGTGGCCTATTCCGTGATGGAACAGGCCAGTTCTGCGCGAAAGTTTGTTGTCGTAAGTGATTTCTCCGATTCAAGTTTGAGCTCTCGTGATCGTGGCAAGCGACTAGGTCGCGAGGCCGCACGCGTGGCCGATTGGGCGGTGTTTGTTGGGGGGCGATCTCAGTACTCTAAACGTGCAGCAATACAAGCGGGCATGTGCTCAGATCAAGTGCGGGCATTCTATACCATAGCCGAGGCGTCGTCTTTCCTGAGGGATGAATTACGATCAGGAGATTTGGTCATGCTCAAGGGGCGAACAAGTGATCATCTTTCTAGAATTTTTCTTGCGCAGCTTGATCACGTGACCTGCACTTTAGATACATGTCGACGTCAAATTCTCTGTGACCGATGCAAACAATTGGGTTTTCAATGGGAATCCAAGTTTGAAGGTCTCATGGCACCCCCTGATATTTTTGTCTGAGAAAGTATTTCACAACGTACACTTGTTATCTCTTTGGGTCGAGTTACCCGTCGTTCTCATTTGCAATATAAAGGCAGAATCAACTCAGGCTAGGACTCGGGAGAGTAAAAAAATGCTCCATAACAGTTATCAGAAGCATGTCCAACTTTATTGGAATAAGAAACAGTTATATGGTTTCTGTAAATAACGAACACTCTATATACATTTTTATTTTCCACACAGTTAGAAGACTCCTGGCTTTGACCTAATGCCGTATGTCCAAACGCAGTCTGAGGTTATCGTCACATCTGGCGAATCTCTGAAGCGACTTGATCACTTTTTAGCCAGTCGTGATCCCTTCTATTCCCGCACGGCTCTTCAGCGGCTTATTGAAGATGGGCACATTACCGTTGATGGGCAAATTGTAAAGCCCAGTCATAAGGTAAAACCAGGCGAGCGAATTGTCTTAGTCGTTCCCCGGCCAGAACCTCTTGATATTCAGCCTGAACCTATTCCACTTGATATTTTGTATGAGGACGAAGCGCTGCTCGTCATTAACAAACAGGCTGGTCTGGTGGTGCATCCGGCTCCGGGACATTGGACTGGAACGATGGTCAATGCCTTGTTACACCACATGCAAAGAGGTGAGGGGCACCTCTCGTCTATAGGTGGACGAGAACGCCCAGGACTCGTTCATCGGTTAGATAAGGATACGACAGGAGTCTTAGTAGTAGCCAAGACAGATCAGGCTCATCAACATTTATCGGCGCAATTCAAAGAACATACAATCAGTCGTTTGTATGAAGCGCTGGTCTGGGGTTCGCCAAAAACTCGGGAAGGACGCATTGAAATTGCCATAGGACGAGATACCAAAGATCGCAAAACCTTTTCCTCACGAACAACCAGACCCAAAGAATCTTTAACTTCCTATAAGATTATTGATCGTTTTAGAAAACTTGCTGCCCATGTTGCACTCACTCCCGGAACAGGTAGGACGCATCAACTGCGTGTGCATCTCAAAGCGATCGACTGCCCAATTTTAGGCGACCAAACTTATGGAGGGAAAAGGGTCATGAAAATTGGTGACATCGAAATACCCCGCGTCATGTTACATGCCAAAGTTCTTGGTATTGTCCATCCTTTCACCAAACAATCTATGATGTTTTCGGCACCGCTTCCAGAAGACATGGAAGGTGTGCGTGAAGAGTTAACCAATCAGGGGATTGGAAAGTCTTGACAGGCAACCCCATGTTTGAACTAGATTCAGAGCCATGAGTAAGAAGGACACTCTACAACCTGGACAGGTCGTCGATACCTTAGGAGAGTTAATTTCCAGTCTGAGTGCCTTTGCGAAAAAAATACCCGCGGCATCGCGAATGGCTTTGCCTGGAGGAGTTAAGCCAACAGAAGAAGCTGTTGAAGCATATGAAGATGTGGTCTATCGCTTTCGTGACCGTGCAGGGGCAACCTATAAACCGCTCCCCCCCCTTTTTGTGGAATCGCTTGAGGCCTTTGAAGCGGGGAAGGTGTTTGATGCGGTCCCGCCGTTGTTACAGTCTGTCGAACAGTTGGTAGACCTTCATAATCAAGACATCATCAAATTTAGCCTTGAACAGCAACAGCGCATGCGCGATTATCATCGCCGCCTAGAAAAGATTGTCCCAGAAGCCACCCAATCTGAAGTGGATCTTCCAGCTCCAGATACTTACTAGGGTTTTAAAAGGCCAGTATAGAGAGGTATTTTGTTTCGAGGGTCGCTGTTCGGCGCCTAAGAAGAAGACTTAGTTCCAAGTCTCTTTGGGGAACTGTTCAAGATTTTCGTTAGAAAGCATTCGGTGTTCAGAGAGAGGATTATTTAGTACTCTCCAGGTTCCACCTTTGTTCTGCAGACCTTGTTCGATAAGAGCAAGTTGCCGGGAGCCCTCATCATCTATGAGCGAAACCAGGCTAAGATCTAGTAGAAAGGTTTTAAATCCCAGACGATGTGAGCGGAATACTGACAAGGCTAATTCTTTTGCTACTTCCTGGTGAAAATGCCCTTGTATCTGAAAAACGATGGTGTCTGGAGTTAACTGTTGAGTCTGAATCATGATACCCTCCTTCGCAGCAAAGGTTTGGTTGTGCTGCCTTAAGAAGAGTAAACCTTAGAAAAAGCACTCCTTGCTATAACCCGGAGGAGGGGACCGTTCCCCCATTTATTTGGCAGTAATCTCTACTAACCGAAAACGTACTCTGATAACGCTTTTACCACCGGCAGTAGATAGCCGAGCAAGGTTAGTCTTTGGGGTATGAGAGGAGACCATCCTCATTACCTGGCGCTCTTTCCCTAACTCCAATTTGACGGGTCTGACACGAGAACGGTATAACCTGGGCGTCCAACCAAAAACTTTTCCCAGGAAAGGATAGATAGTTGTGTGCGCCCGTAGCTCAACTGGATAGAGTATTGGACTTCGGATCCAAGGGTTACAGGTTCGAATCCTGTCGGGCGCACCACATTGCTAACTCGTTGATATTGCTTCATTAGTTCTTTATTCCTTTCTGAGACCATCACGGACTGCTGATCGCAAAAATCTTCGAGAGTCAGCAATAGAAGCTAGGTTGGGGCGGTTCGAGGTTCCGTGTTTCAGCCGTAGTACCCGTTGTTTGGTACATCACCATCGTCAGCCAACCTGTCTCAAAGAACCCGTATACACTGGAGCTAGTCTGGTGGAGTTAGAAGGTGAAAAAAGTAGTTGATTCAGGATCAAAACCTGACACGAGAGGTAACCCAGTTTTCATCCCGAGTCAGATTCCGCCTGGGACAGCTTGATTCTACTCAGGGTAAGGCCACTATGATATACTTTCTTCAATGGAGAAGAGTATATGTCAAAATTAGCAGACAGAATTACTGTAAACCCCAAACAGTGTGGCGGGCGTCCTTGTATTCGAGGGATGCGAATCCGAGTCACTGATGTTCTTGATTTGCTCGCCAATGGACTCACTCCCGAAGAGGTGCTGCAGGAGCTTCCTGATCTTGAATTGGAAGATGTCCAGGCCTGTTTAAAGTTTGCCAGTGGTCGGCTTGACTACCCAGTGGTGGTGGCTTGATTCTTTGGATTGATGCCCAGCTTTCTCCTCATCTTGCCCAGTGGATCTCCCAGACATTTGGAATAGAAGCACAATCAGTGGCATCCCTAGGATTCCATGATGCCGAAGACGTATCAATTTTCCACGAGGCACGCGCAGTGGATGCCATTGTGATGACCAAAGATCAGGATTTTGTTAATTTGGTCAGACAATATGGTTCGCCTCCACAAATTCTCCTGGTCACTTGTGGAAATACATCGAATAGGCATCTTCGCTCTCTCATTCACCGAGTATTTCCCCACGTCCTTGAAATTCTCCAAACAGACGAGCCGCTTGTAGAACTGAGTGATGCTTGGTGATTCTTGTTCTCTTGCACTCCGAATAGCGTCAAACTCAAAATTCTCCTAGGATCTTACTATTTCTAGTATTAGGATGAGGAGTTAAATTCCACTGAAGCCCCTTGGAGAATACGGTTCCAATCCTCAAAAATAGTGAATAATTGGTTCGAGGTTACTCCGTCCGGGCGCACCAATTTCCATATTTCAGAAATTTTTCAAACCAATCCTACAGGAATTGCGCTGATGTTCTTAGCGAGAGGTAGCAACGTCTCTGCGAAACAAATCACTCCCCCGTCTCCAATAGGATGCGGCAAGTGTTCCAATACTTTGAAGTGACGAGTATCATCTTTGGTCGGTGAGGCCGTCTTTTTAAATTCTAGGGGATAGAAGGTTTGATCTCGTAGGATTAGTAAATCGACTTCCTTTTTATCTTTATCCCGATAGTAGTAGAGCGGGGCATGCTGACCGTTATGCCAATAACTTTTTAGTATTTCGATAAACACGAAGGTTTCGAGAATGGCTCCAGACATTGCGCCGGCTTCCAATGTCTCCGGACTGGTCCATTCCGTGAGATAGGCGCATAAACCGGTATCCAGAAAATAGAGTTTAGGGGCTTTGATCAGTCTTTTCGTTGTATTGGTATGATAGAGGTTCAAAAGATAGACAATGCCTGAGGCCTCCAACACACTCAGCCATCGTTTTGCCGTCGGGACAGATATGGCGGCGTCCCTGGCCATGTCCGACATATTCAGCAATTGTCCGGTACGAGCAGCCGCAGCTCGAAGAAATTTGAGAAAAGACCCTTCATCTCCAACGTTTGCCAGATCACGGACATCTCGTTGTAAATAGGTCTGAACATACGAACTATAAAACAAATTGTGGTCCATGCCATGAGATTTGATCGGCGCTCGACCTTCCCCAAATCCACCTCCTTCCCCGTCAGCGCTGTCTCCATCGTTCCAGCTTGCGCCAGGTGCTGGTAACCACATAGCGGGATAAGACCCCCGCCAGATATGGCGATATGCCTCCTGAAGGGAAAGAAAAAGTGAGGGGTTGAGGCGTTTTTGTAATTGGGTTCTCGTTGGTAAAAATGGTGTTGCGAATTTGGGTTGCGCGTGTAATTCCTTCGTGGAAAGCCCCAAGAGATTAACAATGCCGACGCGACCTGCTAGAGATTCAGAGACCCCCTGCATCAATTGAAATTGTTGAGAGCCTGTCAGCCAGAATGAGCCGGGTGTGCGATCCCGATCAACGTGTATTTTAATATAGGGGAGTAATTCAGGGGCATATTGAATTTCGTCGATGAGGATCGGAGGCTGAAAGCGTTGGAGAAACAAGACCGGTTCTTCTTTGGCCAAGGTGGCCAAGGTTGGATCATCAAGGGTGACGTATGAACGCCCTTTTTTACTCAGATGCTGTAATAGTGTTGTCTTGCCAACTTGACGCGGACCGATCACCAGCATGACAGGGAATTGCCCTGTTGCCTTGCCAAGAAATTTCTCTAATGTGCGAGTAATATACATGATCGTCTAATTTAATATTAAATATTAAGATAGACGATAGTGAGTGGGAAATGCAAATGTTATATTCCCAAATTGCTAGAAGAACTTTGAAGAGCCCTGTTCCATTCTTGAAGAGTATCAAACAGGTGGTTTGAGTTACTCCGTCGGGGTGCACCAATTTGTATCAAAGGGAGGCCGTAGATAATTATTATCTGCGCCAATTACTTTTTCTGGGTTTCTTTCCTGTGCCCTTTTTATGAAACTTCTAGTTGACTGGCGTGTCTTTATATCTTAAAAACTTGCCGGGCTGTTTGGGGCCGAATGCAATAGCAAGGAGGGTAGTGATGACTATTCGTTCTTTGTTTTTTCTTTTACTGGTGTTCATAGCGTTTCCCTACAGTCTTGAAGCCAAGATTCAGAGTAAGGTTGTTCCCTACTCGCTTGGCGATAACGCATATGAGGGGTTTCTGGCATGGGATGACTCCGTGAAGGACAAAAGGCCTGGCATTTTGGTTGTCCATGAATGGTGGGGCTTGAACGACTATGTCCGATCCCGTGTCGAGCAACTCGCTAAACTGGGATATGTGGCGTTTGCAGTGGATATGTACGGAAAAGGGAAGGTCACTGCACATCCGGAGAAAGCGAGTGAGTGGGCGAAATTGACGACCAGCAATATCGACGAATGGCTGGGAAGAGCGCAAAAAGGTTTAAAGATACTTCAGGCCGATGAGAGGGTGGATCCGACCCGTTTAGCGGCTATTGGCTATTGCTTTGGCGGGGCGACGGTGATGCAGCTCGTTTACGGTAAGGCCCCAGTCAAAGGGGTGGTGAGTTTCCATGGATCGCTGCCTTTGCCGCCCAGTCCTCAGAAGGTTTCAGATGCAGCTAAGGTCTTGATCGCCCATGGCCACTCCGATCCTTTTATTTCTTCCGATCATATCGCCGAATTCCAAACGGCTCTCAATGCGGCAGAAATTGATTGGCAGATGATTGTCTATAGCGGGGCCCAACATAGCTTTACGAATCCCTCGGCTGATCAGTACGGGTTGAAAGGGGCAAAATATCACAAACAAGCTGATCAACGATCTTGGATGCATATGAAACAATTTTTTGATGAACTGTTTCACTGATCTTATTACCCTTCCACAACTTCCCAGAAATATCTCACCTCCCTAGTTTTTCCCAGAATTGACATTCTCCACATTCAGGGAGTGTTGAATCATGAAAATATCAAGGGCCATATTTTGGCAAGACGCTGTTCGCCATCAGCAGCCTCGGGTCTGTTCAAAAAAATTCGTTCCTTTTCTATTCTCCCCTCAAGTAGCCTGCCTGCCTGTCCGATGACTATCGGTATGAGACCTAAAGGTAGTGCAAAAAAATTAGAAGCAAGACGACGACTAGCTGCCAGTATGCTGGCCAAAGGTCGAGGCATTCGTGAAGTGGCGAGAAAAATCGGCGCGGCGCCTTCCTCCGTCAAACGATGGAAGGATGCATTGGAAGAGGGTGGAAAAAAGGCGCTGAAATCCAAACCTCATACGGGTCGTCCTTCACGTCTTTCGGTTGCGCAACGCCAATCGCTTCTCAAAATTCTTCAACAAGGGCCGCGGGCTGCCAATGTTCGAGCTGACCAATGGACATGCCGGCGTGTGGGTACCGTCATTCGACGGTGTTTCGGCGTAAAATATCACCCGGACCATGTCAGCCGAATTTTGCGGGCACTAGGTTGGAAGTATAAAGGGAAAAGCGGTGCGTCTGCCAAGAAACAGCCAACGCCACGTCATGGTCAGTGGTCCAGCCTTTCAAGGCGTCACCGCTAGCGTTTGTTTCGCCTCAAGTTTTCTTCGGCAACCGAGTATGCCTGTTTGAAAGCTTGAGGGTGCGAAATGGTCGTCTCCTCTGGTGAGCTCTCTCTAGTTCAATTGGCCAGACTAAGGCCTGGCCTACGACCCCTAATTGAGGGAAACAGCTGACTGTGAGTGAGACCGCACGGCCGGAACGGTGACAAAGTCCAGCAATGAGCCTAGGCTTGTGATGGCCTTTGCAAAAGTTTCAGAATCCATTGGTTTCGTCAAATACAAATTGCATCCAATGGAATAGCACGTCTCAACTTCCTGGGGATTGTCTGTCGTAGACAGCATCAGTACAGGCATCCTTTTGAATACTTCATGTTCTTTCAATTTGCGCAACACTTCGATGCCGCTGACGCAGGGAAGATTAATATCCAGAAGCAAAAAGAAGTAGTCCGCCCTTTTCGCCTGCTGTCTCTGATCCTGCCCGAGAAAATAGTCTAAGGTCTCTTGCCCATCTCTTAAACGATAGCAGGGCTTCTCAAACCCTGCACGGCGAAGATTCTTTTCAATGAGCGCCGCATGTCCGTCATCATCTTCTGCGATAAGCACTGTCGTTTCAAGATTCATGATGTCCTCCCTCCTCAAGCTCAATTGCTCGTGGAACGTACACATGGAAGGTCGTGCCCTTCCCTGGTAAAGATTCAACTTCAATCTTGCCCTGATGCCGATCAATAATCCGCTGCACGATCGCTAATCCCAACCCTTCTCCCTTTTCTTGTCGAGGGTCCAGCTGATGGAACACCTGAAAAATCCGTGCATGCTGTTCAGGTGGAATTCCGATGCCATTGTCAGTAACGGCAAACACAGCCCATCCATTCACGTGGCGTCCTTGAATCGAAATTTCTCCTGGACGTTCCGGGTCTAGATACTTCTGGGCGTTATCAATCAGATTTGCAAACACTTGTGTCACAAGAACCTCATCGCCCATGCAGTCTGGAAGATCGCCAATATGAAGGGCGACTCCTTTATTTTTCAATTGATATTCTAAAGAGGACACAATATTCATCATTAACTCATTCATGCCCAAGCGGTCCCATTGAATATCCATTTGACCCAAACGAATAAAGCGAAGAATGCCCGAGGTGACCGCACTGACGCTATCCGCTCCCGCTCGAATGAAACGTACGGCCTCTGGAATATCCTGAGTAACCAGGGGGTCAACATTCTCTCTGATGGCCTCAGAGGTGCTCTCTTCCTCAAACAATGTTTTCAGTCGATCACAGGCCATGGTCAGCTCTTGACAAAAACCTTGAATGGTCACAATGGGGGCGCGAAGGTCATGAGAAATGACATGCATGAGCGTTTCCATATCCTGAGACAGGACCTCTTGGGCCTTATCTTGTTGAGGGAGGAATGGATTATCCGGTGGTGTTGGTCTATCCATGCACGCCTTCCTTGCAGACCAGTTATCGTGCGTTAACTACCAAATACGCTTTTCATGCTCCCCCCAACCTTGCTCTTTTCGAGGTTAAGCCCTCAAGGGCGAAGGAGTTTCAAAATGTCTTAGTCGAAAGTGAAAATACTTTAAATCGCAAGAGTGAGAAAATGGTCACTCTCTTAATCTAATCAATGATATAACGGCCTGATAAACGTCTACCTTCAAATAATGGCGGACATGTCGGCGTTATAGAAGATGAAAACGGAAAGAAAAGATGAAAAAACAGTAGAGAACAAGAGGATGAGAAAACCTTGAAACATATGAAATGCGGCATTGACCTATGAATTCGATCCGGTAAATCGTGAATAATCCGTATACATAAGAGAAGTTTCAATGATATTTCCCCAATAGGTTATTTTACCAGCAACCCTCCATACTGTACAAAGAATGGAACAAACACCAACGATAAGATTGCTGAAAGTTTGATTAAAATATTAAGCGAAGGACCGGAGGTATCCTTGAGTGGATCACCGACCGTATCCCCAACCACCGCCGCTTTATGGGTGTCGGTCCCTTTCCCGCCCAAGTTTCCCTTTTCAATATACTTTTTAGCATTGTCCCAGGCTCCCCCACTGTTAGAAGACGAAATCGCAATCACGCCACCTGCCACAAGCGATCCAGCCAGCACCCCTGCCACGGCCTGAATGCCAAAGAGAAACCCTGCGACCAGAGGGGTTCCCATAATCAACACTCCCGGAGCAATCATTTCCTTGAGCGCCGCTTTCGTGGAAATAGCCACACATTGCTCATAATCAGCTTCGGCTTTTCCTTCCATTAGTCCGGGAATCGTGCGGAACTGCCGGCGGACTTCCTCGATCATCTCATAGGCCGCAGATCCGACAGATTTCATGGTCATGGCCGAAAAATATGACGGCAACACTGCTCCGATAAAGAGACTGGTAAAGACTAACGGATCGAGTAAATTAATGGTCCCTAAGAGGTCATACTCTGGGCCATTCTGTTCCTTGAGCAATAAGTCGGCTCGGGTCAGGAAAGCCGCAAATAGGGCCAAGGAGGTCAAAATCGCCGCACCAATTGCAAACCCTTTTCCAATGGCGGCTGTAGTATTCCCGGCGGCGTCCAACACGTCCGTCCGCTGACGGACATGTTCTGGCATTCCCGCCATTTCGGCAATGCCTCCGGCATTATCGGAAACCGGCCCGTAGGCATCAATCGTCAAAGCTATGACAAGTGTGCCCAACATGCCTAGCGACGCAATTGCCACGCCATACATCCCGGCCAACATCCAGGGAATGTAGATGGCGAGACCAATAGCCAGATACGGTCCGACGGCACTTTGATAGCCAAGCGCCAGCCCAAAGATAATATTAGTGGCAGAGCCCGTCTCACAGGATTTTGCCACTTCTCGGACGGGGGCATAATCATGAGATGTGTAATATTCAGTCATGAGTCCCACGACAAGCCCAGCAATTAACCCAGTTAAAAAACAAAAATACACGCCCAGGTACGTGTAGGCTTCCCCGCCAATTTCAAAAGTATCCGGAATCATGGCTGCCGTTACAAAGAACATCACCACAGCCATGAGTGCACTGGAGATAATCAGCATCTTTTTCAAGGCTGGACCAACTTGTTCTTCTGAGGTGACCTTGACCATCAGCAAGGTCAGTAAGCTCACAGGAATGCCAACGGCAGAAATGAGAATCGGATATAACAACGCATCAACTATCCCGGAGAAGGCCACCGCACTGATCACCATAGCAGCACAGGTACTCTCAGCACAGGACCCGAATAAGTCAGCACCCATTCCGGCCACATCCCCCACATTGTCTCCAACATTATCGGCAATCACCGCAGGGTTCCGAGGATCATCTTCGGGAATCCCGGCTTCCACTTTCCCCACGAGATCAGCACCTACATCTGCGGCTTTGGTGAAAATCCCACCACCAACCCGGGCAAACAAGGCAATGGATGATCCACCTAACCCAAAACCAGCAATAACCTCCATTAGCACATGGGTCGGTAATTGTTCCGGCATGATGCTCTTCAACACAAGATAGACCAGAAGCAGCCCTAATGCGGCTAAACTCACTAGGCCGAATCCCATAACAGACCCCGCATGAACGGCTACATTAAAGGCCGAAGATATCGATTGATTGGCGGAGACCGTTGTGCGGACGTTGCCCTGGGTTGCGATCTTCATACCGATAAAACCTGAAGCAATGGAAATAATCGCCCCAAAGATAAAGGCAATGGCGGTGTAGAATCCTTCATTCACATAATCGGTATGATGATCATCGATTAACAAAGCAATAATCGCTGCAAAGACCGCCATGAAGATGGCCATGATTTTATATTCTTGTTTCAAGAATGCCATCGCCCCGCTGGCAATAGCCGCATGGATCTTTCCCAAACGTTGTTTGATGTCCTGATCCTCGACTCCCATATCAATCGGAATCTTGTTCACTGAAGACGAATAATAAAATGCGACGATCAATCCCAGAAGCGAGAGGATCAAGGTAATCGTGACTGCCATATTGAATACATCTCCATTGGGATGAAGTGAAAGAAAATTTAAAGAGCTGAACTCGTGATTGTGATGAACCCGGGAATTACAAATTGTCTCGTGACATGCCTGCACATCTTATTTCTTCAAAAATAAAGAAACATACCGTGCCTGACTTATTTATCTGCAACGTTCAATCAGACCTGGCTGGGGATAATACTGCGAGGGGTTGTCCGAAACAGGCTAGATAAAATAACAACTCCGCATAATAAATGTTACATGTAGTGTTGTGCGAATTAAAACCACCCAAAATATTGAAGACGAAGAGAGGAATATTGTAACTTTCTTCGGTAAAATATGCAAGGTAAAAACCCTAATAAGGGCTCTGTTGAAAAAAGCCGCCAACGGCGTTCTCTAGAGACCAGTAAGAAGTGGGTAGTGAGGAGTAAAGAGCACGAGAAAAACCTCTGGACCCTTCGACAGGCTCAGGGCGGGCTCCTTTGACAGGTTCATTGTGAGCTAGCCGAGAGAAGGGGCAGAATCAGGATCTAACAACCAACTTGGGTCTGTTCAAAAAAGTCCGTCCAGCAAGGCCGCAGCCCTTTTTACGCGCGGAGCGTACTGGCAGTACGTGAGCACGGAAAAAGGGCGAGAACGCCGCTGGCGGTTTTTTTCAACAGACCCGACTTGCAAGAGAAAGGAGTTGGGCAGGGAATTGCCCAGAAGTTTACGGTGTCCCTTTTAACCGATTTTTGACCATAACCGTCCCGAGATTCGGCAAGCGGGAGGTTCGACGGCGTTCAAACCAGCCAAAGACAAAGACCCCTAGTACCAAAACCGTCCCAAGCACGAGAGTTGTAGAATCATCCGCAAGAAACACTTCCATAGGGGTCATATTCTGAGTTCCTTCTATTACTCTATTTTCGGGCAGTTGCTCGAGAACTTTACTTTTTCTTCCCGAATGAAGAGGTCTTCTTGTTGTAAGTTATTATACTTAATTTAAAATATTTAAACCTATTGCACAAAACCTATGTTATTACCCACAAATCGGCTTTCGTGTCAATAGGAGCGGTAAGTATAATGGGCCATGGAGGTGACAACCCTTTCCCGCCCTAGACCTTGGCTGCATTTGGTAAGTTTTACCCTGATAGTGAGCAGCTTATTCATAGGCGTTGCGTCAACGTTTCCACTATGGGGCGCGACATCAGCTAGCCTCATGCAGAATCCAAATGTGGAAGCTCTTGAGGTTGTGATTGATATTCGTTCTCGAGAGTTCCGGCCACAGACGACGGAAATACCTGTTGGCAATCGAACTCGTTTGGTCTTGAAAAATTTGGACACTGAACTCCATGCTTTTGTCCCGGTGGGATTATTCAGTGAATCTCATGTCACGGTTTCCGGAAATGGAGCACCGCAGTTTTCAAAAGAAGGTTTTGTGCGGGTCCTGCTTCCGACGAGAGGAGAGACGGCAATAGAATTCATGCCCACACGTCCTGGTACCTACCCGTATTTCTGTGATTTACCAGGCCATGTCATGCGAGGTACTATCGTGGTGCGTGAGAAATCGCCTATAGTAGAGTAAGGGCTTTGGTTCATGGGTTACATGATCTCAGCTAACATGTACCATAACACGTTTCATTTACGGCATTGTTAATTTGAGATAGGTGAGAACACTCTAACGCATTGAAAACAAAAGATAAAAAGTTTAGAAAGCTCTACCTATTTAACAATGCCTCATTTACTATGTTTGTGAGGAGGAGTTGGGTTCCATGAGTACAGTTTTTCGTCAACACATTGCGATAGATACCCCTAAAAGCAGAGGCCACAACGGGCCTGTTCCTAAAAAACCAAATCTTAGGACTACGGCGGCCTGCATGGCCATTGTTTGTGGCTGCCTGTACATGTCAGGCATTTCCTGGCCTGGCAGCGCCCATGCCGACAGTTCTGATGCGTCACTGACGACGATACGCGAATTTGCTCAAGCCGTCAGTCAAGGTGACCGCGTGGCCGCAGGCCAACGTGACTTTGTGTGTCTGTTGAAAATGGCACAGCAGCAATTGTTCGTCGATGGAAATTTCCCTGATCCCCTGAGCCCTGTGTATGAGTGGTGTGCACAGCGTCGTACAAAGGCTCATGAACATATCCTGAGTCAGCACGACCGAAGCCTCGACAACATTTCGCCGGGCCCTGGACAATTGATCGACTTCGGAGATTTTCAACGGTTTTATATTGCGGAAACGAGGAACAAGCAACTGGCCCCATCATTTTTTGTGATGGAGGAGATCGCGAGGCATGAGCCTGATCATCCTTTTGCCATTGAAGCGGTGGGGTCTGGCACATTGCCCCATGCCTCCTTCCCTTCCGCTGATGAGAGCACCGTCCACGCGGCACCGACGACGTATATCACCACCACCATCTCCTACCCCAACCCGCTGACAGCCCCGATTTCTAACGGACCTGGTGCAAAAGATTGGGCCACCCCGTATAAAAAGGTGCAGCGAGTGATTCAATCTGTGAAAGTGAAATGGGTCATCCTTTCGGATCTTAAATCACTAGGATTCCCGATTGATCAAGCCGTTCTGGATCTTCCTCTAGAAGGCCCACATGGAACCACCATTCCTTTTGTCGTGGATGCCGGGGGCTATGTCCCCCATTCGACAACGTGGTTTGGACCGGAAGATCAAACCGAAACGGCAATGGCTGGGATCAAACAAGCACAAGCCGCTTCAAGCTCCCTGGATGCCCTCATGCTGCTCAACCGAATCTTACTGATTACTCCCGGAAATAAAGAGGTGTTGCGCGTCTTTGCCGATCAACTGTATCAAGGACTGTTAAGCTATGGGAGTCGGCTGAATAGCATCGATATCAGAGATGACCGTTTAGCTCAACGGTTCAATGAATTGTATTGGACGGTCCAATCTCAAACCGATCGTTTTGATTTGTCGTTAGGCATGGAAATAGGCGGGAAATCCGAGCCGATGCCGGCTGATTACTTGTATCGAATGATTCCCGTCATGGAAGCGTTATCTTCGCTTGAACCAGGAGACTTTGAAAATCGCATGCGCCTGATTTCGGCGTACCGGTGGAATAATGATCAACAAGCGGCGCTGTCGGCCCCGCAAGAATTATTGGCGGAAGTTCCTGCGGAACAAAAAGAAGTGCGTGCGGAAGTCTTATTAGAGTTAGCCTGGGCCCGAATCGGCAAAGTCGCGTGGAACCGGCATTACGATGATCCTGACATTCGCAAAGGCTATGATGCCGCCAAGCGGGCGTTTGATCTCACCGACGATCCCATGAATAAATTTACGGCGGCCTATGCGATGGCCTATAGTTTGGCCTTCCATGTTCCCCGTGATAATCAAACCATGTTAGATCTCTTACAACAAGCCAAAGAATGGCACCAGAAAATTCCTGGAGCGAACTCTCAAAGCTGGGCCTATATGCTCGAGAATGACACGCTGAAGGGCATCGTTCAAACCGATCCAACCTTCAAAGCGTTATTGGCCGCACGATAACGCAATGACAAGGTTCAAGAAAATTGTGCAGGGTCAGGCGTCAGGAATATAAAGAATGTCAAGGAACACTCAACACTCCTGACGCCTCACCGTCTGTCGTTCGACATGCCGTGTATTTCGCCTTCCTGAATCTTTACTCTTATCCTCGGTCATGGAACTAGATTTTCGTAAAAATCCTGGCATCCTGAGTAACATGTTGGATGTGATGGCGGATGGCGTCTTTACGGTGGATGCCAAAGGTCATATTGTGGCCTGGAGTGCGGGAGCGGCACGTATTACCGGATTTTCCAGCGATGATGTGATTGGAAAATCCTGTCATATTTTAGAAGGGAAAAATTGTAAAGGGTTTCAGGTCTTAGCGGATTTTTTGGACAATCCGACCCCCTATCCTTGGGGCATTTGCAATCAAGAATGTAAAGTCTTGTCGAAGGACGGAAGAGAACTCTATCTGTATGGCAATGTCTCCATTCTCCGGAATGATGAAGGCAATGTGGCGGGGGCCGTGGGGACCTTTACCGATCTCACCGCGTTCATTCTGAATAATCAAAAAATCGCCGTTCTTGAAGAACAAACGAAATCGCGGGAGGCCTTTCAGCAACTCATTGGCAAAAGTCCTGCGATGCAAGAGGTCTTTCGTCGACTACGTCTGGCCGCGCAAAGTGATGTGACGGTTCTACTCACCGGAGAATCGGGCACCGGCAAAGAGTTAGCCGCCCGCGCCATCCATGCCCTCAGTGGACGCAAGGACAAACCGTTTTTTGCGATTAACTGTTCCGCGATTCCTGAAACGCTATTGGAAAGCGAGTTGTTTGGCCATGTGAAAGGCGCATTCACCGGGGCTATTCGAGATAAGATTGGTGTCTTTCAAGCGACAGACGGCGGCACCTTGTTTCTGGATGAAATTGGGGACACCAGTCCTCTGTTGCAACTGAAGCTGCTTCGTGTGCTTCAGGAAAATGAAATTCGAAGAGTGGGAGATGATCGTGCGATTAACGTGGATGTCCGTTTGATCACGGCGACGAACCGCAATTTGCAACTCCTGATGACTGATGGAACATTGCGAGAGGATTTTTACTATCGGATTCATGTCTTTGAAATTACGCTCCCGCCTTTGCGGGAACGTCGTGTGGATATTCCACTTCTCGTGAATCATTTCATGAAAAATAATGCCACAATCTTTCAACGTGACATTACTGAAATTGCACAAGACGCCTTACAACGGATTCAAGAATACCGCTGGCCTGGGAATGTGCGAGAACTCAAGAATGCCATTGAGCATGCCTTCGTGACCGTGGCTGACAACTGCATCACCCTTTGGGATTTGCCCCAGGAAGTCCAGCGTCCTTCCGTACAGACTGCGTCCCTTTCGAAACCTTCTACCTCTTCTCTGGACAAAGCTGAAGAACATCGGATCCGAGAAGCCCTTCAGCAAACACAAGGCAACAAGACCGAAGCAGCCAAGCTGCTAGGGATGAGCCGGGTGACTCTCTGGAAAAAACTCAAACACCTCAAATCCGAGGCCCCTGCCTCAGTGTAAAAGACCCATTCTGGGTCTGTTGAAAAAAGCCGCTAGCGGCGTTCTCTAGACCAGTAAGAAGTGAACTATTCTCCATCAGCTGTTAACTTGTTAAGTTAACGATTAACGTTTTCCGTTCAATTATTTCCCATTTGTACCGCAACGTTTCTGGACCACAAGACTCATAAAAATCTATAACTATATAATTTTATTGATAAATTTAAAATTATTATCGAGTGGATGGCAATGGCATAGACGTTGCTTCACTAAGCCATGAGGAAAAGGAGGGGACTGCTATGAGCACGACCGTACTTGATCACGAGCAACAATCTGAGCCGCCAGTTACTCAAGAGGGATATGAACATCTGAAAAATGAACCGCTGTATATCGATGTTCGAACCCCTCAGGAATTCGAAGGTGTACATGTCCCAGGCGCACGAAATATACCCTTGCCGGATTTACATAAATATGTCGAGGAGCTCCAGGCTCTGGCGCAACAACGCTCCCTTATCTTAGTGTGCCGGACCCAGAACCGGGTGAAGATCGCGCGAGAATATTTAGTCAACAATGGTCTGGCGAATTGCGAAATTTTAGAAGGCGGCATTACCGCTTGGGTTGACCAAGGCAAGCCAGTGATCAAAGGGCAACAGGGCATCTCATTAGAAGGGCAAGTTCGCGCCATTGCGGGAGGATTGATCTTACTTGGCGTGGCTTTGGGTTTTACGGTGCATAGTGGATTCTTTCTACTCCCTGCCATGGTAGGGGTGGGACTGCTTCACGCCGGATTAACCGATTCATGTTTAATGGGGATGCTCCTTTCCCAGCTACCCAGAAACCGAATCCTAAAAGCCCCCTCCACAAGTGGGAGTGTTGAATAATGAAGATATCAAGGGCCATATCTCGCCAGGAAGTTGTTCGCTATTAGCCGTATCGGGCCTGTTCAAAAATGTCGTCCAGCAAGGCCGCAGCCCTTTTTGCGCGCGGAGCGTATTGGTACTACGTGAGCACGGAAAAAGGGCGAGAACGCCGCTGGCGGCTTTTTTCAACAGGCCCCAAATGGGAAGAAAGGAGATTTGCCATGAATTGTCCACGATGCGAAGGCTTGTTATTGAGCGATCAGACCTACAATGCAGATGAAGCGTTATATGTCTTGTCGATTTGGCGCTGTCTCAATTGTGGAGAAACATTCGACTCCCAGATTCTGCAAAATCGAATCGATCAAAAAGAGAAAGGTATGCCGGAACCTTCCAGGTCCAGGAGTTGTACAGACCACAGAAACCCACTGGCGATCACTCGCTAGGAGACCTATAATTTCTCTCTGTCCGTGATCGAGCATTCGGACATGTTCATCACACATTTATAACAAGGAGGTCGCAATGCATCGTTCAATCCGTTCCCTATTATTCGTCGGAGCCCTGAGCTTTCTCGCAATGGGCTGTATGACCACTCCGGCCATGAGTGCGGGAGGAGGGCCAGCACATGGATATGACATTCATGTGCAAGCCCCGCACATGATGCCCGATGGGACACCAGGAGGCCCATTTCACCATTACTGCAAAGGGATTAATGACAAGATTCTTCAATGTCTTTTGTTTGAATCAACGGATGCCAATGCCCCGTTGGTTGCCATCGAATACTTCGTGGCTAAAGATCTTTCACGAAAACTTCCAGTCATTCAATGGCATCGGTTCTTCCATGATCATGAAGTAGAAATTGCCACTGGACGCGTACAAATTTTGGATATCGATGATCCCGAAAAAGTGAAAGCTATTGCGGAAGCCGCAGGGAAAACCGATGGCGTCATTTATCACCTCTGGCAAAAAGGGAAAGAGTTCCCGGATGGCACTGTGACCTACCCGCAATCACTTGGCCATTCGTTCCCTCAATAATCTGGATAACAACTCATCTAGGCTAGGAGCGGGGGATCAACCAGATCCCCCGCTCATCTTAAAGGATACACCGCATGTGGCGCAGCACAACACAGACAACGACAATACTTTTCGGATGCATCCTGTGGGGTGGGAGCCCCTTTTCTTTTGCGGCAGACCCCGCCGTTCTCAAACCTCGAGTCCCAATTACGGAAATAGAAGAAGCCCGAACCTGGACAAACCCTTTTCCTGCCACGCCTGAAAATATTGAGAAAGGCCAACTCATTTTTCACGGAAAAGCCTTTTGCGTCACGTGCCATGGGCGAGATGGAAAAGGGTTGGGAAATATTCCAGGCCTGCGAGGAAAACTGCCTCGGAACTTTACAGACAAGGCCTGGCAAGAAGCCAGAACGGATGGGGAGTTACTGTGGATCTTGAAAAATGGGAGCCCTGGAACAGACATGGCCCCGTTTATTCCCCTGGTGCTCACAGAAGAGGAAGCATGGCATGTCCTGCTTTATGTTCGCTCATTTGGAAAGTACTAGGGCAACAACGAAAAGTGCAATATTGGAAGATGGAACACAATGGGACGATATCCAATAGCCAACTTCCTACAGAACTTATCAATGATCGGAGTGTTGAATAATAAAGATATCAGGGGCCATATTTCGTTCAGAGGTTGTTTGCTGCCAGCTGCTTCGGGTCTGTTCAAAAATGTTGTCCAGTCCTGTCCTGAGGCTTCCCGAAGGGAAGGCCGCAGCCCTTTTTGCGCGCGGAGCGTACTGGCAGTACGTGAGCACGGAAAAATGGCGAGAACGCCGCTGGCAGCTTTTTTCAACAGACCCATGATCGGGCTTGTGGTTCTGGTCTATGTCATATTTGCCTTACTCTCCCCTGCCATCGCTTCCTTAACGGGACTTCGAATTACCATTCATACCTTTTCACCACATTTTTCTCCTACCGTAGCCAAAATAATAACTGGCACCTCGATTTCTTGGGACAACCCAACCAGCACCCTTCATTCCATTACTCACGACGGATGTCAAAAGATGGAACCATGTGCGTTTGATTCAGGACCCCTTGGCCCCAATCGCACCTTTTCTATCGATGCGCTACCACCCGGCCAGTATCCCTACCACTGCTCGTTTCATCCCATTATGCGCGGGACTCTTGTCGTCCTTGAGTCTGATACTAATCGTGAAACCTGACTGAACAAGCAATGGAAGGTATGAATTCTGAAGTTCCCGACCGGGCCTTCCACCAATAGCCCAGTCTGTTCCTAAAATTCGAGTCTCCGTTTGGGGTCTGTTCAAAAAAGTCCGTCCAGCAAGGCCGCAGCCCTTTTTGCGCGCGGAGCGTACTGATGCTACGTGAGCACGGAAAAAGGGCGAGAACGCCGCTGGCGGCTTTTCAACAGACCCTTAACAGTTAACGCGTGAACTTAACAGGCTTATCAAATCTACTCAATTCATTCAAAAGTTATTTCATAAAATATCGAACTATAAGATTTTTCGTACAATTTACTTTTGGTATATCACTTGCTCACAAATAAGAGAAATAGGTGAATAAACGTTCAATACTTTATTTCTAAATTTAAGGAGGCAGGTCATGTCAGAAACGAATGGACGAGTCATGGTGGTGGATGATGAAGCTGACGTTCGAAAGGTAGCCAAAATATGTTTGGAAAAAGCAGGCTACCAGATTATTGAAGCCGAAGACGGTGAACAAGCCATGAAGGAAATTAAGCAAGGGGATAACCCGGTGATGTTGGATGTTATTGTCACAGATATTAATATGCCAAAAGTGAACGGCTTAGAAGCTATTCAATTCTTTCAACAAGAATGGCCCCATGTGCCCCTAATTGTGATGACAGGATATCCCAATCTAGAAACAGCCAAAGAATTGATGAAACGCGGGTTAGTGGACTATTTAACGAAACCCGTGGATAAAGAAAAGCTCGTAGCGGCTGTTGAAAAAGGTATGAGCCAAAGAGAACTGAGTAGCTTATAGTCTGCCCTATTCAATGAAACGCGGTCCCTCGTCTATCCAAATTCCATTGGACGAGGGACTTGTTTTTGATAATCCTGGAACAGTTGTTGGAAAGCTAACTTACGAGTGATTTGCGGAGATACGCCCATGGCAATGGAGACTTCTAGGGTGCCTGAGCATCAGACAATTAATGACTTAATCTTACATGCGGCAGACGAGGGAATTTTTGGCCTTGATCTGGAAGGCAAGCATACCTTTGTCAATCCGGCTGCTGCGCATATTCTTGGATTTGACGCAAAGGAGTTACTAGGGCAACCCAGCCACGCCCTCTGGCATCATACTAAAGACAATGGCGATCCCTATCCGGCTGAAGAATGTCCTATTTACGGCGCGTATGAAGATGGAAAAATTCATCATGGAGATGATGAAGTATTCTGGCGAAAAGATGGGACGTCATTTCCGGCTCAATACTCAAGTCGCCCAATCTTTGATGAGGGGAATTCACTCATTGGAGCCGTCGTCACATTCCGGGATATTTCGGCCCGTCGTGAGGCCGAACGGACAATTGCAGAACTTCGTTGCCAAAATGACTATGTGCTGAATTCGGCGGGAGAAGGAATTTTTGGGTTAGACCTGGAAGGCCGTCATACATTTGTGAATCCCTCCGCGGCAAAACTGTTGGGGTATGATATTTCTGAACTGCTTGGCCAACCTAGTCATTCTCTGTGGCATCATACCAGAAGCAATGGGAAGCCCTACCCCAAGGAAGAATGTCCAATCTACGGAGCCTATAAAGACGGGCTGGTTCATGTAGGAGAGGATGAACTATTCTGGCGTAAAGATGGCTCAAGTTTTATTGCTCAATATTGCAGCACGCCCATGCGTAATAGTGAAGGAGAGTTGATTGGCGCCGTGGTGACCTTTCAGGATATGACGGAACGAAAACGCCTTGCTGCTCAATTGCTGGAAGCGGCCAAAATAGCGGAAGTGACGAGAGTGCTGGGCAATGTGGGTCATGACATTAAAAATATGTTGATGCCCGTGTTGACGGGAACCAGTCTCTTGGAAGATGAGTTAAAAGATCTTTTCGCACGTCTTGCTACATCAGGAATGTTCGGCGACAAGAAAATTGAAGAGACCTGTGCAGAACTGACCCAAATGATCAAGCAGAATGGACAACGTATTCAAGATCGGGTCAGGGAAATTTCCGATGCCGTAAAAGGTGTAACCAGTGAGCCGCATTTCGTGACATGTCAGGTTTCATCAATTGTTGAAGGGGTTATGAAATCACTGCAAGTTTCAGCCAAAGAAAAAGGCGTGACATTGCTCTCAAAAGACTTGGAATATCTTCCATCTCTTGAAGCCGACGGGAAACGCCTCTTTACCGCCCTCTTTAATCTTATTGGCAATGCGATTCCAGAGGTCCCCAAGGGAGGCTCGGTCACCGTGACGGGCTCTGCTAATGATGCCAAAGATATGCTTGAACTGATTGTCGCCGATACTGGAAGAGGAATGCCCCCAGAAGTGCGAGAGCGGCTCTTCACCAAAAATGCGATTAGCACCAAAGCGGGAGGGACTGGACTCGGAACGAAAATTGTGAAAGATGCCATCGATGCGCACAACGGATCTATTCGAGTTGAGAGCGCTCAAGGAGTTGGCACATCTTTTTATCTCTGTCTTCCTATTCATCAGAATTCTTAGAGCAAAGCTCAATCCCTAAATTCACAACTCATCGGCATGGATTCAGCAGGCCAAAAGCTCAAGTTCAGAGTATTTGAACCAATGGGACTTCTCGAAAAGTCGTGCTTTATTAGGTAGATACACCCAATCTCCATGAATTTAGGGAAGGCATGTGGTAGAATTCTTTGTGAGAGTTACTAGGGATTTGTGAGGAAAAGGAGAATTCTATGTCAGGGTTATCCCTTCTGGCATTATCAACGTGGCTTGTCTTTGCTTCCGTTCAAGTCTCTAATTCGGCGCTCCATTCGTTGCCTGTAGAGCCAAATGAAGAGGCCCGCATCGACGAAATCTATGATCAGGAATCCCGGCTCTTTCTTTCGTTATATTCTTTGAAAGGAAATGGAGAGGTTGATTATATCACGGGTCGAACAGTTGAAGGACACATCCGGAGTACCTATGGCAATCCCGTGTATTATCTGCCGGAATATCCACTATTCTATTGGTGGAATCACACCATGTTTAATGATCCCCAATTGGATGGCGTAAACGGCAATGAGTTAGTCTACAAGGAAGAAACAGATTTTGATATAAGCCGCTACAAGCCCTGCCTCTTCAACGGTCAACCCTGTTGATTGTGGTATCTTCCACAAGTTTTCTATCTCTAGAAGATTTTCAGGTAAGAGTGGTAGGCCGGTGAGAAGTTTCTCACCGGCCTACCCGTTAGGTGAGCCCAATCCGGAAGAATCGTGGTTATTCCAGATCGGACGGGTCGTTGAACAAGACTGGCAAGGCGATATTGCCATGTCCATTCTGAGGGAAGTCTGGTGCGTTGGGGTCTCCCGGATTCAGATTCGATGCGGTATCGTCCGGGGGAAAGAGCACCAGAGTTTGGAGAAATTCGATAACTTGCCGCTGTTTGTTATCTGATAACTTTGCAAAAGCATTCCGTGACGCTTTTGCTTCTCCCCCATGCCGTAAGATCACTTCTTTCAGGTTAATACTGCGTCCATCATGGCCATAGGGTGCGGTGGTCCCTACTCCCCATAACGGTTCGGTCATGAATTCCTTTGTCAATGTCCCGTCAAAATTCCGTTCCCAAAAATTAGGTCCTAAATCATGCCGCTTGAAGTCCGCAAAAATATTCTTGACCACGAACGGCTGTCCCTGCGGTGTTTTTAGAGGAGGGCTTCCACTGTTTGGTACTTCTGCTGCAAGAGCTGTGGCTTCGGCAAACAGCTTATTAAAGATTCCTTTGTTGGCACGGAAGCGGGTTTCGACATCGGCGACACGACGGTCATGATCAATCGTAAGATTTCGCTTATGACAGCTGGTGCATTCGATTTTTCTCATGATATCCAGCCCATTTCTCGCTCGATCAGATACTTGATATCGACCAGGTTTGAAATAGTTCAACAGATAAAATTCCATGTGATCCACGATGCTGACGGGGATTTCGTTGGCGACTCCGTCTGAATCGGGATCATCGGTTACGTTGGCGGCTGGAGGAGCTTCAATCTCGTCGAGGGACCCATCTAACACCATCCCCGAAGGCGTCACCACGCGTTCTCCAGCGGCGGCATCAGCCAGATCAGGATCAAAGGCTTCTAGACCCATTTCGGCATTAAATGCGCCGACGACGAATTCACGAATTGAAATCGTTCCACCTTCATGAAAAAAAGGACGAACTCGCAGGTCGTCATTGACGCCCTCGACTCGTGACGTGTCGACGGAGCCGTCGGGAAGCGCCTTAATTCTGCCATAGAAAATCCCCTTACTTCTCAAAGCTTTTCTGACATTCTTTCCGGTGTCCGCAGCTTCTTGTATGGCCGCGTCTCGAATGCCACGCAGTTCCTGAGTAATCTCATCACCCAGCATTTCAACCAGCCCCAAGCCAAACAAATGTGGGGCATCACGACTATCAGGACGCGTGAACACATCTCCTCCAAAGCCGGCAGATCCTTTAGGGCGGCCATGACAGGCGGCACAACTATCGGCCAGCCCGGCACCATGTGAACCATCGTTTTCGATATCACCTATGCCGTCATTGGTTCGTGGGCCTTGTCCTTGCGCGACGGTAAACTTGCGTTGAAAAATATTACGGCCCCGACGAATAGAACGAAACGGATCACGGTTAATAATATACAGCGACGAGCCTGGGGTTGAAATATTACCCCGCCCCGCTCCAATCTGGTCAGAGTAAGATTTCTTGATGCCTGCATTGGCAGAATTGGGTGTTTGTGTGACATCCGTTTCCTGCGAAAACCCTGTACTGGGCCATGCAAGACAGCCAATAACGAATAACAATGTGGAGGCCAATGGCCTGTAGTGCGTTGATAAGACCATGAAATACATCTCCTCAGTTTAAAATGAATAAATAGAATAGATTGAAAGTGGATTAACAAATAAAGATGCTGTTTGATTGCGAAAGAAAATTTTAGGAAACATGTGTAGTGAGAACCATACCCCGATTGGAGGGTATACCCTATGCCATGTTCCTTTAAATATTACGAAAGATGTTCATGCTGTTCATTTTATGCATTAATATAAGAACATTATCCTGTTAATACACTTTTTTCTGAGTTTTATGATTAAAAGGATAAATCGTTACTATCTAAATCTTTTTAAATCGAAGACAATAGAAAATTGTGTCTTACTGCTTGACGCAACTTTGTGCTCTCATTTCATTGTGAAATTGTCGTCTAGAGTTCTCAGTATCTTATGCAAGAACCATCTCTTTTTTTGAAAAGAAGATTTGTACAAGAATCAGGAGAGAATTGTGATGAAGATTGTCATCATCAGTGGAGTGGGTGGTGGAGCCAGTGCGGCAGCGAAGGCCCGCCGCTGGTAGCTTTTTTCAATAGACTAGCGAGAAAGTCTATCGTCTACGCGCCGGCCGCTATGAAGCCTCTCAAGAACTCACGACCGAACAACTACAGACGACGCTCACGACTCCTCTCCTCCCCGGATTTTCACTCAGCCTCGCCGACTTGTTCGCCTAACCGTTAAGCTATGCTTAACGATTAACGTTTCAGCATTAACAATTCTTCTTATCGTCCAGACTTGTGTCTTGGGCTCTCGTTCTACAACACCTTGTTTTTATGACGAAAAGCTATTGCTGCCCTGGGATTTTTTCATGGCATTGCGCTTGCGTATACATAAGGGGTGACTACAGGCAATCATCAATAAGGAGGAAAGGACCATGTGTAAAAATGTTGGCAGCACGGAAAAAGGCATTCGCTTGATTTTGGGAGGTCTATTGGTGGTCGCGGCCGTGTTTCTCCAGTTACCTACATGGGGAACGGCCATATTCGGTGTGGTTGGAGCGATCTCCGTCCTGACGGGAACAGTGGGATACTGTCCAGCCTGGAGTATATTTGGCATTAACACCTGCCGCATCGAAGAGTGAGGGCAAGCTGTTGAACGCGCATCGCAGATATTCAGGGTCTGTTGAAAAACGCCGCTGGCGGCGTTTTCTAACAGCCCAAAGATAGATTGTTCAAATATGGAGTGATGAATGGAGGATTCACAATGAAGAGAGTATGCCGATTGTTCATGTATTCTCCCGCAAGGGCTGGAGGTTTGTTCCTGGCTTCTTGCCTATTCTTTTTCCCTGGCTTGTCTCAGGTCTTTGCGGATGACGCTCAAGAAGCTGAGTCATTGATAAACAGTACCTGTTCAACCTGCCATAAATTTGAAGGGAAGGAAGAGAGCCGGTTTAATTTGAAAGCGCCAGATTTAATGTGGGGTGGGAGCAAGTACCAGCGGGATTGGCTCATTCGTTGGCTTACCGGAAAAGAGCCATTGTTGTATGCGAAAAATTATCGCTGGGATCTCAAGCAGGACCCCGACCCTCATATGACCGTGACTGAAGAACAAGCCAATTCCATTGCCGATTATTTCGAAAAAAACCTCATCGACTCTCGTGTTACCGTTGGGGCATTTGATCTCTCCAAGGTGACCAAACGCGATGCCGAAGTCGGGGCGGTTATTTATAAAGCCCATGCCTGCATCGGCTGCCACACGATTGAAGAAAATGGACAACTCGTCGGCGGACCGCAAAGTGCCAATTTGGCGGATTCCGGAAATCGATATGACAAGGACTGGTTGTTCAGGTTTGGGATCAACCCGCAAGATTTCACTCCCCATAGCGGAGAATTTTTGGCTGATGCCACAGAACCTCAACTAAGAAGTGTGATTGGATATCTCATGACACTGGGTGTCAAAGATTTTCAGTTCTACGAACCCTGGACCAGCCCTGAGTTTGCCAATGCCAGTGTGGAGCGGGGCACCGTTATCTATAAAGAATATTGCTCGCAATGTCATGGCGCAGAGGGAAAAGGCGATGGCCCGGCGGCATCGGGGTTAAGTCCCAAGCCAGCTGTCCATGCCAACATTCCTTTTGAAAAGCTTCCAATGGAATATCTCTATAATGTGATTAACTTTGGTGGGTCAAGCGTGGGCAAATCAGCCACTATGCCCTATTGGGGACTAACCATTGGGCAACAGGGTGTCGCTGATGTCATTGCCTATCTGAAAGCAACCTTTAAAGGCGGTACGGAAACGGCAAAGGCGACAGGAGGAACTGGTCCTTCAGGTGTCTGTCCCCAACCGCGAAAAACCAAACGTGCCCCAGGCAAATTCCGAAACATGGAAAACCCTCTTCCACAAAATGCCGAAAACATCAAGGCCGGCGAGACCTTATTTCAACAAACAGCAAAACCGCTAGCCTGCATGAACTGTCATGGCGCACAAGGCGACGGCGAAGGACCGATGGGAGCCGCCTTAGATCCTCGTCCACGAAACTTCACCTGTACAGAAACCATGAAAGATATTTCTGATGGTCAAATGTTCTGGATCATCAAAAACGGATCCGTTGGAACTGGGATGATGGCTTTTTCCGGAATGCCGGACAATCAAATTTGGCAAGTGATTCAGTATATCCGGACATTGGCCAAGTAAGGGTTCCTTTGTTTATGGTAGATAGGCATATGGGAGCCTTGACTTCGAATAAACTCACTCGACGGCGGTTTCTTCAAGCATTGCTCACTGCAGGTGGGCTGACAGCATTGGGGAAACCGCCGGTTTGGGCTGCACCCACTCCTAGCATGACCTTGCCGTTTGAGAGGGGAACGCGGCTTCTGGCGGCTTTTCCTGAAAAACGGCCCTTGATGGTCATGACCACACGACCTCCGCAGCTTGAAACACCATTTTCTCTTTTCAATGAAAATATTTTTACTCCCAATGATGCGTTCTTTGTCCGCTGGCACTTAGCCAATATTCCCGCCACGGTTGACTTGCAAACATTTCGCTTAAAGATAAGAGGACGCGTCAAGAACCCCGTATCTTTTAGCCTCAAAGATTTACAGGAAAAATTTGAACCAATAGAAGTTGCGGCAGTCTGCCAATGCGCAGGAAACAGTCGCGGTTTTTCGGAACCCCGGGTAGCTGGGGGCCAATGGGGCCATGGAGCTATGGGAAATGCTCTGTGGACGGGAGTGCGGCTGCGTGAGTTGTTGGAAGAAGCCCAATTAGAAAAGGATGCGAAACAGATTCGGTTCGACGGCATGGATCGTCCCGTGGCCGATGCGACCCCGGACTTTCTTAAGTCACTGCCTCTTGATGTTGCGACTGCAGACCAAGTACTGGTTGCGTATTCCATGAATGGTGAGCCTCTCCCAATGCTCAACGGATTTCCCCTGAGGTTGGTGGTTCCTGGATGGTATGCCAGTTATTGGGTCAAGATGGTTAATGACATCGAAGTGCTCCATGACGAAGATCGAAATTTCTGGATGAATCCAGCCTATCGGATTCCTGATAATGCCTGTGGCTGTGTAGAGCCAGGTGAAAAAGCTGTCTCCACGATTCCACTCTCTACCATGAAAGTTCGATCTTTTATTACAAACGTCGCTGATGGAGAAAACATATCCAGTGGGTCTCGTGTCCCGATTAAGGGCATCGCGTTTGATCAAGGGTATGGCATCGATCGAGTATTATTTTCCTCGGATGGCGGCCAACATTGGAAAGCCGCGAAATTGGGAAAAGATTTTGGAGATTTCTCTTTTCGTGAGTGGGAAACGCATGTGTCTTTGAAGCCTGGGCAGTCCTATCAATTGCAGTCGTTAGCGATCAATCGGATCGGGGAGTCTCAACAGCTCCACCCGCAATGGAATCCTAGCGGCTATTTGCGCAATGCCGTTGAAGCAGTCCAGGTTTCAACCTAGAAATAACCATCTCATGCATCGAAAGCTCTCATACGCCGTGATTGTTGTCGGAATGTTCCTCTGTAGCTTTGCATCATCCGCTTTATCGGAAGAATCTCCACCTATCTCACCGTCAATTGTCCTACCGGCCGATCCCTTTTACTTTCAACCCGGTCATGGACAAGATATTGCCAATACCTACTGTCTCATCTGTCATTCTGCCGAATATATCTACATGCAACCCAAGCATTCCACGCAGAAATGGCATGACATCATCCAGAAAATGCAGAAGGTGTTTGGATGTCCTATTCCACAAGAACAGATTCCTGCTTTGGCATCGTATCTATTCCAGCAAAACTCTGTTACGCCTCAAGCGCCTACTGCCTTGCAATAACGTCCTTACGAATTCCCTCGCCTTGTTTCTTTCTTCACTTTCCCCATACAATATTATAGTACGCCCCCTCCTCAAATCTTATTTTTCTCAATCTAGGAGGTCGTAATGATGACAAATACCTATTCGATATTGACTATTGGCGTTGCCATGCTGGGATTGACTGCTTGTGGGAGCACAGGAGGCAATGTCGGGCTTGGCGTGTTGGGAGGTGCGGCAGCAAGTGCCGGAGGATACGAATTGCACCTGAAAAATCAGAAGGAGCAGGTGGAAGAAGACTTTAAAGATGGTAAGATAGATGAGAAAGAGCGAGATATCCGGCTCAGTCAAATTAGGCGAGACTCGCTGCTTCAGTAACCTCCAAGATAGTTGATTGGATCTCAATGAGTTTTTCCGAAGAAAAGGGATAGCATATCCCTTTTCTTCGGTACGAACATCGCCCGCTTCCCTCACAGCACACGGATGCTTCCCTCACCTATAGTGTCTCTCACCAAGCATTGAGCACGTTCCTCGACCACGTCTGTAGCCTTGTGTTTATTTTGTTACGAATCGGACGCTTTTCGCTCTAATGGATCTGTACTTGTTACTGGCATTACTGTCAGGTGGAGTAGTCGGTCTGTTGCTCGGAGCGACGGGCGGAGGCGGGTCGTTAGTGGCTATACCCCTGTTAGTCTATGTTGTCGGCATTCCTGTTCAAAAAGCCAGTGCGATGTCGTTAATCGTTGTGGGCTACTCGGCTCTGTTTGGAGCCTGGCAGGAAAACCGTTTCAAGCGAGTCCACATCCCTGCAGCCCTCGTATTTAGTTTGACCGGAGTCTTTGGTGCATGGATTGGCGCGCAAGGGCATCAACTGGTCTCCGAAACCATAGTCTTGTTTTTGTTCGGTAACTTGTTGCTCTTTATGAGCGTATGGACCTTTTGGCAACATCAGAGCGATGAGAATCAACATACGCTGTCAGGATGTGCCAACCATTTTTCCTGGCCCTGCGCGTTGAGGGCATCCGCAATTGGATGGGTTGTGGGCTTGCTGACCGGATTTTTTGGAATAGGCGGAGGGTTCCTTATTGTGCCAGCTCTCATGATCCTTTTAGAGTTTCCCATACGGCTTGCGATAGGTACGTCATTTTTGATCATCGCCCTCATTTCGATAGGCGGGGTATTCGGACATTTGCATCTAGCCTCGTTGGATTGGCTCTTAACGGGCTTCGTGTTAATAGGAAGCGTCCTAGGGTTAGTCTTTGGATCGAGAGTGACGCGATCCGTTCCCTCTCATCATTTGAGACGATGCATCGCGATTCTCATTGGCGCTATCGGATTAGGACTGATCCTCGATAATGGCTGGCATCTCATCTTTTAGAACAAAAACCAACGGTCACGAAAAGACCGCGGTTCTTTCGGAGCGCGTTGAATAATGTAGACATCACAGGCCATATTTCGCCAGGAAATTATTCGTTATCAGTAGCATCGGGTCTGTTCAAAAAAGCCTGCCCTGAGTTGTTCGGCAAGCTCACAATGTACTGTTCGATGTATCATCCTGAGCTCTGTCGAAGGATGGTTCGACGGGCTCACCATGATCGTTATCACTCATCCCGAACCGTATGATGTATCATCCTGAGCTCCGTCGAAGGATCACGATGCACTCGCAGAACGGCTGAAGGATACATCCTGAGCCGTTCGATAAACTCACGATGTACTTGTCGAAGGAGCCTGCCCTGAGCCTGTCGAAGAGTTCTCGTGCTCCTTACCCCTCACTTTTCACTTCTTACTGGTCTAGAGAACGCCGCTGGCGGCTTTTTTCAACAGACCCTATATATGTGCATTCGGCTCGAAATAGACTGCCAGCAACTACCATGGACTGCTCTCCGTTCATGCCACCCTTGTGAAATCATTCCTAAATGTGTAAACTTTCTTTTCACTTTGAAAGGAATGTTTATGCCAAGTAAGCCAGAGAAGAAAGAGGAAACCCTCCTCCTTGTTGACGGAAATGCGAAAAATCGCAAGTCCCTCTTAAGCTATCTTTCCAAAGATTATAGAGTTCTCACCGCGGGGACCGGCAAAGAAGCCAACGAACTGTTACGCCAGAATGAGATTGACGCCATATTATTTGATGAAGCGGTTTCCGACACGAACGGAGAGAGTTTTTTTAGGGAGGCACGCGTCCAATACCCTGATACGATTCGTATATTTCTGAGTGAATCGCGAGATGACCAAAAAGTCATGGAAATCTTCAAAGCTGGCGCGGTCTATCAAATTATCCCCAAGCCATGTCCACCATGGCATTTGTGGTTGTTAGTGAACCGGGCCTTGGAGAGCCGGGAATTAGCTCGTCGTCATCGTATTCTGAGTCGAGAGCTGAAATTTTCAGACAATGCCTTCCGTAGCGCGAAAGATCACATGGTAAAACTGCTACGGGAGAGCTATGAGTTTGACAAGTTGGTCTTTGCCAGTGATGCCATGTTAGAAGTCTGTAACCTGGCCAAGAAGGCCGCGCCGACCGACCTCCCCGTCCTCATTCAAGGAGATACCGGCACAGGAAAAGAACTCATGGCCAAGGCCATCCATGGGTTTAGTGTACGAAAAGACTATCCATTTTTGGTGCAAAATTGCGGAGCCTTGCCGGATGAGTTACTGCAGTCTGAACTCTTCGGGCACAAACGCGGGGCCTTTACCGGTGCAGTGAGTGATCGGCTCGGACTTTTTTCGGCAGCCGATGGTGGCACCGTCTTTCTGGATGAAATCTCCGAAGTCTCTCCCTCGTTTCAAGTCAGCCTCTTACGGTTCCTCCAAGAAGGAGAAATCAAGCCATTAGGTTCAGAAACGGTCCGATATGCCGATGTTCGGATACTAGTCGCGTCCAACTATCCTCTGAAAGAATTAGTGGAAGCCGGAAAATTTCGGCAGGACTTGTACTACCGTCTCCATGGATTTGAAATCAACCTTCCCCCACTGCGAGAACGCGTGGAAGATATTCCCGTCTTAGCAGAGTATCTTTCTCGAAAATATGCCGAAGCGCTCAATCGAAAAATTGCCGGTATTTCGGTCCAAGTCATGCGCCACTTGCAAGCCTATTCGTTCCCGGGCAACGTTCGGGAGTTGGAAACAGAAATCCGTCGGATGGTTTCGTTAACGAACAATGGCGAATTCTTGTCAGTCGATCACCTGTCTCCCGAAATCGCGCAGGCTCTGCCGCCGGACCCTCGCAATCAGGATCAGGCGTTTATCCATGAAGCAAGCACCCTCAAAGAGAAAGTTGAACGATTGGAAGCTGTCGTCGTGACGCAATGTCTCACGCGTCACCGATGGAATCAAAGTAAGGCCGCCAAAGAGCTGGGGTTGTCTCGAGTCGGATTGGCGAGCAAAATCAAACGATATCAGTTAATAGCCGCAGAATCGTGAGAACTCATTAATGGATGACCGCGGAGATCGAGATGAAGCAGCAACCAACATTCCGAAGCATCAGTTTCAGGATTCGAGGCTCTTTCATCCCGTAACACCTGCTCCGTCCTGCCCTAGACCGCAACCGAAAAACCTCGGCATCACCCCTTTAGCCAAACAGTTATCCTTGACGGAGGAACAAACGAATGGCCACTGGTGTAGTCGATGCGAAGGCATTTGGTATGGCTACACACTTGAAGCTGAATGCCCCGTATGCGGAAACCGGCATGGATAACCCCCATCTTCCAAAAATAACTTGCATACTTGATTTGCACTTCTCCCCTCTCCGTTGTTGAAACTGTAAGGTTCCCTTCCATCCCCTTCGTGTTCTTTAAACGAACACGAATGACACGTTCACCAAAAACTCCATATTTCTCTAACAAAATCATGAAGCGTTTCCGGACATCGTCAGAAAAGAAGAGGTGGCATTGGTTTTGCTGTGTTTTAAAACCAGAGGTTTCAGACAATCGTTTCAGACTAGCGGTTATAACATCTACACCATGAATGTGATTCACCAACATTCTTTTTATCGATCGTAAAGGGGAACACTTATGGCGAATTTACTGTGGCTTCAAGGTGGCGCGTGTTCCGGGAACACCATGTCGTTTCTTAACGCAGAAGAACCCAGTGCCTGTGACTTAGTCACAGATTTTGGGATCAACGTGCTTTGGCATCCCTCACTAGGTGTTGAATTAGGGGACAATCTTCAAAAGATCCTCCGAGACTGTGTGTCAGGAGCCATTCCACTGGATATCTTTGTGTGGGAAGGAACGGTCGTGAATGCCCCAAATGGGACAGGAGAATGGAATCGGTTTGCCGGACGTCCCATGAAACAATGGGTCCAGGAATTGTGTGGAGCCGCGTCTTATGTCGTGGCCATTGGTGATTGTGCGACCTGGGGCGGCATTCCTGCTACTGCCCCGAATCCGAGTGAATCGCAAGGGCTTCAATTTCTCAAACGGAACCATGGTGGTTTTTTGGGGAAAGACTTTCGTTCGAAAGCCGGTCTCCCAGTGATCAATGTTCCGGGTTGTCCAGCGCACCCTGATTGGATTACCCAAATTGTGGTGGCCGTCGCCACCGGACGAGGTGGTGATATCTCTCTAGACGAATTCCAGCGTCCGAAAACCTTCTTTCAAAGTTTCACGCAAACAGGGTGCACGCGAAACATGCACTTTGCCTACAAGGTCTCTGCGACAGAGTTTGGTCAACGAAAAGGATGCCTGTATTACGACCTTGGTTGCCGTGGCCCCATGACCCATTCTCCATGCAACCGCATCCTGTGGAATCGACAGTCGTCTAAAACGCGTGCTGGTATGCCTTGCTTAGGCTGCACGGAACCAGAATTTCCATTCTTTGATCTGGCGCCCGGCACGGTGTTTAAAACTCAAACGGTTATGGGCATTCCCAAGGATTTGCCATTAGGAGTGGAGAAGAAGGGGTATATTGCACTGACCGGAGCCGCGAAAAATGCCGCCCCTGCCTGGGCAGAGGACGATATTTTTGTGGTCTAAGACAACATACGAATAAAGTTTTTCGAACAAGAGGAGACAGACCATGGCCGTACAAACATTAGATATTTCTCCAGTAGGACGGGTAGAAGGGGATTTGGATGTCCGGGTTGATATAGATAATGGAGTCGTCACGAATGCTTGGACACAAGCCGAACTATTTCGTGGCTTTGAAATCATTCTGCGTGATAAAGACCCTCAAGCGGGTTTGGTTGTGACGCCTCGTGCCTGTGGCATTTGTGGGGCTTCGCACTTAACGTGCGCGGCGTGGGCTCTGGATACCGCATGGCAAACCACGGTTCCTCGCAATGCGATTTTGGCACGCAACCTGGGACAGCTTGTGGAAAGCATTCAAAGCCAGCCTCGGTATTTTTATGGACTGTATGCCATTGACCTGACTAACAAAAAGTATAAAAACAACCAATACTACGAAGAGGCATGCAAGCGGTTTGCGCCCTTCACGGGAACATCATATGAAATAGGCGTGACGGTGTCAGGCAAGCCCGTGGAAATCTATGCGCTCTTGGGCGGCCAATGGCCGCACTCATCGTATATGGTTCCTGGTGGGGTGATGTGTGCGCCCACTCTTTCAGATATCACCCGAGCTTGGTCCATTCTGGAGTACTACAAAACAAATTGGCTGGAACCGTTGTGGTTAGGCTGCTCCCTAGAACGGTACGAAGAAATCAAAACCTATAACGATTTTATGGCGTGGTTAGATGAAAGCCCTGCACATGCCAATTCCGATTTAGGGTTTTATTGGCGGATGGGTATGGATATTGGGCTTCATCAATATGGGGGCGGTCTTGGGAAATACGTCTCGTGGGGGTATCTGCCTCATGAAGATAAGTATCAAAAACCCACGATCGATGGCCGTCAAGCCGCGGTGATTATGAAAAGCGGAGTCTATGACGGCGCGACGGACACGCACAGTCTGATGAGTCAAGATCTTTTACGAGAGAACACCACGCACTCCTGGTATGACGAAGGCGGAGCCGACGTTCATCCCTTTGACCGAACGACTAAGGCGATTCAGAACAATAATACCGATTACAATGGCACCTACTCCTGGGCCACGGCCGTGCGCCATGTTCAAGTTGGCCGGCTCGAAGCCGGTCCATTTTCCCGCCAGTTAATAGCTGGCGGAAGTCATGGAGAAGACTGGCAACATACTGATGGATTCATTTTAGACGTGTACAAAAACATGGGCGGACCCAGCCTGCACCTGCGACAGCTCGCGCGGATGCATGAAACCATCAAACTGTATCGCCAAGCCGAACGATGTTTACGTGAATTCAAACTGGCTGAGCCATGGTATGTGAAACCGCAAGAAATCGATGGCCAGGGATGGGGGGCCACGGAAGCCATTCGCGGTGCCTTATGCCATTGGATCGATGTCAAAGGCGGAAAAATTAAAAATTACCAAATCATTGCACCGACAACATGGAATGTGGGGCCGCGCGATGCGGAAGGTGGACGCGGTCCTATTGAAGAAGCGCTCATTGGAGCTCCCATCGCTGATCCGACGGACCCGGTTGAAGTTGGACATGTGGCTCGCTCCTTTGATTCGTGTTTGGTCTGCACCGTCCATGCGCACGATGCCAAGAATGGAAAGGAATTATCACGTTTCCGAATTGGGTAAGTTCCACGGGTGTACTGGCAAGCTAGAATTTGACAGGGAGTAGCGTTACGTTTGAGCTCACACGGGTAGGAGTACGACACTTGAGTATTTCCTCTCCTTCCGCAGAGCGTAAGGATCATCATCTATGCGTAGTGAGGAAGAGGACAAACTTCGGCAACAGATTGGAGACATGTTAGCCAAAGGGCTCAAGACGCAAACCGAACCGTTTCCTGAAACCCATGTCGAATTCGCCAAACTGCTCGATGAACTCCGAAAACTCGATCCGGATGACTTAACAGGTAAACTCGTCGTCTCAGGATTTGCCGATAAACCGTATGGGCCCGATCAAATGCGGTGTTTAGAATGTATGTATTACCTCGTTCACAGAAAATGGTGTGATTTACCTGAATTGGCCGTGCCGGTTGAACCGGATTGGTATTGTCGATTGTGGAGAATCTAGGGTATCTCTGAAAGTTTCCCCAGCGAGACGTTTAGCTTTGCGACAGTAGAATCGCGCACGGCCACGACAATAGCGTTCTGAAATTTTGGCTTTGTCTCTAACCGACCTGCCTTATCAATGGAGAATGACGAACAGCTTCGCAAGCAGGTCACCCAACTTCTTGAATCCGGTCTCCAAACTGAGGTCGAACCTCGAGCCTATACCAGCGAAGCCGTCAACGATCTCATTCACCGGCTCCAATCTTACACAGCCAAAAACGTTGAGGAGAAAATCACGATTGCAGGTTTTACGTTGCAACCGTATCAGCCGCCAGACACGGACGATGATTTGGTCCAATCCTGTGAGACCTGCATGTACTACGTCATTCATCGTCGATACTGTGAACTGCCAGAATTAGCCCTTCCCGTCGAAAAAGATTGGTCCTGCAGACTGTGGCGAATTTAGCGAGAGGATTCCTTGTTTTCATCTTAGTCTGACCATTCCTATTCTCTTCTCAAAAGTCATACAATTACGTTTGCTTTTCATTGGGCATTCTGCACGCATCTTGGGTGCCATACGACGAGGAGTTTAGGATAACTATGCACGTGATCATTGGATGTGGCAATCTCAATCGACGTGACGATGGTGTTGGCGTGGTGATTGCCCAACGTCTTCAAACATTTTTTTCCGTACATCCACAGCCGAATATCCAGGTCTTTGACGCGGGGACCGGTGGCATGGACGTCATGTTTCAAGCTCGAGGAGCTCGTTCACTCATCATTGTTGACGCATGTGTCAGTGGATCCGACCCAGGAGCCATATTCAAACTCACAGGAGATGAAGTCACTAACCGTCCCAACTCGAGTTATAGCTTGCATGATTTCCGATGGGACCATGCGCTGTATGCAGGAAAACAAATTTTCAAAGAAGCGTTTCCGAAAGACGTGACGATTTACTTAGTCGAAGCCGCTGATACCTCGCTAGGGTTGGAGTTGACACCAGAGGTTGCCCAATCCATTGAGACGGTGTGTGAACATATTCGCGTACAAGTGTTAGAACAGGCTGAATCTGAGTCTGAAGCACAACACGCTTGTGAACCTGGTCTCCCATTTCAGATCAAAATTCGTCACGGCAATATCTATATAGATGCATCGATCTCCGAGAAGCATTTCCCGAATATTCAACACATCGTACTCCTCAAGCGTGACAACCAGATTCTAATTTTGCCAGTCCGCCAAGAAGGGAGCGGTGGACTCTTACTGAAAATCAGAAACGCCCAAGGCGACCGCGTCGTCCATGCACAAGAATTCTTTCGTGAGCATGGCATCAGTGATGCACTCGATCACCTTCTGCCTGTTTCCTGGGATGACGCCACGGCCGGGTTGGTCGTTGACATGTCAAACATCGAAACCTCTTCAATTTAGTCTGAGCGGATCTCGCCAGACAAACTTTTCCTTCCGCTGGACCTCTATGCAAGGTCATAAGCCTTTTGACTCTGGAAAGATTGAAGGACGCAACCGGTGCTTATGACAGACGGTCTTTGAGACGTCGCATTAAATCCATACGCTCATGAAAGACCGCGATGATTAATGGGCACTGAGTGTGACGGATAGTATAGAAGATGTAGTGATGCTCACAATGAGTGACGAGCAAGTCTGGTCTATGGGAGAGAAAGGTTCTTGGCGTGACATCCCCTTGCGCAATTTTGTGAAATCGAGCAGCAAGTGACGCTTCATAACGCTTGGCTTGTTTAAGTCCCCAGGTATCAATTGTATAACGGGCAATACCTCTCAGGTCGTCTTCGGCAAAAGAGGTGAGTTCATAGTCTGGCATTAAGGCTGAGTCTCGTTATGAACATCGTGAAAAATATCCTCCACCGTTCTATTGCTCACGGCTCCCGCTTCGGCAGCCTTCACCCGCTTATCAAGAAGGGTTTCCAATTCATGTAAGGCGGCTTCTTCGTCGGAAGATGCCGGGAGCAGGCGGGTGAGGACATACTCACGAATGCTACTCCCAGAGAGGGCGGCCATTGCCTTGACCTTTTGGTGTTGCTCGGCGGTAAGTTCTATGGATAAACGACTCATAGTTTTCCTTCCTTTTAAATTAATAGTTTAAGAATACTATAGAATGATAAAATGTACAAATGAGCATTTATGACATATCAGCTGCAGGACTCATATATGTAAAGTAACTTTTCAATTAGAAAAATATGTTGACAGTTTTTGTGTCCATGGCATAGGATGCGCAAATATCACATTGAGGAGCGACAACGCCGTGGATCACGTGATGAACTCCAGCCTATCCGAGAATAATGTCAAAGCCGCGTTCGCAGCTGTGGAATCCGCGGATGCCACTCATTCAGAAAAGGTGGAAATGCTCATGGAAATCGCCATGGGCCTTCAGCAAAAACCTCAATCTCCGCAAGACCTCCATCATGCGGTGTCGCTCTATCAAAAAGCTCTGTCACTGAGTCCGACTGATCCGCTGCTGTTGGCTCGAGTGCAAGCCCGAATGGGCACAGCATTGAATGCCATTCCCCATGATGGCCCAGAGTATCTTCTGCAAGCCCAAACCGCGTTTGAATCGGCTATTCCTGGGCTGAAGACTCATGGCTCTGTACAGGAATTGGCCGAGGCCGAAATGAACCTTGGGCTCACGATTCAGGGCCTAGCTGGGCTAGGTCGTGCACGGATCACCGATGCCATCAACGCGTATTTGCGCGCACTTCGAACATTCACACGTGAGGACTTTCCTGCCGAGTTCGCGATTCTTCATAACAACTTGGCCACGGCGTATCTGTCCATGCCGACTACCGAACACAATGGCAAGATGCGAGAAGCGCTAGCCGTGCAGTCGTTCGAAGAAGCTCTGCGTGTGATCACACTGATTGACCATCCTGCGGAGTACGCGATGCTCCAGAACAATTTGGGAAACGCTTTGCAATACTCATCCAGCAGTCACGCGGTCGAGAATAACCTTCGTGCATTGACGGCATACGACGAAGCCCTAAAGGTCCGCAACCCACAAGACACGCCACTGGAATACGCCAATACGATCTCGAACAAGGCCAACGCCCTGCGAAACGTGCCGGATGTTCCTGAGCACCCTGAGCGAGGCAATGTCCAGAATCTCACCCGCGCACGCGCGTATTACCGTGAAGCGATCGCCATATTTCAACGATTCGGGGAAAGCACCAAAGTGCACATGACGAACGACGTTCTGGCGGAACTCGATCAAGAGTTGGCCGAGGCTAATGGTTCAACGTACGGAACATCCAACCACGACGACACACGCAATATGATGACGTAGATCTCAGTGAAAGGAGACGGAAGACTATGGATATGCTGGCAACCGGAGAGCTCACCTTCATGACGGGTTTATTCCTCCTCCTCGTAGCCTTGCTCATGGGGGCGATCGGAGGCGCAATTGGTGGAATCATTGTCGGGGGAAAAGATCTTGGGAATGAATTGGCTGCCATGATGGGGGCATTCTTTGGCCCCGTGGCCACGGCACCCGGCGCCATCGTTGGGTTAGTGCTTCTGACGTTGCTGTAATTTTCTAAAAGGAGATTACCCCATGTTTGACATGTTTTGGAATTCGGTCCAACTCTTTCTAAAGGGCAAATTGTTTCAGGATTTCAACAAAGTCATGATGCTCATGGCCGTTGGAGCTGGTTTAGCTGCGGTCGGCATTGTTGCATTGACCAAGGCAGGAATCAGCGTGTGGTTGGCGGTCATCATTGCGAGTCTGGTGGCAGGAGCCCTTCAACCTCGGCTGTTTCGTGATTTGAAGTATCGGTAACACCTATGCCCGACGCGCACACCATGACGTCGTCTCGGGAAATCGGCCGACAAGCCGAGCCAAGCCCATCGGGTCACGCTGACCTGGCGTCGATGGTACAAGATATCCAGAAATTGGAATCTATCATCACGGAATGGGAGGACTCTCACCAACATACCGTGCAAGCCTTGCGTCATGCCATTGACCAACTCCATAGAGAAGCATTTTCCAGGTTGATCCACGAGATCAAGACTGACCCGGCCGCCCAACCTGGTCTTCGGCAAGCCGTGTCGGATGAAGTCGTCTATGCAGTCCTCCGTCACTTCCAATTGATCAAACCGTCGTTACATGAACGTGTTGAAGATGCACTGGATTCGGTTCGTCCTTCCCTCCAAACGCATGGAGGCAATGTTGAGCTCGTCGCGGTTCACCCACCGGACACCGTCGAGATTCGACTTCTTGGCGCTTGCGATGGCTGCCCCTCTTCAAACCTCACACTCACCGAGGGGGTGGAAAAAGCTATTAAAGAACATTGTCCTGAAGTTACGGCTATTCGAAAAGTTAAAGGTTCCCCAACCACCAATAGTGAAAATGGCGTTCCCCTTCATTTTGTAAGTCCATTTGCCAAATCTGAGGACCAAGGTTGGGAATATGTCACGGACTTGGAACAGATACCCGAAGGCAACATTGCCGTCAAAGAAATCAATGGACAATCACTGTTGATGAGCCGCGAGGGCCACCAGGTGACTTGCTTTGAGAATCGTTGCGCACATATGGGTATGCCTTTGGACATGGGAGACGTTAAGGATGGAATTCTCACGTGCCCCTATCATGGGTTTCAGTATTCGTTATCTAGCGGGGAATGCTTGACGGCACCTGAAGTCCAGTTACTCCCCCATGCCGTTCGCGTCACCGGGACGACGGTCGAGGTCAAAATCTCGGAGTAGAAGTTCATGAACACCGTACTGCACATCTCTCCTACGCCTGCGTTACAACCCAGAGAGGTGTGTCCTGATGTTCCTGAATCGTTGTTCCAAGAAATAGCCCCTTCGGCCGTCTTGGGAGAGTGTCGTGATGCCGGAGGGCTTCCCATTCCCATCGCACCGTCCTCCTCAACCCTGTTTGGACCACGCGGCGCGTGTTTGGTTTCACCTGATGGACCACTGTGGGTTTCGGATACGGGACATCATCGTCTCATGGGTTGGAAGCGCGCACCTACTGAGGATCATACCCCGGCAGATTGGCTGATCGGCCAACCACATTTCGAATCCGAAGGCCGCAACGCCAAAGCCGGACCAGGCCCTGATACGCTGAACGTTCCGACTGGCATCGCTCATTACCAAAAGGGATTGGTCGTCGCTGATGCATGGAACCATCGCGTGTTGATGTGGAAAACCGTTCCCCACAACAGCCATACGCCTGCGGATATCGTCTTAGGCCAACACGACATGTACTCCATGGAAGCCAATCGGGGAAAAGAAGCCCCCACTGCTGCCTCAATGCATTGGCCGTACGGTGTTTGGTCGAATGGTGAAACGTTGTTTGTGGCGGACACCGGCAACCGCAGGGTCTTGGTTTGGCACACCCTGCCGACGCGACATGGACAACCAGCCGATCTTGTTCTTGGACAACGCTCATTTGATTGCCGAGACGAAAATGCAGGGGGCGATCCCAATGCCATGAGTATGCGGTGGCCTCATGGCATCACGATGTGGAACGGGAATCTCTGTGTCGCGGATGCAGGGAACAATCGAATCATGATTTGGGCGGGTATTCCGACGCATCATGGTGCTGACTGCCAATGGATTCTCGGACAACACACCTCTCACTCGGTTGATCATAACCGGAGTTTGTACTGGCCAAGAGCTGAAACGCTCAACATGCCTTATGGCATTACCAGCTGTGCATCATGCTTGCTGGTCGCAGACACGGCGAACTCCCGATTACTGGGATGGTCGCCTTCTCATCTCCACACAGGTGCAAAAGCTACAGGCTTAGCCGGACAACCCACATTTAATACCAAGGGCGACAATCAATGGAGTTTTCCGAGACGAGAAAGCCTATGCTGGCCTTATAGCGTACAAGCTTGCGGGAAAACGATTGTCGTGGCTGATTCGGGAAACAATCGCATTCAGCTTTGGTCATGTAACGAAACGCTGAGTTCAACATGAATGCTCCTGTCACTGAACCGTCAACTCAACAAGTCGCCTGGAAAATCCACATTCAAGGGTTGGTCCAAGGGGTAGGGTTTCGCCCCATGGTTTGGACTCTGGCGCAACGCCATCAATTGAGAGGACAGGTTCTCAACAACGGTGAAGGGGTCGAAATCTTGGCCGCAGGCGCAAAAACAGATCTAACGAATTTCATGAAAGAGTTAACCAACAATCCTCCACCCCTGGCCAAAATCCAGAACGTGGTTTGGGAATCTATTTCTCCGGAAGACATTTCCGAATATCAATTTCACATAGCGGAATCAAAGCCCACGGGAACGGAAACCGGAATCGTTCCCGATGCCGGCACCTGTTCGGAATGTCTCGAAGAAACTTTCGATCCGTTTGCTCGACGCTTCCGGTATCCCTTTACGAATTGTACGCACTGCGGCCCGCGGCTCACGATTCAACAACGCATACCGTACGATCGGCAGAACACGACCATGCGTACCTTCAGCATGTGCGATGAGTGTGCACAGGAATATGACGACCCACACGATCGACGGTTTCATGCCGAACCCATTGCCTGTTATGTCTGTGGTCCTCACGCCTGGCTTGAACGGGCTGATGGCAAACCGATCGCTGTCGATTCCTTGAGCATGTTGGACGACGTGGATGCCGTCTGCACATTGTTGAAACGCGGTCACATCGTGGCAATCAAAGGATTAGGAGGCTTTCAATTAGCGTGTGACGCCACGCAGGAAGAATCTGTTACCAGACTACGAGCGCTCAAACAACGAGAAGGGAAGCCGTTTGCGCTTATGGCCTGGGATTTGGATGTGGTGCGGAAATCTTGCAAGGTGAGTGATCAGGAAGCCGCGTTACTCAAAAGTCCAGCCGCCCCGATTGTCCTGCTGTCTCGTCAAGATGGACATTCATTAGCCCCAAGTGTCGCCGATGGATTTTCGACCTATGGGATGATGCTCCCGAATTCTCCCTTGCATCATTTGATCCTCAAGCGAATGACAGTCCCGATAGTCTTGACGAGCGGAAATCGAGCTGGAGAACCTCAATGGGTTGAGAATCTGTTAGCCAAGGAACATTTGAGTGATATTGCTGAATATTTTGTGTTTCACGATCGAGACGTTTCTCAACGCGTGGATGATTCAGTCGTGAAGGTGATGTTAAACATTCCACGCGTTTTTCGTCGAAGTCGTGGCTACGCACCAACACCACTTTCACTCCCAAATGGTTTTGAACAGGCGACGCGGGTGTTGGCGATGGGTGGGGAACTCAAGAATACGTTTTGTTTCGTTCAACGCGGAGAAGCCCTTCTGTCCCACCACATCGGCGATTTAGAAGATGCCTTGACCTACACAGACTATCAGCGAGCGTTGGATCACTATCAGCCATTATTCGGACGAAAACCCCAAGTTATTGCGATTGATCGTCATCCGGAATATGTGTCCAGCAAGTTGGGTCGGCAACGAGCGGAACAAGCCCAATTGCCATTGCACGAAGTTCAACATCACCATGCGCATTTGGCGGCATGCTTAGCTGACAATAACATTCCTATCACGACGGGGCCGGTTCTTGGCGTGATCCTCGATGGTTTGGGGTATGGAGAAGATCAGACTATCTGGGGAGGGGAATTTCTCGCTGGTGATTACGATAGCTTTACTCGGCTGGGGACTTTCAAACCGGTCGCCATGCTCGGAGGCAGTCAGGCCATTAAAGAACCCTGGCGCAACACCTACGCTCATGTGGTTGCAGAAATGGGTTGGGCCTGGTTTGCCATGAACTATCATGACCTGCCCTTGTACCACTACTTGGACCAAAAACCCCGAGCGATGCTGGATCAAATGCTGAGTAAACACGTGAATAGTCCTCTTGCCAGTTCATGCGGCCGTCTGTTTGATGCCGTTGCGGCTGCGATAGGAATCTGCTGGGATCGCGTTCTGTATGAAGGGCAAGCCGCGATGGAATTGGAGGCTATGGTCGATCGTTGCACGCTCGAACGGGAACAAGATGTCTTGGCTTATCCGTTCTCTATTCCACGTCTTCGGGGTTCTCAACTCCCTTACATTGAACCACTCGCCATGTGGGAGGCACTTCTAGGTGATTTACTACTAGACACCCCACGACCCGTCATGGCTGCACGGTTTCATAAAGGACTGGCCAATGTCATCTGTTCGATGGTCAAGACCTGCAGTCAAAGTTCTGACGGCTTACGTGCCTATCATACCGTAGCCTTATCTGGAGGAGTCTTTCAAAACCAAATATTATTTGAGCTCGTGCATCAGAAACTCACCAAAGAAGGGTTCACGGTCCTTTCGCACTGTCAGGTGCCGATGAACGATGGAGGGCTAGCCTTGGGCCAAGCCGTTATTGCCGCAGCTCGCTCTATGAACGCCAAGAAAGGGACTGTTGAATAGTGCAATTTCAGGTTACGAAAAGGCTTTCAGGACAATAGAGACTTCAATTCGATGGGGATGGTCAAAAAAGTCCGTTCAGCAAGGCCGCAGCCATTTTTGCGCGCGGAGCGTACTGGTCCTACGTGAGCACGGAAAAAGGGCGAGAACGCCGCTGGCGGCTTTTTTCAACATTCCCAGAAAGAAACGCTATGTGCTTAGGAATACCTGGACAGATCGTTGAAATTAGTAGTGCGGAGAACAAACTGGCGATGGTTGATGTCGGGGGTGTTCGACGTCAGGTCAATATCGCATGTATTGTCGATGATGAACATCCTCCCGCTTCCTGTGTCGGAGATTGGGTGCTCGTACATGTGGGGTTTGCGATGAGCCGGATCGATGAGGACGAAGCCAAGCGAACGATTGAACTCCTGACCGAAATGGGTGAGGTGCAAACAGAGCTTGAGGCGATGCGACAGTCTAATACTTCATAAGGTATTGAAATATGTCCACACACGACACCTTGTCATCTCTGTACCCTTTTTTGCAGTCAGACCGACAGGATCCCGCGCGTCTCGACTATGAATTATTGGAATCAACGCTTCGTAAATCCCAAGATAGTGTGCATGTGATGCAGGGCTTTTTTGCGAAATCCACACAACAGGTGGTGGATACCGCCCAAGCCATTGCTTCCATCTTTCAGAATAACGGTCGGCTTTTGACGATGGGCAACGGTGGATCCAGCTGCGATGCCGCTCATGTGGCTATTGAATTTCTTCATCCGGTCACAGCGGGAAGACCGTCACTTCCCGCGATGAATTTGGCATCAGATCAAGCCATGATGACGGCAGTAGGGAATGATGTTGGTTTCGACCATATCTTTGTTCGTCAACTCATTGCACAGGGGAAACCCGAAGATGGCCTCATCGGGGCCTCAACGAGCGGTAATTCAGAAAATCTTCTACGGGCCTTTGAAAAGGCTAAAGAGATGGGGTTAACGACCATCGCTTTGACCGGAGGGACAGGCGGACGTATGGCGACCTCCTCGGCGATTGATCATTGTTTGATCGTGGAAACAGATAGCATTCATCGAGTGCAGGAATGCCACGTGCTCATCTATCACATTATGTGGGATCTCGTGCATACGCTGCTTGCCGATAAACGTGGTGCGCTCGCGCGACCAAAGGAGACGCCATGAAGTTCGTCGATGAATTTCGTGATCCTCAAAAAGCTCAGGCGCTCCTCCAAGAAATCCAAGGATTGGTCAAACGTATCGATACGTGCCGTCACCGCCCGGTGTACATCATGGAAGTCTGCGGTGGACACACCCATACCATCTTTCGATATGGGATTAACAAAATGCTCCCCGAATCGGTGGAGTTCATTCATGGCCCGGGGTGTCCAGTCTGCGTATTGCCACGAGGACGGGTGGATGATTGCGTGGCTTTGGCAGAACGACCGGATGTCATCATGACGACCTTTGGGGATGCGATGCGGGTAACGGGATCGAAGAAGAGCTTGTTGCAGGCCAAAGCCGACGGGGCGGATGTCCGGATGGTCTACTCTCCTCTCGATGCCCTGAGTATCGCCCGAGACAATCCGGATAAAGAAGTGGTGTTTTTTGGATTGGGATTTGAGACCACGATGCCCAGTACGGCCCTGACGATTCTCAAGGCCCAGCAAGAAGGGCTTCAGAACTTTTCACTTTTCTGCAATCATATCACCATCATTCCTACGATTAAGGCTGTCTTGGATTCTCCAGACTTGCAACTTGACGGGTTTCTGGGACCTGGGCATGTCAGCATGGTCATTGGCACGGCTCCCTATACGTTTATTGCACAACACTATGGCAAACCCATTACGATCGCGGGTTTTGAACCACTCGATGTTTTGCAATCCGTCTGGATGGTGTTGAAGCAACTGACCGAGGGGCGATGCGAGGTTGAAAATCAATACCAGCGTATTGTGCCACAACAAGGGAATGCGCAGGCACTTGAAGCCATTCATCGCGTCTTTGAACTACGAGAATTTTTTGAATGGCGAGGCTTAGGGTCGATTGATCATTCAGGAGTGCGCGTTCGTCAGCAATTTTCTGCATTTGACGCTGAACGCAAATTCTCGGTTCCGAATGTCACGATTGCTGACCCCACATCCTGTCAATGCGGAGAGGTGTTAAAAGGGGTGATTAAACCCAATCAATGCAAAGTCTTTGGGACGATCTGTACACCAGAGAATGCGTTAGGCGCGTTGATGGTCTCCACAGAAGGAGCATGTGCAGCCTACTATAACTATAGTTGGATTAATCGAAACGACATTCAACCCATAAACGTTCCGGCATAACGGAAAAATCTGTCATATGAACCAACCGACTTTTGCATCTCAAAAATTGGCTCCCACGTCGATCGCATCAGGTACGACAACCGTGCGGGATCGGCGAATCACCCTTGCCCATGGCTCAGGCGGGAAAGCCATGAGAGATCTCATTCAAAACGTCTTTGTCAGTACCTTTAATAATCCCATTCTTGAAGCCTTGGAAGATCAAGCACTCTTGCCGTTGCAAGAGATTCTTCCGCAAGGCAATCGACTGGCCTTTACGACGGATAGCTATGTCGTCCATCCATTATTTTTTCCTGGAGGGGATATTGGGGAACTTGCCGTGAACGGCACGGTCAATGACTTGGCCGTCAGCGGGGCCCGCCCGCTCTATCTGTCGTGTGGCATGGTCATGGAAGAAGGGCTCCCGATGGACACATTAGCTCACATCGTCGATTCCATGAAGCGAGCTGCTGACCGAGCAGGGGTCACCATCGTGACAGGGGACACGAAAGTTGTTGAACGAGGATCAGCAGACAAGCTGTTCATCAATACCTCGGGCATTGGAATCGTTCCTGAAGGGATCGCCATTTCGGCACAACGAGCTCAGCCTGGTGATGCCATCCTGACCAATGGCTTCATCGGTGACCATGGCATCGCTATTCTTCTGGCGAGAAATGAACTGGCCTTAGAGTCCAACGTCGAAAGTGACACGCAACCTCTCCATGATTTGATTGCCCAGATGTTAGCGGTGTGCCCCGATATCCGGTGTATGCGAGATGCCACTCGTGGCGGAGTCGCCACGGTGTTAAATGAGTTTGCCACTGCCGCTGGAGTCTCTATACGTTTGCTTGAGTCCTCCCTGCCCATCAGGGAATCGATTCGTGGAGCATGTGAGATTCTAGGGCTTGATCCGCTGTATTTGGCGAATGAAGGCAAATTAGTGGCCATCGTGCCGCAAGATCGCGCTCAAGAACTCATTGCGACTATGCAACAGCATCCTGGAGGGCAACGCAGTGCCATCATTGGAACTGTGGAAGAATCACCAGCTGGGACGGTACTGTTGTCGACGTCCTTCGGCGGCTCGCGCATCGTGGACACATTGGTGGGAGAACAATTACCTCGAATTTGCTGAGCAAGAAATCAAGGACACCCCCTAAAAACCGTCATTTTCCGCAAGAGATGGATCGATGCACGAGCTAAGTTTAACACGCAACATTGTTTCAATCGTGTCTGAGAAAGCCCGTGGCGCCAAGGTCACACAGGTGACCTTGGAAATTGGAAAGTTCAGCGCCGTCCTGCCAGATGCCCTTCGGTTCTGTTTTGATCTGGTCACCAAAGGAACCGTTGCAGAGGGAGCGACCTTAGAAATCATTGAAACTCCTGGTACCGGGGAATGTCATGCCTGCGGTGCCCAATTTACTCTCACACAGATGTTTGATCCCTGTCCATGCGGCTCGAATGATATTTCACGACGTACGGGTTCTGAGCTTAACATTAAGCAAATGGTGACAGCCTAATGTGTACGACCTGCGGATGTTCTGACACGATGACTCCTCGCGTAACCAATCTCGAGACCGGGAAGACGAATCCCGTCACTAGTCACACTCATACCCACTCACATGACGAACATGATCACGTTCATGCTCATCATGACGACCATCACACTCATGACCATGAACACACCGTCCTCCTTGAACAAGCCATTCTCAGTAAGAATGATCGATTAGCGGAACGGAACAGAGGTTGGTTTCACGCCAAAGGTATTCTGGCACTCAATTTAGTCAGTTCCCCAGGCTCAGGCAAAACGACACTTCTCGAACACACTATTCGCCATTTGCGCGACGCGATAACCATTTCAGTGATTGAAGGAGATCAGGAGACGCTGCATGATGCAGAACGCATCCAGCAAACCGGATGTCGAGTGGTTCAGATCAACACCGGGGCCGGCTGTCATCTTGAAGCGGATATGCTCGCCCGGGGATTAGACGAGCTGGCCCCACCTCCCCATTCACTCGTGTTCATTGAAAACGTGGGAAATCTTGTGTGTCCAGCGCTCTTTGATTTGGGCGAACAGGCCAAGGTTGCCATTCTTTCCACGACAGAGGGGGAAGACAAGCCATTGAAATATCCCCACATGTTTCAATCGGCGCAGGTCATGATCTTGAATAAAATCGACTTGCTCCCGTACCTTTCATTTAATGTCCAGAAGTGCTTGGACAGTGCGAGAATGGTGAACCCTCAAATACAGGTCTTCCAGGTTTCCGCGACAACAGGAGAAGGGATGCCACACTGGTACGACTGGATTCGATCGCAAATGACCCCTAACCAAGATAGAGACCCTGCACGATGTTAATGCTTCTTGGGATCGGATTCTTAGTTGGGATGCGGCATGCCCTTGAGGCCGACCACGTGGCTGCGGTGGCCACGCTTGCGACCAACAGTCGATCAGTCAGTCATTCGGTCCGGCAGGGTATGGTATGGGGCGTCGGACACACGCTGACCCTGTTGTTATTTAGTTCCCTCGTCTTGCTCGGGGGATCGATCATTCCTGAACGGTTAGCGCAGTGGCTAGAGCTGTTGGTTGGCTGTATGTTGGTGGGGTTAGGGATTGACGTGTTTCGCAAACTCATCAAAGAACGTATCCACTTTCATGTCCATCAACATGCTGATCAAGCCCCTCACTTCCATGCGCATTCCCACGAAGGTGAATCTCTTCACACGCCGTCCAGACATGATCACAATCACCCACAAGGCTTTCCCTATCGTGCGTTGTTTGTCGGTCTCATGCACGGGATGGCAGGCTCCGCTGCCCTCATTGTTCTGACGCTACAAACACAACTGTCTCCTCTCACAAGCCTCCTTTATGTTGTCCTATTTGGGTTAGGGTCCATAGCCGGCATGGCTGCACTCTCTTTAGCGATTGCCCTTCCGTTTCGATATGCTTCTCCTTCCTTGACGTGGTTCCACAACGGTCTCCAAGGATGTATAGGCACCATGACCATTATCCTTGGCGCCAGCATCATCTATAGTACTGGCGGGCTTCTGATGAACTAGCGCCGGTCACCGGAAAATTGTCGGGACCTGTGTGATGAAGCAATCTCATCAAAAGAAGAGCACTTGGCACATAGCCGTCTGTTTTGTGCTTCGAGGCATGGCCCAACAGGTCCACGGAAAATGAAAATGTTCCGTATGCGCCATCTAGGTGAGAGATAGCTCTCCCCAAGGGAGCGAGGAGATGTTCGGAAACCTGTGGCCCGCAGGCTAGCTTTATGAAGAAAGCTTCTCGTCTTGAACGGGTCGAAAGAGTAGCATCACATCACCTGATTCCAGCCGTTGCCCATCTTGAAATTCCCAGGGCGACAATGTCGTGCCGTGTCGATAGACTCTGAGCAAGACATCTGGCTGCAAATCCTTGGCGGTTTTTCCCACATCGTCTCCTTCCACTGTTCGTTCAATAATGTTGACCTGTCCTCCTGCTGTGAGAAAGTCTTCCAAATAATCGGCCAAGTACTTTTGATCCACTGCGGCGGCTAACATATAGCCTCCATATGTGGCGGGTGAAATAATGGTCTGGGCTCCACCTTGGCGAAAGAGTTTGACATTTTCTTCTTCCTTCGCACTCACAATAACCCGGCATTCGGTATTGAGATTTCGAACCGTGAGTAGGATGAGCGCATTTGTATCATCCCGGCCGGAGGCAATAATGATAGCTTTGGCCCCTCTCAAGAATGCGCCATGTTGTAAGAGCCCTTCTTGAGTGGCATCGCCTTTAAGAGCGACCACGCCTAACTCCACTGCCGTTCGCACTCGATCGTCTCGGGGGTCAATGACCACGATATGTTCAGGATCGGTTCCTTTGGAGAGTAATTCTTTGACAGCCGAATAGCCTGTGTGTCCAAATCCACAGACGATCACATGCTGATTCAGATTGGATTGAAGTTTTGCCATGCGAAATACCTCAGTAAATTGTCGTAGCGCCAGTTGATAGGCCGTTCCTAAGAAGATCACCCAAATAAAAATTCGTACCGGTGTCACGACCAGGGCATCAATCATTCTTGCCCGTGACGTCACGGGAACAATATCACCGTACCCAACGGTCGTAACGGTCACCATTGTGAAATACACCACATCGGTGAACGACATATGTCCATCATTCTGATCTCTGAGGCCCTCACGATCCAGCCACAGCAGACCAATCAACAGTCCAAAAAGAAGGAGAACCATCCCCAGTCTCACTAACAGAGTGCGAACGGGATCTAGATCCGAAGGCATGTAGACCACCCGCCTCAAGAACAGTGAGGATTTGGGAGCGGATTTTGTTTTAAATGGAAAAGCCATAGAAACGTTTCTGAAAAAATTGTGACCGCTATCCGGTGAAAGGCCACATAACAACAAGGAGAGGAAGCGATACCGCAAGAATTAATATTTCTAGTGGCAATCCCATCCTCCAGTAGTCTCCAAACCGATAGCCGCCAGGTCCCATGACCAATAAATTATTTTGATGGCCAATAGGTGTGAGAAACGCACAGGAAGCTCCAATAGCCACCGCCATGAGAAAGGGATCGGAATTGACGCCAAGGTTTTGGGCCACCGCGAAACTAAATGGGGCCATGACCACCGCGGTCGCTGCATTGTTCATGACATCCGATAACAGCATGGTAAAGACCATAATGAGACCGAGTAGAACTATTGGTGAATAGCCAGTGGTGATCGTGACGAGAAATTCGGCTAAGACCGTTGTGGCTCCGCTGTGTTCCAAGGCGCCGCCAATGGGAATCATGGCGCCTAACAACACCAACACAGGCCAATCAATGTGTTGATAGACATCTCTGGGCGACACAATCGTAAAAAGAACCATCCCTAGAGCTGCACTGGCCAATGCAATTGGCAATGGCACAAGCCCAACAATAGCACTCACCAAGGCCACGGCAAATAATCCGCCCGCCAGCAGGGCTTGGCCAGATTGAACCAGTTGAATCCCCCGTTCAGCCAACGGCAGACACCCCAAAGAACTAATAACCTCTAACACCACTTCTTTCTCACCTTGCAAGAGCAAGACATCCCCTGCCTTGAAACGAAATTCTTTGAGCCGTCCACGGTACGGTGTTCCCTGCCGTGACACGCCTAACAATGACACGCCGAAACGGCTTCGAAGTTTTAACGTTCCGGCTAATCTTCCCACGAGCCAGGAACGGTCGGGAGGCACGACGGCTTCCAGCAATACCTCATCCTTTATGACTGCAGGCTTTTTTGACGGTTCTGACTCAAGTATCTCGTCTTTGGGTTGAGTCCCTGTCAATTCAAGTCCTAATGCCGACACAAATTTTTTGATACCCTGAGGACCTGCCTCCAGGACTAACACATCTCCGGCTTGAATATGTTCACGCCAGGCAGCCCCTCGAATAGATTGTTCTGCTCGAATAAGTCCAATAATTAAGGCATCAGAATCTTCCGTTGCAGACTCTAATTCGGAAAGGGATTTCCCGATGGCTTTAGAATTGTCTGGAACTTTGACTTCGGTAAGATATTCCTGAATGTGAAATAAGTCCTGGGGAGCATTTTGGGATCGGCGGGCAAAGGGAATAAGATGCCAGCCAATCAATGCGACAAAAATAATTCCTGCGATCGCGACCACTCCGCCAACCGGAGAAAAATCAAACATCCCAAAGGGTTGTCCGGTAATTTCTGCCCGGTAGTTGGCCACAATGATGTTTGGTGGAGTCCCGATTAAGGTGGCCATCCCTCCAAGAATGGTCCCAAAGGCCAAGGGCATCAAAATGACCGCCGGGGACCGTTTTGCGTCAACCGAGGATTGAATAGCCACGGGCATGAGTAAGGCCAAGGCCCCGACGTTGTTCATGATGGTGGAAAGCATCCCACCAACTCCTGCTAAACCGACAATATGTAACGTTGGCGAGGAAGTTGCCCCTTTGATAGAGCGTGTAAAAATTTCGACCGCTCCTGTATTACTCAGGCCGCGGCTAATAATCAACACTGCCGCCACGGTTACCACGGCAGGATGACCAAATCCCAAAAACGCTTCATCAGCAGGGACATATCCCAAAATGACCGTCGTTAATAAGCCAGCGAGCGCCACCAGGTCATAGCGCCATCGCTCCCAGACAAACAACACGACCAGAATGCCAAGAAGGCTTATGAGAAAAATTTGGTCAGCATTCATATAGGAGGGAAATATTGAATAATTCAATCTGCGGGGGTGATTCTAAAGAGACGAGACTGGAAAAGGTGACTCTTGCCACAACATTGAGAGTCATCACATCGGTGATTTAACCAGGTTGCCGACGTAAATTCAAACAGGGATGTTCTTCAGTTGGGCGTGGAAAAGGAAAACGGGAGGGGGCATGCTTGTGGAATCGAATCTGAGCAGCCGTCCTGACGGTTATCGTGCTCGTCTAAGAAATGTCCAAAATGCCAAGAGCATCATCATATGTTTGACACCTGTCGTGAATGTGATTTCACGAGGGCATTCTTCCCCACGGGACAGGCTTTGACTTCTCAAGAAAAATTTTTTGAGAGACCCGGGGCGGACGATTACCGGTGTTAGGCTGTTAATCGAGCAACCGGAGTCCGTGGCGCCCGGCGGAGTCGTTTCCGGAATGGAATCACTTGAGCCTGTACCGGTGTCGTTTGATGACGACTAATGACTGGATCTGTCAGATTTCCGCACATCACGCATCGGTAGGCTCGAATCCAGAGCTCACCCATGCCCCCTTTCACGTCCAGGCAATCATCAACCACCATCAATCCGTTGCAACGTGCACAATTCATAATTTTCCCTCCTTTGAAAGCCTCCTGCTTACCATGATCTCCATAGGGGAGTGCGTGTGCATCATGTATGCCCAGAATCTGTGGACATTAAAAAAACAGCTGGAGTAAGGTGTGTATGACTGCGGAAAAAAGAAGAGGGAAAAACAACCTACGTGTATGAATTTGTGAAGTCTACAACATTTTGTAGAAAAAAAAAAGAGCTGACGCCTATTTTGTGTATACCATGAAAATAAAAAAAATTCTACTTATTGACGCATCAAAAGGTACATAGCAAAGAAAAAATTATTTTCCTCCTTCTTGACGGTTTGGTTCATAGAAAGATTGTAGGGAGTTTTGTCACGCCTGTTGAAATTTTGACAACACTGTACGTTTTACATTCATTGAACCTAGACATTATGTTTTGACCTGCGCCACCCTGGGGCCAGTGTATCCATGAACGGATTGTGATATGCTCAGTATTGCTGAAAAAGAAAAATTCGCAAATCAGTTGAATGCTGAAAGATTTGTGAGAATCAGTTCTAGAGGGTTGTCGGTCAATCCCCGACACTTTTCTGCGTGAGCCTTTGTCTGGGAACCAGTCTCCTAGGCGATCGGAGAAAAACCTGGGCCATGAGGTAATCCCTGAGTTTTAAACATCAGGACGTCAAAAGCGCTTCCTAGGCGAGCAGCACGGGTTAACATATCAACGTCCTGTTGTCTGGAAACCGCATCCTTTCCCGTCCCCACATACCGTTGAATCCCCAGGTTTGTGAGCCAAGTGCCTTGCGCCATCAAACCGACCCACTCCAACCCAACAGATGTGGCTGCGGAAATAACGGCCGTAAAATCTACGTCCGATGTCATGTCTTGCTGCCCGACCGCAAAAAAAGGGTCATGAATCTCTCGCTGCTGGTAATAGTATCGCATCCGTCCGTTTCGATGATGATATGAATAAAGATTTGACGCGTTGTCACCATAATCGACAAAAATGATATATCCAGGCTGAGTGACATGTACCAGATCGTGGAGAAGCGGCTGAATTTCTAAACAGATTTCCGCCAGGTGTCCCCGTCCCAAAAAAATTTTTTCTTCGTGCAATCGATCACGTAGTTTTGATGTGGACACTTCGCCAGGTTGTTCACACAATTCTCCATCTTTATCAAGAGCCACAAATACTTCACAGATCTGGTCATTTTCCATCCCCATCACACGGTGAACAGGAAAAGCGTCCAGGACCTCATTGCCAAACACCACGGTTTTCCCCGGGTTGAGCTCATGCAAAGACGCAATGGCGCGTAACCCCTTCTCAGTCTGTTTGGTTCGCAGCCCGGGGCTTGTTTCAAGAATGATATAGTCGTGGGGGTCCTCCAGGAACGATGACACCCATGACCCCAATTGTCCGGTTCCTCCTCCAAGCTCGAGGATTCGAAGTGGATCTCCTAAAATTTTCGTGGCCTCGTGAATGGCCTGAGCGATGGCAAATCCAAAAGCCGGAAATTTGGCATTGGTGTCAAACGGTCCAACGGAACTGCCAATAGCAGGGGCCAAGGTGTAGAACCCATAGGTGTCATGAAAAAGGGCTGTAGCCATAAAATCTCGAAAGGTCATGGGACCATTCGCACGAATTTGGGCTTTTAATAATTTAGCCAGTTGAGTATCCAGACGTTTCACTGCAGATCCTGCTGAAAGGATCTGTTGAAAAAAACCGCCAGCGGCGTTCTCGCCCTTTTTCCGTGCTCACGTACTGCCAGTACGCTCCGCGCGCAAAAAGGGCTGCGGCCTTGCTGGACGGACTTTTTTGAACAGATCCGTCGTTGTTGATTGCCAATGGCTTTCTGGCGACATATGGCCGTTGATATCTTACATTATTCAACACTGCCTGAAAGGAGTAGTGAGGCCGAAAAGCGTGATGTGATTAGCCGAGGGAAAAAATGGCAATCAAAAACTTGTGAACATGCAGGCTAGATGAAGATGCAAAAAAAGGGTGCCATATTGGCACCCTTTTTTTCAGAACTCAATGAATAGAAGCTCTTATTTAATCACAGTTGAGGTCGCCCCTGCTGGATTAATGGGAACGGTATTCATTGTATCAGTTTCCGGCAACCGGCCAGCCCCCATGGATTTCTTAATCCGAGCACGATTGGGATCATTCACCTTATTCATAGCCGCTTCAGTGCCAAAGGCCTGGGCTTCCTGAAGAGTTTTTTCCCCCACAGCATTTGTTTGGCCCGGGTCATTAGCCGTGGCTTGGCCAGTGACGGGGGACTTGCCTTGGGCGGGGTATCCAGGATGCTTGGGTAGCAAACCTGGATTGGCAAAGGCCACAGATAGGGCAAAACAGCTGGCGCCTACCGTTCCCAAAATCATTCCAATTACTTTCATAAGACCGCTCCTTTGTTAGTTATAACGGTTAACAATAGAAAAGGGTCACAATTTGTTATGTGATCGTCTATTTTCAAGTCGAAGAGCGGAATCTTAGGCCGATTATACGGTGGTGTCAAGCCTGTAAGCAGAAATGGCTAGGAATCTTTCCCCTTAGCTCTTAAGATGTGCTTCCACTGGTCCGACGGGCCGGCCGGCGAGGACGGTACGGAGTCCGGGGCTTCGGAGGCGGCATCAAAATGGTGACGGTCGTGCCTTGGTCCGGTTCACTGGAGATTTTGATCTGTCCTTGATGTTCTTCAACGACTTTTTTCACCGTGGCTAACCCTAATCCCGTTCCTGAACGCTTGGTTGTAAAATAAGGCTCGAAGACTTTATCCACAAGTTCGGGAGGAATGGGCACTCCGTCATTGGCAATCACGATTTGGAGTTCAGGCTTACGGGACCGAGTCAGCATGACATCCACACGTAAATGCCCTCCCGGGGACATAGCTTCGATGGCATTTTTAAAAATGCAGAGAAACACATGCTTCATTCTGACTTCATCCCATCGAACTTGGGCTAAACGTGCGGGAACTTTTTTCACAACTTCAATACGATTCACTCGCAGGTCGGTGGAGACTAATGAAAAGGCCTCATCTAATAAATCCTGAACCCTGCACATTTTTCGATCAAGTTCCAACGGTTTGGCGAAATCCAAAATTTCATTCAACACCGTCTCCATTCTGATCATGTCGCGCATCGCATTTTCCACGCGAGTCTGAGAATCAAAGTCCAGTTCCGAATCGGTGGTAATTTCCTCCAACTGGGCCCGAATAAACCCAATGGGTTCTCGAACTTCCGTTGCCAGAAAGGAACTCACTTCTTGCAGGGCCACCCGCCGTTCTTCTCGCCGGACGTCTCCGGTTGGAGCCACGGTCTTCCCTTTGGCCTTTGGCCGTTCTGTTTGAACTGGAGCAGACTCTAAGATAGATAAATGACAGGAAGGATCTTCGAAGAGTTCCACAAGTTTGGCGGTCACAGGCTCAAGACTTTGAGGATCGCTCCCATTGTGGTCAAACTGATTGGGATTTTTTGAGGCTAACGTGATGGTCCCGGCTACTCGCCCTCTCACAAAAAACGGAACGACTATGGTGGAAGAGAACTTATCTTTATACAGTTGTTTGTAATCATGAAACCGCCCCTGGGTCGAGGCAAGATTATTGTCGCTTCTGGCCTTTCGATGACGCACAGACCAGCCTGAAGCTGAATCATCTAACGAAAGCTGCTGACCTGGACTCAAGTCACGTTTGTGTGTTTTTATGCCTCCAAGTACTTCCAGGGAAGCCGCGAGGGGATCATAGATCGTGACCCATCCCCGGTCAAAGGCAAGAACGCCATCCGCTTCCGACAAAATATTGGCAATTCGCTCCTGCACGTCTTCATTTGTATAGGTTCGAGTGACCGCGACCGGTTCATGATGAGGAAGAGCACGCGGTTCGTTCGAGACGACAGGACTGCCCAATATCCAGGGGGAACCAAAGAGCCCGGCCTTTTTTAACTCACCTGTAATAAAATTGACATTGGTCGCAAGGGTGGTTTTTTCTCGCTTGGTCAGAGCCACATTTTCACGCCGAGCCAGCACCAATGTGCCGTAAACTCGTCCTCCAAATTTTAGCGGCAGGGCCAGGACCACTTTGCTGCCAGGGGTAATCATGCGCAAACGAAGAACGTTACTCAGCTCAGCCCCGCCAGAAGTGCTTTTGGGACTGACGCTTTTTAACTCTTCCAACGATAACGCGCGAAGAATAGCCCGAATTTCTCGTGGCGAGAATCCACGGGAGACTTGCTCCACCAGAGGTCCTCCTTCAAGAGTCATAATGGCCACCAACGCAGCTTCCATTCCGACTTCATTCACGGCTGATGTCAGAATTTTTTGAAGCGTGCTTTGCTGTTTGGTTGGCACAGTGGATTCTAGTCGGTTGGCCATGCAAGAAATCCTCTCTATTCGCGCTCGATATTTAAACTGTTGGTCGGTTGAAAAAAGCCGCCAGCGGCGTTCTCACCATTTTTCCGTGCTCACGTAGCACTAGTACGCTCCGCGCGCAAAAATGGCTGCGGCCTTCCCTTCGGGAAGCCTCAGGACAGGACTGGACGGATTTTTTGAACCGCCCCAAGGCTGTTGATTGCCAAAAGCTTCCTGACGAAATATGCCCTTTGCTATCTTCATAATTCAACATTTCCGTTGTGGAATATTTCAAAAAGAGTACAAGGGGCAAAAGGAGCTAGCTTTCTTATTGAGCCGTTTAAAAGGATTTGAGGAGAGAGGTCCCCATTAATTAATGTGTCGAATTTTACGACCTGACGGGGAGCGTTGTACCATTTCGATTTGGCCTTGTTCAGAAATCCAGATGTTCAAAATGCCACTGACGATACTAATGATGATGGCGCCACCCACTGCCGACCAAAACCCCGCGACCAGAAAGCCCTTCACTAATCCTGAAACCACAAAGAGCAGGAAGGCATTGATGAACACCATGAAGAGCCCGAATGTGACCAGAATAAATGGAGCAGACAACAAGTAGAGAATGGGACGAATGATCGCGTTCAAAAATGAAAGAATGACCACCGCTACCACTCCGGACCCCAGTCCCATAATCTCAATTCCTGGAATGATCTGGCTTGCCAGCAGCACAGCGAATCCAGTGATTCCGCATCTGATAAGAAATCCTTTCATACTCCCATCATACCGACTCATGGGCATGGGCTCAAGCTACCCTGGTGGGGCGGTTTTTCAGCCTGTGTAGAAAATTAGGCATAGCCATATTGTCGAAACCACCCGATGGCTTTTTCCAGCGCCGTCATCACGGGTGTTTGTGGAAGCCCCAGCTCTTGGCGGGCTTTGGAACAATCATAATGCATGCGGTACTTGGCCATCCGCACACCTTCTACGGGAATTCGGGGAGTGGCATGTGTGATGAAATCGGCCATCCATGTATTCAGATACGCTAAAGGCATGACCGCATTCCAAGGTAGTCGAACGCGGGGCGGGGAGATGCCTGTTAATTGACTTAACATCTGGCAAACATCCCAAAGCATGAGGTTTTGATTCCCAAGGATATACCGTTCGCCAACCCTGCCCTTTTGCATGGCTTGAACGTGACCCGCCGCCACATCTTCTACATCCACGAGATTCATCCCTGTTTCAATGTACGCCAGCATCCGCCCTTTCATAAAATCCACAATAATTTTTCCAGTGGGGGTTGGCTTCACATCTCGGATTCCCACAGGCGCGGTGGGATTGACGATGACCACTGGCAACCCATGCTTTGCCATTTTCAGAACTTCTTGCTCTGCCAGAAATTTTGACCGTTTATAGTCTCCAGATAACTGTGTCTCCGAAGGAAATAATTCTTCGTGCCCGACTCCGCCATCATCAGGCAGCCCGATTGCCCCAATGGTACTAGTGTACACTATACGTTCCACGCCTACCTCTTCAGCCGCGCGAAAGAGATGTTTCGTTCCTTCCACATTGACTTGGTAGAAGATGGAAGGATCTGAAGCCCACAGTGCATAATGGGCCGCCACATGATAGAGGCCCTGGCACCCTGTCAGGGCTTCGGTTAATGAAGAAGGATCTTGTAAATCCCCTTCAACAGTTTCCACCGGTAGACCTTTGAGATTGCTTCGATTGCTGGTTGGGCGAACAAGCACCCTCACCTCATCACCGTTAGCCACAACAGCGCGAGTCACCGCTGCGCCAATGAACCCGGAAGAGCCGGTAATAAGAACTTTCATATGATGAGCCGATTCAACCTCGCATTCGTCAGAGAGCCACCTTGCCAATAAACCAAAGAACGGCAAGGAATATAGGGAAGAGAAGTTCAGAGGGGGAGGCCTGGGTTAATTTCGTCGCGACATAATATAGGAGGCAATATGTCGTAAAGGGTCAGCTTGATGATCAAATGTTTTAAGTCGCGTAATGGCCCGTTCCACGCATTCTTCACCTAATGTACGAGCACCCTCAACGCCGAAAAAGGAAGGATAGGTTTGTTTTCCCCGCTTTTCATCAGTCCCGGCATCCTTGCCCAATTCTTCACGTGTGCCGACCATATTCAGCACGTCGTCGGCGATTTGAAAAGCCAGTCCGATATCTTCCGCATAGGCGGTAAGAGCTTGCAATTCCGAGGGGGAAGCTCCCCCGACAATTCCACCTATGCGGACCGCCGCTCGGATCAACTGTCCCGTTTTATGAGCATGAATTTTTTGAAGATGCTGAAGGTCGACCTCTTGATTTTCAGCTTGAATATCCATTACCTGTCCACCCACCATTCCCTGGTGGCCAGAGCCATAGGCCAATTCCCGAACGATCTCAAGTTGTTGGCCCGGGGTGAAACCATTGGTGCCGTTGTGTTGACTGCACAGTTCAAACGCCATCGTGAGTAAAGCATCTCCGGCTAAGATCGCCATCCCATCGCCGTACACTTTATGATTTGTCGGGCGGCCACGTCGATAATCATCATTATCCATGGCAGGCAAATCATCATGAATCAAAGAATAGGTATGGACCAATTCCAACGATGCCGCAAATGGCAAGACGGCATCCTGGTGATACCCCAGAGCTTGTGCTGCCGCGATGGTCAAGATCGGCCGCACTCGTTTTCCTCCAGCCAAGAGGCTATACCGCATGGATTCGTAGAGTTGTTGGGGATCGCACAATGTCTCCGGGAGGCTCTGCTCCAAGAAACGGTCTACCCGCTCACGTTGTTGTTCTAAATACTGATGAATGTCCACAGGAAAGCGAAAAGAGGAGGCTAGAAGATAGTTCTAGACCGTATCAAAAGAACTTTTTACGGTCAAACAGTGAGACTGACCGGTGATAAAGCGAAAAATGAAAGACAGCATGAAGAGAGCCGTACAATCTTTCAGACTATTGTCCCTTTATACGATCAGCTAACTTAACCGATTTCGAATCCAGGCGGGGTCTTTACGGCAGTCAAGCACTGTATGAATCGGATTTCTGATAGGTTGTAGCAAGTGGTAAGCGGAGATCGCTTCGAAAATATCCGAATTGTTATGAAATTCTAGCTGCGATCCGCTTCTTGGCGGTTCCCCAATCTACAAATGTGGCTTTTCCCTGTTTCACTAACTCCTCGCGTTTATCTAAAGTATCCTTATGCCATTGAGGTACAGGGATTTGGTCTTGATTGCAGCAAAGATCACTCCAGAGTTCTTCCATGACTTGGAGTTTCTCTGGGACGGACATTTCTTCCAATGGAAGCGTTGGCATATCATGCTCCTCCATTTCAGGGTTGTGTATTCATTCATAGTCTAGCCTAGAGCGACCCCGCTGTCCAAGAGGTTGCGGTCAGGGCGGGGTTTCGGCCCAGCATCTCCATTAGACATGAAACAAGAAGAATCCGGAATGGGACACACACTTCAGACACATACATGGCCTGCCCTACATCATTGTTTTCATCCTCACAGTCTCAGTATACTATCCCGCTATGAGCATTCGAAACCAAGCAGGAGAATGGGAGCCGTTGCTCCTTGGGATCGAACCCGAGTCTTGTGGTGTTTGCGGAAAAGGCCTCTATCGAAACTGGACGATGTTGCGTGGAGGATGGTCTCGATGCAGCCTGTGTGAACGCTTTGTTCATTACAGTTGTCTGGCCAGCGGAAAAATTTCGTATCTCAAGCGACGTCCGCGAGTTTGCCAAGACTGTGATTCGGCCGCGCCCGCTTCTGCTTCCGGCAATCCTGCCTCCGTCGCTGCATCTGAAACTCAACAATGAGTCACTCTGAATTGTCTCTCCCACGGTCCAGGGGATCAAATAAACTTTCGACTTTGTTTCTCTATTACATACTTTCACCATTGCTCTGTGTGTTTAGCGGGTTTCATGTGACGAGTTATCTCCTGGTGGGGTTATATACTTGGCCCCGAACCAGTCGAACGATTGTGTTGATCATCGGCACGCTTATTTTTGTCTATGAATTTATCTATAATAGCCAGCCTCCCAAATTCGCATCGGGCAAATATTGGTCGCAAGGCGAATGGGTCCTCTATACGTCTGTGATCCCTTTTTTGTGTGGGATCGCCTTATTCTTCATGGCATTGGCCTGATTTCAAACAAGACACATGCTGCTTTCAGCGAGAAGCAGTCATCCCTTTTCTTTTTTGCAGGGAGGACACGTACATGAAAAACGTGGAATTAACAGTTGACGGGACGATCTTGACGATTAAGGTTGATCTCACCAAGGATTTTGGTCCTTCCTCATCCGGGAAAACCACCATTATTGCCTCGACAGAGGGAAATGTTCCCATCCCCAACCGGGAAGAAAAAATTGGGCTGAATATTTACAAGAAAAAATCCTAAGCCTCTTGGCGGGATTGACGTTCCTCTACTAACACTTGCCCTGTCCTAGATGTCTCAACCCGCATCACAGTTTCTGGGGTTCCTTCTGCCACAATTTGTCCGCCCTGATCTCCGCCCTCGGGTCCCAAATCAAGAAGCCAATCAGCATTTCGTATGACGTCGAGATTGTGTTCGATGATCAAGACGGTATTGCCAGCCTCCACCAATCGGTCAAGCACATCAAGTAAACGTTGAATGTCTGCAAAATGCAGTCCTGTTGTGGGTTCATCTAAAATGTAGAGAGTCCGGCCGGTCGGGCGTTTGGATAATTCTTTGGACAGTTTAATGCGCTGCGCTTCTCCCCCTGACAATGTCGTGGCCGACTGGCCGAGCTTGATATAGTGGAGCCCGACGTCAGAAAGAGTTTGAAGTCTGACTCGGATCGGAGGAATGTTCACAAAAAAATCCAAGGCTTCCGCGACGGTCATGTCGAGCACATCTGCAATGGTTCGCCCTTTGTACATAATATCTAACGTCTCACGGTTATAGCGTTGTCCCGCACAGGCTTCGCAGGTGACGTAGATATCTGGCAAGAAATGCATTTCAATTTTTATCAGTCCGTCACCTTGGCAAGCCTCACATCGTCCTCCCTTGACATTGAAGCTATACCGGCCTGGTTTATAGCCCCTGACACGCGACTCTGGTAATTGAGCAAACACGTCTCGAATAAAACTAAAGAGGCCAGTATAGGTAGCAGGGTTTGAACGCGGCGTCCGTCCAATTGGAGTTTGATCAATATCAATCAGCTTATCTAAATGCTCGAGTCCTTTTATGGTTCGGCATCCGTCAACCACAGGCTTTTTTTGCGCGAACCCTTTTCCGAGCGATCGAAATAACACATCCACCACCAGAGTGCTTTTTCCTGATCCCGACACTCCCGTCACGCAAGTCAGCACGCCTAATGGAATATCCACGGTGATATTTTTTAAATTGTGTTTGGTGGCTCCAATCACTGATAGGACAGCTTTGGCTTGCCGTGCACGCTGAGGCAGAGAAATGCGCCGGCTCCCGTTTAAATATTGGCCAGTCAGTGATTCTGCATGAGCCATAATGACGGACGGGGGACCATGAGCCACCAATTTCCCGCCTTCGACGCCGGCTCCCGGGCCTAGGTCCAACACATAATCCGCCGCTCTCATCGTCTCGGGATCATGCTCGACAACCACGACGGTATTGCCCATGTCCCGTAGCCGGAGGAGCGTTTGCAGCAATCGCTGATGATCGCGTTGGTGTAACCCGATACTGGGTTCATCAAGAATGTAGAGCACGCCGACAAGCCCTGAGCCAATTTGGGTGGCCAGTCGAATCCGTTGGCCTTCGCCTCCGGAAAGCGTGGATGAGGGACGGTTTAATGTGAGGTAGCTCAATCCGACATTATCTAAAAATTCCAGCCGCTCCCGAATCTCCTTGAGCACACGCTGCCCAATAAATTGTTCACGATCCGTCAAGGCTACACCACGAAGAAACTCGAGTATGTTGTGGACAGAGAGTTGAGTGATGTCGGCGATCGACTGGCCGCCTATTTTAATCGATAAACTTTCCTGTTTGAGCCGGCCTCCTTTACAGAGGTCACATGGGGTTTCAAAGGTCCATTCTTCATCGTGAGGACAGCCTTCCACTTCATACCCAATGCCGTCGCAAGCAGGGCACGCGCCATGTGGGCTATTAAAAGAAAACACGCGGGGCGTCATTTCCGAGTAGCTTATCCCACATTGAATACAGGCGAGTTGTTCGCTATACAGACGAATCTGTTCATCTTCGGTAAGGACGCCCGCCAGTCCACGGGTCATCTTGAGCGCAGTTTCTACCGATTCGGCTAGGCGTCGTGCTACTCCACTCTCTGACTTGACGATGAGACGGTCGACAACAATCTCGATCGTATGTTTTCGCTGCTTATGAAGAGTGATCGACTCGCTGAGATCATGAACCACTCCATCAATGCGAGCCCGGATAAATCCGGCTTTGCGAGCGGCCAGTAATTCTTTGCGGTATTCACCTTTTCGTCCACGGACAATAGGGGCAAGAATGTGAATCTTGGATCCCTGTGGAAGTCCAAGAATCGCATCCACGATTTGCTGAACCGTTTGTGCCGAAATCGGGTTGCCGCATGCATAACAAAACGGGTGTCCAATTCTGGCAAAGAGCAGCCGGAAATAGTCGTAAACTTCTGTCACGGTCCCGACCGTCGAACGAGGATTGTGGCTGATGGTTTTTTGTTCAATAGAAATAGCCGGAGACAGCCCCTCTATGGCATCCACATCGGGTTTGGTCATTTGTTCAAGAAATTGCCGGGCATAGGCCGACAGCGACTCCACGTATCGTCGCTGACCTTCAGCGTAGATCGTGTCGAAGGCCAATGAAGACTTCCCTGATCCACTTAATCCTGTAATCACCACGAGTTGATCACGGGGAATGACAAGGTCTAAATTTTTAAGATTATGCTGGCGTGCGCCTTTAATGACGATAGCATTCTGCATGGACGAGAATTATATCATATGAGATATCGAGGCCCAGTACCAAGAAGTAGACCTGAATTGACCCTCGAATAAAGGGTCGGATACAATCTTTTAAGTATTCGAAATTCTAAAATAGATACAGAATTCTTCTATTATCAGATTCATCCCCCCTATTTATTTCCCTTTATTCACGAGGATTTTCATGAAGAATATTAAAAGCATGTGTCTATGCCCAGGTTTGATAATGGCATTGTCTCTTCTGGTGTGCGCACCCTCTGTTTGGGCTGCGAAATATGAATTGACTCGCAATAGCGTCGAAAGTGCTAAGGACGTGGATGCCAAGGACATTTCGCTATATCGTGTCAAGTTAGGCGACTCGGAAATACAAGCCGTGGAGTCGTTGGTCGAGCAGCGATTGTCTGGTGTGCGCGCTGAACAAGAAGGGACATTTATTTTGTTATGGGATAAGGAAAATCCTACTGGGGCCATGGCGGGGGTTCGGATTACCGATGGCAAGGTGGATTTAATCTTTATTAATAATCGATTTACTCATAAGGTTCGAGGGATCTTTCGCCATGTACTGGGAGCTTCGACTTTGAAGGAAATCCGCGACCTTCTGGGTCCAGAAGATTTTCCCAACGAAACGCTCATGGGGGCGAAGCTGTTATATGAACAAAAAGGATTTCTCGTAAATTTTCTTGACCGACAAGTGAACGTGGAATTTTGTTTGGGGTGCCAAGATCTTTTTTCAGGATTCTAGACTCCACTATCATTGCTGTCTCGCGTTTCGTCTTGTAGCCTTTCTCTTTCGTATTTTCTTTCTCCTGGATCACAGGAGCGCTCGCTTTCTTCTTGCCGCATGAACGTTTCCAGGAATTTTACCTTTCCTCAAGAGGCTCGCTAAATGGAAGAGCGCGTCCTTTCTACGCATGTATTAGAAGAAGAGCAGCGCCTTGAAGGGACGCTGCGTCCTCAGCGGCTGGCGGACTATATCGGGCAGACGCGAATGAAGGAATCACTCCGGATCTGTGTGGATGCGGCGCTTGGGCGTGGAGAAGCCTTAGACCATGCCATTTTTTATGGGCCGCCGGGATTGGGGAAAACCACTATTGCTCATATTATCGCCAAAGAAATGGGCGGGACCATACGGTCGACATCGGGATTGGTTCTGGCGCATGCTGGAGATCTTGCCGCGATCTTATCGAACCTTCAACCATGCGATGTTTTATTCATTGATGAAATTCATCGCCTTCCTCCTGCTGCTGAAGAGGCTCTCTACCCCGCAATGGAGGATTTTCAAATTGATCTCGTCATTGGGCAAGGTCCTTCCCTTCGCACCATGAAGCTTGATTTGCCTCCGTTTACCTTGGTTGGGGCGACAACCCGAGCTGGTGCCCTCACCTCTCCTCTCCGGGAGCGGTTTGGGCTAGTGTACCATTTAGACTTTTACCAACCTGAAGAACTACAGATTATTATTTCCCGCTCGGCGGGTTTATTACATATAGGGATCGATGACGATGCGGCTCAGGAAATTTCCAGACGCGCCCGTGGCACGCCCCGTATCGCCAATCGTCTTATCAAAAGGGTTCGGGATTTTGCCGAAGTGAAGGCCCATGGGCATATCACGCACTCGGTGGCACAAGAAGCGTTACAATGGCTCGGAGTGGATCAGGCGGGATTTGATGAAATGGATCGAAAAATTTTGTTAACCATCATTGAGAAGTTCAACGGGGGTCCTGTGGGCATCGAGGCCTTAGCGGCTTCCGTCCATGAGGAAAAGTCGACCTTAGAAGATGTTCATGAGCCGTATCTTCTGCAAGCCGGGTATCTCGACCGGACAGCGCGAGGGCGGCAAGTGACTCAAAAAACCTTCCAACATTTTGGGAAAAACCCAGCTCTCTAATATCTAGAGCCTCCCAAGTTCGTTTTTAAACGAATCATGCTGACGATGCTCATTGTCCCCTCCATTTGATGTATTGAAGCCAAAACAATTTCATAGATAGAGTAGAAATATCTCTCCTCCTCGCAGTATTACCCAAACTCGTGAAAAATATTCCTCAACGCAGCTTCTGCAATCGTTTGCAGGCCACATCTAAATCTTCATCCGTTCTCGCAAAACTGGAACGAATATAGGAGGCCCCTTGTCTTGCTGGGCAAAGCTCACGTGCCTTACACTGGGCCATTCATTAAGATTCTGTTCCCTCTATCATTAATCTTTACAAGAAGACGAGGCGATCTTGTTCGCAACCCTTAAAGTGTTTGTTGTTGTTTTGACTACTCTTTCTCTTTTCGGTTTCGCAATGATGTTAATGAGCATGGGGCTAGCATGGGGAGCAATGGAACCAGCCCCCCCTGCTGTGGATGCTCATCTGCAAGGGATTGCCAAATTTGCCGAACCTTCGACTATGGTCACTATTCCTGAGGGCTGGTTTTTGATGGGCACGAATCTGGAAGCCGGCAGCCGGCACACGTTGGAAAAACATTATGATAATACGGAATTTCCGCAGCGGCGTATCTGGTTAGATGCCTATCAGATTGATCAATACGAAGTGTCACTTGGAGAGTTCTTAGCATTTTTAGAAATGAGGGAACAAACGGTCTCTACCGAATTGCGAAATCTCATATGGCATCTCATTAGCGTCCACTTTATTCCAGATCAGGCTCTTGCCCCTTGGCCAGCGCTCTATGTGACCTGGGAAGAAGCTCAGGCTTTTTGTCGTCATCAAGATAAACGTCTTCCCTCGGAAGCTGAATGGGAAAAAGCCGCGAGGGGAACAGCGGGAAAGATTTTTCCTTGGGGTGATCAAAACCCATCAGACACTATCGCTGTTTTCGGAGCGTATCATGTGCATGAGATTCCCCTGGTTGCTAACGTGGATAGTTTTCCCGAGGGCAAAAGCCAGTGGGGAGTCTATCACTTGGCGGGAAATATTGCGGAGTGGGTGAATGATTGGTTGGGGCCAGACTACTATCCAATCATGCCGAAGCGAAATCCACCTGGACCTAAAGCAGGCCGGTATAAATCTGTGCGGGGAGGATCTTGGAAGAGTCTTCCCGTCATGCTTCGCGCAGCAACGCGTGGCGGTGCCTATCCAGAAGAACGCTCACCCAACATCGGTTTCCGCTGCGCACGATCTGCAGGCGAAGGGTGAGAAATTTGCTTCAGATCTCCGCTGAACCAAGCCGAAGGTGTGGTGGTAGAGAATTAGGAGATCGACCTTAAGGAGCTACGCAACTTTTCGTCCTATTGTTGGGTTAGACCCAACTCTGGTGCAAATCGCACGGACAGATTCAGGATTTTCCCCATAGTTGTTCGAGTCGTTTGGCGCGGCCGCAGTTCCATTTGTAATACTTGTAACGGATAGGATTTTTACTATAAAAATCTTGATGATATTCTTCTGCAGTATAAAATTCCGAAGCAGGAGAAATTTCAGTCACGATGGGTTCCGGGAATGTTTTGGAGTGTTCAATATCTTGTTTGGATTGAACAATCAAATCTCTCTGCGTTTCATCATGATAGAAAATTGCTGAACGATATTGATTGCCATGGTCGCAAAATTGTGCATTGGGTGTGGTGGGATCCACATTTTTCCAAAAGATCTCAAGTAGCTGTTTGTATGTAATTTTTTGAGGATCATAGATGAGCTCTATAGATTCCGTATGCCCGGTTTCGCCAGCGGACACTTGTTCATATGTCGGATTCTTCACCTGTCCCCCCGTATATCCCGAAATCACGGAAATCACTCCATCAACTTTTTCAAACACTTCTTCCATACACCAAAAACATCCTCCAGCGAATGTAGCCTTGGCTGGCTGAGAGTCGAGAGTATTAGCCCTTACCTGCAAAAGTTCAATGACGTGGCTTCCAGTCAATAGAGCTACCCCTAAATAGACTATAATCTGTATCTTCCTCATTATTATCCTCCTTGTGCTTTCTTCAATTTCTTACCTTTAGAAAAAGTATACCTTCTTCTCTAGGCTACCAATAACACGCCTTATACTGCAGTATTGAAAATCTGAAAAATATTACGGATGCTTCCTTGAATTCAAAAAAAAGGAAAGGACAATCTGGGAATTTTCTCGGTTGGTCAGGCAAACGAATATTTTCAAATAGCAGAGGCTCTCTTTTCTTGTTGCATGCTTGAATGTTGCAAAAACAATACAGGTGATCGGTTCCCTGTGTCATTGTTGAAAGCATTCCTGCCGTTTACAACACCATATGAATGCAACTCTATTCCTGAACTGAAGACAAGGGTCCTGCAAAAACAATATGTTGCGTTCCTAATGCTAAGGCAATCCAGATCCAAGTAGGTAAAACTTTCACCTTTTGAATTTGGCATTTCTGTTGCTTAAGGCTGGAAGCGGCAAGAAAAAAACGTTATCGTTGTCATTCACAATTGGAAAGGCAGGTCATGGTGCGGACTGCTTTTTATTTCTGTGTGGGACTCGTCTTTGTCCCGGCCTTGAGTGCTGCCGTTTTAGCCCAAGATGTGAAATCCTTGGCTATACGGCTTGGCTTAAAGACCACAAAATCTGAGGTCTGCCAGGTACGGGACCTTCCTCTAGCTACCTCGCCAATCCTTCAATTACGACGGTCTCAATGTCTTAAACTTGGGAACAGACTACAGTCAGCACAATTCAATTTTTCAAGGAAGCGAGAGCCCTTTTCTCTCCAAAGTATTCATCACATCTCATCTTGGGGTCATCAGGGCGGGAGTCGATTGTTTCAAGCCGGGAACACAATTCCACTTCTCTCAGATGCCCTGTCAGCTGGGATTGAGATGGTGTACCGGGATCCATTTTTGATGAGCTCTTCCACTCATTCACGAATGAACCACATGGGAGCTCATATGTTTTTGAAAGGCTCGATGAAAAAAATGAAATATCGAGCAGAATATGGTTATTCGGGACAGAACCTGGGCCATGCCTCTTCGTTGGCTCCTAATGACCATGTCGGGGGAAAATTCCTCTGGGAATGGCAACTGCCTTTTGTGACTCCTAAAGTAGAGCTGAGCCGTTTCGCGAGCAATGTGGATAACGACCCAAGCCGCAATCAAACGATTTCCACAAGGCAATTCTATTCTCTGGATTGGAGCATTCCTGACTGGCCGAGTTTGACTCTGAGCTATAGCCGTGAACAGAAAAGTATTCTGAGCCGCTCACAGGGAGGTCGTTCAGATGCCACGTTCATGAAACGTGTGATGGCAAAAACGAGGTTTGATGTTCCATTAGGAAAAGGCGAGTGGACTTCGCGATATACCACATTCCAGAATGACATTCATAATCAGGGAACGTTGCAGGAGCTTCATTCACGATTAAAAGGAATCTTTTCACTTGTAAAATCTGTGGATGCCACACCAATCATAGGATTCACCCAACACACCAATAGCAAGCAAGGGTTTTCTCGAAAGCGTCTTTTCGCGAACCTAGGGACGGCAGTTCGCTTTTCACCTCATCAGTCGGTACATCCCAGTTTAGGCTGGACTCGTATTCACAATGGGAATCAAGCCGCAACGTCCAATACCGTCTTTCTGAAGATGCGATATTCATATAGGCCACCACAACCGGGGTATCAAATCTCGATTCGCGGTCAATATATTCTTGCGCGCCAATCCTATTCCCAGGAAAACCCTCAAACATATGAGATGTCCTTATTTCTCAAAAAGGATATTCGTCATTTGCTGAATCTTCCTCATCAGCAGCAATCAATCAGTCTCAAAATCGCCCACAACCAACAAGTCAATCCTTTGCCGTCCGAACCTCAGCAAACGAGTTCAAGCGCCATGCTGTTGTTGAAAGTAATACCTTAGGATTTCCTGCATTCTCTCATTCTAGAATTCACGGGTAGCCTAGAGCTATGGTGTTTTAACTTACAGGAGGGTCTTCACCCTCATCCTAACCTTCTCCTTCAGGGAGAAGGAACTTTAAGAGCCCTCAGTTGAAAGTTAAAATACTATAGCTGTTGTTAGGCGTTTTCTTCCTTGAGTTTTGGAGGAAACAATTCTTTGTCATAGGTGGTATTCTGCCGTGTAACAGGATCATAATTTATCGCGTAATCCTCGTAACACAATATCGCGATAACTCACGACACCAATAAGAGAACGATTTTCGACTACCGGTGCCAGGGTCAGGCCAAACCGTTCGAACAAGCGGGCACAATATCGAATATCCATCTCGGGATCGACCGAAACGACAGGTTTGCTCATAATCTCATATACGTTGACACGCTCTGCCGCTTTATCCGCTCCCAGAATTTTCTTGGCTATGTCCGCTAATAGCACAATTCCATATTCGTCATTCTCGTTCCGCCGTTCAACAAGCAGACATTCTGTTTCTAAGTGTTGAGCCTGGCGCAAGGCATCCGCTACGGTTTCAATGCCGTGAATGAGATCAAACTCAGTCTTCATGACATCTTTGACTCGGACTAATTCAGTGTGTTTCATAGCTCTTCCTCCACCACATCTTTGAGTTTTGCCATTTGATGGGCCACGCCCACAGCATCTTCGACATCTATCTGAAATGCGATGCCTGTTCCCGGTTTGGCGTCAAATTCCCCAACCGCCGCAATCGACTCCAAAATTTCACGCGACAAATGTTCTTCTACCAAGAAGAGAACCACATCCCGTTGGGCTTCCAAATTAAGTCCAAAAAAAGTTTTTCGGACCTCGACGCCTTCACCATGTGCGCTGGTGATCACGGTTTCTCCAGTCGCACCTTTTTCCCGTGCCGCATGCACGACGGCCTTGGTCTTGTCGCCTTGGATAAATGCGCAAATCAATTTAAAGTGCATAACAGAGCTCCTGGCAAAAATGTCTAAGGTTTAGCCCACCAAGCAGAGATTTGTGCGTAGGCCATCACGGCAATAATGGGAAACAGACTGGCAAATGCAATAAGCCCAAATCCATCAAATACTGGATTACGTCCTGGCACAGTACTGGCTAATCCAAGCCCTAACGCGGTCACTAAAGGTACGGTGACGGTGGAAGTCGTGACACCCCCAGAATCGTAGGCCAAGGCAATAATCATTCGAGGAGCAAACACAGTTTGTACGAGGACGATCACATACCCAGCGATGATGTACCAATGCAGCGGAGTCCCGGTGATGATGCGATAGGTGCCTAACATGATTCCAAGTGCGACGCCAATAGCGACCGCGATGCGCAAGCCCCAAATTCCGATGGCTCCACCGGAAACCTGGTGAGCCTTCATCGCCACGGCAAGTAATGACGGCTCTGCAATAGTCGTCGAAAACCCAATCGCTAACGCAAAGGCATAGACCCAATAGTAATCACTCCAATCGACATCGCTCATCACTTCTCCCGCGTGTTGTACGCCCGTTAAGAACTCGGGTGCCGTTAATTGCTGTGCCATTAGTTTTCCAATAGGGAATAAGGCCATCTCCAGCCCTTGGATGAAAAATGCGAGTCCTATCAAGACATAGATAAAGCCGAACAGGACTCGTTCTAAGTTGGGGATAGACCGGCGCAACACGACGAGTTGAAAAAACAGAATGACCAATGCAATGGGGAGAACATCGGCAATGGTTGTCATTAATGTCTCAAGGAGTGCCTCTTGCATATCTTAGCCAATCATGCCGTAGGCCATGACAAAGATCATGGGAGTTAAGGACGCAAAGGCAATCAATCCAAAACCATCGATCATGGGATTTCTTCCGTGAATCGAAGAAGCCAATCCCACTCCGAGGGCTGTGACGAGTGGCACTGTGACCGTAGAGGTTGTGACGCCACCTGAGTCATAGGCGATTCCGATTATTTCTGGAGGTGCGAATATGGTCATGATGATGACGCCCAAATAGCCGCCGATTATTAAGTATTGCACCGGCCACCCCCGAACAATCCGCAATACGCCTATCACGATGGCGATACCCACCGACAGGGCCACGGTCAAACGCAAACCAAAGGCATAGTTCGCGCGAGCTTGATGGGTTGTATCGATGACGTGCCCTTCGGCGGCAATATGGGCAGCCTCCTTAGCCACCGCAATTAACGCGGGTTCTGCCACAGTTGTTCCAAACCCCAAGGCAAACGCAAAAAGTAACAACCAGGTTAAACTACCTTTTCGAGCAAAGGCGTAGGCCAATGTTTCCCCGAGAGGGAACAACCCTATTTCTAATCCATGGACAAACAGAGTGAGTCCGATGAGGACAAATAATGATCCCGTCAGAATCTCAAATAAATTAGGGATCGGTTGTTGTAAAACCACAAATTGAAAAAACCCAATGACTAAAACAATAGGCAGAAGATCAAAAAAGGCACCTTTCAGGGTTTTGAGAAGAATGGGAGGCATCAAAGAGACATTTAAAGTGGAATGAAGTCATTCACCACAGACAGGCTAAAAATAGCAAGGAAAAATCCTAAACACAAAAACGATGACCGATAGAGAAGTGGTATTGAAGCGGCAATTAAGGACAGCAATCCGGGGTCTAGGTTGTTTTATCTTGAAACAACCAGGGCGCTTCTTGGCTTCGCCGTAACTCATATGCAGAAATGGCCGCCTCTCGTTGGAGCGTCAGGCCAATGCTGTCTAATCCTTTCATCATGCAATCCTTGCGAAAGGGATCGACCGTAAATGAATAGCGTTCTCCTTCGGGGAGTATCACCTCTTGTTGAAGGAGGTCTACCGTCGCATGATAGCGATCCTGGGCCGTTGTCCGATCAAAAAGAGTCTGAATTTCTTCTGGAGCTAAGACCACAGGCAGGATCCCATTTTGGAAGCAATTATTATAAAAAATATCCGCAAAGCTGGGTGCAAGGATACATCGAATTCCATAGTCCAGCAATGCCCAGGGGGCATGCTCCCGCGAGGACCCACAACCAAAGTTCTCGCGAGTGAGTAGAATAGAGGCATCGTGATACCTTGGTTGATTAGAGAAAAACTCTGGATCGGGTGATCCGTCAGGCCGTTGCCGCCAATCTGCGAATAAGCCTTCCTTCAACCCAGTTCGGTGAATAGTTTTCAAATACTGTTTCGGAATAATCTGATCCGTATCCACATCACTTCGGTTTAAGGGTGCAATGGTTCCGGTGAGGGTGGTAAATGCTTGCATGGGTTCTCCAATTTTCCTGTTAAAGTAAAGGTCACCACGGTGTCCTGCGTACCTAGGTATTGCAGTTCAGTGACGTTTACCAATCTCGAATATCTACAAAATGACCTTTCACCGCTGCCGCGACAGCCATGGCCGGTGAAACCAAATGCGTGCGTCCTCCTTTACCCTGGCGCCCCTCAAAATTTCTATTACTTGTTGAGGCACACCGTTCGCCAGGGGTGAGAACATCAGCATTCATGGCTAAACACATACTGCAGCCTGGCTCTCGCCACTCAAACCCCGCTGCTTGGAAAATTTGATCCAGTCCTTCTTCCTCTGCTTGCTGCTTCACGAGCCCTGATCCTGGCACGACCATGGCTTTGACCTGAGGGGCCACATGCTTGCCTTCGGCATACTTCGCGGCCACCCTCAAATCTTCAATTCTTGAATTCGTACAGGATCCAATAAATACACGGTCCACTTGGATATCGCTAATCGGTATTCCAGCAGGAAGCCCCATATATTCTAAGGCGCGTTCTGTCGCTAACCGAAGCTTGTCATCATGAATGGACGAGGGATCGGGAACCTGGCCGTCAATGGCGGTCACCATTCCGGGATTGGTTCCCCAGGTTACCTGAGGTAAAAGATCCTCGCCCCGCATTTCCACGACTTGATCAAATTGTGATCCCGGATCCGTTTGCAGTGACAGCCAAGCCTGTTTCGCCTGTTCCAACAGCTCCCCTTTGGGAGCAAGGGGCCTGCCGGTCACATACTCTATCGTTTTTTCATCGGGACTCACCAGACCTGCCCGGGCTCCGCCCTCAATGGACATATTACAAAGCGTCATGCGGCCTTCCATGGAGAGCGCCCGAATGACCGAGCCGGTATATTCCACCACATGTCCAATGCCGCCGCCGATGCCAATACGACCAATGATGGCGAGTATCACATCCTTGGATGAACAGTAATCGGGAAGAATGCCATCTACTCGAATTTCCATCGTTTGAGGGCGCTTTTGAACCAGGCATTGCGTGGCTAAGACATGTTCCACTTCGGAAGTCCCAATACCGAACGCCAATGCCCCAAAGGCTCCATGGGTTGACGTGTGAGAATCCCCACAGACTATGGTCATGCCCGGCAAGGTAAATCCTTGTTCCGGGCCAATGACGTGTACAATGCCTTGCCGAATATCTTCCATGCCATAGTAGCGAATTCCAAAATCTTCGCAATTCTTCTGCAGCGTCGCGACTTGTAACGCACTCATGGGATCGGCAATCCCGTTCGCGCGATCCGTAGTTGGAACATTGTGATCGGGAACGGCGAGTGCCGCCTGAGTCCGTCGCGGTTGACGGCCGGCTAACCGAAGGCCCTCAAACGCCTGCGGGGATGTGACTTCATGTACCAAATGCCGATCAATGTACAGAAGCGTTGTCCCATCTGGCTCTTCATGAACCACATGCTGATCCCAAATTTTTTGAAATAACGTTTGATTTCCCATTACATGCTTCCTCTCTTCAAAACCGCCCCCACAACCACCCCTGTAGTATGTATCCTCTTTGTCTTCCCACTGGCAAGAGCCATCCCCATATTTGTCAACGGTCTTTCAGACATGGCATTCCGCTTTGTGGTCTTTTGAGTCTTCTGATATACTGAGTGCCTAGCGCTTCGCGGGCAGCATCTACCACACGATTTCAGTTGACCACAACAGTCCCACAACCTGTTCAGTTGACGGCTTGTGTCATCTTACCTCTGAGCCAATTCGATGGTTTTCTGGCCTGCCATGAAACCACGGAAGTATGTTGGCAGGGGGATGATATGTAGATGTTTCCGGAGAAGAGTGCGATTTGCATCAATGGCTGGCAAGTCCTCGTCACAATGTTCTCTCTGACTTGGAAAGCCTCGACGACATCTTCAATGACGGGCACCTCTAACAACTATCCTTGTTCCCGATGGCGGCGTCAGCGGCATGCTCAAAGCCTCACATATTGGCCCATGCACTGCGGGTTTCCGCGCGCCGCTTCCTCTCCCTCGAAAAAAACTCTTAGTTTTTAGAGGTGCCCTGATGTTGAATCTTTTTCGTCGATATTTGTCGCATGATATCGCGATCGATCTTGGTACAGCCTCCACCCTCATTTTCATCAAGGGCCAAGGCATTGTTCTGAATGAACCCTCCGTGGTGACCATTGAGGCGCATTCTAGAAAAATCTTGGCGGTTGGGAAAGAGGCGAAGAAAATGGTGGGGCGTACCCCAGGACACTTGACCTCTCTCCGCCCCATGCGCGAGGGAGTCATTGCCGATTTCGATATGGCCGAACAGATGTTGCGGCATTTTATTCAAAAAGCGCATCCGACAGGCACGTTACTCCGTCCACGTATCATTCTAGGAGTGCCATCACGCATTACCCAAGTCGAACAACGGGCCGTGAAAGAATCCGCTGAATTAGCCGGAGCCCGGGAAGTCTACCTGATCCAAGAACCGGTGGCCGCCGCGATAGGCGCCGGACTTCCCATCACGGAGCCCTCGGGAAATATGGTTGTCGATATTGGCGGGGGGACCACCGATATTGCTGTGATCTCGCTTGGAGGTATCGTCTATAGTGAGTCAGTACGAATTGCAGGCGATCAAATCGACGGGGCCATCATGAATTATCTGAAACGGGAATACAGCCTGTTGATTGGCGACCATATGGCAGAGCGAATAAAAATGGAAATTGGATCCGCGTTCCCGCTTGCTGAAAAAAAACAAATGGCGGTCAAGGGACAAGATGTTGTTTCCGGAATTCCTCGAACGATCTTCATTGATGACACGGAAATTCGAGAAGCCTTGCAAGAGTGTATCGGCACAATTGTCGGAGCGATACGACTGGCGTTGGAACATACTCCGCCTGAGCTGGCGGGAGATATCATTGATCGAGGAATCGTCCTGACTGGCGGAGGGTCGCTGCTCCAGGGTCTGGATGAGCGGCTGCGTCACGAAACGGCCTTGCCGATTGTCACTGTCGACGACCCGTTGTGCTCGGTCGTCTTGGGTGTGGGCAAAACATTGGAGGAACTTAGTCTGCTGCGGAAAGTTTCCACACATTCTGTGTTGAATGCCTAAAGGGCGCGATCCTCATGCCTCGTTCTGAGAATAGCTCATTTCCTATTTCCAAAGGCCTCCAGCGCGTCCTGGTTGGCATCGTTATCCTTTTAGTGATCTTCCTGCTGTTTCTCCCGAGGGAATCAAAAGAATGGTTGAGGGTTGTCGGCAGCCCAATCGCCATGATTCTGGAAGTTCCATTACAGGTTCTGGCCTCCATACAGCATACGATTGGAGACACCTGGGATAACTATATGACCCTCGACCAAGTATGGGAAGAAAATCAGAGGTTGAAACAACAGATTCAAGAACTGCAAGGAGAGCAGAACCGTCTGCGTGAACAAGCGATCCTTTCTCAGGAATTCCAAAAACTCCTGAACTATCAAGAGACGGCGCCAATGACGACAGTGCCTGCCCGAATTATTGGACGGAATGTCTCAAATTGGTATCGAGCACTGGTTATTGATAGGGGCGCGCGAGATGGCATTCAGGCGGAAATGGGTGTCATGACCCATGCAGGAGTGGTTGGCCGCGTGGCACGGGTGAATCCAACCACGTCGATCATTCTCCTGCTGTCCGATCCTAATGTCGCGATTACGGCCATGGTGCAGACCAGTCGGGACGAGGGAATTATTCAAGGAACGCCGCACGGAACTATTCAGATGAAGTATCTTCCTCCGCTGTCTCCCGTTCAAGTTGGTGATGTCGTCGTAACCTCAGGCCTCGCCGCCGACTTCCCGCGTGGGCTTCAGATTGGGCAGATCCAACAGGTGACCAAAGGGGCGACCGACTTATTTCAATCTGTAGAGGTGACCCCCATCGTGAATCTCTCAAAGCTTGAGGGCGTGTTGGTGATTACTTCGTTTCAACCGGCAATTGCTGCTGACTCGTCCGCATCAGACGAACAACTTCCTGTGCCTCCGCTAGAGCCATGATGATCGTCTGGTCTATTCTGATATGTATCGGAACAGTTGTGGCTCAGGCCACGCTCAGTGCCCTACTCTCCGTGAACGGTATTGTCCCAGACCTGTGTTTAGTCTTAGCCTGCACCATTGGATTTCTGGGTCATGAATACAAAGGAGGGATGCTTGGACTCTTCGTGGGGTTTCTCCAGGATCTTTTGGCGCCCGGTAGTATCGGCCTTAATGCGATTTTAAAAGGCCTCGCCGGAGCTCTGGCAGGCATGACGACTCATGCGGTTTCTACGGTGACAAGTTCAGCCGTCTTCGTTGTCACATTGGCGCTGTCGATGGGGTCCGGATTCGTGTCCCTTCTTATTACATATCCCATCCTGAATGGGTTAGAGGCTCTTCAGATCATTGTGCAGGCTCTGCTCCCACAGGCGCTCTATAACAGTCTCGTTGCTGTAGGCATTCTGTGGCTTATTCAGAAATTTCGACAATCATTTGGTGTGGTACACTTTGCGTGAGAACATCTCAAACAGACACCCATCTTGGGAAAACATTCCCCGACATCCTAGGTCGGTAGACCCACATGTTTGATTCAACGCGCCAGGCACATGAACTGGCTGACATTCAAAGCCGGTTAATCTTCGTGAAGGTCGGCTTACTGCTCATTCTTGTTCTGTTGGGATTACGTCTCTGGCAATTACAAATTCGCGATGGCGCCTATTATCAAGATTTAGCGCGGGATAATCGAACACGCTCCATTGTTCTCGAGCCGGCACGAGGGTTGTTGTATGACCGAAACGGCCAACTGCTTGCGAATAATATCCCAAGTTTCCAACTCTATGTCTCCCTTGAGGATGTGCAGGACCGTCAGGAGCTCATCAACCGGTTACCTCGCTATGTCGACGTGAATATCCAGACGGTTACGGAAAAACTTGCTTCGACGAGGCGCCGTGGGCGGGTGAAGATCAAGAATGGCCTCACCTTGAAAGAAGCTGCTTCGATTGAATCCCATAGGATGGAACTCCCTGGCGTTGTGATTCAGCCCGAATATCAACGTCACTATCCACTCGGAAATTATGCGTCCCATGTCCTAGGCTATGTGGGGGAAATTTCTGAAGATCAGTTGAAAGATTCGGAATTTTCAGATGTGCAGGCTGGTCGCACGGTGGGTCAATACGGAGTAGAACGCACATTTGATGCTCACTTATTAGGAGACACGGGCCGCAAAGTCATCGAAGTGGATGCGTTTGGTTACCCGAAACGGTCTCTGTCTATTCAGGCTCCGTTAGCGGGCGATGATCTGTACCTCACGTTAGATATTCGTCTTCAGCGCTTGGCCGAAGATCTTTTGGGAGAAGAATCTGGCGCCATTGTGGCCTTGGACCCTTGGAATGGCGATGTGCTGGCTCTGGCCAGCCGGCCCGGCTTTAACCCTAATGATTTGTCTGGAGGCATTAGTCCGAAAGCTTGGCAACAATTGCTCCAAGATTCTCGGCATCCTCTCACGAATAGAGCTATTCAAGGCCGCTATCCACCCGGCTCAACATTTAAGATCGTCATGGCGGCCGCCCTCTTAGGCACCCAAACCATGCGGGCGAACGATTCTCTGACGTGCCAAGGGGCCTTCCCTTTTGGGAGGCGGGTGTTTCGTGACTGGAAGCGGGCAGGCCATGGCGCGGTCGATTTAACCGAAGCGATTGCCCAATCTTGCGATGTGTATTTCTATAAAGTTGGCAATCAATTAGGCATTGATCCCATTACCACCTATTCCCGTGAATTTGGTTTAGGCGCAAAAACGGGTATTCCTCTGCCCTCGGAACAGTCGGGTCTGGTGCCTTCAAGGAAATGGAAGAAAAAGAACCGCGGGGAGCCATGGTATCCGGGTGAAACCATTTCTATTGCCATTGGACAAGGCTTTTTGTCGGTGACTCCAATTCAGATGGCCAAAGTTGTCGCCATTGTGGCAACCAACGGAAAAGACGTTAAGCCGAGACTGCTCAAAGGTGTGCGACTCAGACGGACGGGAAATCTCAAAGAGGAACCACTCTCAACGAGCCGGCAATTACCACTATCACGTGACATCTTTGCTGAAATTCACAAGGGCTTGACTGCGGTCGTAAAGAAAGGTACGGCCCAAAAGGCTCAGTCAGAAATTGTAAATATTGCTGGCAAAACGGGTACGGCACAAGTCGTGGCCATGAAAGATGACGATGAAAAAAATGAGACAGCCGAGGTGACGAAGAAACATCGAGACCATGCGTGGTTTGTGGCCTATGCTCCTGTTGAACGACCAAAGATTGCTGTGGCGGTCATTGTCGAACATATGGGACATGGTGGGTCTGCGGCCGCCCCCTTAGCCAGAACGTTAATTGAGGCGTTTGTACAGAATAGTGAGAACTCTCGACAGAGTGATTTGTTGTAAGGTCTCTCGTTCCTCCTGATTATTGGTCGTTGGGTATCTACGTTGCTGCTTGTGACTGACAATGTGAAGCGTCGGGGCTTGGACGCATTTGATTGGTGTTTTCTGGGAATTATTGCGGCTATTGTGTCTATCGGTATTCTGTCTATCTATACAGTGACGAATTCAGGTGCCTCGACAACATTCCCAATCTATCTCAAACAGATGACATGGACGACGGTAGGAATTTTAGCTTTCCTGGTGGCTGCCGGAGTGGACTACCACAAGTTCGCGAGGATCTCGTATCTGTTGTATGGAATAGGGCTGATCCTGCTTATCATCGTGCTCATTAGCGGCAAAACCAGCCGGGGTTCTCAGCGATGGATTCCGCTTGGGCCGTTTATGGTGCAGCCATCAGAATTTATCAAAATTCCCTTAATGCTCACGTTGGCGTCCTACTATGGGGCAACCAGCCGCGAGGGATGGCTTCGGCGTTTGATTATTCCTGCGTTGATTGTGCTGCCGGGATTTTTGCTGATTCTCAAACAGCCAGACTTGGGCAGCAGCTTAGGGTTCCTGGCCATTTTTCTGGTGATTGTCCTGACGGTAGGCATGAAGTCCAAAGCCTTTGGGTTTATCGTATTGGCAGCATTAATGTTATTTCCCTTTGTCTGGGGAGGTGTGTGGGGTTCTCTGCACGGATATCAACAAGATCGAATCTTGAGTTTCGTGGATCCCAGTTCGGATCCTGGGGGAAAGGGTTATCACGGACTGCAATCCCGTATCGCGATTGGTTCCGGGCAGTTAGTGGGAAAGGGATTGCATGGAGGAACCCAAACCCAATTTAAATTCCTTCCAGAAGGCCATACCGATTTTGTGTTTGCGGTTTTTGCCGAAGAATGGGGATTTCTGGGCTCCCTTATTCTTTTGTCGTTATATGTGGCGATTTTTCTTATGGGACTCGAAATTGCCTTTAACGCCAAAGATATTACTGGCTCCCTCCTGGCCGTTGGGGTTGTGGCCATGTTGGGATTTGGTGTGATCGTGAATATCGCCATGACCTCTGGACTAGCGCCTATTGTCGGCATTCCTCTTCCGCTGATGAGCTATGGAGGGAGTGCGATGGTGGTGAATCTTACGGCACTTGGTCTCTTGCTCAATGTAAAACGAAGACGGCTTTCTCTGTTATAGCTGGTTTTTCAGCCTGAAGAAGCTTTGAAAATTTGTCTATTCGTAAAACTCGGATAGTGTTAGGGTACAGACACCAAAACAGGTGGGCATGTCCTGTCAGGCTAGCGAAAATCTTAAGCCACAAGAAGAATATACGTTGATTGATTAATCATTCTAGCCACAAGGAACCCGTCTCAGAAGGAAACAACGATCCATCCTAAAAACGAAGTAGGCTCCAGCAGACTCAGTGGCGTTGGTGTATGTGAGTGACGCTCTGTACGTTCGACAGAAAGGCCTTCTTTCTGTGCTTTCTAGGACTGCTGGCTTTTCCTCTTTTCCAATCGTTAGGACTTGGCTCACCCAACTTCTGTGCACGCAAGGAGACCATGAATTATGGGAGCTGAAATTGCCATTAGCGTCGCTCGAGAGGAAACCCGCGTCGCGGTTCTGGAAAATCGAGTTGTCACGGAGTTATTTGTCGACCGGCCTCGAAAAAAAGATTTTGTTGGAGATATTTATAAAGGAAAAGTGATTAAAGTCTTGCCCGGAATGCAAGCCGCATTCGTGAACATAGGGTTGGATCGTGCGGCGTTCATCCATGTGTCTGATCTCTCAGTGGGTACGGAACCGGGCGATACGCTCGTGGACAGCGAAGATGACGAACCCAGTTCCGACATACCTCGGCCACGGCGGCAAACCGCACGTCCCATTGAAAGTCTGTTGACCGAAGGGCAAGAACTTCTCGTCCAAATATCTAAAGGACCGATTGGAACAAAGGGGCCTCGAATTACCACATATATTTCCCTGCCTGGCCGTTTTTTGGTCCTGATGCCGAATGTGGACCATGTGGGCGTGTCCCGGCGAATTACCCATGAGGAGGAGCGTCTTCGACTCAAAGATCTTATGCGTCGAATCCGAAAGCCCGAGTATGGATATATTGTCCGAACGGTCTGTGAGGGAGTGCCCGAAGAAGATCTCGTGTCCGACACCAAATTTCTGACAGCCTTGTGGGAGGACATCTTAAAAGCCTCTAAGCGTCAGCCGGCGCCTTCTCTTCTCCATACGGATTTGTCTCTTCCCCTTCGAGTCGTCCGCGACCTCTTTACCAAAAAAGTTGACCGATTATTGATTGATACGAAATCAGGTTATGAGGAAGTCAAAGATTTTGTCCGCCGATATCTTCCTGAGCAGGCGTCCCGTGTTCATTTTTACGATAAAAAACAAGAAAGTTTGTTTGATCATTTAGGCATTGAGCTGGAAATTACCCGGGCGCTGAGCCGGAAAGTCTGGCTGAAATCAGGAGGACATATCGTCATTGACCATACCGAAGCCATGACCGTTGTTGACGTGAATACCGGACGGTTTGTCGGAAAACGCGATCAAGAAGAGACAATTCTCAAGAATAATCTTGAAGCGGCAAAAGAGATCGCCTATCAGGTGAAATTGCGTGGCATCGGAGGAATTATTGTCATTGATTTCATCGATATGGAACGGGAACGAAATCGTGAGAAAGTATATCAAGCGACGGTGGACGCTATGGCCAATGACAAAGCCCAAACACGCATCTCCCGGATTTCCGATCTGGGTCTCATTGAGATCTCCCGAGAGCGCGTACGAGAAGATCTTCTTCGGACCTTATCGGAAATTTGTAGTGACTGTGAGGGCCGAGGCTATACGAAGTCGACCATGACGATGGCCTATGAAATTTTTCGGGATATTCGGCGGATTGGCAATAGCAAAGGACAAGGCCAACGCATTGTGGTGGGTGCGAATCCGAAAGTTGTCGAGCTGCTTTTTGATTCAGAACATGGAAGCATTGAACAGTTGGAGCAAGAATTTCAACAACAAGTGTTGTTCAAAGCAGACCCTCTTTTACAGCTTGAACAATATGATATTGTGGTTGTCGGCAAAGTTCCGCAACGGGCTGAGTCGAAGAGCGCTTCATAACCCGTAAAATAAACGATGGGCGCGGCCTTGGACTATCGTGCATGGTTAGAACTGCGGGCGGTCAAAGGACTTGGTCCCATTACTTATTCCCGTCTCATCAATCGTTTTGGTTCTCCCGAAGCCGTTCGCGGCGCCAATCTTTCTACTCTCATCTCAACAGGAGACCTGTCCCCTTCGCTTGCGGCTTCTCTTCAACAACCTCTTTCAAGTAAAACGCAGATGCACATTCAACGGGAAATTGATGCCGTGGAAGCCGGGAAGTTCTCGCTCCTGACATTGGCTGATCCTCACTATCCGGCCCGGTTAAAAACCATAGCCGATCCGCCTCCGGTCTTGTATTACACCGGTGATATACAAGAATGTGACCAGTATGCTCTTGCTGTGGTTGGGGCACGGAAGAGTTCACATCTAGGCCGGGCTTTTACCCGGCAACTCAGCGGTGATTTAGCCGCTCTGGGTTTCACGATTGTCAGTGGGTTGGCACGGGGAATTGATGCCGAAGCCCATGAAGGAGCTCTTGAAGGGGCAGGGAGGTCTTGGGCAGTTCTGGGCTGCGGAATTGACCGGACGTATCCTCCCGAGCATAAAAAGCTTCGACAACGAATTGAAGAGCAGGGTGTTGTGATTTCGGAATTTTCTATGGGCACCTCTCCCCAGTCCTATCATTTCCCTCAACGAAACCGTGTGATCAGTGGCCTTTCTCTTGGGGTGATTGTCGTAGAAGCCACGTTAAAAAGTGGATCGCTTATCACGGCCAGAATGGCCGCTGAACAAAACCGCGAAGTCTTTGCCGTTCCGGGAAATGTCACTCACCCCCTCAGTCAAGGGCCTCATCGTCTCATAAAACAAGGGGCAAAGCTCGTGGAACAACCATGGGATATTGTGGAAGAAATTCTCCCTATGTTAGAACCCTTTTTCCGTGATCATCTGGATACACGGCAACATTCGCATGAATCTCCATCTTCCTCCGCCACGATGGGGTCAGAAGAGCAAGCTGTTTTCGACCAAATTTCCTTAGAACCTGTGCCGCTTGACCAATTAATCGCTCAAGGTTCATATTCTTCATCCGAGGTGATGAGTATCCTCTTGTCATTAGAGATGAAAGGACTTATAAAACAACTACCGGGTCTTCAGTACGTCCGAGCGACGATCCGATAAGAGGCAAGAAACGATGGGTGTCACAAGGTCTTTCCAATGATCTTGTAATATACACCTGTACGCGTGAGCGTGAGATTCCCTCACATCAAAGAGGCTAAAGGAGTGTTCCCCGATAGGGGTGTCCAATGAGCAAATCGCTGATCATTGCCGAGAAGCCATCTGTGGCCGCTGACATCGCGCGTTCGCTCGGTGGCCTGAAAAAGGAGAAGGACTATTTTGAGGATGATGACTATGTTGTCACCTCGGCTGTTGGACATCTACTGGAAATCAAGGCGCCTGATGGCGTCGAGGTCAAGCGTGGCAAGTGGTCTTTTGCCAATCTACCCGTCATTCCCGATCACTTTGATCTGAACCCGATTGCCAAAACCGAAGATCGGCTGAAGTTGCTCGCCAAGCTGATCCGCCGCAAAGATATCGATCGAATTATCAACGCCTGCGATGCGGGGCGCGAAGGCGAGCTGATCTTTCGGTTGATTGTCCAGTACACAAAGGCCAAGCAACCCAAAAGTCGGCTGTGGCTACAGTCCATGACCCCCAAAGCTATTCGCGAAGCTTTTGAGCATTTGCGCAATGATGAACAAATGATACCGCTTGCCGATGCTGCCCGCTGCCGGTCAGAAGCCGACTGGCTGGTTGGTATCAACGGTACTCGGGCGATGACGGCGTTCAACTCCCAAGACGGAGGGTTTTATCTCACCACCGTTGGCCGGGTTCAAACACCCACCTTGACCATCGTCGTGGAGCGTGAGGAACAGATCAAACAATTTGTCTCGCGACCCTACTTTGAAGTCCATGCGCAGTTTGAGGTTGAGGCCGGACAGTACGCAGGTCGCTGGTTTGATCCCGGTTTTAAAAAGAATGACGACGAGGCGGAACGGCGTGCAGAAAGACTGTGGGAACGCCAACAGGCTGAAGCGATTAGACAGGCCTGCCAAGGTCAGCAGGCCGTGGTTACGGAAGAAACCAAGCCCACGACGCAAAGCGCGCCGTTGCTGTTTGACTTGACCAGTCTGCAACGCGAAGGCAATGCCCGGTTTGGTTTTTCCGCCAAGGCCACATTGTCACTGGCGCAAGCGCTCTATGAACGCCACAAAGTATTGACGTATCCAAGAACCGATTCGCGCGCGCTGCCAGAAGACTATCTCTCTACCGTGCGAGATACATTGGGCATTTTTAAGGATGAGTCAAGTGAGCGTTTGCTTGCTATCACCGGCGGCGACAATCCTATTGGGCCGCATGCGGAAAAAATTCTGAGTCATGACTGGGTCAAACCAAACAAGCGTATTTTTAATGATGCGAAAATTTCTGATCACTTCGCCATTATACCGACCCTACAAGCACCCAAGAATCTCAGCGAGGCCGAAGCCAAGATCTACGATTTGGTGGTGCGTCGATTCATGGCGGTATTTTTCCCGCCTGCGGAATTTCGAAACACTACTCGTATTTCGCAAATTGATCGCCACTACTTCAAAACCGAAGGCAAGGTAATGGTCAAGCCGGGTTGGTTAGCCATTTATGGCCGCGAGGCGGCTGCTGGTGAGGGAACACTTGTTGCGGTTGGTGAAAACGAAAAAGCCCTAGCACACGATATTGAAGTTCGCGACCTGGCGACCCGGCCACCAGCCAGATACACCGAAGCCACATTGCTTTCGGCGATGGAAGGCGCCGGTAAGTTGATCGATGATGATGACTTGCGCGAAGCGATGTCTGGCAAAGGATTAGGTACGCCGGCAACCCGTGCAGCCATCATCGAAGGGCTCATTACGGAGAAATATCTCTTGCGCATTGAGAAGTCACTGATGCCCACCACCAAGGCCTTTCAGCTCTTGACCTTGTTACGCGGGCTGGGAGTGACCGAACTGACGATGCCGGAACTGACCGGCGAATGGGAAAGCAAGCTGTCGCAGATAGAACGTGGGAAACTGAACCGCGAAGCGTTCATGCAAGAAATCCGGAAAATTGTTGAACAAATCGTTGCGAGAGCCAAAAACTACGGCGCAACAACCATTCCCGGGGATTACGCCACGCTGAAATCTCCATGTCCCAAATGCGGCGGGCAGGTCAAAGAAAACTACAAGCGGTTCGCGTGCATACAGTGCGATTTTTCAATAACGAAAATTCCGGGAAGCCGCCAATTGGAAGTTCTGGAGGCGGAAACTCTGATTTCTGAACGCACGATTGGTCCATTGCAGGGATTTCGCAGCCGACTTGGACGGCCATTTGCGGCCATTCTCAAACTGACAGACGAACACAAGCTTGAATTTGACTTTGGCCAAAATGATGACGATGAAAACAGTGAACCGGTGGACTTTTCCGGCCGGGAGTCACTGGGCAAGTGTCCAAAGTGCGACGCATCGGTCTATGAACACGGTATGAACTACATTTGTGAAAAGGCGGTTGGTCCGAACAAGACCTGTGAGTTTCGAACTGGCAAAGTCATTCTGCAACAGGAAATTGACCCTACTCAGATCCGTAAATTGCTGAGCGAAGGTAGAACCGAATTGCTGACCGGTTTTGTGTCATCACGAACGCGACGCAAATTCAAGGCCTATCTGAAATGGGGGAATGACGGAAAAGTCGGCTTCGAATTTGAAGCTCGTAAGCCGAAGGCTGGTAAGGACCCAGCCACCGTCAACAACAATGTGTCTGACAAGAATGGGACGACCAAAAAGCCCACAGCAAAAAAACCAACGGCTAAGAAACCCGCCCGCAAAGTCAAAAAATTCAAATCCCGCTCATAAAACATGTCTGCGGCCTTCCCTTCGAGAAGTCTCAGGACAGGACAGGACGGACCCTTCGACAAGTACATCGTGAGTTTATCGAACGGCTCAGGACAGGCCCCTTCGACAGATTCATTGTGATCCTTCGACAAGCTCAGGATGATACATCGAACAACTCAGAACAGGCTCCTTCGACGGGCTCAGAACATGCTTTTTTGAACAGCGCCGACGTTGCTGACAGCGCACTTTGTCAACAAAACTAGAACGAATGTCACTATCAGGAGGCAGGAAAAAAAGGCTATGACCCCATGGCTGGCTTTACATTCTTCTGGTGCTCAAACACTTTGATGGGCTCGCCTTTTCTCTGGATCACTTCTTCAGTCACTAACACTTCTTTGACATCGGGTTGTGACGGGATATCGTACATCACATCAAGCATAATCGACTCTAAAATTGCCCGCAAACCTCTGGCGCCTGTTTTTTGCTCAAAGGCTTTTCGTGCAATCCCCTGTAATGCGCCTTCTGTAAACTTTAACTTCACTTCGTCAAACGCCATGAGTTTTTGATATTGTTTAATTAACGCATTCTTCGGCTCCATGAGGATTTGAACAAGGGCCGACTCATCGAGTTCATCCAGAGTAGCCAACACAGGCAATCGGCCAATGAATTCGGGTATCAGACCATATTGCAAAAGGTCTTCCGGTTCAACATGGGAAAACAAATCACCGATTTGATGCTTGCCGCGCCCTTGGACATTGGCCCCGAACCCCATACGTTTTTGGTTCAGCCGTCGCTCAATAATGGCATCAAGTCCCACAAATGCCCCGCCACAGATAAACAACACATTGGTGGTATTCACTTGAATGAACTCTTGGTGCGGATGTTTCCGTCCTCCCTGCGGCGGGACATTGGCCACAGTCCCTTCGATTAACTTTAACAGAGCTTGCTGAACGCCTTCCCCCGATACGTCGCGGGTAATCGACGGGCCATCGGCCTTCCGCGTAATTTTATCGATTTCATCGATGTAAACGATGCCGCGTTCGGCACGTTCCACGTCATAGTCGGCGGCCTGCAGAAGTTTTAAGATAATATTTTCGACATCTTCCCCGACATATCCTGCTTCAGTCAGCGTGGTCGCATCGGCAATCGTAAACGGCACATCTAAATATTGGGCCAAGGTTTGCGCAAAGAGAGTCTTGCCTGTTCCTGTTGGACCCACAACCAGGATATTTCCCTTCTGCAGTTCGACATCACTTGTTTCATTGGCGGCAATCCGTTTGTAGTGGTTATAGACGGCGACGGACAGCACACGTTTGGCATGTTGTTGGCCAATGATATAGTGGTTGAGATGCTGATGGATATCTAAAGGCTTGCAGAGCTTCGCGGAAATTTCTTGGCGGGATTCTTGCCAATCTTCAGAAATAATTTCATTGCACAATCCGACGCATTCATCGCAAATATAGACCGTCGGGCCGGCAATCAATTTTCGAACTTGATCGCGGTTTTTGCCACAAAAGGAACACCGCAGATTGGCATCCGGTTTGGTTTGACGTGCCATAACAGATCCTCCCTCGCCCTTAATCCTTGTTCTTGCTCTTCGCCCCGGCCTTGGCGTCCTCTTTGTTGCCTTTTTCTTGCTTGCGGATAATCACTTCATCAATTAAGCCATAGTCTTTGGCTTCCTCTCCGGACATAAAATAGTCCCGTTCGGTATCTCTTGCAATCCTTTCCAACGGTTGCCCGGTATGATGCGCCATAATGTGATTTAGCCGTTCCCGAATTTTCAGAATTTCTCGAGCATGAATATCGATCTCTGTAGCTTGCCCTTGAAAACCGCCCAGTGGTTGATGAATCATCACCCGGGCATTGGGTAATGCGAATCGCTTGCCGGTTGCTCCAGCAGTCAATAACAACGCACCCATACTGGCTGCCTGTCCTAAGCAAATGGTGCTGATGGGCGATTTGACGTATTGCATCGTATCATAAATCCCCATACCCGCTGTCACGCTCCCGCCGGGAGAATTCACATAGAGATGAATATCTTTTTCCGGATCTTCGGCTTCCAAAAACAACAGTTGGGCAATGACGACATTGGCAAACATATCGTCAATCGGCGCCCCAATAAAAATAATCCGGTCTTTCAGGAGGCGAGAATAAATATCATATGACCGTTCACCGCGATTCGTTTGTTCAATGACCATCGGAATGAGCATTCCCTGGGACCTCCTCGTTGTAAAAAAATATCGATTGTCGCGTTAGCGAACTATGTCTACTATGAGTAAGAGCGGACCTTACCCCTGAATCACTGCATTTTGATACACAAACTGCAAGGCCTTCTCGGCTTTCATCCGTTCCCGGAATTCGTCCTGGGCACCTGGCCCTCCGGCCTCGATCATCCGTTGAATTTCTTCCGTCGGCAATTTCAATGAGCCGGCAAGTTTTTGAATTTCGGCGTGAACGTCTTCATCAGAAATTTCTATCCCTTCTTTCTGGGAAATCGCATCTAAGATTAAACTGAGCTTGACCCGGCGCTTGGCTTCAGGGTGTTCTTCTTGTTGAAGGCGTTTGGCTTCCTCCTGAAGACGAAGCGGCTCCTCTAAATCATCTTTCTGGTGGGTGTGGCGCTGTTCTTTCATGAGTTTTTGCCGGACCAATGTTTGCAATTCTCGCTCGATGAGCACTTCAGGAATGTCAAAATGATGCATTTGCAGCAACCGCTCGATGACTTGATCTTTATACCCTTCTTCAAGATCCTGTTTTAAAACATTTTCCAACTGTGTGGTGACCGCGGTTTTCAGTTGCTCCAAAGACTCATAGTCGCCGCAATCTTTCGCAAACTCATCGTCTAAATCTGGCAATTTCTTTTCTTTGACGGCGTCTATCGTGACCTTCAGCACCATGGTTTTTCCGGCGAGGTTCGCATCTGGGTGAGTGGCTGGATAAGGCTGCGGAATTTCAACGGTATCGCCAGCTGACTTGCCGACTAAGTGTGTATCGATTTCTACTCCGAGAATGGGGGTGTTCGATCCGATTTGATGAAGATGCCCATTTTTTTGAGATCCGTCGACTGATTGATTGTCAACAAATCCTTCCATGGTCAGGACAGCATAAAGACCATCCTGAAGACTCGTCCCTTCTGACACTGCATCGACCTGTGCTTGTTGTTCGCGCAAGGTTTGCAAAGCTTTATCGATCTGGTCATCCGTGACGGTTCGAGAATCTTTTTTCAAGGAAATAGGATTTGGTGGACGGTAATCCCCTAATGTTATCGGAGGTTTAATTTCTACGGTTGCCGTGAACGTAAAAGCCGTATCAGGTTCCACTTTCATACGGTCTAAAGGTGGAATGTCGACGACGACGGGAACTACACCAGATTCCTTAACTGCACGCTGATAATAATCCGGTACTAATCGCTGGACCACATCCTGTCCAACCATTTTTCCATAACGTTGTTGGAGTAATTCAAGAGGGGCCTTCCCAGGTCGAAACCCTGGGATACGAACTTGCCGTTTAAGCTCGGCATACACCTTCTTATACTCGCTTTTCACGGCATCTTCTGGCACTTCGATTTTCAAAGCCCGTTTTACAGGTCCGAGTTCTGTCATTTCTAATTTCATACGTTCAACATTCCTTGTGTTAAGAAATCCGATTAGGGTCTGTTGAAAAAAGCCGCCAGCGGCGTTCTCGCCCTTTTTCCGTGCTCACGTACTACCAGTACGCTCCGCGCGCAAAAAGGGCTGCGGCCTTGCTGAACGGACTTTTTTGAACAGACCCGAGGTCTCTGACATGTTACCTCTCAAACACGAAATGTGGCCGTTGATATCCTCATTATTCAACAGCTCCATTAGGGAAAAAATATATATAAATGGTGCGAGAGGGGGGACTTGAACCCCCACGGTTACCCACAAGATCCTAAGTCTTGCGCGTCTGCCAGTTCCGCCACTCTCGCGCAACACATATTACTATGGATTATCAGCATGACTTCTGTCTGTCGATTCGGTCCCTCACCAGTTCGCAGTGAGAATCAAACCCCTCCATTATAAAAGGTCTTTCCCCTACAGGCCATCCCCAAAAGAAGCTGCAGATTGAACTGGGGCCGATACAACACACTTCACCGTGGGACCAGCACCCCCTTGATAGACCTTAACCATTGGGGTAAGGTAAAGGACCATGGCACTCAAACAGCTCTATAAAGATATTTACCAGAAATTTCTGGAAAAGAAAGATGCTCATCAAGGGTATGACTTCCAGCATTCCCCTGTGGGATCGGCTACACCGCCAGCGCCAACCTTTTCAGAAAAAGTGAAGTGGTGGACGTGGAACCGCCCGAGCCGGCTTCAGAAGATCAGAAAGGACCGTGACCAACGCCAACAGGACATCGTGAATTTGCATTCCCCACCTCCTGCAGAACCATAACAACAACAAAATTTCCCTCCCTGAATGCCGGGCTTTTTTCACGCAACCGTTCGATTATATCACCAATCCCTGCTTGCAGCCCTGCAGTCACTTCAGCAGAATTGGATCCTTATTCCTGTCCTGCTGGTGTTCACTCTCGCCTTTGTGCTGGTCACTTCACTCATCGCTCCGTTGGGAATGGTTGGAGGATTGCTACTGGGAGCTGCCAATGCGTTAGTCATCGGCTCGACGCTCAGCCTCACCGAAGAGGCTGTTCGTGGTGGACGACGTTTACAATGGCAAGATGTTCCTCGGAGCCTAGGGCAATACTTTTGGGATGTGATCTCTGTGGGATTTCTGGTGTGGTTCCCCTTACTCTTTCTCGAAATGGGCCTGCAAGCGAATCCCTATCAGCCTCTGATCGCCTCAGCCGTCTTTTTTCTCATGTTCCTGCTGTTAAACCCCGTACCTGAAATTATCTACCAAAGCCGGAAGGGATCCGCTCTTGAAATCGTTCAGGAAAGCTATGAATTTGTCCTAGAAAATTGGATTGAATGGTTTCTGCCAGTTGCTATTGTTCTGGCTCCCTTTGGACTGTCCTTTTTCGTTCAAATTTCAAGCCAAGCTGGGCGCCGAGGAGGGCTAGATTTCTGGTCTCTTATCACCTTGCCATTTTCCATCTTGTCTCAATGGCTCTCCCTGCTGGGGCTTTCTTCTGAAACAAGTTTCATTGTTGTCCTGATTTTTACTCCCATTGCGGTGGTTTTTACCTTGCTCTTTCGGGGCCATTTGTTTGCTGCTCTTTATGGCTCATCCCGCCGCCAGCGAATGTTTCAAAACAGGGTCTGTTGAAAAAAGCCGCCAGCAGCGTTCTCGCCATTTTTCCGTGCTCACGTAGTGCCAGTACGCTCCGCGCGAAAAAATGGCTGCGGCCTTGCTGGACGGACTTTTTTGAACAGACCCGAGGTTGTTGATCGCCCAAGACTTCATGGCGAAATATGGCTTTTGATATCTTCATTATTCAACACTCCCAAACAGAATGCAGTAAGGAGTGAAAAATAAAGGCATAAAGGCCAAAATCAGAAAGAAAACACCTGACTTGCTTTATCACTGTCGTTCCCTGAATTTGCTTGTCGCTTTTTCTACCCCATGGTAATATGCCGAACCTCAAGCGACCATTATTTTGTGCTAGATGTTTACACCTAAGTGATATAACAGGCTAAGCATTACGGAGAGGTGCGAGAGTGGCCGAATCGGCGTGATTGGAAATCACGTGTGCCGGCAACGGTACCGTGGGTTCGAACCCCACCCTCTCCGCCATATTTGGTTTTATAAATGGAACTTCAGGTATGGGCTTAAAGGTCACGGAGATTCCGTTTGTGGGATATCCCGTATCAGATATGAAACGGGCACGAGATTTTTATGAAAACATTCTTGGCCTCAAGCCTGGTGGAATAGACCATGAACTCGAAGATATGCCTGGAAAATATTGGGTCGAGTACGAAGTGGGCTCACAAAATTTTGCGATCTCGAACGCCTGGGCGCCTTCTGGTCAAAGTGGGCCATCAGTTGCGTTTGAAGTGGAAGATTTTCAGGAAGCGGTGAACCATCTGAAAAGCCAGGGTGTGAAAATGATCGCCGAACGTATTGACACTCCAGTTTGCCAGATGGCCTTGATAGAAGATTGGGATGGTAATGGGATTACCATCCATAAAAAGAAATGATGAGAACGCAACAGTTGATTTAGGGGCTGGGCCCTGTGCAACAGAATCCTGCGAACTCCGCCAGGTCCGGAAGGAAGCAACGGTAAGTGGGCTAGTTTGTGTGCCGCAGGATCACCTGGCCCCGACTTTTTGAAGAAGTGAGAAGTGAGAAGTGAGGAGGAAAAAGTCAGTGGCGAAAAAAAGAACTAAATCCTTTTTTCTCTTTTCTTTATAACTCCTCACTATTGACTCCTTACTAAAAAACCCCCTTATCATCTTCGAACGGTTTTTTACATGGAATTTCAGGTTTCAGCTCGAAAATACCGTCCCACCACTTTTGAAGAAGTGATGGGGCAGCCCCATGTGGTGCAGACACTGACCAATGCTATAGCCCGCAAACAAGTGGCTCATGCCTATGTGTTTTCCGGGATGCGGGGGGTAGGGAAAACGACCGTCGCCCGTATTCTTGCCAAATCTCTTAATTGCGAAAAAGGGCCAACCAGTCAGCCGTGTGGGACCTGTCCGAGCTGTGTGGAAATTACCCGGGGTAATTCCGTCGACGTGATCGAAATTGACGGTGCTTCCAATACCGGTGTGGACGATGTGCGGGAACTGCGTGAAAATGTGAAGTTTGCCCCCTTTCATGGCGCTTATCGGGTCTATATCATCGACGAAGTCCATATGCTTTCCAACTCCGCGTTCAATGCGCTGCTCAAAATTTTAGAAGAGCCTCCAAGCCATGCGGTCTTTATCTTTGCGACCACAGAAGTCCACAAAATTCCTGCCACGATTTTGTCTCGCTGCCAACATTTTACCTTTCGCAGGATTTCCCGAGTGGAAATAATTTCGCAACTGCGTCACGTGGCGGCCCAAGCTGGTGTGGCTGTTGAAGATCGCAGTTTGTCCGTGCTGGCAAGGGCCAGTGAAGGGAGCATGCGGGACGCATTGAGCCTTCTGGATCAAGCCGTGTCATTTGGAGGCGAAACTCTGCAACATGAGGATTTGGAGGCGCTCATTGGCTCGGTGCCGGATGAATTGGTCCGGCAAATGATTGAGGCCATCTTAGCGCATCAGGCCGCTCAAGCGATGACCCTTGTCGGGGAAGCCATCAATCAAGGCTTTGATGTTCGGGTCTATTGCCGGGAAATCTTGGAACGGCTGCGGAATCTTCTGGTGGCCTGTGTCGTCCCCTCTCCTCAACAGGTTATTGATCTCCTGGAACTGGGAGAAGAAGAAGGCAAACAAATCATCGAGCAGGCCCAATCATGTTCTGAGCCCTATTTACAGACACTCTTTTCGATACTCTCTCGCACCGAAGATAGTCTTCGAGGAAGTTCTCATCCCCGGTTTCTCATTGAAGCCGCCGTTGTTCGGGCTGCTCTTGTTGATCCGAATGCTCCATTAACGGCGCATGCAGAGCCTTCTACTAGCTTGAAATCTGAGTTGCCAAAGAAGTCCCAGTCATCTGCCGCGCAGCCATCCGTCGGCGATAACGCATCAGAATCCTTACCGACCCCGCCCCCTGCAGAAAAACGCCAGGCTTCTCAGAAAAAGGGACCTGAGTCGAGCCCGCCGTCTGCTGATGCATCGGCAATGCGTCCTCCGGTCTCTCCGACAGCAAAGGAGAAGACACGTCGTCCTACGCTCACGGATTCCTCGTGGGAGAAACCTCAGGAGTCATTGGCCAAGGTAGATGGTTCTAGTTCGGGTCAGGCGGGAAAGTTGGACTGGGAACTTGTCGTGAATCGCATGATGACAGACCATCCCAATATCGGCAGTTTTTTGGAGAAAGGAAGTGTCGTGACGCAGGCATCAGATCATGTGGTTATCGGCTATTCGAAAAGGGATGCCATTGCCCGGTGGCGAACGGACAAGCCGGAAAATCGCGCGCTTATTGCCAAGGTTTGCGGGGAAATTGCAGGATGCCCGATACGGGTTCAAGTGATTGAGATACAAGACGGGCAACATCGTCCACCATCCATGGGCGAGCTGCGTGCAAAAAAAAAACGAGAAGATGACCAAGATCTGATGCGAGAGGTGAAAGCTCATCCACTCGTCAAAGAAGCATTGGAATTATTCGGGGGGGAATTGGCATCGGCTCAACGACATCCCCATAAAGAGGAGGCCAAATAACATGTCAAAGAATCCTTTTGCTAACATGGGTAATTTACTCAAACAAGCCCAAGAAATGCAGTCAAAAATGGGGAAGATTCAGGAAGAAGCGGCGACCAAAACGGTTGAAGCTTCGACGGGCGGGGGCATGGTGACCGTTCAAGCCAACGGCGCAATGCAGATTACCAATATCACGATCGACCCCGAAGTCCTGAAATCAGGGGATGCGGATATGCTGAAAGATCTTCTCATCTCCGCAACCAATGAAGCTCTGCGCAAAGCCAAGGAACTGATGGCAGACGAAATGAAATCTCTGACCGGCGGGTTAGGTATTCCCAGCATGTTCTAACGCAGCCAAACAATTGATATGGTAGAGAACAGCGTCCCACCACCATCCAAATCCAATGGGCAGCCTCAAGGGCTTCTTGTGCGTCTTACCAGAGAGCTGGTGCGCCTGCCGGGTATTGGGCAAAAAACCGCCCAGCGATTGGCCTTTCATCTTATGAAAACGGAGACGGAAGAAGCCCTTCGTTTAGCTGACGCCATTCGGGAAGTGAAAGAGAAAATTTCGTTCTGTTCGCAATGCCGAAATATTGCGGAAGGTCCGCTCTGTGCCATTTGCCTGGATCCCAAACGGGATACAACCAGCATTTTGGTGGTTGAGGAACCCAGCACGCTTCATGCTATCGAACAAAGTCGCGCGTTCCGGGGATTGTATCACGTGCTCTATGGGGCCCTCTCGCCTCTAGATGGCGTTGGACCTGCAGACATCCGCACGCATGACTTAGAGAATCGCGTGCAGCGGGGAGGCATTACAGAAGTGATCGTGGCAACGAATCCTACGATTGAAGGTGAAGCCACCGCTATTTATCTCACCAAACGTCTGAAACCTCTAGGCGTGAAGGTATCACGCATTGCCTATGGCATTCCCGTCGGGATGGATATCGAATATGCCGACGAAGTCACCCTTCTGAAATCAATAGAAGGCCGCCGCGACTTGGGTTAGGGGTTTGTTGAAGAACACCGCTGAGGGCTTTCTTTATAGACTCTTGGGGATAAGGCTAACGGGGCATGACCTCTAACCACTTCGAGGGGAAAAGGATTAGTCCTCCCCTCAAAGTGGTTCAGGTATCTTCCTTGGTCTTATCGCCTACTATCCCCCTCTAGATAGTACGCTCATTTACCAAGGCCGATAGAGCTGTTCGGGCAAACCCAATTGGGTCTTCAGCTCTTTCGCACAATGACGTTATAAGTAGTTGTCGGAACCGTTAAGGAATCCATGTATCAGATAAAACAGGATTCTGCTGTAGGAATTACATACGAAGAGTGTCAAATACGGAGGATACCGAGGGCAATACTTCGCCCAGAAGCCGGTGGGGATCAGCAGCCGTCCGGGCGGTTCAACATTTCCAGCAGAGCAACTGGTCCTTCGCCGTTAACGTCTGGCTTGTTGTTCCAGAGCTAAGAATTGAGCGGGGAATACGCCGAGCCAGAATCCAATTTGTTGAATTTCATGACGCCAGTGGACCTCGTAGCTTCCGTCCTTTATTGCAAATCGCACCAAATCAGTCAGTAATTTGTTGACTTTGGGTTCTGCCAGGTTTTCAGCAAAAAGCTTAGGAATCATTAACCCTTCCGAGAGCACGACAAGATTGTCTTGTTCTTGAGTCGAAAGGTTTAAATGACGAAGTGCACGGCGTAGGCGAGAGTAATGAGGATCAAGATTTCGATCTATCGCACAGGCAAAGAGTCCGCCAATGTTGTAACGTTCAGCCGGTGAAAGGAAAAGTTCCGTAGGTTTCTTCCGGCCTGTGGGGCGGGAAGGCGATGGGGTGGTGGTTCGTGTTAGTGGTTTCTTTGTTCCACTAGATTGGTTCTTGGTTTTAGCAGCTCTCGTCTTCTTTGTTCCAACCGCCTGACTTGGCTTAACAGATTTTTTTGCTTTAGGAACCGTTTTCACGACTTTCTTATTTGAACGAGCTGTTGTGTTTTTGGTTGCAGTGTTTTTCGCGGCAACTTTCTTTTTCTTGCCAGTCGTTTTAGAAGACGTTTTCTTCTTTGCTGCTGTCTTCGCCACTTTGGCTTTCTTCTTTCCACCACTGGATCTTGATGATGGCTTAGCAGTTGATTTTTTCGCGGTCGTCGTTTTCTTCCTTGGCACCGCCTTTTTCTTGGACGTTTTTTTTGTTGACACTTTTCGAACAGATTTCTTTGAAGCCATTAAGTATCCTTTCTATTTGAATAAATCAATAATGGGTCTGGCTCAATTTGGTTGGGACAAAATGATAGCGTCTCTCTCGTTTCTCAGCAAGAGAAATTGAGGACTTCTTTATTGTCTTCTCAGAAAATCGAGATAAAGGCGAAGCAAAAGAGACAGATGATTGTCCGGCAGTGAATCATATGCGGCGTGCCGAACGCAGGAAAAGGGGCCGAACGTTGCTATGGGGGTTGAACGTCTGAATGTGTCAGAAGAGAGCTAACGACTATTCTGACTATTTCGCTAAGGAGAGATGCCGCTTTTTAAGACGATTTCGCAAATATGGTCTAGGCGTTCTACATGTTCATAGGCCGACCATGGGTCAGGTGCCATGGAGCATACGCCATGGTTGGCTTGTCCGACGATATCAAAGTCTCCTATAGGGTTACTCTCCGTCACGCCTAAAGCGAGTGCAGTAGCCTCGCCGAGTTCCGTACTGACTGCCGGAAGGGCGGGGACGGTTGGCCCGATTCTGGTGTACCGGTAAATTTCCGGAAAGTCGGCGCAGATTTTTTGAAGGTCAAAGCCTCGATAGATCGCGGCCACGACATTAGTGGCGTGAACGTGCACGACGGCCCTGATCCGGCTCATGCCTTTGGTTAACAGGTAGTGCATGTGCAATTCGCCTGAGGGTTTGGTTCCCGGTGGCACCTCTATGGTCCCATCCTTTATTCGTATTTTGATCATATGTTCAGGATGGATGATGGTTTTTCGCCACCCCGATGGCGTGATGTATAAATAAATACTGCGTGCGCGCCGAAGGCTACAGTTTCCATCGCGGCTGGTAATCCAGCCCCGGTCATAACACCGTCGTAAAACATCACCAATCGCTGTAATCATCTGCTGTGGCCTCCTGAAATGTGAGTAGTTCAGACGATGAGCAGGGGCTTTTCATAGTGAAACTCTCAGGTAAGATAGGTCCATACCTCTTCACGGTCTTGGGTCCTGTGAAGAAAAGAAGTAGGGAAGCATTCCTTTGATAATGCCGTGATATCATGTAAAAAGACGTTCATTCCTACAATGTAACAATTTTGAGGTTCTTGGCAATTTTTCTGATAACAGGAACATGACAAGTCAGTTAGGGATGGCCTTCAGCCTCTCTACCCGCGGAGCGCATGCAGCGTTGATCATGGAAAGCCAGCCGAAATTCTTACAGATTTGTAAGACATTTCCTGTCAGCTGTGTACTGATTATTCTAAAATTCTCAAAAAACATCAGTTTTTACTTGATCAAGCCATATCGCACGATTACTCTAAAGGATCCGCAGAATGTCCCAGAATAGTCATAGTTCTCAATATGTTTGTGGATTTAGAAATTGAACTTACGTTAAAGCTTGAAGTATGGCATTGACTGTACCCAACAATTACCCCTCACCCTCTCTAGGCCGCCAAGGTCACCGGGTTACGAGTATTCTTTGACATGCCGATTAACTTCTATGCTCTGAGAAACAACAGCGTTAACAACAAAAGGATACTCTTTCAGAATGCTTAGAATTCTTATTGCTGATGATCATGCCATTGTCCGTCAGGGGCTCAAACAAGTTCTGGTCGAGGAATTTTCTGATGCCCATCTGGGAGAAGCGTCCAGTGGGGAAGAGACCCTCAAGGTCATGCGGGAAGAGCATTGGGATGTGCTCATTTTAGACATTCATTTTCCGGATAAGAATGGCCTGGAGATCTTGAAAGAGGTCAAGCTGCTTCACCCGACGCTTCCAGTCGTTGTTTTAAGTTTATATCCAGAAGAACAGTATGGTATCCGTGTTCTTAAGGCTGGAGGTTCAGCCTATCTCACAAAAGAAACTGCCCCTGAAGAGTTGGTGTCGGCTATCAAACGAGTGTTGAAGGGAGGACGGTACGTCAGTCCTGATCTGGCGGAACAATTGGCTGCTAATCTGTCCCCGCACCATGCACAGGGGGCCACACACCAAACGCTCTCCGATCGGGAACTTGAAGTTTTGAAATTTCTGGCAGCCGGAAAAACAGTCACGGATATTGCAGATATCCTTGCCCTTAGCGTCAAAACTATCAGCACGTATCGTGCCCGACTCCTTGAAAAACTTCACTTGAAGACCACCGCAGATCTCATTCGTTATGCCATCGACCAGGATTTAGTAAATTAAGAGTGGTGTTGGTCTCCTGCTCACGAAGGTGACCCTGTTCCGGCTCTCAAATTTTTCTCCTTCCTCCGTGCCGTTCTATTGTGATCTCTCGCCATAGAGTCGGGTATTGTCTGACGTTTAGCCGCTGGGCATTCCCACAAGACTTTCAGGCTTCAACTGATTTCTGGAATTTTTATTTCTGGAATACTTTCTCACACGATATCCCTCGTCATTTTTATATTTTTTAAAGAGTTTTTGCCATGTGCGCGTGCCTCATCCCAGAAGATTTTAACAACTCTTGAACGCCATGGTTTATTAGGTGTGGACGAGTGACGAGTTCAAGAGTCATTTGTATATGGGGATACAAGGAAACAATCATATCAACCGGATAGTTCATGATGTGGTCAACATCTTAACGGCGATTCAAGCCAATACGGATCTTGCTGTCGTGCAAGTCGACCGGCCGTCTGGGTTGCAAACGTATTTACATCACATTCGTTCTGAGAGCCAAAGAGGCTACGAATTGCTTGAGAGTATGGCACAAAAAATGAGTGGTCAAGAAATGCCTTTTCATGAAGTTGATCTTTCTACGCTGGTTGATGAGACTCTTGAAAGATTTCGGAAGACTCTTCCTCCAACCATCACCTTGCACAAAATTGATGGGCTGACCTTTGGCAGAATGAGAGGCCAACCGACGCAGCTCTTTCGAATGTTGAACAATCTGTTGACCAATGCTGTTCAAGCCATGCACGGGTTAGACAGAGGAACGCTTACCGTCATGCTGGATCAGGTGTTGGAAACAGACCCCTTGCCTTTTCAAAAACGCGTGAGTGCGACCTATTTGAGATTGATGGTTCGCGATACTGGACGTGGAATGTCAGCCGATCTCTGCCGGAGAATTTTTAACCCCTTTTTCACCACCCAACAAAAAGCGGAAGGCCATGGGTTAGGATTGGCAATTGTCAAAGAAGTTGTGACGGCTCACGATGGAGTCGTCACCGTTGAAAGCCATCCTCAATGTGGGAGTACATTGACGGTATATTTTCCACAGTATTCCGATGTTCATCCACAGAAGAAATGAATGCACCTGGCACCTAGGAGGCAATTTGGAGTCTCATGGCATCAATCCTCGTCATTGATGATGATCAACACATCAGGTATCTACTGAGTGCCTTGTTAGAAAATGCTGGTCATCACATTGTCGAAGCCGTGAATGGCAAGAAAGCCCTCGAAGCTCTTCATGAGCATCGGCCTTCTTTGATGATTGTGGATATTTTTATGCCAGAAATGGATGGGATTGAGCTGATTCGGAAAGCGCGAATGATACAGGCCGATCTGAAAATCATTGCAATTTCTGGAAGCTTTTCTCTGCAAGATGTTGATGTTCTCGACGCTGCGCAACAACTTGGAGCGACGTATGCTGTCCAGAAACCGTTTGAGATTCATTCTTTGCTTGCGATGATTCAAGGCCTCCTTCCACCAACGCCAGATTCCGCCCCCGGCGAGTGACCGTAAGACAGTATCACTTCGTAAGTCACCTCTCTGAGGTCTGGTCATGTTTTTTCGGGATCGGGCAAACAGGCAGAGTTGAGTGCGAGGGGTCCAGAACCCGTGTGTCATCCCCGCAGTCTTTGGCGGGGATCCATCCGAAAAAGACAGCCCCTGGATTCCCGATGAAAGATGTCGGGAATGACCGAAACCCTTTCTTTTACAGGTCGCAGCTTTGTTTGAGTCGATTAGCAATCATGAGCTTCGTTAACGTATTTTTTAGTAATTGTGTGGCCCAGGAAATTGTTTGATTTACACAAATGGGGATGGTTGCCCCCATGTCCCGGAAAAGACAAATTTCTGTAAAGCTTTTCGAGAACGCGGGGCCTGTTCTTGGTCGCGAAGTTTGTCAGGAAGAGTCCGGGGATCCCCCGCGTATCCAATGGCTAGAGCCGTGACGGGATCATATCCAGCCGGAAGGGAGTACTCTTGGCGAATTTTGTCTGGCAGGATTCCTGCCATCTGATGTACAAAGAGGTCCAGAGCCGTTGCCTGAACAACCAAATTACCGACAGCTAACCCTACGTCATGGTAGGCATGACGGTTTGGTTGGCCATTGTGATCAAAATGCATTTTAGCCAGAGCAAGCAATAAGAGGGGGGCTTGCTTGGCCCACACTTGGTTTCCTTCGACTAAGCAATTGAGTAACTTGTCATGTTCCAGGGGCTGCTCAATGGTCGCGACGATGAAGACCCAGGGCTGTTCGTTGAAGCAAGAAGGAGCCCAACGTGCGGCTTCCAAGAGACGTTGAATATTCTCAGATTCGACCGAACGTTCAGCAAAGGCGCGGGGACTCCACCTTCGGCTTAACAGTTCATGAATAGGGAATAGGGTGTCCGCTGGCTTTTCCATACAGTTATTCAGCAAGCGCGGCGTGGACCAGCTCCCGAACGGTGTCCAATGAAAACGGTTTGATTAACGTATGCTGAGCCCCCAAGCGGCGAGCCATATCCAGTAAATTGATTTTTGCCCGTTCGCTGCCACCCGACATGGCAATCGTCACGACATTGGGAAATTCTCGTCGAAGGTCTAGAATTGTTTCGAGCCCCTCTTTTTCAGGCATCAGAATATCAACGAACACGAGATCTGGGCGGTGCGCACGATATTGGATAATACCTTCCACTCCATTAAACGCACTGTACACATGATGCCCTTCTTGCACCAATACCTGCTGCAGCACATCACAGACTTGGGGGTCATCATCAATAACAAGGATGGTCGCCATCGTTCGTCACTCTCCCCTGCCCCACTCCACGTAATCCTGTCCGTTTGCTTGCGACACGAACTTATATGAAGTTGGCGGTCAACTCTGGCATCTCCAATACAATTGTTTTCCCGAATGCGAAGGTGTGAAGAATATGACAAGAAACGCTAAATCTTTCAAGTCATTCTTGCGTTCCTTCTTCTAGGGAGGTTCACCTGTATCATGTCACGTCCCGGTCATTCGGCTAACGGCGAGAGTGTCTTATCCAGGACATGCCGGACAATGGGAGCCAAATCTCGAATAGCTAAAGGCTTCATGAGATAGGCTTGAATCCCTAGTGCTTTGGCTTGCTCTGCCGACATGGTATGGCTGAATCCCGTGCAGAGGATAATAGGAAGCTCTGGGCGAATACGTAAGAGTTCTCGAGATAAGGCTTCACCGGTCAATCGTGGCATCGTTTGGTCTGTGATGACCAAATCAAAGCTCTCTGGACTGTTTCGAAACGCATTTAATGCTTTCTGAGAATCCGTGTAGATCTCGACCGTGTACCCTAACTTTGACAAGAGTTCTTTCCCAAGATGCACAATGGTTTCTTCGTCATCCACAAACAAGATGGTTTCTTTGCCCTGAGGCATGGAATCCGGGTCGTCTGACCCATCCCATGCTGCTGGGGAGGGGATGGTGGGAAGATACACCTCAATTTTGGTGCCTTTTCCCACAATACTATCAACGAGTACAGCGCCCCCATGGTTGGTCACGATGCCATGAACAACCGCTAGCCCCATTCCCGAACCTTCTCCAATTGGCTTGGTCGTAAAGAAGGGATCAAACATTCGTTCAAGGACATCGGGCGGCATTCCGGTGCCCGAATCCTCCATGGTCAGCCGAACATGAGGTCCAACCTGTAATCCAGATACAGCCCGCACCTTCTCTTCGTCCACTTCACAATCTTCAAGCCGGACATCCAACCGCCCTCCTTTTTCCCGCATGGCATATTCGGCATTGGTTCCGAGGTTGACCACGACCTGATGGAGTTGAGTGGAATCAGCCAACACGGATGCTTCGGTCATGAGAGCCTGGTCAATCTCAATGGTGGAAGGAATGCTGGCCCGTAACAGTTTCAAGGCTTCCTGAATGACCATATGAATGGGTGTGGGTGTTTTCCCCTGACCGGACTGGCGGCTAAACGCTAGAATTTGTAAGACCAAGTGTTTGGCCCGATGTCCGGCCGTTAACACTTCTTGAAGATTGCGATGGGTCCGGCTGTCTTTTGGAATAGAGGCTAATCCCAGTTCGGTATATCCCAACACGGCTGTTAAGATATTATTAAAATCGTGCGCGATCCCGCCGGCTAAGGTCCCAATAGCTTCCATCCGGCTAGACTGACGGAATTGACGTTCGGTCTTGATCAGTGTTTCCTCGGCCCGTTTTTGCTCCGTCATATCTTCGGCAATTCCCGCCATCCGGATGACGTCGCCCGATGAATTCAGAATAGGAAACGTGTGGGCCTTGAGCCATCGCACGGTATGGTCCGGTCTGACTATCCGAAATTCAGCGTGAAAGCCGTTGGTTTCCCCTTCAGCCACGCTGGTGAGCACGCGTTCCTGATCTTGAGGGTGAACGGCATCCCAAAGATGGAAGGAATGATCCAACAAGTCAGCGACGCTTCTTCCCCACACCGCCTCATAACGAGGACTCATAAACAAAACTTGCGAGTGGTCAGGTAAGGCGATCCAAAACACTTCCTGAATATGTTGAACTAATTGATGAAAATATGCTTGCTGTTCTTCTAGGGCTCTTGTTCGTGCCGCGAGGTTGGTTTCTAATCCGTTCATCTGTTGAGTGACCGAGGCCAAAAACTCTCGATGAATATGGTTCAGAACCGTCGTCGTTTCAGGATTTTCTAAAAAAGCGATGGCTGCATGTTGAAGGTTTTCATCCTCAGGCAGTACAGACTGAAACCCGGGACTTAGTACGATCCGGACGTTGCTGTTGAGTTTCAGCAAAAGACTGAAAACCTCGATACCTGTTTTGTTTGGAGTCTGTACATTCAGGGCTGCTACGGCAAAAACGCTCTTCTGAACGGTTTCCACTGCTTTCTTTACAGTGGAACAACCCACGACATCATGCCCGAGGTCACCCAGAGCTTTGCTAAGAACGCCTAGCTGGCCTGGATGATCGTCTACGAGAAGAATACGGGACCCGGTCGGTGACATCATGGTTGTTCCTCCTGAATAACTATGGTTCGTAACCCAACCATAAAGACTCTATGTATGCTTGTGGGAATTACCTATGCAGCCTCATCTTGAGTCCATTGCGCCGCTTCTCGACGACTGGCGGCATCACATATGGGTCGACTAGTAACAAGATAGTCTGTGCCAACTTGAGTAGCGTCAAAAGGAGTCACAGCATGTCGGCGTTCACGAGTGCATGCGTATCATGTTCCATACCAATGCAGATCCGGCGATATGATAACGGCTCGATCCCCAAATTATCCCCGAAAAGTTTGGCCATATTTACCTAAAGCAATGGATCCATCGTATCTTGAGCCATAGCCTTAGCCGATGGTCTAACCCTATGGCCGTCTCCATTCTATTTTTGTAGCATAGCAGTTGCCGACATCTCTTTCCTCTATCCCATCTCAGGCAATTGATGCTGTCGAAGAGAGCCCTCCGTCTAAAAATGTGACCAGCCTGCCATAATCATCCTGGTAAGACAAGAGTAAAATTCCTGGCGTTTGAATAGGTTTTTCTAAATTCAGGAAATTTCTACGAGAATTTTGGAGAATTTTTTGAGCGAAGTCGAGGACTGTAAGTTCTGTACGAGACAAAAAACGATCCTATTTGGAGGTTTGGATCACGATGAATTGATCGAAGGATGGTTCGACGGGCTCACCATGATCGTTATCACTCATCCCGAACCGTATGATTTATCATCCTGAGTCGTCCGATGTATCATCCTGAGCTCCGTCGAAGGATCACGATGCACTCGCAGAACGGCTGAAGGATACATCCTGAGCCTGTCGAAGGAGCCTGCCCTGAGTTGATTGAAGGGTCCTGAGGTTTTTCTCCTGCTCTTTACTTCTCACTTTTCACTCCTTACTGGTCTAGAGAACGCCGCTGGCGGCTTTTTTCAGACCCATTCTTGAGGACTTAATCCGGATACTTATAGAACCGAAATAAGGAGGTAAAGAAGTGTTTAGGGCAACATTCCAAGCCAGGAAATCCTACTTGAAAATCATGAGGCTTTTTCATGTCATTTGTAGAAGTTGAGGACGTCCAGCTTCTTCAAGTGGGCGAGTTTGTGAAACTAGAAGGTTCCTGGTTTCGTCATCCCTTTCCCACCAATTCCTTTACCATTAAATCTTCCGAAGATCTCGCAATCATTCAAGGGCTGACCAATATACGGATTCTCTATGATCCGGAACGGACGGCTTCCGTAGAATGTGAGGAAAATAGACAGGATAGCTCCAGCTTCTCTGCAGCGCTGTCTGAATCTTTAGACTCTCATTATCCAGAGTCCGTTGCGAGTGGTGAGCAGAATCACAAGGAAGAAGAGACGTTAATTTCAGAATCGGCGTTGTCCGAAGTTCTTGCGCGGCGAGAGCGTTACCGTGGGTATGTTGATTCGCTGCGTAAGGTAGAACGGGCCTATCAAAACACCTTGTACCAAGGGCATGAATTATTTCGGCAGCTCACGGGGCGACGACCTGCCGGTTTGAAAACAAGTGATGCCATCATCACCAATATTTTACAGAATGTGGATCATCCACAATCCTATCTCTCGCGTATGGGTCAATCTGGCAGCGAGGAGTCCGCGTGGGGACTCACAGAACATGCTGTCAATGTGTGTATCCTGTCTCTCTTAGTTGGGCGGCAACTCTCACTTGATGAGGACATGTTAGTGGAGCTGGGCCGTGGGGCGTTGTTTCATGATATTGGCTACAGGGCTTTGCCAATGAATGTGAAGTTTTACCCCGGTGGCATGAAAGTGGAGGCCAATCCCGAACTTCGTATATTACATGCGGAACTGGGCAGTCAGCTGGTCGACTCGTTTCTGAATGCGGGTCCGATGTTATTGGAAATTATCGCTCATCACCATGAACGGTTAGATGGATCGGGATTTCCAAATGGCCTGGGCAAAGGAGAACTTTCCTTGCTTACCAGGATTGTGATGGTGGCGGATCATTTTGACGAACTCTGTAATACACCGAATTCCGATGCCAACCTCAATCCTCATGCTGCCTTATCCCGTCTCTATCGTCATGTAGTGATGAAAGGGGAGTCTTCGAAATATTGTGCCCAGGTGGTTCAAGCGTTGGTTCAAGCGATTGGAGTCTATCCTCCGGGAAGTTTTGTGGAACTCACCGACGGGTTTATTGGAGTTGTGTCTTCGATCAATCTGCATCATCCCAATAAACCGATCGTGTTACTCTATGCGCCATGGCTTGGTCCTTATGGTGGCTTACTTGCCAATTTAGCCAGGGATCCTACAATTGAGATTAAGCATGCGGTTCCTGCTAAAGACCTGGAGGCCAAGGCTTTAGCCTATCTGAATTCTCATCGAATGGCCCTGTCGATACATGTGATGGAGTCTACCTCAGTGGCCGTCAATCGTCGTATCCCGCGATCCCTCAAGCCAGCCCTACAGCATTAAGAGATCTGTTGAAAAAAGCCGCCAGCGGCGTTCTCGAGACCAGTAAGAAGTGAAAAGCGAGAAGTAAAGAGCAGGCCCCTTCGATCAACTCAGGGCAGGCTCCTTCGATCAATTCATTGTGATCCTTCGACAGGCTCAGGATGTATCCTTCAGCCGTTCTGCGAGTGCATCGTGATCCTTCGACGGAGCTCAGGATGATACATCATACGGTTCGGGATGAGAGATAACGTCATGGTGAGCCCGTCGAACCATCCTTCGACAGATTCATTGTGAGCCAGCCGAACAACTCAGGACAGCCCCTTCGACAAGTACATCGTGAGTTTATCGAACGGCTCAGGGCAGGCTTTTTTGAACAGACCCGACGCTATTGATCGTCGAGAGGTTCTTGGCGACATATGGCCTTTGATATCTTTATTATTTAACACTCCCCCAAAAATTCAGGTTTTGGTTTTCCCTGAAAGTTCGGGCAACCCCCGGAACAGGACAGGTGCCAGTGCAATCACTGCAGGAATGGCGGCGCGCAGTTCTTCTTGAGTCACAAGTAAAAACAACAAAATCGTTCCAAAGCCCAGCGCCATAGGCCACTTCAACTTTCCCCAGAGACTGTGGTCTTGCTGGGCTTCTCGTTCCCGTAATTCATCCCGTTCCCCAACGATGAGGACAAATTCTCGAAAACTGGCGTTGAGTAGACGTAAATCCGGGCCAAATCGAAGCAATCCTTTCCGGATCAACGGTTCCAGCCCCGGATGCTCAAAATGTATAAACCGATCTTTTGCAAGATGGAATAAGGCTAACTGTTCATCAATATTGAGGGATTGCCAGATTTCCTTGTAATACGATCTGGCTAATTGCAAAATCGCTCGACTCACCGTGGCCTCTGTATGCGGGGTTTCAATTTTGGTATTTCGGTCTAGCCCAAAGGCGATATATGCCGCCCCCCAATTTTTATATGGTGATAGGTCTGAAGGATAATGTGATTCACGATCTAACTAAAGGTACATTCTTGTTGGCAATTTATGGGAATCATTCAACTGACATGCAATGTTTGATCATCCCAAAGACGGCGGTTGAGGAGGGTTATTTGCTCCATTTGTTATCCAAAGAGATACATGGATGTATCTTTATAGATACCATTGAGATGTCTTTTATGCTTGGTCCCTTTTGATACAACTATCATTTTAAGGGAGAATTGGTTATGGAATGGTTTTTGCCCGTTGAATCCGGTATGTGCGGCAAGATCTTGTGAAAGAAATACCACAAGGAGAGAGGCCTATGCCGAAAAACATTGTCTTACTTTCAGATGGAACAGGAAATAGTGCGGCGAAGGCCCATCGAACGAATGTATGGCGTTTGTATCGAGCACTAGATCTCACGCAAGGGAAGCAAATTGCCTTTTACGATGATGGAGTCGGGAGTCAGCAATTTCTCCCGTTCCGAATTTTAGGAGGGGTGTTTGGCTGGGGGTTGAAGCGGAATGTATTGGAGCTGTTTTCTTTTCTGTGTCAGAACTATGAAGAAGGTGATCGGATTTATCTCTTTGGCTTCAGCAGAGGAGCCTTCACCGTACGGGTGCTGGCGGGTCTTATTTGTCATCAGGGTCTTCGCCAGGGCTTGTCTTCTGAAGAATTAGAGAAAGCTGTGAAAAAATCATATAAGGCGTATAGAAAAGAACGGTTTCCCTGGGGGCCCAAGTATTTCGTAGAACGGTTGTTCGGAAAGCCAAAGAACCAACTACGATGGGCAGAAAAGGCTCCGGAAATTACCGCCATCGGCGTGTGGGATACGGTGGATGCCTATGGGATGCCGGTGGATGAATTGACCTTGGCCTGGGACTATTTCATTCATACCTTACGATTTGCCGACTTGAATCTCCCGCCAAATGTGAAAAATGCCTATCATGCATTGGCTATCGATGATGAGCGGCAAACGTTCCATCCCACCTTGTGGAATGAGCAACATGAACCCCCAGGAAAAATTGAGCAAGTATGGTTTACGGGAGCGCATTCCAATGTTGGCGGTGGGTATCCCAAAGATGAATTGGCTCTGGTTGCACTAGACTGGATGATGAGCAGGGTGGAACAACCTCAAAAGGGTAATCAATCGGATTCGCATAAAGGCCTCAAATTCATTGAAGACGAACGGGAACGGATAAAAAGCCTGGGTTATGTGCACGGACATCTATACGATCCTCGGGCAGGCCTGGGATCGTATTATCGCTTTAAACCAAGAAACATTCGGAAACTCTCGCAGGATCCAGAGAAAGGCGTTGAAGTCCCTGTACCAAAAATTCATGACTCGGTCTTTCAACGTATTCAAGAGAACGTTGTACCCTATGCCCCTCTCGGCCTGCCCGAGAAGTATGAGGTGGTGCCGAGCGGAGAAGTCTATGAGAATTCGATGCAAGCTAAAAATCGCGTCAATACGATGGAGAAAGCTTGGGATATCGTTGGGTGGCGCCGCATCTTGTACTTTGTCTTTGTGGCAACCACGCTGGTGCTCCTAGGGTCAAAATTTTTTCTACCCTGGGAAATCGATGGTCCGTGCAAAAGTGGATATTGTGTCCTTGACCCCATATTGCATATCTTCACGACCTTCATTCCAGCTTTTGCAGGGGGATGGATTGAAGCCCTCCGTCAAAATCCTAAATGGCTGATTGGATTGCTTCTGATATTTCTGGTGTTGTCGCGGATTAAACATGTGTGGTTTAAAAAAACGCAGGCTCGGAGTGCGGAAGCCTGGAAGGATGTGAAAGAGGAGCGGACGGAAGAGCCGGAATCTCTAATTGATGTGCCTTCGACGCTCACGTATAAGGTGCGGACAAACCCAACCTTGACGTTTCTCTACCAAGGTTTTGCGAAAAAAGCGCTACCCATCGCATGCATGGTGGTCATGCTCATTGTTCCGGTTTTGCTTACGAGCCGGTTCGTTTTTGAATTGCGAACCACTGCCGGAGAAATTTGTCAAAGTCAGGAACCGTTGACCGTTTTGGAACCGGGGAAATCCCATACGGTGGACTTTTCGACAGAAGCCTCCTGTTTCCCTACGGGCGTCGAGGTCGAAGCTGGTGGGCAATATCAGATCACGGTCGACGTCCTTGAAGTTAATGGTGAGAAAAAATGGAAGGATGGGGACAACATTGAAGCCAATCCAAATGGATTTGTAAGTATGTGGGATTCCGCCAAACTGGCCCTCGCCGTTCCCACACGCAGGTCATGGTCTGCCCCCTGGTTTAGCTTATTAGGCCGAGTGGGCTCAGAGGGCAAAGATCGTTTCAAAATTGGAGATGGTCACTTGTTTACGGGAAAGACAAGTGGGCCCCTGTTCCTCTTTGTGAATGATGCGGTGTGCGGGTTCTGTCCAGGGAAAAAATCAACGTGGCCGTACTACTGGAGCCTTGGGAAAAACAAAGGCAAAGCCAAGGTCACCATTTTTCGTCTGAAGCCAGGGGGTGTCCCGAAAGCGATTTTCGCCGGGTCAACGGATGAAGGCCGCATGTAAGAGGCAAAAGAATCCATTGTGGGTTGCGAGTTTTTCTAGAAAGACGAAGGCGATTTCAACCAGGTTTTGGCTTCGGGGTAAAACTTCAACAAGATATTCGTGGTGATCTTGTTAAGACACTCGACCAATTGTTTGTTGGACTGAGGTGGAATAGGCGAATCGTTTGCCAGTTGAAGGTCTTTCCAGTAACCGTGTAGAAGTTCTTTCTGTTCTTCCAAAGCACGTTCAGTTTCTTGTTGCCAGAAAAGAGGAAATTCTCGAGGATCGGTGTAATCCCCTTGCCCGCGCCCACAATGAGTCACGGCCAAATAGCGTAAGAGCGCATCGCGTGTCTGGCGGTCCAAGAATTCTGGGACCCATGATATCCGGTTGGGATTGTCTTCGTCCTGACTTTTGGCATAGGCGGTCCCTCCCAAAGCGCCCAGAATTGCGCCCCCAATGGTAAAGACTCCATGCGAGAGCCCTCCAGTTGCCACATCCGATGCGAATCCGGCTGCCGCCCCGCTGACGAGTCCACTCCAAAAACTTTCCTCTTCCCAGGGTTTGCGTTCTCCGGGAACTGTGACATCTTCAAGGCGTGATTGAATCTCATGGGCTGTTTGGCCAGAAAGTCCATGAAGAGTAATCAATTGGCTGCTCATGATCGAGATGCGTTGTGCTAACCGTTGATCCATGGCTTGCATACACCGCTTGACGATCTGTTTTTTTGTATGGCTTACCTGTTCTTGAGGTACAGTCTCCCCATCGTGTGCTGTGTCAATTAACATCTTGGCAATGGCTTTCATGCTGGATTCGAAAATGTGTTGTTGCTGTTTTTGCCATGCGTTCGCTAACTTGGTCATTACTGGCTGTTTGTCCTTCGGTAGCACTTGGACGATGCGGTTCCATAACAAACCTTCTTGAATCCAACAGCGGGTAAAGGCATCTAAACTCATGACATCTTTGATGACTGCGTGTTCGGGCCATTGCTGTTTCCATCGTGTTTGAAGCTGGCGTTGTTGTTGCGGATCCGTGAGGCCTGTTTGGTTAAGGAGCATAATGACGGGTTTGTTGAGCCAGGTCAGAAGATTCAATTCGGGTTCCAGGTACCCTGCCATGGTGGGGTCTTCGATTGCGTTAACCAAATAGAGCACCACGTCCGCTTCGTCCTGGACATTTTGAATGGCCTGTTGACTACACCAAAAAGGCTTATCTGCAAGCCGATCCCAGACTTGCGACACCAGCCAGCCCACGGGATTGGTCAGGCCTTGTAGGCGCTTCAAGAGTTTGTGGCTGTTCCCGAATCCCGGCGTATCCCAGAGGTTCAATTGCAGGCCATCCGATGTTTCAAGCAAAAGGAATTGCTCATTCTGAAGCGTGACATGAGCTTGATCGAGGACTTGTCCCACCTCCTTGCGCAGCAACGTCCGGGCTAAGGTGGTTTTCCCGATGTTGGTGTGCGAAATCAGGGAAAGCGTAATGGAACGGGTCATTCGTTCCATCATCTTAGGATGCATTCGGCCAGAGCCTGACTTGGGCTTGTTCAAGGAATTGGTTGCGAGACGTTGTCGATGGATGAAAAGGTACTAGTGACAGATGGTATTGGTTGCCCAGACGTTTCCAGTTTTCGCGGCGTTCCGTCACTCGGGCTTGGTCTAAACTTTGGCTATAGGATTCTTCGTCTAACAGGATTAACAGCTGGGTGTGAGAGGGAGTCGAGCCCATTTGCGTTTGGATGGTATGGAGCCACTCCCCTTGCACTTCGTCTTCTGGGGTTTGTCCGGCATTGAACAGGAGCACGACTCTATGAGTAGGGGCGGAACGTTCAGCAAGCGAGGAGAATTCTTGCCCAAAGGGTACGGTTGGTTGCCATTGAATGGTGGCAAAGTTTCCGCAAAGATCTAATAAACCCTGATTGACGAATGTTTTGGCTTCTTCAGAAGGTTGGTAGCTATACGGTATCACATCCACAGCCATGCCTTGGCCTTTTTTGGGAGCAAGCAGGCGTACAAAGTAAGGGTCCTGTAGGTTGAGCGTGCATGTCTCACGTGCGCGAGCCACAGAGCGTTGGCAATACCACGCCATAATTGTTCGCGGGATGATAATAACGGTAAGAGCTGTCACCGCCCACATGTGAATCCATTGTGCCGCTGCGCCATGATGCGGGGCTTGCAGGTTGATAATCTCCGCTAGTGTTGGAAACGAGCATTGCAGGATCCAGGCTGCGGGTCCTAACAACATGTAGAGCAGCAAATGAACTTGATTGGCAGAGAGAAACGTGCTTTCCCACGTGGCTTGATAATCGAGCGCCAGTCCCCGGACATAGAGTCCAAGAACAATGCCCAAGGCCATACAAGCCGCGCCAATGTGGAGAAGTTGACGGAGACGCTGAGTCCAAATGGGGCCGGCATAGGGCCACCATAAAGCCATAAACCGGTTCGAGGCATTGTGAATCCAAGTGGTCATTGCCGGATCTGAGAGTTTATCCAGAGGCCAAGCACGCAATTTCCTCAAGCCGCCGAATCTGGCCAGCCAAGAGGCTGTGGCATCGATCCATGCACTTGTGACCGAAGGTGCGAGTAGAGGCTTGAGGGCTGAGAATGCGTAGATGGCTAGATTCCATAGAAACAGTAGAAGGAGGGGAAAGTTAAGTAGGTTGACGTGTTGAGACTCACCAAGTCCGTTGACTAACAATCCTGCTCCCAGAGCGGGGATGGCCACGAGAAGTGTGGGGATATCCATGTGAAGCTGGTTCCAGGATTTAGCGAAACCAGGGAATGCTTTATTGACAAAGGCCCAGATGATTTCGCTTCGTGTGGCAACAAACGTCTCGTTTGTCAAAGCCGAATGGGCAGAGCCCTGTTGGGCTTGAGCTTGCTGTGTCGCATGATGTCTGGTGGATAAAGGAAGGTGTTGACCCTGCAGATCCGATTCTTCCAAGGCTTGGATGAGCAAGATTTTGGCACAATCACGAGCATTCATTGAATGTGTATGATCGATGGGTGTGTTGTGCGAGAGGGACTTCGATGTTGGGTCTGTTGAAAAAAGCCGCCAGCGGCGTTCTCGCCCTTTTTCCGTGCTCACGTAGTGCCAGTACGCTCCGCGCGCAAAAAGGGCTGCGGCCTTGCTGGACGGACTTTTTTGAACAGACCCAAGGCCTCTGACGTGTGACGTTGCAGAGACGAAGTTTGGCCGTTGATATCATCATTATTCAACGGCTTCATGTTACTGAAGAACGAGACTAAGCACAATGAAGAACATCTCCGATGTCTGCGAGTTGGTGAAACACGCGTGATTGGGGTAGGAGCGAACGAGACAGCTCCTCCTTATGAAGAAACCGTTTCTGAGCGTTTTGTGACTCTGATGCTGGATGACTCGGAACCTAACAAAATACTGAGCCAATGCGTGGATGGACTGCTTTCCAACGCAATTTTTACAACCATCGTCATCGGTACGGAAAGCAACATGCCGATCGGCCCCCACACCCATCCCCAAAAGACTAATGAAAGAAAGACGACTAACGTTGAGAGCCCCAGTTTGCGCCCCATGAGTTTCGGCTCGACGACGTTTCCAAATATGACATTGAGCACGCCATACCCCAATGCGACTAAGAGTGCGCGACCGAGACCAAATTGAATATATCCCAAGAGTACAGGTGGAACGGCGGCGATGATCGATCCCAAGTTAGGAATAAAGTTGAGCAGAAAGGCCAGGAGGCCCCAAATCACCGGGAAGTCGATGCCTAAAAACCCTACCCAAATGGCCACGATAACGCCGGTTCCCAAGCTCACTAAGGTCTTAATAGCTAAATAATTATTGACGGCGTCGGTGATTTTGCTGAATTGAGAAAAAGTCCCTTTGGGGTCTCCAAATGCGGCACGTACTTTTTTGGGGAAACTTGAGGCTTCCAGCAAAATAAAAATAATGGTGAGAAGAATTAAAAAGGAATTGGTCAGGATTCCGCCTAATCCCGAAAGCATCCGTCCAACCAGCCTCATGGAGGCTCCCGGGTCAATAGATTTGAGTAATAATTCTTCATTGAACTGAAAGCCGAGCCCCTGTATCCACTGCAAGAGCGGTCCCATCTCCTCGGTTAGGCGAGTTTGATAGCGTGGAAGCGCATCGGAAAAATCTTCCAGCGACGTGCCAATTAAAACAATGAATCCAAACCCCAGTCCCAAAACCCCCAAAATGACTAAAAAGAGGGCTAGTGGAGCCGGGATTCCTTTGTCCCTCAACCAGAACACGGGTGTGGCACTCAAGATAGCCAGAAATCCAGATATTAATAGTGGAACAAGAATGGGTTCAGCGGCCCTCATGCCCGCCACAACAATGACAAAACTGGCAAGGGTCAATAAGGCACGGCTATTCGAGGTTTGAGAGGATGGAGATGATGGCACCATGGCAGGTTAGGACGGAGAATACTCTGTAGCACGAGGTTTTCATGGAGCGAGACGATCCTGCATCGCTTATTCTTGCTTATATCATACTCTCTTCTTGGGTTTCTGTCTTGCGTAGGACTGTGGTGCTCAGGAAAAGCGCCACTAGATAGAATATGGCGAAGAGCGTTGGCTCACGTCTGTCTGCAGCGAAAAGGTATGGGAACTTATTCCAGAATGGCTTTTTGACGGAGTTGTAAGTATCCGTTTCGGATAGCGCCGTACAAATCCAGCGTCCCGTCCTCGACGCCTTGAAACTTCTCCAATGATAGAGCGCGGAGATTCACATTTTCCAAAACGGTCATTCCAAGGCGGGTGTAGGTGATTGTGGGGTCATGTTGAACGAGTCTGGGGGCATCGGCTATTTCAATGATCGGAAAGACCAGCCAATTGAATGGATCAAGAAACGTGTCTCCAATAAACCCAAAGCCATCTCGAATGGTGAACGGCCCATAGAAGGGTACGACAAGGTACGGTCCAGGCGGGACGCCATAGCTGCCCAAGGTCTGTCCCAAATCTTCAGGTGGTGTTTCTAAATCGAACATAATTTTTGCGGGATCAAATAATCCCCCCACTCCTAATGTGCTGTTGATCAGAAATCGGCTTAATTCAATGCCGGCTCCATGGAACTTCGCTTGAAACATGTTGTTTAAGAATCGAGGGAAAAAACGAAGGTTTTGAAACACATTCACCACACTTTGTTGTGCATCAGGAGGGACAAAGAAATTGTAAGCTTGGGCGGCTGGTTTTAAGACGTATTTGTCAAACTGATAGTTAAATTCAAAGACGACGGTATTGACGGATTCAAACGGATCGTATTCTTCAATTTGTGAATTCTGGGCTGTGTCATCAAAAGGGTCGAAGAGTTCTTCCTCAAATTCGCTGTCGTCGATGGAAGACAGATCTTCGGACTCAGGGATAGGATCTTCTACGGTCTTTTCTATGCTGTCTAGTGTGTGAGTAGGCTGATCGGTTCCGGCACATCCGCCTAACCCTAAGGTCAGGCTTACCATGAACAGCGCGGCGAGAAACAGGTTCTGTGTGAGATTCGAGGGCTTGGATAGAGTGATGTTTTGAAACTGATTTATAGTTGTGGAAAAAGGCATGACGCGTTGTTTTCTGTTTAGGCCGGATCTTAAAAAGATCCTAAAAATCCTCAAAAAAGGAATAAACTCTAGCAAAATCATGCTGGTAAACCAACAAAGCCGGTTATCCAGATAGGGACATACAACAAGTATTCCGTTTACCGCAACGGATCAATGCACACAGTTCATGCCTTTTGGTATGGGAGTGTCGGTTTCATTAACAGTCTTTACCGTGAAAGACGCCATAAACTCGTGTTTTAGTCTTGGTTGACCCCCGTTCTTGATAATTGGGTAGCGTACCCGTTAATGGTTTCGACAACGTTGTTCTTTCATAGCTAAGATTCTCTCACCTGCGCTTCACCATTCTTCACCAACAAATCGTAACGAACAGCAATCTCGCCGGTTTTTTCACGTCTTACGTTGGCACTTCCTTTGCTGGTCTTAAGGCAGCCTGAACGAAAAAGTCCAAAAGGATACGTTTGGATAACAGATCCGTGATGGATGTGATGCCGCGGCAAGAAGGGAGACTGCAATGAGTGTATCGGTTCCAACATCAAAAACCTCGTGGAATGGTTCATTTCGAAAGGCCAAGACGTCTTCTGGCCCGGCAAGACTGTCTTCTGAAAAGGGTCAGATTGGGGAACCTGCTGCGGGAGCGCCTGACAGGCAGCTTCCTCTCTATTTGAAAGAAATAGGACAGGTGAGTCTGCTCGACCGTGATGGAGAAGTGGCGTTGTGTAAGAAAATTGAAGAAGCCAATGAGAATATGTTGGAAGCCCTATTTGTCTTACCCGTAAGTTTAGAATTTTTGAAAACACAGCATGTGCGATTAAGCGAGGGCGAAATAGAGGCCAAGCACTTGGTTCAGAAAGACAAGGACGTGATAGTAGAGGAGGAAGGCGATGAGTCTGACCAGAGTGAGACGTCCGATCTGCAAGAAGACGATGCCGATTTTCAGCAAATGGTCCTGCAGCAAATAGATGGCCTCTGTCATTGTATTCAATCTCTGCTCGATGAAAGCCCGGCTAGTGACTATAACAGCCAGTCGCCTTTGAGCCAGAAAAGAACGCGGTCCGAGAGAGAACAATTCCTAAAGAGTTTAGAGTTGATCAATTGGCACCCAAAGTTTTTTGGGCAACTCGAACATCATATCAAGATTCTGGAAAAACAATTGACGGAAGTATTGAAAAGGTTGGGCGTGTCGGACAAAGATGTGAAACAAATAGGCCTTCAGCAAAAAGATAAAACAAGCGATTCTTTCACTCTTTCGGGCAATGTTCAAGGCCAAGAGAGCGCTTGTCAGCTCCGTGCTCGACAGGAACTAGTTGAACATTTGAAATATTTGGAAGAGGACGTGTTGCACATGCCATTTGCCGATTTTTTGGTCAAGGCACGAGAGTTAGAGCGGCAAAAAATTCGAGTCCATTTGGCGAAACAGGCCATGTTAGAAGCCAATTTACGATTGGTCGTGAGTGTCGCCAAGCGATATGTCAATCGAGGGCTTGATTTGTTGGACCTTATCCAGGAAGGCAATATCGGGTTAATGCGTGCCGTTGACCGGTTCGAATATCAACGAGGGTATAAATTCAGTACGTATGCCACATGGTGGATTCGGCAGGCGATTACGCGGGCGTTGGCTGATCAGTCACGGACCGTTCGGGTTCCTGTGCATGTTTGTGATGCTATGACCCGTGTCCGGCGTTCTTGGGACCGGCTTGCCGTGCAATTAGGCCGTGAACCAAAGTTGGAAGAATTGAGCCTTCTCCTGGATCAACCAACGGACAAGGTGGCATCCCTCCTGGATGTTACCAAGGGGGCCTTGTCTCTCGAGACACCGGTGGGAGACGAAGACAATGCTCAGCTATCCGATGTATTGGAAGATCCTTCAGCCGTCTCTCCGTTCTATTCAGCTGAAAGAATGGATCTGCAAGAGAAAGTCACGTTGTTGCTACAAACGTTGACTCCACGTGAAGCGCACATTATTCGCCGGCGTTTTGGAATTGGTGAACAGGAAGACGCGACCTTAGAGGAAATTGGGCATGAATTTTCCGTCACACGTGAACGCATTCGGCAAATTGAGGAACGGGCCTTATCAAAGTTGCGAGAGCCAGAGCGTAACCAGATGCTACGTCACTATCTTGAACTTTCAGGTTCAGCCTAGGCCTGAAAAAATGAATTGTTCAAGTCCGAAGAATCTTGAATGCCTGTTTCCTGGTTCAACCCCTGACATTGCTGGAAATTCGCTGAAGAAACCTTTGCGCGTAGAAATGTGGCCCCGTTGAGATTGGCCTGTTGAAAGTCAGACTCCGCTAAATCGGCTTCTTCAAAGTCAGACCAAGAGCAATCAGCCGAAGAAAAGTTCGTGCCACGTGCCTGTGCCTGTTGGAACGTTGCGCCTCGCAATGTGGCATGTTGAAAAACCGTTCCCGTGAGTTCGGCTTGTTGAAAGTCAGTCCAAATAAGATCGCCCTGTGAAAAATTTGCCCAAGCCAGTTGGCTACGGGAGAAGCGAGCGCCACGCAGGTTGGCGCCATGAAAGTTAGCCCCACGCAAATCGGCGCCTTCGAAATCTGCACCCGGCAAATAGGCCTCTTGAAAATTGGCATTTCGCAAATCTTGGTGCCGAAAATCTGCTTCTCGCCGATCGACCTGGAAATAATCATGATTCGACGAGGCAGAAGATTCTTCGGCAGGTTGAAAGTCAGATCGCGCAGGATTGGTGCTTTCTGGGGGTTGTTGCCGTTTCCAATCTTTGTACGTATTGATCAGACATGCTCGATCGGCTTCCAAGTCCGTTGTTTCGGAAATAGAACGAGCTGGTGAATCTTCACGCTCTGTCACTGATCAACTCCGCGAAGTGAATGGCAAGGGGTGCAGGCTGTAGCAGATGCAACGTAGTAACAATGTGGATGTATAAACCTTAGCGGAAATCCCTTGATAGGTCTAGTTCGCTACCAGCAGGCCTCGGGTCTGTTCAAAAAAGCCTGTCCTGAGTTGATCGAAGGGTCCGTCCAGTCCTGTCCTGAGGCCACCCGAAGGGAAGGCCGCAGCCCTTTTTGCGCGCGGAGCGTACTGGTATTACGTGAGCACGGAAAAAGGGCGAGAACGCCGCTGGCGGCTTTTTTCAACAGACCCAAAGTTCAATCAGCTAACGTTGCATTTTCTAACCAGTTCGTCTGTGATGAATGAGGGCCTGTGGACTATCAACGACAATTCCTGGTGTAATTCCCGAACAGTGTGAGAGAGTATGGAACTAATCGATATTATTTTTGGAGTAATCGCTCTGGCTTTGGGCTATGGCTTCTGGGTGTGGTGGAAAGATGGAAAATCCCTGCGTCCATTTTTGCAAAGAGTGTGTCTCTGGATTCGGTCAACCGTGGGCGCGGTGAGCCAGGAAGAAATGAGAATGTTACGGCAACAAGTGAAAGGGATGGAGCAGCAATGGGAGGCAAAGTTGAAAAAACTCGAAAGAAGTATACAGATGTCCTCCCCATTACAATCCGTATCGAAAGAACCTGATCAACACTTGACTGGATTTGAAGCACAGAAACACCTTGAACTCTGTGTAGAAGAAGCTGGCGCTCGGCCGAGATCGATCGTCCGTTTTGGTCTCCGTCTGACAGTCGGCGATGCGCTGTGGAGCCATCTGGGAGTCAGTGCAATCGATGTGGTCGAGGATCGTATCATTGAGACCATGCTTCAGGGCCCTTTTTGTCCCATCTGTTTAAAACGAGTGTTTGTGAGGAATCGTTCCAACTATTCCGAGTCTATGCCTTCTCATTGCCGGCATTGTGGAGTGTCATGGGACAATCAGGGGTTCGTGGATGGGGAAAGCTCGCTGCTGGATATGAAGCGGCAGGTCTATGCACAGCTTGACCAAGAATATCGGACAACTGGAAAAATTCAGCCTGAGGCGTAGACTGACATCGCTTTGGTGATCGTTCGAAGCCAAACGCCACGTCTTTCCTTATCAGGGTGAGGCTGTGGATCTTGTTTGAATATAGTGGGGATGCTATAAACCCTGAGGATGGCTGTTTGTCCTTCCTGTAAACACGACAATCCGGCAGAAGCTAATTTTTGTGCCCAATGCGGGCAGGCACTCGCCAAGGATTCACCTGAGCACGTCTCCAACCCCGATCCTACGACATCTACATCCGCATCCGCGCCGAGCTCGCTGCAATTGTGGGAAACTTTTATTGGGCCGAGCAAATCTCTTCAATTCTCATTGCAAACCTGGTGGACCTGGCGTCCAGCCTTTTTGTACTACAAAGAAAAGTTTTCCAACCTTGAGACTCCGGAAGGTCCCCGTTTTGCCTTAAGCTGGAATTGGCCGGCGGCTATTTTTGATTCCTTTTTGTGGTTTCTCTACAGAAAAATGTATATGTTTGCGTTGCTCTATGCCGTTGCCCCGGCGCTGGCCATTTTCATCACCGGAGATGTCACTGTTGGAATTGTGTCGCGTATCTTGGCTGGCGCCAGCGCGAATTACTTGTATTTTTGGCACGTGAAAGATAAGTTGCAGCGAATCATGTCTATTCCAAACATGGATGATGCCGCCCGGGCGAATCTCGTTCGCGAGGAAGGCGGAGTGCAGCCCTATGTGCTGTGGCTTGGAGCTGCACTCCATGTCTTTATGTTTGGTTTGTTAGTGGCAGCGATCATTCAAGGACCACCGGACGGAGATATTCCGGTGGGTGTAGAAGAGCAACCTGTCCAGAAGTTTTTTTAACGCCGGCAAGGGGGCGTCTTGATCGTTAGGTCTCTTGGGAAATCTCGGCCGTTTGCCAGGCAAACCAGGCCTGAAACCATTCATAGTCTGATTGATAGGCGGTATGCCGTGCGTCTTCCTGCCCGCTCTTTTCGGTCAGAAGGGTATATGTTCGAGGCCAATTTTTCGTCCACCAGGATTTGAGGGCTTCTGGAGTCGAGAGGGAATCTTCAGCATGAAAAATATCGCCGGCAGCGACCAATTGGGCAATCAATTTCCATGCCCGATCTTTGCCGACACCTAAACTTTTGAAATGCTCGCGTAATAAGAACACAACCCATAATTCCGCGCTATGCTTTTTGTTATGTTTAAAGGGTTGGGTTTGGCGGAGTGGAATGGGATCAAAATTCTTCACAATGGAGGTATAGTCCGGGCCGCCATAGTTCCCGATGACCTCAGCAATGCCTTCCACCATATTGGCTAATTCAACTTCAATTTGTGGCGAACGGGGAGCGGTCTGCGAAGGTGTCGCCTCGAGAGGGTTTGGTGATGTGAGCATGTCGATCACGGGCTTCAGTTCTCGAAGTCGCGCCACAGCAGCTTTTAAAATCTGTGATGATTCGACCCAATAATCAGAGTCGTGTTTCGTGGTTCGTTCTTTCCCTTGCGGTGGAAGGATGGGCGGAATCCAGTGGCGAATGAGCGTAAAGAGAATGTAATCCAGATCGCCGCCTTCCTGTGAGGCGCGATCTAAGGCTTGGTTGGGGCCAAGGCCCTGTTGAAAAAATCGTTCCGTGCGGCCGGCAACCTGATGGCGCCGAGCAAGGGTGGTCCACCAATGAGCAAATTGTTGCCATTTGTTGGAATTGGAAGTCATCGTGCGGAGGCTCAACCAGGGACCATGGTACGATGCGTTACAGGCCAACGCAAGTATGAGGAGAAAACGCAATGTCACAATTGGTGTTGATACGTCATGGCGAATCGCAATGGAATTTAGAAAATCGATTTACGGGATGGGTCGACGTGCCGCTCACCTCGAAAGGTGAACACGAAGCCCGGGAGGCTGGGGAAAAACTCAAGGGATTCCAGTTTGATTGCGCGTTTACCTCGATGTTGACGCGGGCACAGCACACTCTCCGCCTTGTCTTGGATGTGATTGGGCAGGCAACCATTCCCGTGGGGGAGGATAAAGCGCTCAACGAACGAATGTATGGTGAGCTGCAAGGGTTGAATAAAGCGGAAACAGCCAAAAAGTATGGTGATGAGCAAGTGAAAATCTGGCGGCGGAGTTTTGATGTGCCTCCTCCAGGGGGTGAAAGTCTTAAAGATACGGCTGCGCGCGTTCTCCCTTATTATGAAAGCCTGATTCGCCCAGAGCTGACGGCCAACAAAACTGTCTTGGTTGTCGCGCATGGGAATAGCCTCCGCTCTTTAGTCATGCACCTTGAAAACTTATCTCGGGACGCGGTGCTGGAACTGAATATTCCAACGGGGGCTCCGTTGTTTTATGAGTTGGACGCCCAATGCACCGTGACGGCCCATCGCTACTTATAGACGTGGAAATCACGTATGGGGTATATCCTCTTGTTTTTCATCGCTGGCTTATGGATGGCTGATGGCATCGCCTTGATTGTGGCGCCAGAACGGGTGATTGCCACCTTGCGGCAATCGCTTATTGCCGCGCCCGGGTTTTTAAAATGGGGTGGACTTGCCGGATTATTAGGGATAGTCTTGATCCTCGCAACTCCAAATGTCGCGTACCAACCCTTATGGATTCTTGTCGGGGTGAGCATGGTAGTAAAAGGCGTTTTCTTGTATGCTGGGTCTGATCTCTGGCGCTTGCGTATCGTGAAATGGTGCTTGGAGCGGGAGCCTGTCGATTATCGTCTGTGGGGGTTGGGGTTGTGTACCCTCTCGGTGCTGCTCTTAGATGCTATGAATTGGGGCCGGGACTAGCAGGGCCTAGGCTTTCAGAAAAGAACAATTTTGTATAGTAATTACGGTTTTTGTTTTCGATCAGTAACAATGACCAATGCGGAACGCATAAAGTTTGATGAAGCGTGGCAGGTGCATCAGCAAGCTGATTGGCCTGATGGACTTGGTGGGGATGAAGGGCAGCTCATGACGCTCGATACTGTGATTAGTGGATGCGTGACCTATTTTTTCGATGAGCAGGATTTAGATGATCAACGTGTCGATATTTTGCGTGATTGTCTTGCTGAACTCGAGGGACTAGTGGACGATGTTTCCGATGCCCCTTCCGAGTATTTTCGCCGCTTACAATTTCTTGGAACAACCCTCCTTCAAGACTATTCCTAATAAATCATCATAATCTATGAGCCTATCAAAGATCACACAAATGCGATGAAGGAATGTCATTACTAAAGAATACACTAACGAAGTCTCATGAGTGTTCATCGACTCCAATGGGTGGATACACAAAGCTGAGACCTGTGGAGGACAGGGGTTCTGTCATTCCCGACATCTTTAATCGGGAATCCAGGTTCTGTCTTTTTCGGATGGATCCCCGCTAAAAACTGCGGGGATGACACCCGGACTCTGAACTTCTTCCATACAACTTTGGAGAAAGAAGCTTCGTTAGCAGTGGTCTTAGTAAGCATAAATTCCCCCTCTTCAAGGCACCTACTATTTGCGGGTGGCCGAACGAGAGTCGTCAACGTTTTCGCAGGTTGCAGCAGTTCTTTTATCACACCACAAGGAGGTTCTACATGGCCAGTTCCACAAGCCGGTTCGAAGTCTTTGCAGGAAAAAATGGGAAGTTTTATTTTCGACTCAAGGTTCAAAGCGGTGAGATTATTCTTTCCAGTCAGGGGTATGCCCTGCGATCCTCAGCGCGGCGGGCCATACAATCGGTGCGTGATCATGCCTCAGATAGCGCTTGCTATGTCACGAAGAAAAATAAGGCGGGGAAAACCTTTTTCAACCTCGTCGCTCGCAACTCCAAAGTCATTGGGACTAGTCAGGCCTATGCCTCACCTGCCGGGGCCAAAAAGGGTATCGAAGCCGTAAAACGGGCGGCAGGCAAGGCCTCCATCGCATAAAATTTTTGAGTGGCGGGGTGCTTTGTCACCCCGCCGTTGGTCAAAGTCAAAGAGTCGCGACGCGCGTGGTTCGTCCTGCAAACCAACGAACTTTCTCTTCGCAGCTGTTTGGTTTGACGCTGGAAAAAATGCTGTGGTACCGTGATCTCCTGTATTTATAACCTCAAGACGTCCTACGCTGTAGGGTTTGGGTCATGGATCAAGAAAAAGATCTCAAGACAATTTTGAATAAGCTGCATTATTCGGATGATGCCAAAGTGGTGGAGCAAATTTCGGCTCAAACCAAAATGGTCATGGCCCGCATGAAGGGCATTCGTCGGAAAGTCGTTGTGATGAGCGGCAAAGGCGGTGTCGGCAAAAGTATGACCACGGTGAATTTGGCCCTGGCCTTTGCCCGTTTGGACAATCGTGTTGGCCTACTCGATGTGGATATTAACGGTCCATGTGTCCCCCAAATGTTGGGGATGAATGGGGTGGGACTGTCGGTGACTCCGGAGGGGGCTGTTCCCCCGACAGGTCCTTTGGGGATTAAGGTGGCCTCAATGGATTTTCTTTTAGCGGACAATGCGCCGGTTCGCTGGAAAGGTCCCATGGATTTGAGTCCCGTCTGGCTGGGCATGACAGAAATGAATGTCATTCGAGAATTTCTGTCCGATATGGCCTGGGGTGAGTTAGAGTATTTGTTAGCGGACCTTCCACCTGGAGCTGCGGCCGACAAGCCACCGTTATTGTCTGGACTTATTCCAGATTTAGCAGGTGCTGTCGTGGTAACGACGCCTTCTGAAGTGGCTTCGAATGTTGTACAAAAATCTATCGCGTATGCCCAAGAACTCGGCATTGAAATTCTGGGAGTCGTGGAAAATATGAGTCAATATCGTTGTCCGTCATGTGGGGAGGAGAATCCTTTGTTTGAAGGGGATACAGACTCTATGTGCGAAGTGCTAGGAATTCCGCTCTTAGGGCACATACCTTTCGACCGGAATTTTGCGCGGACCTTCGATAAGGGAGAGCCCATATTGGAGAGTTCAAATCCAACTGTAGGGAAATATCAGGAAATCGCCAAGAAAATTCATACCTTATTGGACTATCAACAAGTGGTCGCCGGGAAACTGTAATCGCTCAGAGCGTTCGTTGGTTCGTGCCAACGGTCAGAAGGGAAACAATATGAAATTTGTTTGTCTCAAATGTGAAACCTATATGACCTTTGAAAAAGTCGAAAAGCCAGCGGAAGGTGCCTTAGGGGTCTTCTTTGAATGTCCCTCTTGTGAGTCACGATTTTCAATGATTACCAATCCAGGTGAAACCCAAATGGTGTCGTCCTTAGGCGTGCAGTTGGGTGGCCGAACCGAAGCGCCCCAGCCATTAGAAATGACCCGGGGCGGGTTAGAAGACAATGTCGCGGCGGGTGCGGGACAAATGGCGGCCTATTTGAATGATAAAATTCAAGCAGGCCAGCCAGCCACCGCCGGAGCCCCAGCCGCTTCCACGGCACCGGGGTCAGGGGAGTCGGGCGAAGGCGGCGGGTGCCCGTTCTCTGCCATGGTTGCGCAAATGGGACTCGGGTCGTCTGGGGCAACCGGTGCGACTGCTCCAGCTGCCGAACCATTGCTATGGACTCCTGATGCCCAAGAAAAGTTGGCCAAACTCCCCTCCTTTGTGCAGCCGATGGTGAAAAGCAGCGTCGAAACCTACGCCCGAAAAAATGGGTTTACGACTGTCACGCTTCAAGTCATGGATGATTCCAAAAATTCCTCGACTGACGGCATTCAGTGGACGTCCGAAGCGCAACAACGATTAGACAATATTCCTGATTTTATCCGCCCCATGGCGCGACGGGAGATTGAACGGTTGGTGAAAGAGCGCGGCGGCTCAGAAATCACCGCAGAAATCATGGACGAAGCCAAAGACAAATTCATGAAATTCATGTAACTCATATTTCTATATAATAGAAACAGAAAAGGCGGCCTTCAACAATGGCCGCCTTTTTCGTTTGCAACCCTTTCCAAATTTGTCATTCCTGCGCAGGCAGGAATCCAGTCTTTCCTTTCATTGGCATTCCAATACGCTTTTGTATTATTACATTTTCACTAACTGGGAATTATCAAAAACGGCAGTTGGGTCACGAAAGCATGAATTGCTTGCACAGCTTTTTCCCGCTCAACCACCGTCCTTAGGTTGATAGTCATTTCCATAAATATGGAGTATAATCCTAAATTATATGATAATTTCGGAATGAATTTCGAAAGTGAACCTTCTCTCCCGCCAGCTCGCGATAAAACTTCCTGCGCGACAGTCCGCATTTTTATGGGGACCCAGAAAGACAGGAAAGTCCACCTATCTCAAGGCGAAGTTTCCCAACAGTGTAATCTTTGACTTTCTTCAAACGGATCTGTTTGTTGAATTCTCCAAGCGTCCCGCACTTCTTCGTGAGCGATTACTCGCGATGGACAAACCCACACTTCGAACACCAATTATTTTGGACGAGGTCCAGAAGGTTCCACAGATTCTGGATGAAGTGCATGGGCTTATTGAGAGCAAGGGCTGGAGATTTATTCTGTGTGGATCCAGTGCACGTAAACTCAAGCGTGGACAAGCGAATCTCTTGGGTGGCCGGGCATGGCGGTACGAGATGTTTCCCCTGGTCACACCAGAAATCGATACATTCGATTTGCTTCGCGCGTTAAATCATGGGCTGATCCCCGATCACTACCTCCAAGCGAATGCTAACAAGTCCTTGCAAGCGTACATTCAGGACTACCTCAAGGAAGAAGTCTTTGCTGAAGGCCTGACCCGCAATATCCCAGCGTTTTCCCGATTCTTCGATGCCATGGGATACAACCATGGCGAGATCACGAATTTCTCGAACATTGCACGGGACTGTGGCGTCGATTCAAAAACGGTTAAGGAGTATTACCAAATTTTAGTCGATACGCTGATGGGGATCTTGCTGCCCCCCTTTCGCCGTCGTCAGAATCGTCAAGTCATTACGAAAGCGTCAAAATTCTTCCTGTTTGATGTCGGTGTCGCAGGTGCCATCATCAAACGTCGCGTACGCGAAGAACGTGGAGAAGCGTTTGGAAAGGCATTTGAGCATTTCATCTTAATGGAGCTCAGGGCTCATCAATCGTACCACGACATTGACTATCCCATTCAATTCTGGAGAACAAGCACGGGGCTAGAAATCGATTTCGTTTTAGGTGACGGCGAGATCGCCATCGAAGTGAAAGGGAGCAATCGTGTGGATTCCAGGGATCTACGCCCCCTTCAAACATTTATTGACGAATACCATCCACAACAGGTCATGGTGGTGTGCAATGAACCAGTCGAACGTGTGGTCGGCTCGATTCGGATTAAGCCCTGGCGGCTGTTTCTTAAGGAGTTGTGGGCAGGGAAGATTGTGGAGTGATTGTGGGGGCCTGTTGAAAAAAGCCGCCAGCGGCGTTCTCGCCTCTTTTCCGTGCTCAACCGCCATCTTTAGGTTAGAGAAAGAAGCTGGATTCCCGCCTTCACGGGAATGACAAGACTATAGGCAAGAAATGGCGCGTGATTTACTATATTGCGAAAGGGCAACTCGAAGTGTACGTCGTTGAAGTCATGCCCCACACGTATTAACCCGGGAGAATCCATATGGCAATGAATAAAAAGGAATTCGTGCGAGCCAAAGTGAAGCGCAAGATTACACCTGGAGAAATGCTACGGACACTACGGGAATTACAGGAATTCACGCAAAAAGAGCTTGCGGATGCCACAGGCATCTCGCAATCCAACATCTCCGCAATGGAAAACGATGGGAGTCAAATAGGCCGAGAGCGGGCTTTAGTCTTAGCGAATGTGCTCAAAGTTCATCCAGCTGTGATTCTGTTCCCCGACTTTGATATTACCCAAGTCGCATAGGCGATGGAAAAAGTGGCAGTTTTTGTGTGAGCGATGCGAGTTGAGCTATCACTCATCAGTCAAGCGTCCTTGTAAAGGGCACGTCGGGCGAAAATGGTTTTGGACTCTTTTGCCGAAACAAAAATGACCTTAAAAGTCCTTCCAACTCCTATACGGCTTCGTCCGATAAATCTTCTCCACCGGATTCGGCAATGTGAATCCTTGTTGTTCCAATACTTTCCCGACTCTCCAAAGTGGTAGACCTACAATGGTTGGGTAATCCCCTTCAATTTTTTCTATGAGCTTTGCCCCCTCCCCTTGAATGGAATAGGCCCCAGCTTTCCCAAGACTTTCTTCTGTGGCCAAATACGTTTTAAGTGTTTGTTCATCCAACGGTTTGATCCAGACGTGGGCGGTTTCAACGAAATCAATAGAAATACTTGAGGCCTGTTGAATAACCGACACTCCTGTGTGGACTTGATGAACCTTTCCACGAAGCTCTCGCAGCATTGTTTCGGCTTCTTGCATATTCTTTGGTTTGCCTAATAGCCTTCCTTCAATTTCGATGACGGTGTCACTGCCGATGACCAGGTCTTCTGGGCGGTGGTTGGCCACGGATAAGGCCTTATCTCGCGCCAGTTGTCGGGTTTGCTCGCTGGGGGAGAGATCTGGAGAGAGAATTTCTTCGCAGGTTGGCGAGACAATTCTAAATGGGCCACCTAACAACTCAAGCAATTCTTGGCGGCGAGGTGAGGTGGACGCTAACAGAATTTGCATGGCCAATGAGAAGTTGATTAAGCCGGTATGGATGCAACGGCTTCGGCTTCAAACGCCGTATTGGCTTTGAGGTAGGCATCGAGAAGGCTTTTGACATCCTGAGTATTGTTGGTTCGGACCATCTGGGCGCGAAGAGCGGCGGCATGGGGAAAGCTGGAGCAATACCATCCCAGATGTTTACGCATGCGCACGAAACGTTCTGTGCCATAAATGGCTTCGAAACATTGCGCGTGGTTGAGCATGGCCTGAAATTTTTCATGCAAGCTGGGTTCGGCATTTTTGAGTGCCAAAAGCGTTCCCATTATAAGAGCCTGACGAACTTGCAGGATTTCTTGGAAGATCCAGGGGTTACCTAACGCACCGCGGCCTATCAACACGCCATCGACACCAGAGTGTTGAATGCGTTGATGGGCGTCAGTCAGACTTTTAAGGTCGCCATTTCCAAGTGCCACAATGCTGCACCTCCGAATGCGGGCGGCGGCTTGAGCAATGGCTTCCCAGTTGGATTCCCCACGATACATTTGTGACAGCGTTCGTCCATGAATGGCGATGGCTTCGGGTTTTCCTTGGATCAGACAATCGCTCCATTCGTCGATGATATTGCAGTCAAAGCCTAGACGGGTTTTCACGGAGAGCGGGATCATTGTTCGTTCTTTCTCTTCGCTCAGTTCGGGGTGTTCGGCTTTGAGTTGCGCGACAGTTTGAAGTGCCGTGGGTTTGAGCCCGACTTCAAGCAATGTTTGCCCGTTTGACCAGTCTTGGATGCCTTGTCGTGTTTGGCGCATTAATTCCAACGCGAGATCGGGCGTGCGAATAAGTCCTGCTCCGCTACCCGAAGAGGCCACGTTCTTCGAGGGGCAGCCCATATTGATATCCAATCCATCAAATCCCAACTCACAGACCACATGGGCGGCTTGATAGAATAAAGCAGGATCTTTTCCATATATTTGAGCGATGACGGGTCTTTCCACCGCTGAATACCGGAGACTGTCTAAGGCTTTCAGGCGGCCGGCGCAAATGTCATGGACATTGGTGAATTCCGTAAAGACAACATCGGGCTTGCCATAAGTTGCTACAATATGGCGGAAAGCTGAATCGGTCACGCCGTCCATCGGGGCGAGCCCAATGATCGGTTGGGGTATGTGTTTCCAGAACGACATCTTCTTAGTTGGAGCCGTAGTCTATAACCTTGCGTGTATCGTATGGGCCGAAACAAGGACCCATGTTCTCAATTGTTGACGTTTATTTTCTTTGAAGTCAATAAGGGGAAAATTGGTTTGTTCCTTCGGTGGCTTCTCAGTGTCAAAAAAGGGTTGCCCAGTGGACTGAGCCATATGTCTTGTGTCTGGAAGATGTTCATCGGGGCTTTTCGTGAAGATGACGTTTAGACGGTCAATTTAATGGTACATGCCCGTTCCTTTCCAAATCTCTCGAGATAAAAAGGCGTTTCTCACATTCCTATATTTCCCTTCTTACGGCAACATGGTAAGCTCAACGTGGAAGGTAGGATGCGATGGTCACGTTTGATGAGTTGGTGCAGGCACATGTTCCAGATGTAGTCCTCTATCATGCCGAATGCATGGATGGGTTTGGTGCAGCCTGGGCGCTGTGGAAACGGTTCCCGAATGCGAGGTATATTCCCGTGAAGCACGGGCTGCCTAGGCCAGATGGGCTCGACCATCAGCATGTGTTGATGGTGGATTTTAGCTATCATCGTGAAGCGATTTTAGCGCTGGCTGAAGTTACGGCCAGTTTGCAAATTTTAGATCATCACATTACGGCGCAATCGGCACTGAACGATTTGCCCTATGCGTATTTTGATTTGAGCCGCAGCGGGGCCGTGCTGGCTTGGGAATGGGCCCATTCTCAGCCTGTTCCCT